>CADAIP010000004.1 GCA_902787975.1 Oscillospiraceae bacterium
GTTCAAACTCAAAAACCGCTCAACTGCGGGCTTTTTCCTAGAAAAACAAAGGAGTTACCGAAACCGGTAACTCCTCTATGGTGGGAAGAGGTGGTTCTATTTCAGCCAAATTTGCGAAATCCGCAAAGCCAATAAATTCAAGCATTTGAGCATCATAACCTACCCTAAAAACAGGGCTTAAACCAAACTTAAACCACAGATTTTTTTACATAGGGGAACCAACAACATAATAGACCGGGTACTAATGTCGTAACCTGGTCTTTTTTCATTTTGTTAAGAAAATCATGCTTGGACTATTAAATTGCAATTTTATTCACATGTTAGTGCTTATAGTGTCTTTATTCTGATTTAATAACGAGATCAGAGTCGCAAATGAACGTGACACCATCAGCCTTGTAACGAATTCTAGAATCCTCAATCGGTTCTGGAGTTTTTTCCACGAGCTTTAAAATAATGCTGTTGTCTATAATGTTAAGTTCCTCTAAACCAGTATAATCGAGTTGAAGCATACTAATTTGGGGACACCCACCTATATCAATTTCTTTTAAATTTTTATTATAATTGAAAAGTGCTACCGTTAATTCGCCACAACCATTTATATTAACGCTTGTCAAGGATTCGCTTCCAGTACACGAAGCATCCTTTAATTTCGAACAATTACAAAGAAGTAATATTTCGGTATTAATCCCACCTCTAAATTTTTCTAGTCCGGAGCAATCAGACAAATCAACTTTTCCAATTGCTATACAATCTTCGAAATTCACGGATTTAAGTGTAGAACAATTGTTTAAAGCTATACCTGAATCAAAAGAACAATTGATTAGTTGCAAATCTTCAATCTTAGATTTCTGGTTTAAACTAAACTCATTAAAAAAAGAACTATTATACAGCGTTAATGACTTAAGATTAGACAATAATTCGATTCCTGTTAAGTCATTGCAACCGTCAAGAGTTAACGAACTAATCCTTGACAACTCACTACTACTCAGTTTGCTATCTGAGTTGGAATCGTACTTGCTAACCGCTCCTCTCAGCGCATCATCAGGGAATCGTTCCTGATCAATAGACAAAGTCGAATCCAAGCAAGCAACAAGAAAAATTTGCAGAACAGAAATAACTACCAACATAATAATCACTTTGTTCATATACGATTTTTGTTTTTTCATCTCTCTAATTTCCTATTCCGAAATACTTATGCAATATACTAGTACTGACTTTGAGAAAGACTGTTGAAATCCATTCCTAAAGATTGAGCCTTATTCTCCATAGCGTCATAATACTAATAATTCAATTATTCCTATCTAACGACTACATTATATCAAATCTCATCATTTTCATTGCTCTTCATATCACGTTTCAGACTTCTTTTAGCACAGCTACCCTTTTTTATCCTCTCCCATTCCTTAATAGTAGGAAGTAGTTTTTGCAGATTTTTGTTAGATTCGTTGGAACTTATGTCAGTTTTCAGACAACTTTCGAAAATGGACCATCGTTTTGGCTTAGTTCCCTACTTATATATAGAGAGACATATAATTTGACCTATACTGTACCCTGTCGATTATATGACTTTCTGTATCAAATATCAGACTTCTTTCAAAAACGATGTCCAGTTTTGCTCTTCCCAGAACTTAATAGTGAGGGAGCACATAATTGAAGCCTGAACGTTCAATTCAGTCTGTTCCATGTTGTAACAAGCAACGCGTCTGAACGTTCAGACACATATACTAGTTAGGGAATGCTTCCCTAAAACCCTATTTTTGCTTTTAGCAAAGCAAATCTATTTATCGAAGATTCTTCGATCTGAAACGCGGGTCTCAGGGTTCCCCTGACATGCCGCTTTGTGTTTGTGTGTACACAAATACGTTGCTTGTTAGAACATGGAACCTCGTAATTTGTGTACACACTTAAATTCTATCGCCACTCAATAGCGACTCTCATTACATTGCCCTAATCGGCAAAATCTATTAACAAAGGAGTCCTATTATGGAAAACAAAAACATTAAAGACGTGGCAATAGCCGATAAGGCATTGCTGACACTGGAAGAAGCAGCCAAGTATTTCAATATTGGCATCAACAAGCTGAGGATCATGACTAACGAGGAAAACTGTCCTTATGTGGTATGGAACGGGAGTAGACGCCTTATAAAGCGAAAACCGTTCGAGGAATACCTCTACAGCTCATACTCAATCTGACCCATTAATCGAATTGTTCAACCGGGGAACTGACTTTATAATGAAGTTGGTTCCCCTTTTTCATGGAGGTGCAACATGTTAAAAGCAAGATATGCAAAAGGGCGAATAAGACTTAAGAAAGGAGAGCAACAAAGACCTAACGGCACATTTGCGTACAGATGGACTGACAGATACGGTTCAAGACACGCAGTATACGCCAAAACAATTAAAGAGTTGCGGGTAAAGGAAGAAGCTATCCTAAAAGATACCTTAGACGGAATCCAGAGTTTAGGAGCAAATGCCACTATCAATTCTTATTTTGTGATCTGGCAAAAGATCAAGAGCGGAATCAGGCAGACATCTTTCATAACCTACCACAAACTTTATCAGCGTTATATTGAACCGAAATTTGGCAAGATAATGCTCAAAGACCTGACTTACAGCAAGGTCGTACTGTTTTACAAGGATCTTCTTGAGAATCACGGGTTAGGGATTTCAAGTGTAAATAACATAAACGTAGTCCTCTCGATGATTCTTAACGTAGCAATCCGAGACGGTGTATTAAGGACTAATCCTTGTACAGGAGCGTTGAAAGAGTTAAAGCGCAAATACGCCGGAACTAAAAAGGAAGTCAAGGCACTAACGCAGGCAGAACAGGAAGTATTCGAAGACTTTCTCAAAAGACCGGGAATATTTCACTGTTTATATCCTTTAATTACGGTAATGTTATACACAGGGATACGAGTCGGCGAGCTTGGCGGCATGAGATGGGCAGACGTAGATTTTGAGAAAAACCAGATAGAAATATCTCACACTCTCGTATTTGAAGAAAAGCCCGGTCAAAAAGGAAGCGTTTTTAGCTTGAATCCGCCAAAGACAAAGACAAGTGAACGTAAGATTCCCATGAACCCCAAAGTCAGGGATGCTCTGCTAAGAGAGAAAAACAGACAATTGGCAAATGGGATTAATTGTAACGTTACGATAGACGGATACTCAGATTTTGTATTCCTTGATGATAACGGCAGCTTATTTCATTATAAGAAGCTCAATCACCGCTTAGCCAGGATTTCCACTGCGATAGACAACGAGATCAAGAGCAACGGCACGGTAAACGGCCTAACCTCCTTCCCTCACGTTCACAGCCATATGCTTAGGCATACTTTTGCAACAAGAATGAGAGAGGCCGGAGCAGACATTAAGGCTACAGCAGACATTATGGGACATACAGAAGTCGAATTAACGCTGAACACCTATACTGATGCCAGTGAAGATTTCAAGAGACAAGAAATTGCTCTGCTCGATGTCCTCGACTCAACTAAGGTAGGTTGACTCAAAGCTTAAACCAAAATTTAAACCAATTTATCCCTACAGATATGGATATTTTTAAAGGGTTATAAAGTTTTATTGATTTATTGGTCAAAAGGGAAAATCGCTCAACCACAAGGGTTTCAAGGCAAAAACAAAGGAGTTACCGAAACCGATAACTCCTCTATGGTGGGAAGAGGTGGAGTTGTTGTGTATGGTGGGCCTTCGGGGACTCGAACCCAGGACCAACCGGTTATGAGCCGGGAGCTCTGACCAACTGAGCTAAAGGCCCACATCCACACTACACATGCTTTTTTCAAAGCGCTTGATTAGTATAGTAATTAAGTTCTGTTTAGTCAAGAGTAAAATTCAGGCTGAGGCAAAAAAAGCCTCAACCTGAACTGAATTATTACTTTGCGCTAATGTATCCCTTAGCTACGAGAAGCTCAGCCGTAAGGACTCCGCCACCTGCAGCGCCTCTCAACGTATTGTGTGAAAGGCATGCAAACTTGTAGTCGAAAAGGTTGTCTTCTCTGAGCCTTGCTACAGATACGCCCATGCCGTTCTCGAAGTTAGCATCGAGCTGGGGCTGGGGACGGTTATCTTCTTCAATGTACTGGAGGAAATGCTTAGGAGCTGAAGGAAGACCGAGCTTAACTGCTTCGCTCTCATAGTTCTTCCATACTTCGATCATTTCTTCCTTTGAAGGCTTGTTCTCGAAGGATACGCTTACTGCAGCCGTATGACCTTCCTGAACTGCTACACGGTAGCACTGAGCGGAGATAACGGGCTTCTGGGCAAGCTCGATGTGGTCGCCAGCAAACTGACCCCAAACCTTAAGAGGCTCCTTCTCGGACTTCTCCTCTTCACCGCCAATGTAAGGGATTACATTGCCGACCATCTCAGGCCAATCCTTGAATGTCTTGCCGGCACCAGAGATTGCCTGGTATGTGCAGACTGAAATAGCCTTGATGCCATTCTTAAGGAAAGGTGTAAGAGCAGGAACGTAGCTCTGGATGGAGCAGTTAGGCTTAACGGCAATAAAGCCTCTCTTTGTGCCTAATCTCTTTCTCTGAGCTTCGATGAGCTGAGCGTGGTCTGCGTTGATCTCAGGGATGATCATAGGAACATCTTCTGTCCATCTGTTAGCAGAGTTGTTTGAAACAACAGGGCACTCGAGCTTAGCGATCTTCTCTTCCAAAGCTCTGATCTCATCCTTCTTCATATCTACAGCACAGAATGTAAAGTCGATCTTGCTGCAATACTCTTCGATATTGTCTGTACCGTAGACTACCATCTTCTTAACGAACTCAGGACAAGGTATGTCGAGCTTCCATCTGCCTTCGACTGCCTCTTCATAAGTCTTGCCTGCAGATCTGGGTGATGCGCATAAAGCAACGATCTCAAACCAGGGGTGATCTGCGAGAAGAGTGATAAATCTCTGTCCGACATATCCCGTTGCACCGATGATACCGACTCTTAATTTCTGTTCCATTTCTAATTACTCCATTGTCTCTTCACAGTGAAAACTGTGGTTATTTTCGGCTCTGTTGTCCGTGTGTCGCGCACATTTGTCTTTCGAGCAAACACATATTATCACAATGACTTTTGTATAACAAGTATGTCAAATCAACCAAATGCCCGCCATCCTTATGTTAGAATTAAGGCAATTAATCAATAACCAAAGAGGTATCTGATCTTATGTCGCCTACATTCCCGCTTCTCGAGAATTACTGCAGCTATATGCTGGCAGCTTTGGGACGCTCGGAACTGACGGTTAAAGAATACAGATATGACCTTATTCTTTTCGCGAGATTCCTCAAAATGGACCGCGGACTGGTGCCTGAAGGCACTCCCCTTGAAGAGATCGACATCTCAGATGTAGACGTCAAAATGCTCAACAGGGTCACTACAGATGACCTTCTGGCATTTGTCATCTGGCTGTCGCGTTCCCGGAAACAGTCCAATTCTGCAAGAGCAAGACACATTGCTTCTCTCAAGAGCTTTTTCAAGTATCTCCATTCAAAGAGAAGAGTCATAGACAACAACCCTGCTTATGACATAGAGACACCTAAGATCGGCAAGCGTATGCCCAAGTATCTGACGCTTGAACAGAGCCGGGAACTGCTTAAGACAGCATACGATTCGCCCAAGGATTCCAACGAACGTGATTACTGCATGCTTACGCTGTTCCTTAACTGCGGCATGCGTCTTTCCGAATTGCGCGGAATCAATACGAATGATATCCACGGCACTACCCTGACCGTTATAGGTAAAGGTAATAAAGAGCGTACGATATATCTTAACGATGCGTGCCTTGAGGCTTTAGATGACTGGATGAACAAGAGAGCCACACTCAAGATCAAGCCTGAAGCCGAGAAAGCCCTGTTCGTATCCAAGCGCGGAACAAGGATCTCAGATGACATGATACAGATAACGATCAAGCGTCTTCTTGAAGAAGCAGGCATCGATACAAGGATCTACTCCGTGCATAAATTAAGACACACTGCAGCAACCCTCATGTACAAGTACGGTAAGGTCGACATAAGAAATCTTCAGATGATACTGGGACACCAGAGTGTCTCCACTACCCAGATCTATACACACGTTGACGACGAGGCATTGCAGCGTGCAATTGAGAGCAATCCTCTTGCAAATTTCGACCCGGATAAAAGTAAGTAATTAATTCTGTTTATCCTATAAAATTAGTCCAGACGTGGTCTTCTTCATCGGGCAGACCGATCTGTTCTTTGCCTAAAGCTATGCTTCTCATGAGAAAAACCATATTACGTGCAAGAACTCTCATCGTCTGCTTTCCTTCTTCATCCTGATCAGCTTCGCCCGGCGCTCCGCCATGTATATTATTCCAGTACTGGCTTGTGGCAACAGGCATATTGGATATCGTAAAGAACTTATTGAGTTCATCGAAAGTCGCTGTACAGCCGGATCTTCTTGCACAGACCACGCTCGCACCGACCTTCATGCGCTTATCAAAATGTGAGCTGTAAAAAACTCTCTGCAATGCAGAAACCAGGGTTCCGTTGGCACAGCCGTAGTAAACGGGAGATCCGACTACTAGACCGTCAGCCTTTTCGAATTTGTCGGAGATCTCATTAACGATGTCATTGAAAACGCACTTGCCGGTATTGCCGCAAGTACCACAGGCAATGCATCCTCTGACATCCTTCTTCCCCAGATTTATGCACTCATATTCAACACCAAGTTCATCGAAGATCTTCTGCATCTCGCGAAAACCGACTGCGATATTTCCATTCTCTCTTGGACTTCCGTTGAGCATTAATACCTTAAAACGCTTATCCATAACAGGCCTCTTTAAATGTAATATATGTAGTTATCTTTTCTGGGAGCAGGTTCATTCAAAGGTGCAGCGGCATAGCCTAAAGCACAGTGACCTATACCCTCATACTCTTCTGTGATACCGAGCTTTGCAAGGATATCCCTGCCGATCTCAGATTCGAATTCTTCCTTTGCTCTGTGGATCCAGATGCTGTCAACGCCAAGGCTCTTTGCAGCATTCATGAGATTGCCCATAACAAGAGACCCGTCGTAAATATGAGTAACGACATCCTTTTTGGCAAGGACGATAAGGATCACCGGAGCGCCGTAGAAAGGATCAGTACCTTCAGGCATTCCTGCTATCTTTGCGTTAGCAGCAGACAGGGCATCTCTTGTAGCTTTGTCTTTAACCGCAATGATGATGGGGCTCTGCTTACCCATACCTGTTGCAGCATATGTGCCTGCTTCAAGTATCGCCTTCAAGTCTTCCTCTTTAACCATGTCAGGCTTAAAGTTTCTGCAGCTCCTTCTTGTTTCCAATACTTTCAATGTCTCATTCATAGTAATCACCTCTGAAATTAATAACCTATCTGTTTAAGGATCTCATCAAGCAGCTCAGCATTCTTTATTGAAAACTCCGGAGTGATGTGCGGAGCTTCACCGTTCTCGATGCATCTGCCTAACTGCTCTGTTTCGAGCATGTAATTGTGCGGAACATTGATCGAAGGAGTATAAACCTTGCTGCCGGAAGTAACGGTATATGAGACCTTTCCTTCCTGGTTATACTCAACGTCTGATACGATGGTTCCCTTTGAACCGTGGACATAAAGAATGTCCTTTCTCCTGTTTGATCCGGGATCGAATATCATGCCGACGTTAAATACTGCCCTTGCACCATTTTCGAACTTCAGGATAACTGATGCCAGAACATCTGCGCCCTTGTCGTTAAACTCAGCTTTTGCCATAACGAAATCAGGTGCTGAATCCACGAGAGACAGGATCATCGTCGTGCAATAGCAGCCGAGATCATAGACAGCGCCGCCGCCAAGTTCCTTATACATTCTGATATCTTCAACATAGTACTGTGTGAAGAATGCAGTATCGACAAATTCCAAGTCACCAATAATGCCGCTCTTGATGTCATCTTTAAGAGACTGGATATACGGACTGTGAAGATAAGCATATGCTTCCATCAGGATAACGTTATTCTCTTTGGCAACGGCAAACATCTCTTTTGCGTCTTCGGCATTTAACGCCAGAGGCTTTTCGCAGAGAACGTGTTTTCCTGCCTTAAGTGCCTTGATCACCCACTCCTTGTGAAGATTATTCGGCAAAGGAATATACACTGCCTGTACTTCAGGATCTTCAAGGAGCTTGTCGTATCCTACATAAGCTTTCTCAAAACCGAACTCATCTTTATAGCTTTGAACCTTAGCTTCGCTTCTTCCGGCAATTGCGTACAGCTCACAGTTCTCAGCCATTTTCATACCCGGAATGGTACATCCTCTTGCGATGTTCGCAGTGCCCAAAACGCCCCATTTTACTGACATAATGGAATCCTCCTAATAAGAATGAAAATGAATGATGTGCTTTGATTACATGCTTGCGCGATAAATGTCGAGCATTGCCTGTTCGTTAAGTACTTTTGCGGAACCCATCTCACCGCCTACGCCGACAGCGCACTTGTGGGCCATGACAACGAGATCTTTCTCATTAGCGTTGATACCAAGTTCACGGAGATTTGTAGGCATGTTGATGCTTCTGTAGAAGTCTTCCATAGCCTCGATGCCGCGGAGTGCGATCTCTTCATCGGTACCGGAATCCTCGACTTCCATAACGTTAAGGGCAAACTTCTTAAATCTCGGGAGACAATCCTTATAAACATATCTTGCCCAGCTACCCCAGATAGCTGCAAGTCCTGCGCCGTGAGCAACGTCGTAGAGGCCGCCGAGCTCATGCTCAAGCTTATGGGTCATCCAGTCACCACCGTCGTTACCGCAGCCTGTGAGGCCGTTATGAGCAAGGCTTCCTGCCCACATTACTTCTGCCCTTGCATCGTAGTTCTGAGGATCATCTCTAAGAATAATTGCATTCCTCTTAACAGTGCGGAGAAGTCCTTCAGCAAGTGCATCCGTAAGCTCCATATTGCCGCCGTTAGTGAAATATCTCTCCATTGTATGCATCATGATGTCAGTGCATCCGCATGCAGTCTGATAATCAGGAAGCGTCATCGTAAGTTCAGGATTCATGATAGCAAACTTAGCACGTGAGTAATCACTGCTGTAACCACGCTTAACAAGGCCTTCTTCCTTTGTAATAACAGAAGAATCACTCATCTCACTTCCTGTTGCTGCAATGGTAAGGATAACGCCGAGAGGAAGGCATCCTTCAGCCTTACGCTTATAGTCGTAGAAATCCCATACATCGCCTTCATTAGCAACACCGTAACCGATTGCTTTTGCAGAATCGATCGCACTGCCGCCTCCTACTGCAAGAAGGAAATCAACTTTCTCTTTTTTGCAAAGTTCGATACCTTCATATACGAGTCCGAGATGCGGATTAGGAACTGCACCGCCGAGTGTGACATAGCTGATTCCTGCAGCATCAAGTGTATCTGTAACGCGCTTAAGAAGTCCTGAACGGACTACGCTTCCGCCACCGTAATGGATAAGGATCTTTGTTCCGCCGAACTCTTTAATGAGGTCAGCAACCTGAGCTTCAGTATTCTTTCCGAATACAACCTTAGTGGGTGTGAAATATTTAAAATCGAACATGAAATCGTGCTCCTTTCCGGTGGGTGATTAAACATAGTTGTTTAGATTGAATATGTTCTTATCATACACAAGGCAAAAGGTCCGAAACTACAAAATTTCGGACCTTTTTTATCGCAAATTGAATTGATTAATTAAATCGCATCAGCCGCTCGTAGCAGAGAGCTCAGTTGATGATTCCGCAAGCTGAGGACCTAATACTGTTGTCTCGGTCGGCTCGCCCTGACCTTCGGCAGTGGGATCAGATACCTGACCTTCAGTAGACACGGGCATGAATCCTTCTTCTGTTGATTTGTTGGTCTGTATTCTGAACGGATAGAACGCAAGCGCATTAATGTACTGTTCCTGAATAGATGCAGTCTCAAAAATACTCTTCTCATTAATCAGTTCGGAATGTCTGTAAGGAAGCGTTACTGCAACATAACTTACAGCCCAGATCATGATCGCAAGAACGATTATCTCAAGGATAAGCAGAGGCGTTACCTGGAACAGATCGTTAAGCTTACGCATCTGCTTCGGGCGTCTTCCCTTCTTTACATCCGTATTGATGAATTCCATTGCCTTAAAGCTCTTTGAATCGATCTTGGAAAGGATCTTCTCGAGCATTGAGTTACGTGTATATTCATCAAGCAGTCTTTCTTCAAAAGTCAGATCTGCAGGAAGTGGATATTGGGCGACAATGTTCTTTGAGTTGGCAAGAAGGATGTCGCCGAACTCATAGATGACCTTATCTCCTGGAATATTATTACGCTTAGCGTAGATATCAAGATACGACTTAACGATCGCATTCTCGCAACGTGTAGCCTCTTTTGTAATTCCATAGCAGGAAGAATAAACCATTACTACGGTGGACATATAGAAGTCGCGGATATTCTCGCGTGTCAGTTTTTGATTCCAGAGTTCATCAGCCATTTTGATTACCTCCTTCGTTATCGTCTCCATTCAGGAAAGCAAGCGGATCTGCAGCAGCCGGCTGAGCTGCCTGGGCACCATAAGGATCAGTACCGGCGCCAACGTAAGGATCTGCAGGTGCTGCATACTGAGCAGCATACTGATTGGCATCTGGCTGGTACTGCTGCTGAACAGGTTGCTGATACTGTTGCTGATACTGCTGTCCGGCAGGCTGTTGATATTGCTGCTGATACGGCTGCTCAGCAGGCTGCTGGTACTGCTGCTGAACGGGCTGCTGGTATTGAGGCTGTGCCGGTTGTTGTACGGATTGCTGAACGGCCTGCTGATATCTTCTCCTGTTCTGTACAGCTGCCTTGCGTACAGACTGGGGATACTGATGTACCGGAGTTGCAACCGGTTCAGCAGGTTCTTCAGGGATTGATTCACCTGCAGGAAGCTGTGCTTCAGAAGATGTCTCAGGTGCAACAGGTGCAGCCATCTGAGGTGCTGCCGGAGCAGGCTTTTCGCGCTGTCTCTTCTCAGGCTTCAATGAGATATCACGCTCATCGATCTTGCCGGAGAACGAAGACAGAGGATAAAGGAATGCAAGTACTGCAACGATCAGCGTAAGTATGAGGAATGTGATCCTGACGTTATTTACCATGAATGCAACCATGATGATCGGGAGCATGACTCCTGCACCCATGTAGACCGTGTACTCAGCGAGCTTTCTTAAGTTAGCCTTTACCTTACCGTTGCAGATAAGGTAAAGAACATAGATGTAATAGTAATCGTGGATTCCCAAAGCGATACCCATGAATGCACATGAGACTACGAGCATCTTAGCTGAAGGCATCAGTGCGAAAAGGAACAGACCCAAAACCGTCGAAGCAGCCTGGATAAGTACTCTTGTTCTTGATGTGAGAAGATGCGCAAATCTATTCTTGGCAAAGCCGCATACGAAGCATGCGGTAAATCCGCAAACGAGGAAATAGAACGATGTCGTAGGAAGTGATATACCGACTCTCTCAAGATAGTTCGGAATGAACATGAGCATGAATGAGAGAACGACACCGAGCATAAGGAATGAGGAATTCAGGAATCTTGCGATTCTTGAATCACTGAATACCGAGAAGAATCCGCTGATTGACAAAGGAGCTTCTCTTACCACTGTATTGTTCTGCATGAAGTAGATCATGCCGATGCTTGTAAGAACGAGTGCTGCACCGCTGATGATGGTTACGATGAAAAGACCGTATCTCTCATAGCAGATACCTGCGATAACCGCACCTACCGCAACACCGAGGAAGTAAGATGAAGACTGTACGTTGTGGATAACCCTGTCATTATAGTCCTTATATCCGAGTCTGCCTGCATTGATCCTGTAGTCTCTGAGATAGTCAAAAGACATACCAAAGCAGAAACCGATAGGAAGTGCGAGCACTGCAGTAAGATAAGGGAAATTAACAACGCCTGCGATTAGCGCGAAGAAATATCCTGCGCATGTTATAGAGATGAGAGCAATCCTGCTCGTAAGCTTTGTCTTGATACTGTTCCTAAGTCCTGAAAATCCGAGATAACCCCAGATGAACAGGAGCAGCGTAACGCAGATCAGGCCCTGTACTGCCTGCATCGGCAGATAGTCTATCTGTTCCTTGAAATAATCCGCGAACGCTATCGGCATCATGATGGAGCCGAATGCGGTAAAGAATGAAAGGAATCTGTTGGCATTCTCACCATACATGACAAGTACGGGAGCATTGCCGGAGATGCCCTTTGAGATAGTAGAAATGAGAAGGTTCAATTCGAAGATCATGATACCCATTGAGATCGCAATGGAGATGATCGTGAATATCCATGAAAGGCTCATTCCGTTTACCGAGCTCTCGAAATCATCTCTCGGCATCATTACCTCGAGAACGCCGGATACAGTATTCTCGGAAGAGATGATCGGAGCAATGGCGCAGACATAAGCTACACCGCCGTCATTTCGAGATGTGAAAGCAACCTGCTGGAGACCGAAGCAGTCAATGTACTGGTTGCCTGCACCTGTAAGATAGTACTGCTGTACGTTACCTGTAGCAGTTGAAGAATAGAGTCTTAAGAATGAATCTCCTGCCATCGTATAGATGTTTACGATGTAAGGCTTGTCATTGGCATACTTATAAACAGGAAGCATGTAAGACATGTTCTCTCTTACTTCAGTATAAGTAAGAGCAGCAGCGGAAGTTACCGCACACTTTTCCATCATGTCTGCACGTTCACTCTCGAGAGCTTTAATGTATGTGTTCGACAGCTGTGTTGCCATCACGATAAGTACAACAAGGATTATCGTGAAGCAGTAACCGATAGTGGAAGAGATAAGTCTTCTGTCACGGTTCTGAGGAGTCTCAACATTCTTCTTTCCTGAACCGCTCTGTCTTCCTCTGAGGACACGGATAAGGACTTCCTGAAGCGCGAAAAGGAAAACACCTGAAAGAACTGCAATTACAACTGCAGTAAGGATTCTTGACTCAAGCTTGTCGCCTAATTCGTAAAGCTCACCGAATGTGCACTTGTACTCGAAAACACCGACACACATGCCCGTGCTGTCTGTGATCGGAACAATGATGCTCTCATAATTTTTGCCTACGAGAACGGTCTGTTCTGAAGTTCCGCCAAGCCACTCGGAAATATCTCTGCTTGCAACTGCAAACTCTGAAGGATCATTAACGCCGCGGCTTAAAAGAAGTGATAACTGCCCCTGGTTATAACCGAAAAGGCCGTATCCTTCAGCGGACAGATTCTCCGTTGAAGTGTCAGCAAGCATAAGGTCGAGGAGCGCGCTGTATCTAGCCGGAGCGTTAACGGTATTCGATACGAGATCGTCACCGTCTATACTCATTCTGACTACGTCTGTTACCTGATGCATCTTCGTGTCAGAGATCTTCTGAAACTCTTCCTCGAACTGAAGTCTCATGTGGTGAACAGCAAAAGACACCGCAGCGATCGCTACGACAAACGAAACGATTATCAATATACAGATACGAACTATTCTACCGGCAACATCATTACGTTCTGCCGTTTGTTCATTCTGAAGATTAGCCATTTAAAAAGCCTCCTGCTCTGCTTATAAACCGCATACATTATACACAAATAATAAAAAAACAAGAAATATATGTATAAGGCAAAATCAGGTCTTTTCTTCAAAGTGCTCCGGACACGATGTCACAGAGCTCTTCATAAGTGAGACTGCCAGATCTATTGTATGTAACAACACCATCTTTACCGATTACTATCGTCTGAGGCAAAACAGTTGAAGCATTAAGAAGCTCACTTACGCTTCCGTCTTCATCTACGGCAAAAGGAATAGTATAAGAATAATCTGAAAGCCAGGCTGCAACGTCTGTTGTAACCGGTGCAGAATGAATGGCTATTACTGAAACTTCATCAGAAAAATCTTCGCTTATCTTCTCAAAATTCGGCAGTTCATCCACACACGGAATGCACCATGTTGCCCACAGATTTATGACGACTACTTTCCCCTTCTGTTCAGACAATCTGAAAGTATTTCCGTCTGTACAGGTGATGGAAAAATCACTTAATATCTCTCCTTCTGCAGCTCCTGTTGTGATATTTTTCTTTCCAAAGAAATTAACGAAAATAACTACCGCAACAAGAAAAACAATTGCTAAACTCCAGAAAATTATCCTGATATTTCTTCTCATGATTCTGCCTCCTTATGAGCGATATCAGGACCTCTTAAAACTAGCTTCCCTGCTTTGAATGTTATGGCTTTTTCAGGACATACATCTATGCATTCCCCACACTGGATACACTCTCTGTCACCAACCCTTTTAATGTCCATCTGACAGGTCTTAACACATGCTCCGCAGTTGTTGCATATGTTCATGTCGACCCTTACTCCGAGAAGCGCGATCTTGGAAAATAAACTGTATATCGCACCCAAAGGACAGATAAATCTGCAGAAAGCACGGAATATGAAAACACACGAGATCACCATCGCAATAAGAACTGCCAGTTTCCAGTAAAATAAACCGCCTGTTAAAGCACGGAGCTCGGCATTATCAGGATGTATCATCAACATCAACGCACCCTCCAATGTTCCTGCAGGACAGATATACTTGCAGAACGCCGGAAGGGGCTGCTTACGAAGGCCGAAGAACAAGGGGATCACAACAACAAAAACACTGAGTATCACATATTTAATGAAGGTGAGTTTTTGAGTTATTTTATTCTTCTTAAGTTTCTTTACAGGTATCTTGTGAAGCAGCTCCTGGATAAGTCCGAAGGGGCACAGAAAACCGCAAATAACACGTCCCAAAAACATACCAAATAACAGGATAATTCCTATTACATAAAATGCAGGTCTGTCTGCTGATGCAGAAATCGCATTCTGCAAAGAACCCAAAGGACATGCACTTATTGCTCCGGGACAGGAATAACAGTTAAGGCCGGGTACGCATGCATTTTTCAATACCCCGGTATATATCTCTCCTTCTGCAAAGCCTTTGATGTAAGCGTTATAAAGGAGTGCCGTATATACTTGTATGAGCCTTCTGGTCAAAGGTTTTCTCTGCTTCTTATCCAAGGCCGATACACTCCGAACAGATCTTTACGGCTTTGGCAAACACATCACGAGCTCCGCCGTTCAACACACCGAAGACTATAAGAACGATTGCTGCAGCGACCAAAACTGCCCAAATGATCTTTTTGTGTTTCACTCTTTAACCGCCGCAAGAATTATGTTAAACGTTTCCGTTTTCTCTTCTGTGTACCAGTCAGATTCTTCAGGCGTTTCAAAGCCTTCAGGACACTTGATAATCTGCACGTGATACTTGTAAGGATCGCCCGTAAAAACAGCTGTTCCGTCTTCATCAGTCGTAACAGGAACGCATGTGGAATCAGTGCAAAAATTAATAATGACGCCTTCTATTCCCTCACCGTTTTCGAGCGAGGTTACAATGACCGTATAAGTGCATTTTGACGGATCTTCAGACTCACTTACGGATAATGTTTTCGATGCACAGCATGTAAGACAGCCAAGCGTCATTACCAATGCAAATAATACGCAAAGATTCCTGATCAGTTTTCTCATTCCCATGTTCTTCCCATTAAGATTTCTCGTGATGCCATTATCTTATCACATGGCAGATTTTGTATTCCCGGAAAACAAAAAAGGTTACCTCAAAATGAGATAACCTTTATAAACTGGTTGCGGAGGCGGGACTCGAACCACACGACCTCCGGGTTATGAGCCCGGCAAGCTACCAACTGCTCCACTCCGCGATATCAATCGCCGCACTTAAAAGGAATAAATGGTGCTCGTGACCGGACTTGAACCGGTACGGATTTTACTCCGACGGATTTTAAGTCCGTTGCGTCTGCCAATTCCGCCACACGAGAAAGACAAGAAATCGTAACATAAATATATTGATTGAGAATTCATTAACGATAAAATAGCATATATATATTTATTTATAAAGGAGATTAGACTTATGCCTAACGATCCTGATAAGTTTAACAACTTTAACGGTATGAACAACTCTGACCATCAGGATGATTTTATCGATTCCTCTTTTGCAGTACAGTTCAAACCCGGTGACAAGACCGAATCCATCGCCGACAAACTCAAGGAGAGCAAAGAGAACCTTGAGAAGAAAAACAGTTCTTTCAACAACGGATTCAAGGACGAGTTTGATGATTTTGAATTTGATTCATCCATATCTGCATTCAAGCCTTTCAAAGCACCTGAAGAGCCCGCTGCTCCCGTGAAGGAAGAACCCAAGCCGGAAGCTCCCAAGGCAGAAGCACCTAAGGCTCCGGTTTCCACAGAACCTGCCTTCCCTAAGGATGGCGGCACATTCGATAAGCCGTTATTCACTGCCAAGGCACCGGAACCTGCCAAGAATGCTATTCCTAAGTTCGACGATCTTGATGAAGCACTCGACAAGTACGAAGCAAGACAGGCTAACGAGAGGATCTTCAAGTCCGGCAATGGCCTCGACTTTGCCACTTCAGAGCACGACAAGAAAACAAGTCCTTTCCTTAACGCAGAAAAGCCTGACATCCCTGCACCCAATGGTGTGGATATCCCCAGAGCAGAAGCTCCCAAGGCACCTGC
The DNA here is from genome assembly GCA_902787975.1 of Oscillospiraceae bacterium. GTDB lineage: Bacteria > Bacillota > Clostridia > Saccharofermentanales > Saccharofermentanaceae > Saccharofermentans. The sequence continues at coordinate 16,561 of CADAIP010000004.1, forward strand.
AGCACAGCCCGCAGGATTCAGACCTTATCCTTCTGCAAACAAGACAGAATTATTCAATACACCTACTCAGAATGCTAAGGCTGCACAGGAAGCAGAGAAAGCTGCAGACCAGACTTCCAAAGCAGAAGCAGTTAAGCCCGCTGAGCCGGCTAAACCGACATCACCTTTCACATCGGCTAAGCCTGCTGAACCCGCTAAACCGGCAGAGCCTGCAAAGCCTGTAAATCCCGCAGCAAGTGTTATCCCTGAGACAAGAGCAGACATGTTCAAGCAGGATGCTTCAGCTTCTCAGGCAAAGCCTGCTGAGCCTGTTAAGGCTGCAGAACCCGTTAAGCCCGTTGAACATGCAAGACCTGTTCCTCCGGCAACCGCAAAAGCAGCTGAACCCGCAAAGCAGTCAAATTCAGCAGCCGCAGCAGCTGCAGCTTCGATCACCGCAGCCGCCGCTTCAGCTTCAGCAGCAGCAAAAGTATCACAGGCATCCGCAGCAAAAGCTGCTGAACCTGCTAAGCCTGCAAAGTCTTTCGAACCCGTAAAGGCACCTGCTGAGACAGAAACGCCTCACAGACCTGCAGCTTCTGCAAAACCGAAGGAAGCACCCGCAGTAAAAGCAGAAGCACCTGCTCCCGCGCAGGCTAAACCTGCTCCGGCTCCTGCACCCGCACCCGCTCCTGCCACTACAGGACACAGACCGGGCACATCAAGCAAGCCTGCAGCAGCTCCACAGGCAGCTGACAATTCACCGTTCAAACCTAAGGGCAAGCAGCCCGTTCAGGCAACAAGAGGCGTTGCAAACGGTACTCCGACTAACTCACATAACAACAAGACAATAACACCTGTCAGCACTGTTAAGACCAAGAAGAAAAAGAAGGAACCGAAGGCTACAAAGGATCCCGGACTTGCAGGTCTTATCACATTCCTTGCAATTATCGTAGTAGCAATCGGGGTGCTCTTAGTATTGAATAATACTTCAACCCTCAAGGATCTCTTCGGTAAGAAGCCGGTCGAGACTATTACAACTGAAGCTACTACAGCTGCCATTGAGCCTTCCAAGGAAGAAACAGAAGTTACTACAACAGTTACAGAGACGACAACAGAAGCTACAACTGCTGCCACTACAACTGAGGCAACGACTTCTGAGACAACTGAAGCTACTACAACTACAACAACAGAAGAAACAACCACTGAGGCTACAACAACCACAGAGGAAGAGACAACAACTACTGAAGAAGAAACAACGACTACAGAACCTGCTAAGACAAGACAGACAACTTCCAACACTGTTGAAGGTTCAAGCATCAACGACTTCAGCACAAAGATCACAAACTTCGCTCCTACAGAGGATGGTTTCAAGTTCGATATCGAGCTCAAGAACAAGAGCAACTGCACTGCTAACCTTCCCAAGTCTCTCTACGGTCTTGATATCAAGCTCTTCTGCGATCAGTCGATCACTGAAGTAACTTCTGATGGCATGACATTCACCGGTGACGGCACATCATTCAGAGGCACACCTAACGAGATCGCAGTAGCAGGCGGCGAGACATATATCTTCACCGTTTACGTAACCACAAGTTCTTATGTAACACAGTATGGTTACAACTACGCTTACTTCGACTGGGTCAAGTAATTAGTAATTCAGTACCAACAAAAAGACGCTCCCTGGTTTCCGGAAGCGTCTTTTTTATTTGTTTGTTTTTAGTTTTTACTGCTCGCCTTTGATAGTATCGAAAACGAACTTGCCTCTTCTGAAATCGATCTTGAGGCTTACGACATCCTTGAGCGCGCCTGTGAGGAACATGTCAGAGAGTGCATCTTCAACATTAGTCCTGATGGCCTTGCGCAAAGGTCTGGCACCATACTTCTCGTCGTATCCGAGCTCAGCAAGTCTGTCACCTGCAGCCTTGGTCATAGTGCACTTGATGTGCTTGTCATCGAGCGCCTGGAATACATCCTTGATCATGATGTTAACGATCTGGCGGATCTCCTCAGGCTTCAGGGACTTGAAGATAATCGTCTCATCAACACGGTTCAGGAACTCAGGACGGAATGTCTCCTTGAGTGCGCTCTGGACGTGCTGTTCCATGGCTTCGTGAGTCTCGTTAAAGAAACCGATCGTAGCAGCCTTTGCAGAGCTTCCTGCGTTAGATGTCATGATGATGATGCAGTTTTCGAAGTTAACGTGCAATCCGTGGCTGTCTGTGAGGACACCGTCATCAAGCATCTGCAGGAGAAGATTGAATACATCAGGGTGAGCCTTCTCGATCTCGTCGAAAAGGATTACCGAGTAAGGCTTTCTTCTTACCTGCTCAGTGAGCTGTCCGGCATCATCGAATCCGACATATCCCGGAGGAGAACCGATAAGCTTGGATACAGAGTGCGGTTCCATATACTCGGACATATCGATCCTGATGAGAGCCTCTTCAGTATCGAACATAACCTCAGCAAGAGCCTTAACGAGCTCCGTCTTACCTACACCCGTAGGTCCTACGAATATGAAAGATGTCGGCTTATGCTTTTTAGTAAAGCCGGCTCTTGTACGTCTTACTGCACTTGCAACAGCGTGTACGGCCTCTTCCTGACCGATGACGCGCTTATGAAGTCTCTCTTCAAGATTGTTGAGCTTCTCAGTCTCAGTCTCTGAGATGGACTTAAGCGGAATGCCAGTCCACATCTCGACAACACGTGCAATATCTTCAACCTGAATAGGATCAGGTGCGATGTCGCTCTCGAGTTGGTCGAGCTCATTCTGGAGTTTATCAGCCTTTGCCTTGAGCTCTGCAACCTTCTCGTAATCAGCTTCACGCTCTTCGGGAGAAGAATTCTCCATTGAGTCTATCTGCATCTGATGCTCACGCTTAGCCTTTTCGAGGGCCTTTTTGGTATTGGCAAGCTTTACAAGCTTAACGTTCTTGAGGTTTGCTGCAGAACCTGCCTCATCGATAAGGTCGATGGCCTTATCCGGAAGGTATCTGTCAGTGATGTATCTCTTGGATGCCTTAACTGCAAACTCGATTACTTCATCAGAATATGTGACGTTGTGGTGCTTCTCGTAGTAATCCTTGATACCCTTTAAGATCTCAATGGACATCTCTACGGAAGGCTCATCGAGCATAACCTTCTGGAAACGTCTCTCCAGAGCCGAATCTTTCTCGATACGCTTATATTCAGCAGTTGTGGTTGAACCCAGAATACGAAGCTCACCTCTGGCCAGAGCAGGCTTTAAGATGTTTGCCGCATTGGTTGAACCCTCTGCATCGCCTGCACCGATGATCGTATGGAGCTCATCGATAACAAGGATGATATTCTCAGCCTTGATCGCTTCATTGATTACGCCCTTGATACGGCTCTCAAACTGACCTCTGAACTGTGTTCCTGCAACCATTGCAGGAAGATCGAGCTGCCAGACCTGCATGTTAAGGAGCTTCTCAGGAACCGATCCCTCGACAATCTTAACTGCAAGGCCCTGTGCAACGGCTGTCTTACCTACACCGGGGGCACCGATAAGAACAGGGTTGTTCTTGGAACGCCTGTTAAGGATCTGGATACATCTCTCGATCTCTTTGTCACGGCCGATAATGCGGTCGATCTTGCCCTCTGCGGCACGCTCAGTGAGGTTTGTACCGAATTCATTGAGGTACTTGAGACGCTGTTTGCCTCTAACCTTTCTGGGATCCTTGCTTGCCTTTCCGTCCTGGGAACCGTCACCGGCTTCACTGCCGGGTCTTCTTCCGAAGAGAGAACCGAAGATGTTATTCTTCTCCTCACCTTCAGATGACTTGTCATCCTTCGCATCATCAGGATCAGCAATGTTTACGGGAGTTGAATCCTCATCGAATTCGTAAGTCTCATCTTCATCGTCAAAAGATGAACCGCCAAAATCATCGCCGGCTGCAAGAGACTTAAGAAAGTCAGTAGGATCAGCTGAAAAACCGTTCTGTGAAACAAGCTCTTCGAGCCTGTCGCTCATCTCTTCAATGTTATCCGCATTGATTCCTGTTGCCTTGAACATATCGGTAACACCCGATATGCCTGATTCATAGGCACACTTAAGGCAGAAACCCTCGTCAATTCTCTGGCCGTTCTCATAACGGCTCGTGAAGACGATAGCATGCCTCTTTTTACAAATACTACAAATTGCCATTACTCTTCTCCGTTATTATCTATATCTTCCCTTATCCTGCGTCTTACCCTGGGACCGGTAAGAATGTCGTATTGTTCTTCCTCGAGCCTTGCCGTGTCGATAAACGCAGAAATATCCTTATACTGACCGTTCTTTTTGGCCCTCTCAAGTATGGGCTTTAAGAACTGTCCCGTATAAGATTTCTTACATTTAGCAATCTCCTCGGGCGTACCGGAAGCAACTATCTCACCGCCTCCGTCACCGCTCTCGGGACCCAGATCGATTATATGATCCGCTGTCTTTATGACATCCAGATTGTGCTCGATTACGACCACAGTGTTCTTATTTTCGGTTAGGCGTTCTAAAATGTCAACCAATTTATGGACGTCAGCGACATGCAGACCGGTCGTCGGCTCATCTAATACATATATCGTTTTTCCCGTAGATCTTCTCGACAATTCCGAGGCAAGTTTGATTCTTTGTGCCTCACCGCCCGACAATGTCGTGGAAGGCTGTCCGAGCTTGATATAGCCCAGACCTACGTCCTGAAGCGTCCTTACCTTCTTATAGATCGTCGGATGGTTCTTGAAGAACTCACAGGCCTCATCAACGGACATCTCAAGAACATCGGAGATATTCTTGCCGTTGTATCTAACTTCCAAAGTCTCACGGTTATATCTCTTACCCTTACAGACGTCGCATGTGACGTAGATATCGGGAAGGAAATGCATCTCGATCTTGTTAACGCCGTCTCCCGCGCAGGCTTCGCATCTGCCGCCCTTGGTATTAAACGAGAACCTTCCTGCCTTATATCCTCTCTGCTTCGCGTCAGACGTCTCTGCATAGAGCTTACGGATCAGATCGAAAAGTCCGATATACGTCGCCGGATTACTCCTCGGAGTCCTTCCTATAGGGCTCTGGTCAATGCATATGATCTTATCGAGGTTGGAATAGCCCGTTATCCTGTCGCACTTCAGACGCATCTTACGCGAGCCGTTAAGCTCGTGTGAGAGATACGGAACCAGAGTCGAATTGATAAGAGATGACTTTCCTGATCCGGATACGCCCGTTATGACCGTAAATAGACCGATCGGGATCGATACGTCGATATTCTTAAGGTTATTTACGTGTGCGCCTGAGATCTTGAGCATCTTCTTGGGATCGATCTTTCTTCTGTTCATCGGAACGGGAATGAACTTCTCGCCTGACAGATACTGTCCCGTAATAGAGTTCTTTTCCGAGATGATGTCTTCAACGGAACCCTGTGCTACGACCTGACCTCCGAACGAACCGGCACCGGGGCCGATATCAATGATATGGTCAGCGGCGCGCATCGTATCTTCATCGTGCTCAACGACGAGGATGGAATTGCCCAGATCCCTGAGCTTAAACAAAGTCTTTATAAGCTTGTCATTGTCCCTCTGGTGAAGACCAATCGAAGGTTCATCGAGAACATAGAGCACGCCCTGAAGGCCTGCACCGATCTGTGTGGCAAGTCTTATTCTCTGTGCCTCACCGCCTGAAAGAGTCGCAGACGATCTGGAGAGCGTCATGTAATCCAGTCCTACATCGTACAGGAACTCAAGTCTTGATCTGACCTCCCTTAAGATGGGAGCAGCGATCTCCGAGTTCTTGCCCTTGAGCTTTAAATCCGTGAAAAACTCTCTCATGGACTTAACGGACAGATCCGTAAGTTCGCTGATGTTAAGTCCACCTACCTTAACGGACAGGCTGTTCTTGTTAAGTCTGGCACCGTTGCAGACAGGACAGATATCGATGCTCATGTATTTCTCGTAAGAAGCTTTTGCCTCATCACTGCCGGATTCTCTCCAGCGTCTCATGACGCTCGGCACAACGCCTTCCCAGTCGGAATAGTAATCACCGCTTCTGGGATAGAGGGAATTCCTTGTATCGACCTTAAGCATCTCTCCGCCGTTACCGTAGAGAATAATGTTCTTAACGTTCTCGGGAAGCTTGTAATATGGCGTATCAAGCGAGAATTTATACTTCTTGGCAAGCGCTTCGATAAAGCATCTTCCCCAGCTCTTCGGATCGTCGAAATTCCAGCCTGCAGTCCTCACCGCGCCTTCATTGATGGAAAGCTTTGGATTGGTAACACAGAGCTCAGGGTCTACTGCCGTAAGCGTACCGATACCGGAACAGTTGGGGCATGCGCCTTCCGGGCTGTTAAATGAGAAGCTTCTCGTATTGATCTCGCCAAATGAAATGCCGCAGTCAGGGCATGCAAGATTCTGCGAGAAAAACTCCTCGCTCGTCTCGTATGTCTTCTCGCCATTATCGTCAGTAGTCGCAGTCTGGAGCTCAACAAGCAGCAATCCGTCAGAGAGCTTAAGAGCTGTCTCGCACGAATCGTACAATCTCGTTGTATTTGCTTCCTTGATAACAAGTCTGTCGACTACAACGGAGATCTCATGCTTGTTGTTCTTGTTGAGGCTGATCTCCTCATCGAGTTCATATGTGATGCCATCGACCTTTACTCTCGCATATCCGGACTTCCTGAAGCCCTCGAAAAGCTTTCCGAACTCACCCTTCTTACCCCTTACGACAGGCGCGTATATGATCGCTCTCGTGCCTTCGGGATAAACCTTGAGCTTGTCTATTATCTGGTCTATGCCCTGTGACTTGATGGGCTTGCCGCAGTTAGGACAGAAAGGCTCGCCGACTCTTGCATAAAGGAGTCTGAAATAGTCGTATATCTCAGTAACCGTACCGACGGTGGATCTCGGGTTGCTGACTGTCGATTTCTGATCGATGGAAATAGCCGGAGACAGACCTTCGATGCTGTCGAGATCAGGCTTGTCGAGCTGACCTAAGAACATTCTGGCATAAGAAGAAAGTGATTCAACATATCTTCTCTGGCCTTCAGCGTAGATCGTATCGAAAGCAAGTGAAGATTTACCGGAACCAGAAAGACCTGTCAGTACGACCATCTTCCTTCTCGGAATGTCTATATCGATATTCTTGAGGTTATGCTCTCTGGCGCCTCTGATCTTTATATATTTGTTCTCATCCATATCCGTTAAAAGTCCTGTGTTAACAAAAAGACGGACATCAAGTAAGATGTTCGTCCTTCCTCATAATTTGGTGACCCCAAGCGGATTCGAACCGCTGATTGCGCCGTGAGAGGGCGCCGTCTTAACCACTTGACCATGGGGCCTTGTTTGTTTGCCCGAGTATATTACCACAGGATTATTTTCTGCGCAAGTACACCGGGCGATATCAAACCAAGTTAGTTTAATTCTGTCCTCATATCGGGATAAATTGTCCCAATATCAGATTATGTCCTGTCTTTCTTCAGCAGGAACGTAAGCTCTTCTCTTGTTCACGCACTTGAATGCAGGTCTCATGATACGTCCGCCGGAAACGAGTTCCTCGATCCTGTGAGCGCTCCAGCCAGCGATCCTTCCGCATGCAAACAAAGGAGTATAAAGCTCTGAAGGTATGCCGAGCATTGAATATACAAGGCCTGCATAGAAGTCAACGTTAGCGCATACGAGCTTATCGGACTTCTTAACTTCGTGGAATACATCAGGTGCAAGCTTTTCGACGAGCAGATAGAGATTATAAAGATCCATCTGTCCCTTCTCTTTTGCAAGAAGCTCTGCGTACTTTCTGATAACGACAGTTCTGGGGTCGGACAAAGTATAAACAGCATGTCCGATACCGTAGATAAGTCCGGACTTGTCGAAAGCCTTCTTGTTGATGATGTCAGCAAGATAAGATCTGATGGCCTTCTCGTCTGTCCAGTCGTTTACATGCTCTCTGAGATCCTTCATCATGGCATAAGCCTTGTTGGATGCACCGCCGTGCTGGGGTCCCTTAAGTGAACCTACAGCAGAAGCGATTACAGCATATGTATCAGAACCCGTAGAAGATACTGCGTGAGTTACGAATGTTGAGTTGTTGCCGCCGCCGTGCTCAGCATGGAGAACGAGCATGAGGTCTAAGATCCTTGCTTCAAGCTCAGTGAACTTTCCGTCAGGTCTGATCATGTGAAGGATGTTCTGTGCTGTATTGTATTCAGCTACGGGAGCATGGATATAAAGGTCTCTGTGCTCAATGTAGTGTCTTCTTGCCATGTAACCGTAAGAGATGAGCACAGGGAATCTTGCGATGAGCTCAGTGCACTGTCTTACGACATTATTGATATCCGTTGAATCGGGATTATCGTCATATGAATAGAGAGCAAGAACTGATCTTGCAAGCTTGTTCATGATGTCAGGCGAAGGTGCCTTCATGATCATGTCTTCCGTAAATCCGTCAGGAAGAGGTCTTACATCAGACAAGAGCTGATTGAACTCCTTAAGCTCTGAAGCAGTCGGAAGCTCACCTGTAAGAAGCAGGAATGCAGTCTCCTCATAACCGAATCTGTTCTGTGAGAAGAAACCGTTAACGAGATCTTTAACCTCATATCCCTGATAGAAAAGCTTACCCTCAACGGGAATCCTGTCGGCATCATCAACTATGTAACTCATGACCTCACCGACTTCGGTAAGACCTACGAGTACGCCGGTGCCGTCGTTATTACGCAGACCGCGCTTAACATTGTACTTGGTGTACAAGTCTGTATTAATATGCGATTTTACTTTTGCTACTTCAGCAAGCTTGCCGATAAGCTCTTTGTTCTGTTCGGATTCCATATTGACTGACTTCCTGTATGTTCACTTAGACTCGCGCCTATAATACCAGATATTATAAAGCTTTTCTTTTAATAGGAATTGCTCACGGTTTTACGAATAATTATGCATTAACAATGCGTTAATTGTTTAGTTCGTTAATAAAGACCTTCTTAAAGGAGCTTTGAGAGCTCAAAACCAATGAGCGAAGCAGCTACCGCAGCATTGAGTGATTCGGCTCTTCCCTTCATCGGGATCTTAACAAGTCTTTTGCATTTCTTCGTAGTCTCATCAGTAAGGCCGTCACCCTCGTTACCTATGAAATAGGCGCACGGAAGCTTAAGGTCGCCTGCTCCCAGTTCATTACCCTTAAGATGCATTGCGAGCGTATCGATATTCTCCTTGTCGAAAAAATCAAAGCACTCATCCATAGTCTTTCTTACGACCGGTATGTGCCAGACCGATCCCATTGTTGCCCTGATAACTTTATCGTTATAAGGATCGCACGTCGTAGGGCTTACGATAACAGCAGTAAGTCCGAAAGCATCAGCAGTTCTGATCATCGTTCCGAGATTACCCGGATCCTGCGTATTCTCTAATACAACGTAGATGTCTTTGCCATCTGCTTTTCGCGGGATATCAGAAGAAATAGAAGGCTCTTTTATAACGAGTGCCACACCCTGCGGATTGACTGTCTGTGATATCTTCTTGAAAACATCTTTATTCAGCACCAAAGGCTCTATTCCCGGCGTGAATTCCTTTGCCCAGTTAAGCCTGTCCTCGGAGACGATCACTTCGACCGGAGTCTGGCCACTCGCCAACGCCTCTTCGCAGAGCCTCGTGCCTTCAAGATAGATAACGCCCTCTGATCTGGCATTATCTCTTTTGGTGAGCTTTGCGATGCGCTTCACATTCGGATTGTCGCGGCTGGTAATGATCATTGCTGGGAAGTCTCCTTTTCGCGCTTGTATTATAACAGATTGAATGCGGAGTTATGGTTTTCGGATTCATAATAAAAAACTGCGCAGGAACTAAATCCTACGCAGTTGTTGAATTCGATTTGAACTAAGTTATCAGAGAGCTGCCTTAGCCTTCTCAACGAGAGAAGTAAAACCTGCTGCATCTGTAACAGCGATATCGGAAAGAACCTTACGGTCGAGCTCGATACCAGCCTTCTTGAGGCCGTTCATGAATCTGGAGTAGTTGATGTCGTTCAAACGGCAAGCAGCGTTGATACGAACGATCCAGAGTCTTCTGATGATGACGCGCTCTTGTGCGGATTCCTCTTTTAACTCTTGACATTATCTTGTCCTCCTAAATTCTAAGCAATTAAGCGTAAGGGATCATCTTCTTGATGATTCTAGCGTTCTGATCTGAGCAAACCTGGTTGTGTCTGAGGTGTCTCATTCTCTTAGTAGGTCTCTTGCTCAAAATGTGGCTTCTGAAAGCCTGCTTATGGAGAACCTTACCGGTACCTGTAACCTTGAATCTCTTCTTTGAAGAAGTGTGTGTCTTCTGCTTGGGCATATTTCTATCCTCCTAAATTATTTTTTCTTTGCCGGTGACAGGTACATTACCATGTTCCTGCCTTCTATCTTCGGCGGTCTGTCTACTGATCCATATTCGGTTACGCTCTCAGCAAAGCTGTTCATTACTTCGTAACCCTTATTCTGGAAAGCCATCTCGCGGCCTCTGAAACGGATGTTAACCTTAACTCTGTCACCTGCTGTAAGGAACCTTACGACCATCTTGCGCTTTACTTCGACATCGTGAACGTCTGTTGTAAGCTTTAAGCCGACTTCCTTAAGCTCTGTCTCTTTCTGCTTCTTCTTTGCTTCCTTCTCTCTCTTACCCTTCTCGAAAAGGAACTTGTTGTAATCCATGACTCTGCAAACCGGGTTGTCAGGATTAGGAGAAATGCAGACGAGATCTAATTCAGCATCTTCGGCGCTCTTAAGAGCTTCTTCGATTGACACAACGCCAACCATCTGTCCTTCTGCGTCAATAAGACGAACCTGAGGGAACTTGATAGCTCCGTTAATCATCTGAGTCTCATTGGTCTTTGCGATGGTAGCCACCTCCTTAGTTAAGACTTCCTAATACTTGCATAAAAAAAGAACGGATAAAATCCGTTCTCTCATAACTACCCTGCCTTAATGGCAACCCCTCTAAAATAGGTTAATTATCTAGTTATTGACCTCTTTACAAGCTATCGCCGCTTGAGGTGAGAAACGGATGTTCTTCTTTCACGAGCGATATAATACCCAAGCTTTGCCTCAAAGTCAATACTTTTATGAAAATGTTCATTTTTCAGGTGACCGATTAATGTATCACCTTAAGGAATGAACGGCGGTGTATCGGCGTCATTCCCTTCTCGCGGATGGCTGCATAATGGTCCTTTGTGCCGTAGCCCTTATGCTTTGCAAAGCCGTATCCCGGATACTGTTCGTCGTATTCTATCATCATGTGGTCACGCGTAACTTTTGCAAGGATCGAAGCGGCTGCAATCGAATCTGATTTGGCATCGCCCTTTATGATCGGAATGACATCCAGACCTGTACCACTGAGATTAACAGCATCAATAAGCAGAATATCGGGAGACTGTCCTTTTGAAGCGAGTTCCTTAACGCATGTTCTCATCGCTTTTTTTGTGGCTTCAAGGATATTGATCTCGTCGATTTCCTCAGGACTTACAGCGCAGATCGCATATGCTTTTGCCTTCTCTTTGATCTCTACGAAAAGCTCTTCTCTCTTCTTTTCGGAAAGCTTCTTGGAGTCATCAAGACCAAGGATCTTAACCTCAGGATCAAGGATGCAGCATGCGGCAACAACAGGACCAGCAAGAGGTCCTCTGCCCGCCTCATCGATGCCGCCTATCATCTTGAAACCTTTTGACAGGCAGTCGTTCTCGTATTCATACATCGCCTCATACTTGGCGATAAGCTGTTCAGTCGTAAGCTTGGGCATGTTTTACCTCACTTAAAATCCTCAGGCATCTCAAGAGTGATCCTTCCGGTCCTTCCCTCTCTGAGATCATTTAAGAAGAGCCTTGCAAAACGCTCCTCATCGATCCTTCCGCCGCTTAAGATGCAGCCTCTCTTCTTTGCCATAGCAAGGAAGATATCATAGAACGGATCCTGGAAATATCCCTCGTCTTCTTCTGCCTGAATCTCCATATCAACGCCGTAACGTTCCTTAAGAAGATCAGGATAGATATCGTACATTATCTTCAATGTCTCATATGCAACTTTGACGACATCGGTAACTTCTTCTTTTACTGAGCCCAAAGCCGTAAGGCATATGCCACTCTTGGCATTCGCGATCCTCGGCCACAAAACGCCTGCCATATCCATGAGCTCAAGCCTTCCGCCAGTCATTATCCACTTAAAGTCTTTAGTAACACCCGGCTTATCGCCCGTAACAGCGGCTTTCCTGCCGGCAAGTGCATTAATTATCGTGGACTTTCCCGTATTAGGAGCGCCTACGACCATGACTCTTACAGGCCTTCCGATCCTGCCCTTCTCAGCAGCCTTCTCGAGCTTATCCTTCATGAGTTCCATCGTGATCTGGTTAAGCTTGTCAAAGCCCTTTTTATGCGTGCTCTCAAGCGCACATGCACGGGTCTTTTCGGACTCAAGACTCTTTATCCACAGGGGAGTTTTCGAAGGATCAGCAAGATCAGCCTTATTAAGAATAACGATCCTCGGCTTCTCGCCGATTATCTTATCGAGTTCCGGATTTCTGCTCGAGAACGGGATCCTGGCATCGCACGTCTCATATACAAGATCGACGAGTTTTAACCTCTCGCCCGTCTCATTGAGGGCTTTCCGCATGTGCCCCGGAAACCAGTTGATGTCATTCTTTTTTTCTGCCATAAATACTCCGGTCGTTATATCTTCCTGATGATTTTATCACACCAATAGCCTTTTACGTCTAAGTGAATTAATGTTGCAGATTTGTCGGTCCGAAAAGGCCTTCTGACATCGACAAAAACATGGATTTTGGCAAATTCCGACTTTATGTCGATGTTTTTGCACTATTTTAGGCCGACAAATTTGCAACAACATAAAACAGGCTGTCCCTTGAGACAGCCTGTATGAAATCGAATTTAAGATTGCGATTAGATCTTCTGTGTGATCTTTGCAGCCTTGCCCTGACGATCGCGGAGATAATAGAGCTTTGCTCTTCTGATCTTACCCTTACGAATAACGTCGATGTGATCGATCTTGGGTGAGTTAACAGGGAGAATTCTCTCTACGCCGATACCATAAGATACACGGCGGATTGTGATTGTCTCTGAAAGGCCCTGGCCTTTTCTTGCGATGACATAGCCTTCGAAAACCTGAATACGCTCTTTAGCGCCTTCCTTGATAAGGAGGTGAGCCTTAACGAAGTCACCGACTTCTACTTCAGGATACTGATTGCGAATATTCTCGCTCTCGACTACTTTTACTAAATCCATATTGTTCGTTTCCTCTCTTTCCTGCAGATGTTCTTGCCTGGATAATGGCAGAGGACCACCCTGATAACTGGAGAATTTTAGCACATGCCTCTTTCAAAGGCAAGCATTTTGGCCCAATCACTTTCAGAAATGTCGAGTTTATCAAGCATATCAGGCCTTTTGTGCCATGTATCGACAAGTGCAGCTATGCGGTTATACTCCGCTATTGCTGCGTCATTACCGGTTTTGAGGATCTCCGGGACAGCCTTGTCATGCCATACAGGAGGCTTTGTGTACTGGGGCGCTTCTAATACTCCGGCAGTATGCGATTCATTGGTGTACGCTTCTTCATTTGGAAGAACGCCCGGGATGAGCCTTGCAACCGCATCGATAACAACGATCGCAGCGGTCTCACCACCCGTTAATACATAATCGCCGATGGATATCTCTTCGTCGCAGATCTCATCAATGACGCGTGCATCAATGCCTTCGTAGTGACCGCAGACGATAAGGAGATTCTCATATTTTGCAAGCTCATGAGCCTTTGCCTGATTGAAGACCTGACCTTTAGGCGACATATAAACAGTATGAGGCTTCTTTCCTCCACAGAGTTCGACAGCCTTTTCGTATGCACCGAAAACGGGTTCGGGACGGATCATCATGCCGGTACCGCCGCCATAGATGGTATCGTCAACGCGGCCATAATTATTCGGCGCATAATCTCTCATCTGTATGCACTCCAGAGAGATCGCACCCTTTGCAATTCCCCTGCCCGTTATGCTCGTATTAAGATACGAGGTCACCTGCTCGGGAAATAATGTCGCCACGTAAAAATTCATATGCCTTTTATACCGTTTCCATTAACCTGATCTGCTTATACTGCAGAGTTTTTGCATGGAAATAATAGCATAAATACATGTGTTTTACGAAAAACTCCGTCACTATGACGGCGTTAAGTTTCTGATTATTTATATTGTTTATTGATGAGACGGTCTTCGAACTCTTCAACTGTCAGCGGATGATCAAAAAGGAATCCCTGCGCGATCATGCAATTGTTTTTCCTTAAGACCCTGAGCTGTTCTTCTGTCTCGACGCCTTCTACGACGCATTCAAGGCCCATGTCATGTGCAAGCGAGATAAGGTGTCTGAACATTACGTTGGAAACGCTGTTCTCATCTTCTGCTTCAGGAACAAAGCTCTTATCGATCTTAAGAACATCCCACGGGATCTCACGGATGAGATTCAATGAAGAATAACCTACACCAAAATCATCCACTGCTGTCTTTACTCCATTCTTCTGAAGGTCGCTTACGATACGTCTCAGATCGCTGAACATAACATCCGAAGTAGTCTCGGTAAGCTCGATCTCGATAAGTTCGTGAGGGACGTTGTACTTATCGATTATTGAAATGATGTGATCAGTCAGATCGATGTCGATCAAATGCTTTCTGGAGAAGTTGACTGATACGCGAACCGGCTGACGGCCTTCGTTAAGCCATCTGACCATATCCCTGCAGACATGATCGAGAACATAGAAATCCAGTTCGGATACAAATGTATTGAGTTCAAGGATAGGTATAAACTCATCCGGAGGAATTACCTTTCCGTCTCTCTGCCAGCGGCAAAGTGCCTCTGCTCCGACGATCTGTTTAGTCTCGATATCGACCTTGGGCTGATAGTGAATGATGAATTCCTCATTCTTAAGCGCCGAAGGGAAAGCTGTCTGTACCCTTTTAACGTGATCACTCTGGGACTTCATCTTCTCGCCGTATACAACGATGCGCTCGCCTTCGTGGCGTTTAGCAACGTTGCCGGCAAGCATTATCTTATCCATGATGTCTCCGTAGGATTTCATCATGTAAGGAACAGGCAAAGCATATACACCTGCCGCAACAGAGACTATTACCCTCTGTTCGCCGGAAACATCATAAGCAATCGGGGCACCTGAAAAGATCCTAAAGACATCTTCCTGCACGCCCTTATCGAAAACGCCTATGAACTTATCTCCGCCGAGCCTGATTATGATTCCGGTGTCACCGATGGTATCGCTGAGCAGTTCATAGTACTTGCGCATTACGATGTCGCCGTTCTCGCGTCCAATCTCCTGATTAATAATCGTGAAATTATGGAGGTCAATATAAAATGCAACCTTGCCGCCAAGTCTGTTCTCCGCATTGTTTATGTCCATGAATCTGGCAAAGGCGCGGAAATTGCGGTAACCGTCAAGATCCGAAAAACCGAACTCTTCAAGTTTTTTGATTAAACGCATTCTGCTGATATAACCGATAACAACCCTCAACAACGAATCCAGCTGCTGAATATCAGTATCATCATGTTCATACTCATCAGGATCGGAATAAAGTGTTCCAATGATTACAGCCTTTGATGCAGATACGATCCTGATACGGATCAGGACCTTTTTACTTTTTCCTGTATCAAAATCGCAGTAGATCTCACCGTCGCCGCGCTGTTCCTTCATCGGAGTAACATAGAATTCGGAAACGCCTTTGGTAAGCTTATAGTCCCTGCAGATAGCCACAATGATATCAAGATAAGCATCATGGTCAACAGGCTGGTTATGCGTTATACTGACCAGACGTTCAAGATAAGAATAGTATTTTTCATTACTTACACAACTCATACAGATCACCTATCAATTTAAAAGAAACTGCCTAAACTCATTACGGTCTTTTGGGACCGGGTCCTCCCACTCCAAGAAGTCTTGAGATCAATGGTGATAAAAGGACCGAAAGAACATAACTGATCAAAAGTGTCGGTAAAAGGAGCTTAAACCAGTTACCAAGCCACATTACCGCAAACGGCGGAAGCTGGCTTAACGCCTCAGCCGGAAGCTTCATCCTTGCAGTAAGCACACCAACAAAACTTAAGATAAGGCTGATTATCAGAGTGTTTCCTACGGAATTCGGGATTGCGTTGAGAAGGAAGAACTTTATTCCCGGAGGATTGGCATTGGCTTTTCTTGCAAGCATTGCGCCAAGCTTTCCGAGCGGGATTACCAGTGCGATTATCACGCCGATAACAATGGATAAAGCAATGTTCGATATATAGAGCATTGCAACAGGAGTATACTTGACTGCTTCGGGATTGTTCTTGATCACAAGCGCAGCGGAAACGACACCCATAACGGCCGAGATAATTATCGACATTATAATTCCGACAAGACGTTCTTTTTTCATAAGCCTTCTCCAACAGAAAAGCCGAGCGTTTCCGAATTTATAAATTAATCTTAACAAGGTTTTAAGATTAATGGATAAACCAATTGTAAACTTTTATAAATAAACAGATTCCGCATAACACAATATAAAACCCCGGACCATCTGATCCGGGGACTCTTTTCTACTGAACAATATCATTGAAGCGGTGGCATTTCCTCAGGAGTAGCCTGTTCTACAACCACAGTGGCGGTATATCCCGGAATAACGCGCTCCACCTTAAGATACATAATCCTGTTATCAGGTGTGATATCAAATTCCATACCAATACCTTTATATTTAGTCATTACCTTGTCAAGATACTTCACCACAACATTATAGTGACCATACTGAACGGGAATCTGAACGCACTCCTTAATCCACAAACATCCGAGGTCATAACCGTTAAGTAAAATTCCCATCATTGCAGGAACAAAAGATTTGCGATAGATCAGGATTAATCCGTCCGTAGGAAGGGCTACCTCAACATGGCATTTCCAGCAAGGTCCATTGCCCTTAACCTCCTGGTATGCACCGCATAGAGGACATAAGAATCTGAAACGTTTTGACATATAAAATTCCTTTTCCTTATTCCGTCTGGAGTTAAGCAATTTATCTATCCATTGATATTATATTCAAAAAAGCACTTTGTTATAATATTCGGTCTATAAACAAACAGGGCATCTCATAATCTGAGACACCCTGGAACAAGTTATATCCAAGCCGTTCAATAACGGTCAGTCATATAATTCATAAAGGCCTTCAGGCATTTTACACTTGATGAATCCCTCTTCAACGCTGACTTCGTAGCAGTATGCCTTTACAAAAGGGATCATGAGATTTTTCTTTTTGTCACGCTTTATCTCGAGCGTAAACTGGGATCCGGTCTCAAAACAGTCGATTACCGTTCCGACTTCTCCCTTTTCATCGTCAATTACTTTGAGGCCTTTGAGATCAGTAATAAAGTAGCTGCCCTTCTTGAGCTTGACGGCATCTTTTCTGTCGACGGCAATAAATCTGCCACGCAGGAGTTCAGCCTTGTCTCTGTCAAGGACACCTTCGAATTTAACGAGAACGTTTCCTCTGTCCAGCCTTGCAGAAGAGCATACTGAAGCTTCGGGCTTCTCAAAATTCTGCCCGCAGAAAAAACATTCCTTAAGTTTAAGGAAACGGCGCGGGTCGTCCGTTAAGGGGAATACTTTAACTTCCCCACGGACACCATGCGCGCCGGTAATCTTTCCTATAATGATGAGATTATCCAAAAGAATCAGCCTACAATATCGACAATAACGCGCTTACCTTCTTTGAGGTACTTAGCCTTCATTATCGAACGGATAGCCTGAGCTCTCTTACCGTTCTTGCCGATAATCTTTCCTGTATCTTCGGGAGCAACGGACAGCTCGAAAACAACTGTGTTTCCACGCTCTGTCTTCTTTACGTTTACCTCATCGGGATTGCTGACAAGTTCCCTGGCGATATAAACCAATAAATCGTCCATATAAAGCTCTCCTTCCTATTATTCTGGTTATCAGCTGATATTAAATCAGATGATGCCCTGCTTCTTAAGAAGAGACTTTACTGTATCTGTGGGCTGAGCTCCGTTGGAGATCCACTTCTTTGCTGCTTCTGCATCGATCTTAACGCTGTCTGTTTCCTTCATGGGATCATAGAAACCGATCTCCTCGATGAAACGACCATCTCTAGGATATCTGGAATCAGCAACAACTACACGATAGAAAGGTGCCTTTTTCTTACCCATTCTTCTTAAACGAATCTTAACTGCCATTTTGTTTTCCTCCAAAAATATATTTTGTTTTTTATAATCTGCGTCACATATATGACGGGATTGACTTTATCTTCTGCCCTTGCGCTTCTTTTTGCGGTCGCGCCTTCCTGTGGGCGTAAAGGGTGTATCATCGTAATCTTCCTTGGGTGCGGAAAGACTTCCCATGCCCTGAGGAAATCCTGTTCCCATACCGGACATTCCTCCCATGCCACCCATATTTCCTAAGCCGCCCATGTTGCCCTTAAGGCCCATCTTGGCTGCCTGCTTGGCAAAACCCTTAGGCATCTTGAATCCGCCCTTGCCGTTAGAAAACTGCTTCATGAGCTTTGCTGTCTGCTCGTACTGGGCGATAAGTTTATTTACATCAGATACCTGAACTCCGGCACCTGCTGCGATTCTCTTTCTTCTGCTTGCATTAAGGATAGAAGGTGATCTTCTCTCCTTCTTTGTCATCGAAGTGATGATGGCCATCTGTCTGTCAACGATCTTATCATCAAGATCTTCCTCGTTGACTTTGCCTGCAGCACCGGGCATCATGCCGACCAGGTCTTTAAGAGAGCCCATCTTCTTCATCTGCTCAAACTGTGAATAAAGGTCATCAAGGTTAAAGGAACTGCCCATCATGCGTTCCATTGCTTTCCTTGCTTCTTCCTCATCGATTGTCTGCTGTGCCTTCTCGATAAGGCTTACAACGTCACCCATGCCGAGAATTCTGTCAGCCATACGCTGGGGATAGAACTTCTCGATGGCGTCAACCTTTTCGCCGGTACAAATGTATTTGATAGGCTTGTTAGTAAGTTTTCTGATCGAAAGCGCAGCACCGCCTCTGGCGTCACCGTCGAGTTTTGTCATGATGAAGCCGTCCATGCCGATGTTCTGCTCGAAAAGCTGTGCTACGTTAACCGCTTCCTGACCGATCATAGCATCGACTACAAGGAGCTTCTCTGTGGGATTTACCGCTGCAGCGATATCTCTGAGCTCTTCCATTAGCTCCTCGTCTGCAACAGTACGGCCTGCAGTATCGATGATGAGGTAATTGCAGAGCATGTATCTTGCTTTGCCTTCACCGTCCTTAGCGATCTTAACCGCATCCTTCTCTTCAGGATCGATATAGCAGTCAACTCCGACTGCATCACTTAATACCTTGAGCTGCTGGGCAGCTGCCGGTCTGTGAACGTCAACTGATACGACCATCGGCTTCTTGCCGTTCTCTTTCAGGAGTTTTGCGAGCTTGGCAGCTGTTGTTGTCTTACCTGCACCCTGCAGACCGTAAAGGATGATTATGTTAAATCCTGTATCGGATACCTTAAGCTTATCTTCGCCTTCTTCACCGCCCAAGAGCTCTGTGAGAGCATCTCTTACGATCTTAACGATCGTGTGAAAGACTCCTGAACTGCAGCGCCTTTGCACTGCTCGGTCATGTCTGCGACAAATTCCTTGACTACGCTGTAGTTAACATCCGCCTCCAAAAGAGCCATGCGGATCTCGCGCATCATTTCCTTGATGTCGCTCTCGGATACGCGTGCCTTGCCGCGCATCTTGGAAGTTATATTCTGAAGCTTTTGTGACAAGCTCTCAAACACTATTACATTTCCTCTATCAATTCTTCAAGCTCTTGGGCAGCCTTGTCGGTATCACCGCTCTTTAAGTGTGCTAGAGCCGTTTTTGCTTTTGCCTGCTGCATCTCGAAAAGCTGAAGCAGACCTAATTTCTCTTCATACTCTTCAAGCTGCTTTTCCGCCCTCTTGACCGTGTCATGCACTCCCTGCCTTGAGATACCCTCTGCTTCGGCAATCTCTGCCAAAGTCAGATCATCATTATAGTAGCTCTCACAGGTGCGCCTCATCTTGGGCGTAAGAAGATTGCCATAGAAATCAAGCAAAAGGTCTGTTCTTACTGACTTTTCACGCATTTAAAGGCAAGCCTCCCCTATTTCAGCCTGCACATAATAACAAACGATAAATGGTGTGTCAAGTATTTTTACTTGTCAGGATATCTCCGGTTGTTTTTCGCGATCACTTCTGATAACCGAATAACAAACAGAATCGCAGATCCCCTGCATATTAAGACCTGACTGGCGCAGAGTCCCTTCGTATTTCATTCCCGCCTTCTGCATTACACGGCCGGACTTCGGGTTGTTTACGTCATGCGTTGCACAAACTCTGTTCATGTCCGCAACATCGAAAAGATAATCTATTACCGCTTTCAAAGCTTCAGGCATATATCCGTTGCCCCAGTATTCTCTGGTCATACAATATCCGATGAGAGCTTCTCCTATATCTTCCCTTACCCGAACTACAGAGATATTACCGATTATCTTGCCTGTCTCTTTAAGCTCCATTACCCAGTTGAAATAGTCGCCCTTCTCATATTCAGGGATCCAGGCATTCAAAAGAGACTTTGTCACTTCTACGCTTCCGTGCGGAGGCCATGTCAGATATTTGGAAACCTCAGGATCATTGCACCAGCCGTTGAACATATCATCGGCATCTTCGATCACAAATCTTCTGAGTATCAAACGTTCCGTCTCTATCTTCCTTGTACCTGTTTTATTCATCGCTATTCCTGCTCCCCACAACAAGTTTATTGATAAATCTATTATATGCTATACTCAAAGCGAAATTAGAAAAATTATTTGATTTTTCGATAAGGGAGATTATTTATGAAAAAATTACTGGCTATTATTATGTCCGCTGCTATT
This sequence comes from Oscillospiraceae bacterium, assembly GCA_902787975.1. Classification (GTDB taxonomy): domain Bacteria; phylum Bacillota; class Clostridia; order Saccharofermentanales; family Saccharofermentanaceae; genus Saccharofermentans. The sequence continues at coordinate 37,458 of CADAIP010000004.1, forward strand.
CTGCTTATGGCAGGCTGCAGTTCAGCTCATGAACCCATAACCACAATACCTGTAAACAGCGAGACAACAGTCGGAGACATTGCCGGAACGATCGAGGGTGACAGATATATAAGCCATGCAGGCGGCGTAGGCTTTAAGCTAACCGGAGATTATACTGTCGAATGGCCCGATGCCGATAAAAGAAATATCGTAATGAGCGACTACACCGGAGTAGACATATCAGGTCCCTGGTTTGTGTGGGGTAACACCGCATCCTTGAAGATCGATTATGTACTTGATGAACATTTGAAAGAAGACGCAACGAAAGAACACACTCTCGAAGAATGGAACAAAAGCATGAAATATCCTGCTAAAAGTATAGAATACATCGAAGACTACAAGATAGACGGCAAATCCTGTTTCGCGCTTAAGATGGTATTAGATAAAAACGGCTATGATGTCTCATCGCTTCAGATCTATTTTTTCCAGGACAATGGATTGCTAGTTCTGTTCACGATCACAGCCGGGAGTTTCAAGGAAATAGATAAGGTCGTTAAGAATCTTCAAATAGCTTGATCAGCATTTTATTTTCGCTGAGCAATATGATTTCTCCGGAAAGACGATAATTCCTTTTGCAACTTCAGGTTCAAGCGGGATCGGCTCATCAGGTGAGAATATCGCGAGCCTTGCAAAAGGCGCGAAAGTCATGACCGGTGAACGGTTCAAGGCAAATGCCACCGTTGATGACCTCAGGGAATGGGCTTCCAAGTTGCTATAAGGCTTTATTGAGTTTAGAAAATCACAGTAAAAGTCACAGTAGACTCTGACGGCTACTGTGATTTTTTCGAGCCATAATAAAACAATCATAGCAAAAATCACAGTACACTATGACGTTTACTGTGATTCTCTGCAACATCAGGTCAAAGACCATATGTCCGGGAAATAAAATGGAGACGGGTCACTCCCTGACCCACCAGTAGCAATAAGCCTGAGTTCTTGCAGCGAAATTTGTCTGCTTAAGAAGTTCTCTTACCTCTTCCCTGGTATACCAGCGGGCTTCGATCTCTTCCTCATCAGATGTACTCGGAGCAAACTCACCTTCTGCCTTGCCGATCATGCAGCAACTTCTCTCATTGGTAAGACCAACGCCGGAAAAACTCATCGGAAGGACTTCATCAATAGAAGTGAGCTTCAGGCCGGTCTCTTCCCACAGTTCTCTGGCAGCCGCTTCTTCAGGAGTCTCTCCTTCATCTATAAGGCCTGCCGGGAAATTGATCGCAAATCCTCCGACAGCCATTCTGAATTCCTTGTTGAGCAGGAGTTTGTTGCCGTCAGGGCTGGTGATAATGAGCACCACCGCATCACACTTCTCACGCTGAAGATCTTCGAGACTCGTAATGTTGTGATCTCTCGAACTCATCTCATAGATCTTGGTATTGCCGAGATTTGTCTCGTATTCAGCGTTATATGCCGCAATAAAACGTCCTTCGTGGACCTTCTTTATTCCTTTAAACTTCATTTCTTATCTTTTCCCATTCTTTTCTTGATGATGTTTTCCGGTGCTACGGAGTAGCCGAAGAAACCGAGCTTCTCGCCAAGGAGATAGTATTCTCCGTGATTATATGCCACCAGTCTCGCGTTCTCGAGACAGAGTTTGCCGTTCTCATCGAGCAGATATGAATCAGCAGTAACTCCGACTATCTCAGCTATGAACAGATCATGTGAACCTAATTCCTGAACGCTCTTTACTTTGCACGAGATCGATACGGGAGCTTCCTTGATCGCATATGCATACTCAAGGCCCTTTGCCTTAATAGGTGTAAGAGAACAGGACTTGAACTTGTCTTCCTTCTCCCCTCCTCTTACGCCGCAGTAATCGCAGGCCTTGCAAAGTGACTTGGATACAAGGTTTACAACAAACTCACCCGTCTCGGTAATGAGCTTATGTGAATGTCTTGATTTGCGGACACTGATGGAGAGCATCGGCGGCTCCGAATTGATAGTTCCTGCCCATGCAACCGTCATGATGTTCGGACGTTCTGATTCAGATTCAGGATCCTTGCCTGCTGATGAGACCATAACTACCGGAACGGGGTTAAGTATAGTAGAAACCCCGACTTCAATCTTATCGTGTTTTGCCATTGATTATCCCTCCTTGGATATCAGCGGTGTTACCGCCGTAAAACTCTCATGTAACAGCAGATAGTCCTTGATGTCGATACCTGCCGCATAACCTACGATGCTGCCGTCCTTACCGATAACCCTGTGGCACGGAACGATTACCGCTACCGGATTATCAGAGCACGCAGCACCGACAGCTCTTGTGATTTTTCGAGCTTCGGGAAGACTGCCGTCAGTCAGCATAAGTGCAATGTCCTCATAACTTGCAGTACCGCCATAAGGGATCGAATTAAGCGCATTCCATACTTTCTTCTGGAAAGGCGTACCGGTGTTGAACCTGACGCTTATATCAAAACCCGCTCTCATGCTGTCGAAATATTCCCTGAGTTCAACATAAGCTTTGGCAAGTTCATCCGGAAGGTATTTGAGCTGGTCTTCATCAAGATTATAGATGCCATCATCGTTTCTCATAAGACCGCCGTTATCGTCAAGAAGCCCCAAAGAACCTGCAATGTTGTGAATAAACGGATCTTCGACTATCTGGCCGTAATGGAAAAGCTTTACTGAATCAACATAGTTGCTGCCGCCTGATACGATCGCAACGCCTCTCTCGAACGGAACGAAGCAGACATTGTATTTCGGATATTCATAAGAAAGCATTGCATAAAGGCCGGCATCTTCAAATCCGTTCTTAAGCCTTACTTCATCCCTTAAAACTGCTTCCTGCATGAAGCCTGCACCTGTAAGGATTCGCTCAAGGCCTTCGTTGCCGTGGTTACAGATAACGGTAACCTTGTGATAGAACTGGTCAAGAAAGCAGTATCTTAATACCTCGTCTACCACGCCGCTCTGCGTATCGGCATTTGCATCGCTTGTGAATACGAATTCGATGTGTGCGCGGCAGTTTTTCCGGTCAGGCCTGAAAAGCTTAATAAGCGCATAGATCACTCCGCCCTTTACTGCAAGCAGCGCTTCTCCCTGGCTTCCGGTACCAAGAGCCCTGATATCATCTTCAATGAGCTTGATGGTCCCCACCATGAGGCCGCGCTTGCGAAGCTCGGAACTGTCCTGAATATGAAGTTTGCGAAGATCAATTAAATCAGCCATAACATTTCTCCGGATCGAAATCGTCATCCTGCTCCACAAATACTGCCGTATATTCATTCGTTTTTGTAAAAAGCTTGCTGTCATATGAATCAGGACAATAGACTGCATTATCCATTGTCTGTCTGAAATCAGATGCCATGTGACCGAAAAATTCATCCTCGGAGATCATGTTCCAGATCGCGTCATTTCTTGTAAGAGGCATAAGACCTGTCATATCTTCAAGCCTGTATATAAGAAGCTGCGCATCAGGATCATAAGAAATAAAAGCCGCAAACTCGGAAGCAAAATCGCTGTTCTCCGAATCCTTGGATACACACAAAGAATATGTAGTTACATAAGGAACACCGACGTTCGTAGCGTCATTGCAAGGAAGATGCAAAAGATAAAGGCTTCCCGGATAATACTCGGACCATGCCCTTATGTTTGCAGATGAATCCACCCACAATGCAGCCTTTCTCGAATAAACGGGATCTGCACCGTCCATCTGGTCAAAGGCAAGTTCTGACGAATAGAAATCCTTTACATAAGATGAAGCATCGTAAACGATCTGTGTAGCTGAATCGTGATCCTTAACATACTCGTCGTAAACCATATAAGATGTGGGATTATCGTTATTGAACGCGGAACCGAGATAAGGAATGAGCTCATATGCGGATGCAAATGCAGCGCATGAATACTCGTCATCAATCTCTTCCAAGTACTCTCTGAAATCTTCAGTGGTGTTCTTTATCTGGAGCTTTCCTGATTCAGACGGAATGTATTCAGAGTTACCCATGATGATCCTTGCTGAACAGAAATGCGGCAGCGCATAAAAGATACCGCCATCCGAATCAGCAGTCAGTGCACCGGTATAAATGTGCTGGCTGTTAAGATAAGCATTATCGGAAAGATATTCATTCAGGGGAGCAGCATATCCTGCATTCCAGACAGCATTGCTGTCCTGGGCCAGATACAGGTCAGGCATATCACTCTTGCTCCAGTCCTTAACGACATCAAGTGTGGCACCCGTACTTCCGCATCCGATGTTGGTAACAACGTAATTGGTCGCAACGGAAGACAGGAAAGCCGTATCAATCGTGGAACCGTCATCCGTACTGTCCCAAAGGCCGTTGTTCTTGCAATAGAGCATTGCTGCAAGGCACTGGATGGTAAGGTCAGAATAAGGAAGCGCTACTTTGAGTTCCCTGATATCGCCGCCGGATAACTGATCGTCGGTATTTTCCGTTGATTCCTCGGGTTCTGTCTCAACGCTCGGCGCCTCGATCGAAGGGAACATGTCATCGCCCTTTTTACAGCCCGTAAACAGTGCGCCTGCCATAGACACACAAAGCAAAAGACTGGTGATTTTCCTGCCGAGACTAAAGGCCTTCATTAAGAATTACCTCCGATAAAGCAATTATATCATTCTTATCCGTAATCCTTGACTATACAATGCGCATTACTTGACACTTATCATTCAAATGGGTATATTTTTATGGCACGCCAAAGTGGCTCAGGGGTAGAGCAATTCACTCGTAATGAATAGGTCGCGGGTTCGATTCCCGCCTTTGGCTCCATAATAAAGGAACGGGCTGTCTCAATTAAATGAGGCAGCCCTTTTTATATAGTTCCCAGATGGGTTCATCGAAAATAAGATATAGCCTCCTGCTATCGCTCTCCCCTCTCTATCCAATCCAGCGCGTATTCGAGCTCATAATCAAGTCCCTGCACATACATCTTGTTAACGGCATCCATATCAAAGGGGATCTTCTCATCAAGAGTAATACCGCTGATGCGGTCCGGACCGGGATCGATATAGATATTGCGGTCTTCATCAAGTGTCGCCATTATCGAATAACGCAATCTTATACTGCCGCCACTCAAAAGGCATGTCTGGGCTACTCCCTGGGCACATCCCCAGGACGTTGTAATTCCCATAACAGTTACGTTCGGGCAGGTGGAAAGATTATATGTGAGGATATCGCCGGCACTTGCAGTTCCTGCATTGACCAGGACGACTACGGGAATATCGGAATACCTTCCGTCTGCAGGAACGGTCCATTTCCAGTATTTGGTCTCTACAAGCTTGCCGCCGCTTATAAAACCGCTGTATGTCCTGATCTCCTCAGTGGTAAACAAGGATGCGACTGCTGCGGAGATCACGTCGAGGCCGCCGTCGTTGTCTCTCAGATCGATAATGAGCCTGTCCATTCCTTGGGTTCTCATCTGATCGATCCTTGATATAAGAAGATCTTTGACGGCAGGATAGTCATCAGTCAGAGCCGCGATAATGTCACCTGAGGTGTCATATTCTTCCTCAGGGATGCAAAGATAACCGCAGCGGCTATCTAGCATCTCACAATATGCAAACTCGTCACATCTTTTGCCGGTAACGGGTTTCATGGCTGCCATAAAACGGTTATAGTAACTGCCGTTACTTTCAAGCGTGACTTCGGTCTCTTTTCCGTCATCGCCGATAAATCTGACATTTACCGTATCGCCTCCACATCCTGCAAGGAATATGGGTCTCATAAAGTCTTCGTTTTCCGAGGTTGGAAAAGAAGGCGTAGGCCAGCCGGTCGTAACGCAGCTTACGTTTCTTAAGGCTTCTTCTATATCCGTCCCGTCCCAGCCTGTTATCACTGTACCGTCATGTATACCAAGAGCATATGCATCAGAATCACCAGCCGTCAGGATCGCTACTGTAACCCCGCTGTCCGTGCCGATCATGGAAAAGCCGTAATCGTTTCCATACATGTTGTCATTGACCCGGCTCCTGAGATCATCATCCAGGAAATAAGCGCTAAGATGACCGTCATGGAATTCATAACACAGATTCATAACAGCCTCCGCATAAGCCTCTTCGTCACCGTTCAGGTCTGCCTCAGCTGCCATGGGAATATATTTCGCGCGTAGAGCATCATAGTCGATCTGCTTATGTTCCGAGAGGATATAATGCCCCTCTATCTCATCAATGACGGCAGCCATTGACTGCTCATAATTCATGTGCGAATAGTTTGTAAAACGGGCATAATGGCTGATACCCATGATATATATAACGCTTAAGGAAAACGTGATGAAGTTCAGCGCTCCCGTGATCACAAGGTGTCTGACCTTCTTTTCCTTACGGGCAATGATCAGTCCTGCCAACGCGTAGATAAATGCGGCGATCAGGAACCATCCGTATCTGGAAAACCCCAGCATGAAATAGCCTTTTGTATAGTTCAGCAAATAAAACACCGCGAAATGCAGAAGAGGAATAAATCCCAGGATCCTGTATACATCCGGATTTTTAGGTTTTACAAAAGCAACTGCTGCTATGAAGACAAGCAGCCAGGCTCCTGTGAATATCATGATGTATGCCGTCGGAAAATCGATGATCCTGAAGCACTCACATATCTTAAGTATCAACTCCATAATGATCTGAAAACCTCTTTATCAGTCAAATCCCAGTTCAAAACCGGTTATCTTACCAACCCATATCTTCCAGGAATTCCTTGATCTTCTTGTGGCGTTCCTTATCACCTGAGACATATTCACCGAGGTTGCACTCACCGATGATGCCGCCGTCACGAAGATAGATGATGCGGTTTGCCCTTCTGGCCGAAGTGATGTCATGTGTAACCATGACGATCGACTGACCGGTCTTATTGATATCGGTAAGAACATCCAATACTGCCTTAACACCTGTCGAGTTAAGTGCGCCTGTCGGCTCGTCTGCAAAAACAACATCTGGATCGTTTATTACCGCCCTTACCATTGCCGCACGCTGCGCTTCACCGCCTGACAGCTGTGACGGAAATTTACCCCAGAGGTCTTCTTCAAGTCCTACACGCTTAAAGAGTTTTTCTGCCTTGTCTTTTAAGACCTTTTGCTTCTGCCCTGTCAACATTCCCGTTGAGATCGCGTTATCCATGATACTCATGCTGTCAACAAGATGGACCTGCTGGAAAACGAAGCCGCAGTGCTTACGGCGGAATACCGCGAGCTGGTCGTCATTCATGGAAGTGATCTCTTTGCCGCTATATGAGATGCTTCCGAGAGTCGGCTTATCCATGCCTGATAAGGCATAAAGGAGAGTGGATTTGCCGGCACCGGAAGATCCCATGATAACGGTAAAATCGCCCTTATATATTTCCATGTCGAGGTTCTTTATAACGTGCTGCTGTTTTCCTCCGACGGAAAAGCTCTTTGAAAGTTTCTCTGTTTTAATGATTACTTCTTTATTCATTTTTCTTTCTCCATTCTTTATTCCGAAATAAGCTGATATGCGGATACTTTCTTCATCCTGCCCGACATGACATAAGAGATAACAAATACCAGGACCGTGACGAGCAAAACCGTTACGGGGATCACACCGGGATTTATAAGCAGGTCGGAATTCTTGATTCCGTAGCTGCTGAATATAAGGTCAAAAAGACTGTTTGTCGTAAGGCAGGAACAGATCGCGCCTAATATCGAGCCTGCGATACTTATAGGTATCAGCGACAATGCAAGCTGTGTCCTTAACTGCCTGCTCGTAAAGCCTACAGCTTTCTTGATGCCGAACTCCTTTTCGCGCTTGATGAATACAGTCTTCAGAAGAAGTCTTATGACTATGAGTACCGTAAAGACATTCAGGATTATCAGGATCAAGATAACGAGCGATACTGCAAAGACAGGCACATTATCGGTGCTTCTTTGAGTGTGATAGTAGTTTTCTGTGCTCGTGCAGTAATCACCGAGAAGATTTTTCGCATCTTCCAGGAACTCATCTACCCTCTCTTCAGTTGCATCTTCGATCCTTACTCTGACATAGGTATATCTGGGTTCGCCATCTAGTCTCTTGAATCCTTCTTCAGATATGTAGATCCTCTCACCCATACTGTAAACAGCCTGCTGAAGACCGGTGATAAGAAAAGACTCTTCCCTGTCCATATACTTGACCTTGATCTCATCACCTACGCCAAGCCCCTGCCGCTCTGCAAGAAGTCCGCCTACAACGGCTTCATTTGCTTCTAATGCCATCTCGCCTTCGTAGACTCCGCAATAAACATATTGAGGGTCAGTCGAATAAAGAAGATAGCAGTTATAGTCGCCTGAGTGAGCATCTGTATTTGACAGTCCGTAAGCTTCAGTCACGCCGTCCATTGCCCGGATCTTATCAATGATGTCGTACATCTCTTCAGGAGTATCGTATTGAATGTTTACATAGGCATCCGGTGCATCTCCCTGAAGGAGTCTTTGGAAATTGGTTATGTCGATCCTGGTGTTGTGGAAAAGGATCGCGGAAAATGCCGTCAGATATGAGACTGCAAGGATAACTCCGGCAATGATCAGGTTCTGTCCTTTATTCTGCAAAGTACTCTTCAATGCAAGAAGTATATCGAGCCTTCCTGTCGTCTTATCCAAAGGCAGATAGTTCTTTTTGAAACTGTGTGATTCAAGACCGAATCTTAATGCAGTAGCCGGATGGATATTTCTTATGAGATGGGTAGCAACAAAAGTTACTATAAGCATCACGAAAATTACGCCTGCGAGGACCGGCAGGGACATTGCAGGATGAAATCCCCCTTCCCATACAAGACCTGTTAACTGTTTGAGTGCCAGGTTTTCGATCACAGGGAAAACCAAATATGATCCCGTAATGCCGGTCAGGCATGCAACAGCAGCAACCAACGAATACTCGAGCATAAGAGATGTCCTTACCTGAGAGATCGTAAATCCGACGGCGCGGAGAGCTCCTATATTTCTTATATCGCGGTTGATGTTCGTATTGACCGTGAAGATGATCATGATGAATGCGATTATCATGATTATCACGGAGAAGGAAGCCATAAACGCAGCAATGATATTTGAGATGCCTGTATAGCCTGCTTTGGCAAGGATCTTGTCATAACCTCTGCAATACATTCCCTCTTTGGCAAATTCATCCTGAAGTGCAGTTGACTTAATGCTGATATCTTCTCCTGCTTTGAACTTAACGCAAAGGAACTGCATCTGAAAAGGCATTTCTGCACTTGATACATATTCTGATCCGTCGTAAAGCATCTCATAAGTTCCGTGATCTACTATCGTCGAATAATAAGAGTACATCTGACCGCAGAACAGATCTTCATAGATGCCTTTTACGGTAAGCTCGTAACTGCCGGTATCTTTGTTAGAGACCTTGATCTTATCTCCGACTTTGATCCCTTCTGCGTATGCCGTATAAACATTCATGCAGATAGAAGGTCCTTCTATGGAATCATCTTTCTCGACATAGTGAAGATCCTGATATACAGTCTCATTTTCTTCATCAACAAAGAACATGTCTTCGATGTCTTTGTCTTTGCCGCCGTTCACGGATAACGTAACCATGTCAGGAATGATAATATCGACGAGATATGAACTGTCCACATAGTCCATATCATTTATAGTGGCGTTTATCTTATCTTCATCGCCCAGACAAAAGAACATGGAATCAGAAACACCCTGCTTCTCAAATTTCTCTTCGTACATTGAATCGTAACGTGCGACCATGAGACTTGTATGAAGAAGCATTGATGCTACTGTCAGGATCAGAAGAAAAGCTAAGAGCACTGCCTTGTCTTTGTGAAAATGTGCCTTAACAAGTTTTAACATCGGTTTAAACTCCCTTTCGAAATTACTATCTCCTTATGGCACAAGTATAGTATTCGAGCCGATTTAAACCTTTGTCTGTTTTTTAATTCTTTTTTAAACTCTCTTGAAAACGGTTCTTAAGAGATCTTTATGCCGATCTCTACGGCAAAACCATCGCCTGTATTCCTTACAGTGAGGCTTCCTTCCATCTTATTCATAAGATAATCCGAAATATAAAGGCCCAGACCTGAGCCGTCCTTATTTCCTGCATTGCTGCCGCGCTTGAACTTCTGGGTGATCATCTCCAGTTCCTCTTCGGGAACACCGGGGCCCTTATCTGCTATCTCGATAAACAGATACTTTGATCCGGCATTTTCAAATCTGCTCGTTACATTTATTCCGGTATCGGCATATTTATAGGAGTTAAAGATAATATTGTTTAAGACCTGGTTAAGTCTTAATCTGTCAGCGAAAACGACAGCATCTTTAATATCGAGTTTCTCGATCTTATTCTGATAATCCGCATCCTTTATCATCTGAACTATATCAGTCGAATTAATGTCTTCGGGCTTTACTTCAAGCTGTTCCAATTCCTCCAAAGTCGCATGGAAAAGATTGGAGATAAGGCTGTCGATCTGATCAGCCTTGGCATTAATAGCATTGATGGTAACTTTATCTTCTTCTGATGCGGTAAGGCTCATGACATCAGTCATGGCCTTTATGGATGACACAGGAGTCTTAATATCGTGAGATAACTGAGCAACAAGTTCTTTTCTGCTCTTAACGGCCTTCTCCTCACGCTCTCTAGAGGCTTTGAGTTCTTCCCTCATTATGTCAAAGCTCTCGGTAAAAGAACCGAACACATTGCCTTTATCCATCGCCAGAGGCGTATCGAGATTGCCTCCTGCGACCCTGACCGCAAAGCCTTTAAGTTTCTTAAAAGGATCTAATACTCTGCGTTTCAGATATACGTAGTAAAGCACTGAGACTACTACGGTTAACAGAATAAGCGACATAACAAACAAAGCTATCTTCATGTTTGTCTGCTTTTCGAGTTCGGCTTTGGGATTATGTACGATAAGGTATCCTGAAACCTTGCCGTCTACTTCTATATCCCTGATTATGTCGTAATCAGATGTAGCGGAAGATATGCTTTTCGCTATGTCATCGCGTGTATATAAGATGACATTACCGTTTGTGTCAATAACAGAATAATCGAAGGAAGAATCACTTTCTATGGGCTTGTCTTTATATGAACTGACACTGTCCCAGTCTTCTTCAAGACTTACGAGGAGCCTGTTGATCTCTATGGTATGTACCGGTATTTCTTCAGAGAGTTTGCCGCCCGCAATAACGTAGCATCCGGCAATTCCCACTGCCAGCACGAATGCGATATAGATCAGAAGGAATCTCAGTTTCATTTAGGGATTACCTTTGGTATCGAGCATGAATCCGACACCCCACACCGTCTTTATGAAGCGCGGATCACCGGCATCGTCTTCGATCTTTTCTCTTAAGTGCCTTATGTGAACGTTGAGCGTTACATCACCTACGACAGTTGTATCCCAGATCTTCTCGAAGATCTCTTCTTTGGGAATGACGCGGTCGCTGTTCCTTATAAGATAGACAAGTATCTTATACTCCATTGCCTTAAGAGGCATTACTTTACCGTCTTTTATAACAGATGCTTTCTTCATATCGAAAACAGCACTTCCGAGTTTTACGGTATTAGTATCTTCTTCTGCCCTGTCATCTTTGTGCGTTGATTCATATCTTTTAAGTTCAGCCTTGACTTTCGCAAGAAGAACGCTCAGAGAATAAGGCTTGCAGATATAATCGTCACCGCCGATGCTTAATGCAAGGAGCATATCGTCTTCGGCAGATCTCGCGCTGATAAAAAAGATCGGGATATCCATGTTCTCCCTTATCTTCTGGCAGAGTTCAAATCCGGAATCGTCACCCAGATTTATGTCAAGCAGAATGAGAGAACACGTATTATCCTTAAAAAAATCCAGTGCGGAAGCGCTGTCCAAAGCGTACTGAGCCGGTACACCGGACATATTAAAATATTTCGCGGTGTACTCGGAGAGTTCTTTCTCGTCATCTATTATCAGTACGCTGTAATGCATTACTTTATTATGCTCCGAAAAGTTTTCCCATTGCGGAAACCACTTTATTAAGATCCTGAATAGAAGTGTTCAATCCGTCAACATCGATGTTGCTGATCTTTGTGATCGCTTCTTCCATGGCTGCAGTGTTATCTGTCAGAACGCCGTCGACGTTGGAGATCATGTCATTCATTCCGTTAAGTGAATCATCGACATTCGTAAGTGTGTCTTCTGCTTTTGAAACAAGTGATGTTGCTTCCTCAAGTGTTGTCTGAACCTGGTCAAGAGTCCTTAATACAGGCGGTACGATGATGATCGCAGCAACTACGAAAACTGCAGCGATAGCAAACAATGCAGTTGCAACGAGCATTGTTCTTCTTGCGGCTTTCTTCTCATATTTTAAGATCTCATACTGCAGATCGTGGTCACTGTATTCGGCATACTTGCCCTTGGAAAGCTTATCCGTTCTGACTTCTTCTGCGGGAGCAGGTGCAGGTGCTGCCTGTGCAGGCTCTGCAACGGCTGTTGTGTTCTCTGTTGTCTCAGCGATCTTGTTTTCGTCTTCCATATTAGCCTCCTAAATAAAAAAGGGCTGCCTCAATAAGAGACAGCCCAATTGATAACGAATATTAATGGTGGAATAATCTCATTCCCGTAAATGCCATTGCGATGCCATACTTGTTGCATGTCATGATTACATGGTCATCACGGATGGATCCGCCGGGTTCAGCGATATACTTAACGCCGCTCTTGTGTGCACGCTCAATGTTATCGCCGAAGGGGAAGAATGCATCGGAACCAAGAGCTACATTATCGTTCTTAGCAAGCCAAGCCTTCTTCTCTTCTCTTGTGAATACTTCAGGCTTAACCTTGAAGATATTCTGCCATGTGCCTTCTGCAAGTACATCCTCATACTCGTCAGAGATATAAACGTCAATAGCGTTGTCTCTGTCAGGTCTTCTGATGTCATCAACGAACTGGAGACCCAATACCTGAGGGCTCTGTCTGAGCCACCAGTTATCAGCCTTCTGGCCTGCAAGTCTTGTGCAGTGGATTCTTGACTGCTGTCCTGCACCAATACCGATTGCCTGACCGTCTTTAACGTAGCAGACTGAGTTGGACTGTGTGTACTTCAATGTGATGAGAGAGATCAAAAGGTCGATCTTCTTATCTTCGGGGATGTCCTTAGTATCTGTAACAACGTTGTCGAGAAGAGCGTGATTGATCTCAAACTCGTTTCTTCCCTGCTCGAATGTTACGCCGAAAACATCCTTTGTCTCGATCGGAGCGGGCTTATAGGAAGCGTCGATCTTGATTACGTTATATGTACCCTTTCTCTTTGTCTTAAGGATCTCAAGAGCCTCGGGTGTGTAATCGGGAGCGATGATGCCGTCGGATACTTCTCTTGCGAGCATTGTTGCAGTGATAGCGTCGCATGTATCAGAAAGTGCTGTGAAGTCGCCGTAAGAAGACATTCTGTCTGCGCCTCTTGCTCTTGCATATGCGCAAGCGATGGGAGAAAGTTCGCCGAGATCGTCTACGAAATAGATCTTAGCCTCTGTCTCTGAAAGGGGTTTTCCTACTGCTGCACCTGCAGGTGAAACGTGCTTGAAAGATGTAGCTGCGGGAAGTCCTGTTGCTTCCTTTAACTCCTTAACAAGCTGCCAGCCGTTAAAAGCGTCCAAAAGGTTGATATAACCCGGCTTGCCGTTAAGCACTTCGATGGGAAGCTCAGAACCGTCTTTCATGAAGATCCTGGAAGGCTTCTGGTTAGGATTGCATCCATACTTGAGTTGCATCTCGTTAGACATTTTGATTCTCCTTTATTCTCGAAAATTATTTAACGTTCTTGTTTACGATACGGGTCTCAACTGCGCCTGTCTCGATGTCGATGTAGCGTACGAAGAGAGATACCTTGTTATCCTCGTTGAGGCTTGTCCATACTTCGTTTGTGAAAGTATCGATGTCGCCCTTGAGTTCAACCTTCTCAGGCTCGCCCTCGAAAGAAGGAAGCGGGCTGCCGTCACCCATGTATGTGTGGATGAATCTGCCGATTCCTGCCTTGGGATTTGTGTATGTGAATGTGTGGCGCTCGCATGAAGCAGGATCGCCGTCATCGCTCTTTAAGATAGACATAGCGAAATTGTATGTGCCGTTCTCTACGTGCATGATGCCGGAGATTCTGGGCGTATAGTTAGGTGCATCGTCTTCGAACTCTCTGCCTCTCAAGGACTGCTCGAATGTCATCTGCTTGTCCATGAGCTCATAGATAGTATCTGTCTGATCACCGTTTGTAACGATAGTCTTGTTGCCAAGAACTCTTACGGGTGAATAAATGATGAGGTGCGGATCAGTAAGAAGTGAGGGATCGAAAGCCTCTGTCTTGATACCGTCTTCAGTAGCCGTGAATACACGGTTTCTTGAATTAACGCTTCTTCCCATGATGAAGTAAGCAGTAACAGCATACTTGCCGTCATCAGACTTACCGATTACGATTCCTCTTCCGGGATAAGCATTCTCCTTAAGGATCTGGCTAAGGTTCTGTGTGATCATATATGCACCTCCAAAATTTAATACTTGAATCAGATAACGCGGGCGATGTTGTTTTCGATCATCACCCTGCCGTCTGCGATAAGCCTGATGGCTTCAGGCAGTATCTTCCACTCGCACTCCTGCATTATCCTCTTCTGCAAAGTCTCAGGCGTGTCGTTCGGAAGAACGTCAATTGCCTTCTGCAGAAGGATCGGTCCTTCATCGTAATTCTCATTAACGAAGTGGACCGTGGCACCTGACACCTTAACGCCCTTTGCAAGGGCTGCCTGGTGAGGTCTTATTCCGTACATGCCTGCACCGCAGAATGAAGGAATAAGAGCCGGGTGGATATTGATTATGCGGTTGGAATATTTAGCTACGACCTTGGGTCCCATCAAAGAAAGGTATCCGGCAAGAACGATGAGTTCGGCACCTGAATCCTCGACGGCAGCCAAGACCGCATCGTCCCAGCTCTCTATGGAATCAAAGTCTTTCTTGGAAACTACGGCTGACTTAATGCCGTTGTCTGCGGCTCTCTCGAGAGCATAAGCAGTCTTCGAAGATGACAGAACAAGAGATATCTCAATATCCTTCAGAATACCATCTTTAGTGTTGTCTATGATGGCCTGGAGATTAGTTCCGCCACCAGACACAAATACTGCAATCTTCATTTATTAGTCCCCTATCAGTTGTATTTTACCTTGTGAACTGACTCTTCATCATCCTCGGGCTTGCCTGCGATGAAGTTGCCGTCGAAGCATGCGGAGCAAACGCCGCAGTCTATAGTGTTGAGTGATGCTCTGAGAGAATCAAGGCTGATGTAAGCAAGTGAATCAGCACCGATCATGTCTCTGATCTCTTCAACTGTCTTTGTGCTTGCGGGAAGCTCTGTTTCAGATGAAGCGTTAACGCCGTAGCAGCATCCGAACTTAACCGGCGGAGAAGCAAGTCTTACATGAACTTCCTTGGCTCCGTTCTCTCTTAAGAATGAGATGATGTGCTTTGTTGTAGTTCCTCTAACGAGAGAGTCGTCAACGATAGCGATCTTCTTGTCCTTGATGGCAGTTCTTAATGCAGCAAACTTCATGCGTACTGCGAGTTCTCTCTGCTGCTGTGTGCTCTTGATGAACGTTCTGCCTACATATCTGTTCTTGAGGAGACCTGCGCCGTACTGGACGCCGAGGCCTGCTGCATAACCTTCTGCAGCTGCGTTACCTGAGTCAGGTGCGCCGATTACGAGATCGACATCTGCAGGGCTCTCCTTTGCAAGAGCCATACCTACTCTGTATCTTGAATCGAAGATGGACATCTTGTCGATCATGGAGTCAGGTCTTGCAACGTATACGTACTCGAAAACGCATACCTTACCGTCCTTCTTTTCGGCAGATGCATCGTACTTGATGGAGCTCATGCCGTCCTTGGAGATAGTGATGATCTCGCCGGGCTCAAAATCTCTGACCGTTTCACAGCCGATAGCGTCAAGTGCGCATGACTCTGAAGAAATATAATACTTGTCACCGAGCTTACCGAGGATCAAGGGTCTCAAACCATAGGGATCTCTTACGCCGATGAGCTTGTCTTCTGTCATGAAGATCATTGCGTAAACGCCGTGGATTTCCTTCATTGTCTCAAGGATGGCGTGCTCGCAGTCCTCTGTTCTGATTCTGTTGCGTGAGAAAAGTGAGAGGATGATCTCTGAATCTGTATTTGTCTGGAAGATGGCACCCTGATCTTTGAGTTCTTCTCTGATCTTATTCGCATTCATGATCACGGAATCAGATGTGAGTGCGATGCTTCCTACTCTGGACTTGATGGAAATAGGCTGGATAGCGTCTGTGCCGCTTTCTCTGGGAGAACCGCCCCTTGCGTGTCCGATGGCACATGTACCTGTAAGAGCTGATAGTGTTACTTCATCAAAAACGTCGGTTACAAGACCGGGAGCCTTATGTACGAGGAACGTACCGTCGTCATTAACTGCGATACCTGCAGATTCCTGACCTCTGTGCTGCAATGAGAAAATACCGTAGTAAGTATCTCTCGTTACATCCTGCTTACTGCCTTTGATGTCATAACATCCGAAAACTCCGCTCATGTGCTTGTTTCCATCCTTTGTATAAATTGTTCTATGTTAAGGGATAACCCCTAAAAACTTAATTCATCTCAGCGATCTTCTGCTGAAGTCTTGCATCTCTTTCTTCAACGGATGATGCGAGGCTTGCTTTGTAATCCTTGATCTTCTGCATGAGTTCAGCATCAGACAGGGCGAGCATCTGGCACGCAAGGATCGCTGCATTGGATCCGCCGTCTATCGCAACCGTAGCTACCGGAATGCCCGTAGGCATCTGAACTGTCGCATAAAGAGCATCAACACCTGCAAGAGCGCCGCCCTTACAAGGTACACCGATTACGGGAAGTGCTGTATTGGCAGCAAGAACGCCGCCCAAGTGTGCAGCAAGACCTGCTGCAGCGATAATTACCTTGAAGCCTTCAGCTTCTGCATTTCTTGCAAGGGACATAGCCTTATCAGGTGTTCTGTGAGCTGAAGCTACGGTAGCCTTGAATCCGACGCCGAACTTGTTCAGCATCTTGAAGCATCCTTCCATTACCGGAAAATCTGAATCGGAACCCATTACAACAAGAACTTTAGCGTCAGCCATGATAATTACCTGCCTTCAAAAATATATTGGCGTTATTCGTCGCCCTGCGCCCATTCGAGGCGCTCCATTACCCTGAAATAATCTTCAGATTCCCACTCGTAAGGCGCGGGACAAAAGTCATTTCCGGGCCTTGTTGAGGTCTGACAATAAGGAAAAACCCTCAGCCTATAGTCTACGCACTCGGAACCGTCCTCGTCCATAATAAAATCGCATTGAATTATTACAGAATCGGGGTCTGTTAATGAGTAATTTCCACCAAAACAAAAGTTCGAAAGAGAATAGAAGATGTAATGGCCGTTATACTTTTCGATAGGCTGCAGGCGGTGCGGGTGTGTTCCGACCACAATATCGACGCCGTAATCATCGATCAGTGAGTGAGCTATCTTCTTCTGTCTGTCCGTAGGTTCGTATGTTCCTTCTGCACCGAAATGGCATGAAGCGATGATGATCGCAGCTCCGTCATCCCTTAAGTCCTGAATGATCCCTGCCACACTTGCTGCGTCAGTATCGTTTCCGAGCCCTACCATGCCGATTACGATGCCGTTCGAAGCCGTAAATGTCGCACCGAAATGATCGTCACTCCAGAGGATGCCGTATTCATCAAGATTGTCTCTTGTATCCTGAAGTCCGTCTTCCCAGAAATCCATCGTATGGTTATTGGCAATGTTAACAGCCTCAATGCCGTTTAATGTAAGCATTTCAAGGTTTTCAGGATCCATTCTGAAAATATACTGGTTATTCTTATGTCCCGTTCTGTCAGTTACGGGATTCTCAAGGTTTACGAGCGTAAGGTCATCGCTCTTAAAGAGCTCGGCACAGTACTGGAAGCAGTACTCCATATCACCGTCCACAGTGCTGTCGAACTTCTTGTTGCTAGATCTGTAATCCTGCGTAAGAGTACAGTCACCTGCAAAAGAAACAGTAACGATGCGGTCTTCCGGCGGAAGAGTAGGCAAAGGTGTAGGAGTCGGGGTTGCGGTGGCAGTAGGAGTCGGATCGGTGGATACCGTCTCAAGCATCTTGGTGGTTGCGGCTGACTGGAGGATCTCTGTGGTCCTGGTCGTCTCGGAAGACTCGCCCGGCTCAGTATTTTCAGAGCAAGCGGCAACCGATATGGTCAGCAGCATAGCAGCGATCATGGCTGAGATTATCTTCAAAGTTCCGCGTTTATGAGGACTTGCCACCTGATGGATCTGCCTTTCGATAAAAATAGAATTGCCGACAATCATGCCGGCAGATTTATTCTATCATTATTTTTCAAAATCAATCTAAAATTTTCTTAATTTAGAAGACCAAAAAAGCAGTTCCGAACGGCTTGATGCCTATCTTCCTGGTTCCGCCCAGAATACCGCCCAGAATGAACTGTTCTGAGAGAGGATGTATCTCACCTTCATCACCTGAAGCCTTGCAGGCAAAGCTGCCGTAATGCTCGCTTATGTCAACATATACCGGCTTATCGGACCTGTTCATGACAAATACTATAGCCCTGCTGCCTGAAGCTTCTTTTCCGAAGGCATCACGGCCTTCCTTGAGATATCTTACAAAGGCAAAAGTACCGCCTTCAGCCATAAGAGTCTCATAGTAACCTGTACGAAGGCACTCGTTCTCTGTCCTGATCCTGGCGATGCGCCTGAAATAAGCCAGAGCCTCCTGGCCCTTGTGGTCTACCCTGTTCCACGGATATGTCCTTCTGTTGAAAGGATCCTTATAACCTTCCATCAAGATCTCGTCGCCGTAGTAGATGCATGATGCTCCGATATAGCATGTCTGGAACGCGAAAGCCATCTTGGCAAGAGATGCAACGGTATCGTAGTACCTGGCATCTACCTTGAACTCACGCTGTATGTCCCTGTCATCAGTGTCCTCAGGTCTTGAGAGCATCGTCATTATTCTCGGAACATCATGTGAGGACACAAGGTTCATCATCGCATAGTAGGCTTCCTTCGGGTAACGCTCACGGAAGCCTTCAAATCTGCTGTTTGCAATATCAGCATCGATATAACCGCAGAGGAAATCCAGAAGGATGTGCCTGAAAGTGTAACCCATTACCGCGTCATGCGTATTTCCGAGCATGAAATCACGGTAAGAGCCGTAACTGCACTTGTTCGAAGCATCTTCCCAGACTTCACCGATGACGGCACCTTCACCGCCCGTCTTCTCCTTAACTGTCTGTCTCATCTGTCTGATGAAGCTGTCAGGGAGCTCGTCAGATACGTCAAGCCTGAAGCCCGAAGCACCCCTGGAAGTCCAGACGTCGACTACGCCGTCTTTTCCGAAAATGAAGTTTCTGTAGGACAGGTCATCTTCGTTGATATTCGGAAGGTCAGGAAATCCCCACCATGAATCGTATCCGACTGATCCGTCAGGGTTCCTGAAGAAGTTATACCATGAGCGGTAACGGCTCTCCTCGCCCTCGTTAAAGGCCTTATAAGCGCCTACGCCCTCATAACGGTCAAACTTATTAAAGTATTTGGAATCGGCGCCAGTATGGCTGAATACGCCGTCTAAAATGATCTTGATGCCGCGTTCCCTGCAGGCATTCTCAAGGCTCATGAAAGCCGGTGTGCCGCCAAGGATAGGGTCGACATTAAGATAGTCAGCCGTATCATATCTGTGCGAAGACCTCGCTTCGAAGATCGGGTTGAGATAAAGCACATTGATCCCTAGTTCTTTCAGGTAATCAAGCTTCTCCTCTATTCCCTTGAGACTTCCGCCGTAGAAATCACATGCAAGGTAACCTGTCTCAGGCTTACCCTTAGTATCGACATCTTCACTCCAGTCCTTGTGATAGATGCGTTCCTGCCTTGCATCGGTATTGATCATCTTCTCATAATCAAAAGATGTATCCCTTGCAAATCTGTCAGGGAATATCTGATACATCATGGCACCCTTAAGGAATGAAGGAGTCCTGAAGTCTTTGTTGTAAACGGTTATCTGGAAAGCAAAAGGATACTTGTCCTCATTTGCCCCGACTCTCGGAGGGTCAGTATATAATGTTCCCTCACCGTCAGGTGTATCCATTCCTGCGCCATAGTAGAGCGTGATAACAGGAGCGTTATCACCTTCATTCTCGCCTTTGACTTTGAAATTATCCGGAAGGTCATCAAGATCACCCGGAACATTGAATCTGAACCAGTAGAACAGTATCGAAGGCTCAGACGGAAGCATGAGATTTACATAATATCTTCCAAGTCCCGATACCGAATACATCGGCTCTTCATGGTATGAGAATCCATAAAGGCCGTATGTGTAGCAAAATGTTACGTTCGAAGCTTCCCTGTAGCAGTCGAAAAAGATATCGACATTGGAAGCTGCAGGTCTTGCACCAAACGGAAGCCTGTACTCAGGAAGGCGCGATGCATGAATGCACCGCGCCCTGTTTAAAACTTTTGTACTGTTCTGAGTATTCTCAGAAGTCATCAGTCTTTCTTCTCCTTGTCTTCCGGCTTCTTCTCTTCTGCCTTTTCAGGAGCGGGCTTAGCCGGTTTCTTGGCTGCCGTTTTTTTCGCAGCAGGTTTCTTGGCTGCGGCTTTCTTTGCCGGAGCTTTCTTGGGAGCTGCCTTCTTTGCTTCAGGCTTCTTCTCAGCCTTCTTTTCAGGAGCAGCTTCCTTCTTGTCTGCAGGTTCCTTTTTCGCTTCCTTTGCAGGAGAAGCATCGATCCTCGGAATACCTGTGATCAGTGAATAGAGACCTGCATACTCACCTGCACTCTTCTTCCATGAATAGTCACCCTTCATGCCTGCTTCAATGATCTTGTCCCATACATCCTTGTGATGACGGTAGATATCAGCAGCATACTTTGTAACGAACAGGAACTCGTGAGCATTGATGTTTGCAAATGAGAATCCGTTGCCCTCGCCTGTATATTCGTTATAAGGGGTAACGGTATCCTTAAGTCCGCCTGTCTCTCTTACTACAGGTACTGAGCCGTATGCCATGGAGCAGAGCTGTGACAGACCGCAGGGTTCGAAGATACTCGGCATAAGGAAGATATCTGATGCAGCATAGATAGTATGTGCAAGTCCGCTGTCGAAATCGATGCATGCACACATCTTGCCGGGGTTACGGTTTGCGATATCAACAAGTGCTCTCTCGTAGTACGGATCGCCTGTACCGAGGATTACTACCTGCATTCCGTCATAGAGCATCTCTTCCAGTACATAGAGAAGGAGATCCAATCCCTTCTGGTCTACAAGTCTTGAGATCATTGCGCAAAGAGGCGCACCGGGATTAACTTCAAGGTTAAGCTGTTCCTGAAGTGACTTCTTGCAGACAGCCTTGCCTTCCTTGTAATTCTTGATCGAATACTTCATCGGGATCTTGTTGTCATTGGCAGGATCGTACTCGAGTTCGTTCATGCCGTTGATGATTCCGGATACCTTATAAGCATACTTCTGCAATGTATAGTTGAGACCTTCGCCGTAGTAGTCGGTCATGATCTCATATGCATATGTCGGAGATACCGTAGTAACTGAGTTGGAGAAAACGATTCCGGCCTTCATGAAGTTGATGGCCTTATCCTTGATGCAGAAATCTTCTCTTAAGAAATCGTCAGGAAGATCGAGCATTTCCCTTACTACATCGATCGAATGAACACCCTGATACTTCAGGTTGTGGATCGTATAGACTGTCTGAACGTTGGTATGATATCCGTTCTTCTTGAAGTGGCAGTCCAAAAGCATCGGCATCATGCCTGTCTGCCAGTCATTGCAGTGGAGAACATTAGGCTCGAAGTCCATGAAATCTCCCATGAAATCAAGTACTGCTCTCTGGTAGAAGCAATAACGCTCGATATCGAAAACATAATCAACATAGATCTGATCGAAGTTGAAATAGTATTCGTTATCGATGAAATAGAATACGACACCGTTCATCTCAAGTGAGAAAAGTCCTGCATAGAGTGAACGCCATCCCATGTGGACCATCTTCCAACCGAGGAAATGAAGTTTATCGCTGTACTTCACCTTGATCTTCTTGTAGAGCGGGATGATGACACGTGCATCTACCCCCTGCTTGTTAAGCTCTACAGGCAGGCTTCCTACAACGTCTGCAAGACCGCCGACTTTGACGAACGGACTGCACTCTGACGAAGCGAATAATACTTTGATGTTCTTTTCCATAATCAGATACCTGCTCCTTTTCCTATAACAATAGGATAGTCGGGATGTCCGACAAGTCTTACGCCCGGTCTTACGAATGCGTTCTTATCAAGGATTACGTTCTCAAGGTGGCAGTTCTCGGAGATGTGAACGTCCTGCATGATTACGCAGTTCTTGACTGTTGTATTTTTCGCGATCGTAACACTTCTGAAGATAACGGAACCTTCAACCTTACCGTAAATGCGGCAACCGTCTGATACGATCGAGTCGCTCATCTCGGCATTGTCGAAGTAAAGTGTAGGAGCTTCATCCTTGACCTTTGTGTAGATCGGCTTTCCGCTCCAGAAAAGGTCATTCCTGACTGAATCTGTAAGGAGTGACATAGAAGAATTGAAGTAACTCTGTACGTTGTTGATCCTGAGCACAACGCCTGAATATTCAAAGCCGTGAACCTTGAATTCATCAAACATCTTAACGATCGAATGAATACCGAAGTGGCTCTGACCGTGTGCCATCTGGCGCGCGAGGATATCGATGAGAAGGTCTCTTCTAAGGCAGAGGATACCGAGTGAGCATCTCTGTGAAGTAGCCTTTGCGGGATTGTAGAGCATGTCTCTTACGAATCCGTCATCGTCAATGTCTAAGATGTATGAAGGGTTGCCGTACTTTGTACCGTCACGGTTATACATGACGGAAATGTCGGCACCGGACTCTTCGTGTGACTTGATGAATGAATCAAATGTTGTATTGAAGATAACATTGGCACCGGCAACGAGAACGTAAGGTGTTCTGGACTGTCTCAAGAAATCGATAACGCCCGTAAGCTCTTCATCGGAATTGATGTTCGTAGCTTCTGAGTTTACATAAGGCGGCAGGATGTGAAGACCGTCGTTCTTTCTGTCCAAAGACCATGCGCCGCCGGTTCCCAGGTGGTCCATGAGTGACTTGTACTTGTTGTAAGTAAGAAGGCCTACATTCTTTACACCGGAGTTAACCATGTTGGAAAGCATGAAGTCGATGATCCTGTATCTTCCGCCGAAAGGCATAGCGGAAAGCGCGCGGGGATTGGAGAGCTCTCCAAGAGATATCTTTTTGTTGTCGGCTAAGATAAGCCCCATTGCATTATTAAACATATGTCTTAATCTCCTTTACCTCATGCTCTGAATGTCGACTCGATGATGTCGCAGTCTGCCGGAACTTCAAGGTCCTGGTCCACCATGCTGTTTGCTGGTATTACCGCACCGTCCCTGATCTTAAGGCCGCGCTCGAAAACACAGATTCCTTCAGAACAGATCTTATGGTTTGTATAAGGTCCTTCGCCTTCTACGAAATTTCCTGCCTGAACGTCCTTACCGATGATAGTTCCGACGTCGATCAGGCAACGCTCGATATGTGCGCCTTCCTTAACGACGACACCCGGCATAAGAACGCAGTCCTTTACGATCGCGCCCTTTTCGACGATAACTGATTCGGAAAGAACAGAATGCTCAACGTCACCGAAGATACGGCATCCGTCTGTAAGAGCTGAGTTCTTTACCTTAGCGCCTGAACCGATGAAGTGTGACGGCTTAACAGGGTTTCTGGAGAAAATCTTCCATGATCTGTCTACGAGGTTGATCTCTTCAGGCTTATCAAGGATATCCATGTTAGTTTCCCAGAGAGATGAGATCGTACCAACGTCCTTCCAGTAACCTGAGAATCTGTAAGCGCAGAGTTTCTTGCCCTGAGCCAGAAGGTTCGGAACGATGTTCTTACCGAAGTCATTATTGGAATTCGGATCAGCTTCGTCCTCGATCAATGCCTGTCTCAATACGCTCCATGTAAAGATATAAACACCCATTGAAGCGAGGTTGCTCTTCGGATTAGCGGGCTTTTCTTCGAACTCTTCGATAACGTCCTCTTCTTTTGTGTTGAGAATACCGAATCTCGGAGCCTCTTCCCACGGTACCTCATATACCGCGATCGTTGCATCTGCGCCCTTCTCGATGTGGGCCTTGAGCATTGCTGCGTAGTCCATCTTGTAGATGTGGTCACCGGAAAGGATGACAACATATTCAGGATCGTTGTCATCGATAAAGCTCATATTCTGATAGATGGCATTTGCGGTTCCCTTATACCAGTCAGAACCTGCATTACTCTGGTAAGGCGGAAGTATGTACGCACCCGCATTGTTTCTGTCGAGGTCCCAGGGGTGACCGTTACCGACGTATGTGTTAAGAGCCAAAGGCTGATACTGAGTGAGAACACCGACGATCTCTATTCCTGAGTTAACGCAGTTAGAGAGCGGGAAATCGATGATCCTGTAACGGCTTCCGAAAGGAACTGCCGGCTTAGCTACAGTCTTTGTCAGTACGCCGAGTCTGCTTCCCTGTCCTCCTGCGAGTATCATCGCAACGACTTCAGTTCTTGCCATAATGAACTACCTCCGTATATGAGCTTATTTAATCTTCTTTGTTTTTGTTTCAGCCGTTTTTGAAGGAGCAGCTTTTTTAGCCTCTGTCTTCTTTACGGTCTTCTTTGCAACTGGCTTTGCTGCCTTCTTTGCTTCAGGTTTAGCCGCCATTTTCTTTGCGGCGGGCTTCTTCGCTGATGCTTTTGCAGCAGGCTTCTTTGCTGCTGTCTTCTTAGCCTTCTTCTTGACGGGATCTTTTACCTTCATGAAGTAGATACCGGCAAGCGGCGGAAGATTGATCTTAACCTTGTAAGGCTTGCCGTTTAAAGGCTCATCGATAGCTTCGAAGCAGCCTTCCGCATCAGTTGCCGTAGGATATCCTGAACCGCCGTGGCACATGTCGTCTGTATTGAAAACGATCTTATAGGTGCCCAATTCGTATACAGGCATCTCATATCCTTCAAGCGGCTGGGGAACCATGTTAAGGGCAACATAGATATCGTTGCGCTTGGGATCAGGACATGATCTCTTATAAACGAATACGTTGTTCTTTGTATCATCTGCTGCGATCCATTCGAAGCCTGCCCAGGTGTGGTCATCTTCCCACATCTGAGGATTCTCGATATAAAACTTATTAAGTTCGCTGTTGAAGTTCTGGAGCAGACGGTGTGATTCGTAATCTAACAGGAACCATTCAAGCTGCTCATAGAAGCGCCACTCGATGAACTGGCCGAACTCAGCGCCCATGAAGTTGAGCTTTCCGCCCGGATGGCTGATCTGGTACATCATCATGGTTCTGAGAGATGCGAACTTTCTCCAGATATCACCCGGCATCTTATCGATAAGTGAATGCTTGCCGTGAACGACCTCATCATGTGAAAGGCTGAGGATGTAATTCTCTGAGAATGCATACATCATCGAGAAACAGAACTCGTCGTGATGCCATGCTCTTGCATATGAATCAGTTGAGAAATAATCCAGAGTGTCATGCATCCAGCCCATGTTCCACTTATGAGTGAAGCCAAGGCCTCCGAACTCAACAGGATGAGATACCTTCGGCCATGCCGTGGACTCTTCTGCGATGAGCATTGCATGAGGATAGTTCTTGCGGATAGTGGAATTGAGCTTCTTGAAGAAATCGATCGCTTCAAGATTCTCATTGCCTCCGAACTTATTCGGAATGTACTGCTGTCTTCCGTAATCTCTGTAAAGCATTGAAGATACAGCATCTACACGGATACCGTCGAGATGGAACTCGTCGATCCAGAACACAGCGTTGGAGATCAGGAATGAGAGAACTTCATTCTTGGAATAATCGAAAACATAAGTGCCCCACTCCCTGTGCTCGCCGATCCTGGGATCAGAGTATTCATAGCAAGGCGTTCCATCAAATCTGACGAGGCCTTCCATGTTCTTCGGGAAGTGAGCCGGAACCCAGTCAAGGATTACGGAAATGCCGTTCTGGTGAAGGACATCGACCATAAACTTGAAGTCTGCAGGAGTTCCGAATCTTGAAGTAACGGCATAGTAACCTGTTACCTGATAACCCCATGAATCATCGAGCGGGTGCTCTAAGATAGGCATGAGCTCAACATGCGTATAGTGCATCTTCTTGCAGTAATCAGCAAGATCGATAGCGAGCTCTCTATATGTGAAGAAATTGCCGTCGGGATGTCTTCTCCATGAACCCAGATGGATCTCATAGATATTGATCGGCTTGGGTGCCAATGCATCCGTGCGGTTCTTTACGAATTCATCATCATTCCAGATGTAATCATCAGGATCGTAAATTATCGATGCATTGTTAGGTCTTGTCTCGAAATGTCTTGCAAAAGGATCGCCCTTCTCGTAGATCCTGTTGTCGGCACCGATTACCCTGTACTTATATCTGTCCCACTGCTGTGCATCCGGAACCTTCTGTTCCCAGATACCAGTCTTACCAAGCATGAACATCTGACAGTCGTTGGGGTCCCAATCATTGAAATCACCCATGACGCTGACCATTCTTGCATTAGGAGCCCAGACGCGGAATATAAAGCCCTTCCCGTTCTCATCCTCATAGGGATGAGCGCCGAGAAACTTATAGCTCATATAGTTCTCGCCCTTGTTAAATAAATAAGCGGCATCCATTGATGTTGCTCTGCCTCCCTGTCTCTTTGTGTTGACCATGCAAAATAAATGCACATCAAAATCCAAGGGCTTACGCCCTTAATAACAGATATTATAAACTAAATTAGAGGATTTACCAACCGAAAATACAAAAAAACTCATTTTTTCGACTTCGATTTTGTGCAAAATTACATAAACCCGTACATTTAAGCGGGTTTAACTGATCCTGTCACGACCTACCTTATGCTCTCTCTTCTCGGCATACATTGTCGAATCAGCTTCTTTAAGGCACTTCTCGAAAACCCTATGCAGATCTTCGCTCGGGGCAACTCCGGGGAACTCAATATAAGAGCCGGTACTTACGCACACTTTGTATTCCTTTTCGTCGAGCATGACTTTTCTTCCGATAACTTCCCTGACCTTCATCACAAAGCTTTCCGCTTTATCGGCCGTGTAATTTTTCGCAAGAACAACGAATTCATCACCGCCTGATCGGGCGCAGACTTCATCACCGTTTGAAGCCTCGAGCATCGCATAAGCAATCGTCTTAAGGCCGTAGTCACCCTCATTGTGTCCGAATCTGTCATTGATCGTCTTGAGATCATCCATGTCAAAGACGATTACCGCAAGACCAGTGGAATTCTTTATGCACTCCTCATAATACTCCTTGAAGAATTCTTCAAGGCCGCGGCGGTTATAAAGTTCTGTCAGCATATCCCTGTTATAGAGATATCCGAGTCTCGTTACCGACTGCTCGAGATCTATCTGAATACGCCTTGTCTCAAGGATAACGCCAAGATCTACAAACCAGGACTGGATAGCCTTCTGCTCGCGGTTGTCGATATCAGGATCTGCGATCAGATAACCCATGTAATACTGGAGATGGTGCAGCGCAAAGATATAGTAAGGCTTCGGATCTTCAAGCATGTCTTTGGGAAGGATATCCTTCTTCCTGAAATGCTGTACCGGAACATCGGTCTTACCGCCGTCCCTGAACCCTGCCACAACAGTCATATCTTCATCAGATTCTGAAAAATCATCATCCACAATACGCTTCTTATCCCAGCCCGGAGCCAGACAGAGAAGCATATCCCTGAATCCGGTATCAGTTTTTGCATTATCACTTATAGCCTTGAAACATTCTTCAAGAGTATTGGCATCTGATACCGATATCATCAGATTCGTTGTTGACTGTGCGATAGCAGTGGCATTCTCGATCTTCTTAAGATAACTCTTCCGGAAGTCTTCAATAGAATCTACATTCTTTTCCTGACATCCGCATGACTGATTACATAAGAGATCTCCTTCGATCATGATATCTTCATTGAACTTCTCGCCTTCAATCATTCTAAGCATGGTAACGATAGCCTGATATCCCATATCATAGAAAGACTGTCTGGCTGTAGTAAGCGAAGGGAAACCGTTTGTTGATTCTGCAACCGCATCGAACCCTGTGATGATCATATCTTCAGGAATCCTGATTCCTCTGCTCTTACAGGCATTAATAAGACCGATAGCCGAATAATCATTTACACAGACAACTGCATCAGGAAGTTTTTTGTCACGCTTGCTATAAGTGTCCAGGATATAGTCCAGGGCAGGTTCACCGCAGTCATACCACAACGTTCCGTAATAAACCTTTTCTTCATCGAAAGGAATGCCATGCTCTTCCAGCACCCTTTTATAAGACTCTAAACGGTCCTGCGAGAAACCGTGGTGAGGCTGCTGATCTCCTGCCAGATGGAAGATATCTCTGCATCCGTGATGCGTGATCACGTGCTCTACGACTTTGGCAAATGTATTCTTATCATCGCAACGTATATTAAAATGCTCTTCATCATTTCCGCCGATGCTGATTACCGGAATATCGTATTTGGAAAGGATTGTCTTCAAGTGTTCTTTCAGAATATCACTGAAATATGTTGTTATCTTAACAACACCGTCAAAGTCCTTAAGATCAGGGATATCAAAAGATACCTTGTCACCTTCATCGTACTTTGAGAACTCTTTGTAGTTTATACTGCTGTATGAGTCGCCGAAACTTGCAAAGAAGATCAGCTTTACTCCATGCTTCAAAGCAGCATCAATAAGTCCCTTCTGCATCATCCCGGACATTTGCTCGTAAACATGGGATGTAAATACGGCTATCTTCTTCATAAAGCTCCTTAAGTTCTGTTTATACACACTCTTAAAATTATTATATTCATCTGGCTTTTTCATTGGTTAACGTTATGTAAATTAACTTTAATGATTTTTCACTAACGTAATTAAGGAACTGCGTGTTATTCTATTCAGAGTAAAAACAGAAAGGCATAAACAATGAAATACTTTGTTGCTTCAGATATTCACGGTGATTCATATTGGGCAGAGCGCGTGGTCAGCGCTTTTAAAGAAAGCAAAGCCGATAAGCTCGTCTTACTCGGAGACATTCTTTATCACGGTCCCAGGAACGATCTTCCCGCACACTACGAACCCAGGAAAGTAATTGAGATCTTAAACAATATTGCAGACAGGATCCTTGCCGTAAGAGGCAACTGCGATACCGAAGTAGACCAGATGGTATTAAAGTTTCCGATACTTGCCGATTACATTTATCTCGTTGACGAAGGAACCGTATTCTTCGAAACTCACGGCCACATTTACAACCCGATGAACCTCCCCGCTGTCATGCCTGAAGATGCCATTCTTCTTACAGGTCATACACATGTTGCAGGAGACTTCATATGGGAATACGAAGACGGCCGCAAGATCCGCTACATGAACCCGGGATCACCTTCAATTCCCAAGGAAGATACGAAGCCTTCATACATAATCATCGAAAACGGCAAAGCAGAACTTATCCCGTTTAACTGATAAAAACTAAGGGGCTATCGCATAGATCAGCGACAGCCCCTTCTTTTGCATATTATTAACTGCATTACAGGTTCTTATAGTAAACCTCGATCAAGCCCTTAAGCAGAAGATCCTTATCAAGTATGATCTTGTGTTTGCAAAGAGGCGCAACGATATCGGCATATCTGCCTGTTGCGATGAGAACGCATTTCTCACCATACTCTTCTTCAATACGTTCGATCATACCGTCGATAAGCGCTGCATTCTGGAAAATAAGACCGCTCTTCATACTGTCGACCGTGTTGGTTCCGATCACATGCTTAGGTATCTCAAAAGCAATGTTCGGAAGCTGAGAAGTCTTGCTGCTTAAAGCTTCTGCTTCGATTCCCATACCTGCGCCGATGGAAGTTCCGACAAAGTTCTTATCACTGTCGATAAGAGAAAAAGCAGTAGCGGTTCCCATGTAGATATTGATCTGGGGAACGCCGTATTCCTTGATGCCTGCAACGGCAGATACAACAAGGTCGCTTCCAAGCTGGGCGGGATTGTCGATCTTTATCTTGAGACCCGTCTTGACGCCCGGGCCTACAACTATGGGTTCGACTGAACTGAAGCGTTCTACCGCCTTCTTTATGGTTCCCGTAACCTGAGGAACAACCGATGATATTATCACGCCTTCAATCTCGTCTACTCCCCGTCCGTTGAACTCGAGAGCCGACTTGATGAATGAAGCATACTCCAGTTCCGTGGCTGTCTTATCTGTCGTAAGAAGCTCCGTAAAAAGGACCTTCCGTTCTTCAAAACAACCAAGAAGGATATGCGTGTTTCCTATGTCGATAGCAAGTACCATATGTTTTCCTCCCACTGTAATTCAGTCAGGTGTGATTATTATGACTTTACCAGTTTTGCCTTGATAAGTGCAGTGCCGATACCGCCCGTAAGTATAAATGCCGCAATAGCTTCGAAAACTGCATTGATACCTACGATAGTAGCAAAGAGCATAACGATTCCGATAGTGGGATCAATGCCGGTTGCTTCAGTTACCGTTCCCTTACCGAAGAGCAGGATAAGCGCGCCTACAAAAAGAACAGTATTAAAGATCGCTGCGCAAAGGCCTGTAACGGCTGTCTTAACGAATACAGGCATCTTGGTCTTCTTAAGCACTTTATAAACAAGGCCTGTAAGGAAACCTGCAAGTATTCTGCAGACAACGCACATTATGAATGTGAATACGATGTTTGTGTTTGCGAGAAATGTTCCGAAAGGATCAGCTCCGAAGCACTGGACAAAGCTTGTAATTCCGAATACGGCACCGAGAAGTGCACCGGCCCATGGACCTACGGCTATTGCTCCGACTGCAACGGGGATCATGAGGAATGAGATCGACACGGCACCTACTTTGAGATAACCGACAGGCGTGAAAGCCATTACTAAGGTGAGTGCGATGAGAATGCCCAAGACTGCTATGGTCTTGATGGTTTGTTTACGGTTTTGATCTGTCATACAAAACCCTCCTTTGTTATTATTCCCAAACGGGATATAGTTACCGGGCTTACATTCTCCTTTTCCGGATCCTCCGTCAGATTCGTCAAGATATCTGCGATATGAGGCATCGTTATGAAAAGCATTGTGTTACCCAAACGGATTATACATCAAAAACCCATGGTTATTTCATTGATAAAATAGAGGTTGCCTTACGTAAAGACAACCTCTAAATAATGCAATTTGTAATGACTAGATTACTTCGCGAAAGCTGCGCCTCTGTCAAATGCTTCCATGTTGATCGGAATGAGGTTGTGCTTTCTCTCAGGAAGGATCTCATAGAGTGACTTCTCGAAAGAATCTCTTGTGAAACAACCTGTAGCTGTAGCCATACAACCAAGCATTGTGATAGGAGCGAACATCATCTTACCGAGCTCGGAAGCAATATCGGAAGCTTCCATAGCGATAACCTTGATGTCAGTTCTTGTAGGTCTTGTCTTGATGAGTGAAGAGTCGAGGATCATGAGAGCACCGGGCTTTAACTGCTTCTCGAACTTCTCCATTGAAGGCTGATTGAGGCAGATAACAACGTCTGCATCGTTAACTACGGGAGATCCGATAGGCTCATCTGAGAAAACAACGGAGCAGTTAGCTGTACCGCCACGCATCTCAGGTCCGTATGAAGGGAACCAGGAAACTTCCTTGCCTTCATAAAGAGCAGCTTCTGCTGCCATCTTGCCTGCGGAGAGGATTCCCTGACCGCCGAATCCGGCAAAAATTACAGAGAAATCAATCATTTCTTCACCTCCCCAACATTAACGCAGTTGTTAGCAGTAGCAGGGATAGCACCTGAAACATACTTGCCGTCTGCATCGAATGTGATATCAGCGCCCTTGTAGCATCCGAGAGGATACTGCTTCTCCATGTTCTCCTTGAGCCATTCCATGGCTGCAAGAGGCTCCTTACCCCAGTTTGTAGGGCATGTGGAAAGAACTTCTACGAGAGAGAAGCCGAGCTTGTTCTTCTGAACGTTATATGCCTTCTGGATAGCCTTCTTAGCGTTCTGGATGTTCTTGAAATCTGTAACGCAAACACGCTCAACATAAGCAGCACCTGCGAGATTGGACAAGAACTCGGAAACGTTAATAGGATAACCCTGGTAAGAAGGATCACGTCCCCAAGGTGATGTTGTTGTAACCTGGCCTACGAGTGTTGTAGGAGCCATCTGACCTGAAGTCATGCCGTATACTGCATTGTTTACGAAGATTACTGTGATGTTCTCGCTTCTTGCAGCAGCGTGAACGATCTCAGCTGTACCGATGGAAGCAAGGTCACCGTCTCCCTGATATGTGAAGACGAAGCTGTCCTTGAGGTTTCTCTTGATACCAGTTGCAACTGCAGGTGCTCTACCGTGAGCTGCCTGAACCATGTCGCAAGCAATGTACTCATATGAATTGTATGTGCATCCTACTGATGCAACGCCTACAGCTGTCTCAAGAGCATCATTCTCAACGAGAGTCTCAGCAACGAGTCTGTGGATGATGCCGTGGCAGCAGCCGGGGCAATAATGGAAAGGCTTATCTGTAAGGCCTTTTGTGGGTTCGAAAACTACAGCCATCAGAAATTACCTCCTTCTGTGATCTTTCCCTCGTGGATCGCAACGATCTTGTCGAGGATTTCCTTCTGCATCGGGAGATTTCCTCCGAGTCTGCCGTGGAAATATACGGGCTTCTTGCCGTTAACGCCGAGTCTTACGTCTTCGATCATCTGACCTGCGTTGAGCTCAACGTCGAGGAAAGCCTTAACTGAAGGCATATCAGCTGCTTCAGAGATTGCCTTGTAAGGGAAAGGCCAGAGTGTGATAGGTCTGATCATACCGACCTTGATACCAAGCTCTGCAGCCTGACGGATAACGTTACGTGAAATTCTGGAGCATGTGGAGAATGCTGTGATAACGATCTCTGCATCTTCCATGTTGATAGCTTCATAACGAACTTCGTTAGCTTCAACGATCTTGTACTTCTCCTGAAGCTCAAGGTTCTTCTTCTCAAGAACATCCGGATCGATGTAGATGGATGTTACTGTGTGGTGGAAAGAATCACCCTTTCTTCCGCATGCAGCCCAAGGCTTCTCAATAGTCTCAACCGGCTCTTCGTCACGGAAAGCAACAGGCTCCATCATCTGACCCAAAGTACCGTCACCAATGATCATGCAGGTCATTCTGTACTTATCAGCGAGATTGAATGCCTCAACTACGAGCTCATAAAGTTCCTGAACGGAAGCAGGTGCGATAACGATGTTTCTGTAGTCACCGTGTCCGCCGCCCTTTGTAGCCTGGAAGTAGTCACCCTGGGCAGGCTGAATACCGCCCAAACCCGGGCCTGCTCTAACAATATTAACTACAACTGCAGGAAGCTCAGCACCTGCAATGTATGAAATACCTTCCTGCTTGAGGGAAATTCCCGGAGAGGAAGAAGATGTCATTACTCTGAATCCGGCGGCTGCTGCACCATAAACCATGTTAATGGCTGCAACCTCAGACTCTGCCTGAACAAAGTTACCGCCGACCTGGACCATCTTCTTAGCCATGTAGTGCATGACTTCTGTCTGAGGTGTAATCGGGTATCCGAAATAGTTGCGGCAACCTGCTCTGATTGCTGCCTCGGCAATAACTTCATTGCCTTTCATCAATACTCTTTTCTGTGCCATAATACTCCCTCCTGATCAGAAACGCTCAACGGTGATTACTACATCCGGGCACTGAGTAGCGCAGAAAGCGCATCCGATACACTCATCGGGATTTACACAGGTTGCGGGATGATAACCCTTAGCGTTAAGCCTTGTCTTGTCAAGTTCGAGGATTTTCTTAGGACAAGCTGCAACACAAAGTCCGCAGCCCTTGCACAGATTCTCGTTAAAAGTTAACTTACCTTTTGCCACGAAAAACCAACCTCCTGAAACCTCGCGCCTTAATATACCGCGATAAAATATTCGAATATTATAAACTTGATTGATTTCCTACGCAAATATATTTTTTCTTTTAGTATTTCAACTGAAATCCTTATCAAATTGGGCAGATGCTATAATAAAAACATGAATAAACTGGTCTTTCCAAGTGCCAAAAACAGCTCAATATTCAAGATTACCTGCCTGAGTTTAGTAATACTGTCCGGCATTGTTTTTTTCTGTTTAAATGCCACAAGACACGGTCTCTGGTCTGACGAGGCTGTAGAATACTATTTTTCCAAATACATTTCAGGCACTGTACCTGGCGGATACGGTACAACAAATATGTATGAAAGGATCCTCATCACATATCAACCGCCCCTTTATAATATCCTGATGCATTTCTGGCTCGCCGTCTTTGATACAGAGTTTACATTCAGATTAGCAGGAATACTCGTTACTTTGATCGGAGCAGTCGGCGTATTCTTTTCAATAGATCTGATGCTGCCCGAAGGCATCTGGAACAGCCTTGGCACTCTGCTTTATCTGTTTTCATATGGAACGGTCTATTATGCCCTGGAATGTGCCGAGTACAATCTGATGATGTGCTTTTCTGCCTGGACTGTTTATTTCTTTATATGTTTTCTTATAAAGAAAGATACTAAATCAATAATAGGTTTCTTTGCTCTTTCCTGCCTTGCAGTGTACAGCCAGTATGGTGCCTCTTTCATTATTCTCGGAATGGCTGTTGCATTGCTGCTGAATCTTATCCTTACAAAAGATTACCGTCAGTTAAAGAAGTTCCTGTTGGCAGGAATACTATCCGCAACCTGTGCAATACTGCCCCTGATCTGTTTTTTTGCGCTTCATCAAATGAAGAACATGGAAAATTCTGCAACAACACACAAACTGTTCTTTGAGCGTGGTTTCATCACAGAATTAACTGTTGGTGCCAAAGATACGCTCGAAGCAATGTTCGGAGACTTCACTGTATACGGAGTGCTTATACTCTTGGGTATTTTCCTGGTTTCTTTGTTTTTCAATCCCAGGAAACTGTTCTACCCGTTTTTGGCTGTGATCATTTCCTGGATCTGTTATTTCTTTGCAGTCTGCAGTTCGTTCTATGGAGTTAAGATCTGGGAGAAGGATTCTGTCGGCTCAATTAACCTTGGCAACAGGTATTCTTTTTTCTTTATTCCGATGCTCGTCATAATCCTGACTATCAGTCTTGGTCTTTTGACCAACAAAATCAAAACAAAATATAAAGCAGTCGCAACAATGACCGTATTTGCCTGCACTATCTGCTGCCTTCTTTCCTGTTCTTACGAAATAAACAGAACGGTTACCAATGACCAGCACAAGATCGGTGATGATGTGCGGGAACTGGTTTCAGTCTGGTATGACCATGAATTATATAACTCTGACACACTGATATTTCAATGGGATGATGCATTATTCAATTATTATCTCACCCACGATAACCGCTATCAGGAATCGTACTCTTCTTCCATCGAATCAACTGATCTGTGGATAACAACCGCAGACTATAACGAGATGCAGACAATGCTTTCTGATATGGGGTATCTTTCGGTTGATGATTTTTACTTCGTTACTTCGAGTACCAAAGATAATCCGGCTTTTATTTCTGTCATGAAAGATGCGGGATACGAAGTCGATGAGATTCTTTTTTCAGGTGAATCCATTCTTGTCCACATAAAAATGATATAGCTCAGGGAAATAAAGTATTCAAAGTGAAATCACTTTGAATGTTAATAAAACCCATTGCGTTTTGTCACTTATCCCACTTCGAGAGACCTTTTTTGAATTATAATAATATAATCTCAATTGGTGGCATTTTTCAGGGGTTTCTTATTAATGAAAGACTATTTAAAGCTGTTAAGAGTAAAACACTACATAAAAAATACACTTATCTTTGCTGCGCTATTGTTCAGCGGACAATTGCTGGTAACAGATAAACTCGTAGATTGCTCTATAGGATTTGTAGTTTTCAGCCTAGTTTCTTCGTCCATCTACATTGTTAACGACATAAAAGACAAGGAAAAAGACCATCTTCACCCACTTAAAAATTCCAGACCCATAGCTTCCGGCAAAATCTCCGTAAAAAAAGCCTCTGTTATTGCTGTCTGCTGTCTTGTACTGGCCGGACTCTTATTTATCTTAATCTTTAATGTTCTTTCGCTGATACTCCTCATCACTTACATTCTTATAAATATTCTGTACAGCTTTGGTCTTAAAAACATACCACTCATTGATGTTACTATTCTGGTCTGCGGATTCTTAATCAGAGTGATATTTGGAGCTGTCATTACGAACATTGAGATTTCCAACTGGCTTTATCTTACAGTTATTGCCCTTTCCTTCTTCATGTCATTCGGCAAACGCCGTAATGAACTTAAAAAGCTCGGATCAAATAACACCAGAGAAGTTCTTAAGGGCTATACGATCGGTTTTCTGGATAAAAGCATGTATATGTGTCTTACCATGGCAAATACATTCTATTCGTTATGGGCATTGAGCAGCACGGATAACAGCAAAACTAATCTTAAGATCATTACTGTCCCTCTCGTTTTACTGATTACGCTTAAATACTGCCTGGATATCGAGAAAGAAACATCCGACGGTGATCCTACAGAAGTTCTGTTCCACGATAAGCTCCTGATAATTATGGGTGTGATTTATGCTGTAGTTATGATACTGATCCTGTACTGTGACAGACTCATCTCTGCAGTTTCCCTATAATCAAACATGGTATGCGGCAATTGCAAACTTAACCAGTTCTGAAATCGCCGGAATGTTATAAAACAGCATGAGTCCTGACAAAATAACAGTGCAAACCGGAACTAACCATTTTGCTTTCATTTTGTTTTCGATAGATTTTAGCAAATTAAAGACAAGCACAAAGAATGCCCAACCGAAATACAGCGCATACAGAATAAGACCATTTTCAGATGTACCCCATCCGACCAATACGAGAATAACAAAAGAGTACAGCATCCATCCGAGAGCAAACTTTGATATTTTGTCTTTTCTTGTAATGAAGAATGATACCAGCGAAATGAGTAATACGATAACTCCCAAAAGATTTACGGAAACAACTTCCGACATCTGCCAGGAAGAAAGATTATCCTCATAGGTCTGAACTTCAGCTGCGGGAGCAATAAAACAGCTTCCAATAAAGTTGAAATACTGCAAAATACGTTTAAACAGTCCTACAGACTCACCTGTGTATACGGAACAGAGAACGAGATTGTCTATGGATTTTAAGATGATGTGTGTTCGGCCCATCATCACCATAACGAGTACGAAATCCACGCCGAACCCAAGAAGTTTCTTCAACAACGAAATAAAGCCGTCAAAGTTGAACTTCTTAGGCAGGAAAACAAACGGGACCAGCACTCCGCTTGTAAGAAGTGTTCCGCCTGCCGCAACGGAAAGAGTATTAACAGTCTTCTCTTTATTGAAAAAACAGATCGTCATAACAAGCCAAAAATAAGCGGTAATATACTGTTCAAGCATAATCGAGAACAAAAGAAACTGATAAGAAGCTGACACCAAGACGAAGAAGCATGTTCTTTGGACAGGGTTAAGTTTAAGCTGGGTTGACAATACAAATGTCGTAAAGATCAAAAGAAAAAGCTGAGCATAGCCAAGGACAACAGCCATAGGAATACCCGGAATCAAATTACCTATAAGACAAGGTATTCCCATTAAAGGTGCCGAGAAAACACCAAATAGAGGCTGACGTATATCATTCTCAGGATGGTCTAAAAGAATATACGCATTGAATTTTACAAGCGAAGTTGAATCACTGGTATATATGATGTCCGGCTGATTGTTCATACCTGTAAACGCTCTGCTCGACAAAAAGCTGACAGTTATGAGCACACAGATTATAAGAAATACGACAGCATAAACTATTAGTTCCCATTTTTTGAAATCGATCGAAGAAAAAACTGAACGGACCAGCACTTCCAACCTGCTCCAGAAAAGCATACATGCGGCAGTAACAAAAGGTATTCCAAGAATCATAAAGACAGTACGGAAAATAAAACAGTTTCCGCCAAACACATACGGATAATACCTCATTATTAACCAGGTACTGTAATTGATACCTATTGCGCTGAGCAACGATATTACTTTGATCCTGATGCTGCATGTTTTAAAAAACTCTATAAAAGGATCACAAACGACAGAAAGGAGCAGTAACAGAAAGAAAGCAGGAATAATCGCAAAAAAGGAATCCGCTTCCGACCATTTTTGACTCGGCAGTCCGGTATTTAAAAGAAGATACGAGACAGCAGAAAAAGGTATAAACCAGTTGCTCGCAAGATTAGATCCCAGAGAACTGATTTTTATGCCTTTACACTTGCTGATTAAATACTGCACCATATCAATCTAAAAATAATGACCGATATTTGCATATCGGTCATTAAGTAAACTCCTTAATAAATCCTGGTATACAGGAATATTATACAACTCTATTACTTTGCTGCAGCAACAACTGCATCAGAGATAGCAGCCTCATCACCGATAACAACAACGTTCGGGTGGAGCTGGAGGATAGATGCAGGAACATAAGGTGTTACGGGGCCGCAGAATGCCTTCTCAACTATATCCTTCTTGCCTGCGCCTGTAGCCATGAGGATAACTGTAGTTGACTTCATGATGTAGCCGATACCCATTGTATATGCCTGTGTAGGAACAGCAGCGAGATCACCGTTAAAGAACAGTCTTGCGTTGTCCTTGATCGTCTGCTCTTCAAGATCGATGCACTGTGTGTTTACACAGAAAGCATCAGCAGGCTCATTGAAACCGATATGGCCGTCACCGCCGATACCGAGAAGCTGGATATCAAGATGTCCGAGGGATTCAAGGATCGCATCGTAATCTTTGCAAGCCTTCTCTGCATCAGCCTCAAGACCGTTAGGTACGTATGTCTTGTTCTTGTCGATATTTACATGATCGAAGAGGTTTGTGTTCATGAAATATCTGTAGGACTGATCGTGATCTCCGCCCAATCCTCTGTACTCATCGAGGTTTGCAGATGTTACTTTGGAGAAATCAAGGCTGCCTGCCTTATACATGTCTACGAGATCCTTGTATGTGCCTACAGGTGTTGATCCTGTAGCAAGACCGATCTTGCAGTCAGGCTTGAGTCTTATCTGTGAAGCGATAAGCTCTGCGCATGCCATTGAAGCTTCTTCATAAGTCTTCTTTCTAATAACTCTCATAAATATTCCTCCCGGCTTATTTAATCTAAAACGGCTCCGCATGCAAATACACGCGAAGCCGTAATATTCATTTTAATCCGCTGTAAGTCCCTGTTCTTTAATGACTTCAATCAGCTGGTCAACATACTTTTCACAGATCTCGTCAGTCTTTGCTTCGACCATTACACGGATCTTAGGCTCAGTACCGGATGCACGAAGGAGCATTCTGCCGTCTCCTGCGAGCGCCTTGTTTACCTCCTCAACGCCCTTAAGGACTGCAGGATTCTTCTGTGCTTCTTCCTTGTCCTTAACAACGACGTTCTTGAGACACTGCGGATACATCTTCATCTCGCCTGCAAGCATTGAGAGAGGAAGCTTCTTCTCAAGCATTGTCATCAATACCATAAGTGAAGTAAGGATTCCGTCACCTGTCGTAGCATATTTGGCGAAAATAATGTGTCCGGACTGCTCGCCGCCCAATACGAAGCCGTTAGCCATCATGTTTTCAGCTACATATTTGTCGCCGACATTTGTCTTCTCGGTACGGATGCCGATAGCTTCGCAAGCCTTGTAAAGTCCCATGTTGCTCATGATCGTTGTAACGATCGTATTTCCGTCGAGCTTGCCGCTCTCCTTGAGATACTTACCACAGAGGAACATGATCTGGTCGCCGTTAACTTCGTTACCGAGTTCGTCTACTGCAAGACATCTGTCTGCATCACCGTCATAAGCGAAACCGACGTTAAGTCCGTTATCAAGAACAAACTTCTTAAGGTTATCAATGTGAGTTGAACCGCAGTTAGTATTGATATTAAGACCGTCAGGCTGATTGTTGATGATATAAACTTTTGCGCCGAGAGCTTCGAAAACTGATCTTGCAATATTCCATGATGCACCGTTTGCGCAGTCAAGACCTACCTTCATGCCGTTGAATGCTCTTGTAGGGATAGTCATGAGATAACCGATATATCTGTTGCGTCCGGATGCATAGTCAACTACATTACCGATTGCTTCACGCTCTGCAAGCGGGATTTCTTCGATCTCACCGTCAATGTATGCCTCGATCTTCTCCTCGATCTCAGCCTCGATCTTCTGACCGTTGGCACGCATGATCTTGATGCCGTTGTCATAGAAAGGATTGTGTGATGCGGAGATCATGATACCGCAGTCAAAGCCGTCTGTTCTGCAGCAGTATGAAACTGAAGGAGTAGTTGTTACATGAAGGAGATAAGCATCAGAACCTGAAGATGTAATGCCTGCAGTAAGAGCTGCCTCAAGCATATAAGAACTTCTTCTTGTGTCCTTGCCGATTATGATCCTTGCTCTTCCGTCATCGTGCTTCTGTCCATAATACCAACCGATGTATCTTCCTACCTGGAATGCCTTTTGTGCGGTGAGTGCTTTGTTGGCTTCACCTCTGAAGCCATCGGTACCGAAGTATTTTCCCATAGATAAAACCGCCTTTTTTTATGATTAAGAATTTTACCATAAAAGTCTTTTTATCAATCAATTTTTTGCGGCAAAGCAAAAGTGGTTTTCTCAAAATGCTACTGTTTATATATGTATATATAATTTGAATTCCTATATGTTTAATTTTTTTGATGTTGTATAATCTGCAAGGATATTAAGATAAAGGAGATCCATATGAAGAGATTTTTGGGAAAGATGTTTGGAGTATTGCTCACTGTTGCGATATTGATGAGCCTTATTCCTGCAACAGTTGTTTCAGCTGAATCGACCGGCATGGTAAAGAAACTGAGCAGGTTCGACGTTTTTCTTGATGGTGACATCATTGGCTTGTGTGAGGAGGGTACTAGTGTTTTTATCGACATTGATCCTGATGGTGTGCGAGATGGTAATTTTCTTGCTACCGGTGGAGCACAGTCTATTACAATCAGCAAAGACGAAGAAGGCTACGCTGAAGTTGTGTTAGGCGGAAATAGTAAACCGATAGTACTTGCTAACCCCAGTAGTTATGATGCAATTTTGTACACGGGTGGCAAAGGTACGTCAAGAACAGATCTTATAACCTTTACTTCCATATCTTTATCTGAAGCTGTAAAAAGGTTGATAGATAATATCCCTGAAGCATTCACAGTTGACGATGAAGACTTAATTGTTGCAGCAAGAGAAGCTTATGACCGTCTTGGAGATCTGGCGGGTAAAATAGATGAAGATCATACCAATAAACTTTTGGCAGCAGAAGCTGATCTTCAGACTATGAAGGATGAAAAGGCTGCCCAGGATGTAATCGATGCTATCGAAGCTTTGCCGGAAAATATAACTCTTGATAACGAAGGCGATATTGCTAATGCCAGAGCTGCACTTGAAAACCTTACAGAAGATCAGCGTAAATTAGTTCCTGCTGATACGATTGATAAGCTCGAGGCTGCTGAAGCTGCTTTAGTTGCTTTAAAGGCTGAGCAGGGACCTAGTGAAGAAGATCTTGCAGCTGCTCAAAATGTGACGGATCTGCTTAATCATCTTCCTGATCCGGAAGATGTAACTCTCGGTGATGCAGAGAAGATTGCCAATGCGAGACAAGCGGTTAATGAGCTTACAAACGAACAGCGCAGTTTGATCGAGGAAGGACTTCTTTCTTTGCTTGAGAAAGATGAAGCTGCTTTGAAGGCATTACAGGATGGAGCTTCTGATGGTGATGAAGATGCTGCTCTTGCCAAAGCAGTTGCTGATAAGATCGCGGCTCTTCCTGAACCTGGTGATGTAACTATCAATGATGAATACGCAATTAATGAAGCGCTTGTTTCCTACAATGATCTGACACCTGATCAGAAGGCTTTGATCAGTGATGAACTGATGGCTAAGCTTAACAGTGATCTTATTGCACTTGATCTTTTGCTCATTGATTATTACATGGATATCGGTGAAAAGCTGTTGGCTGATTACGGCAACGTGATGTCTGCTGACAGAAAGACTGAACTCCAGGAAGCAATGGATAATGCTAATGCTGTTTTGAATGCTGATGCTATTTCCCGTGACGATTTAGAGAATGTCATACTCGATCTTGTCATTGCTTTGCTTAAGGCAGATGAAGAACTCGAAGGGATCTATACGATCACTGACGATTCAGGTGCCAAGTGGGCTCAGGGTAGCACAACCGGTCTTACATTCAGAATCGTTCAGGAAGGTATAGATGATGATGCATATGAATTCTTTGAAGATGGTGGCTGCTATATCGAAATAGACGGTAAGATCCTTGATATAAGCCAATTCACATATGCAGAGGGTAGTGTCATTATTACGATTTTGCCTGAATACCTTAAAACATTGTCACTTGGTGAACACACGATTACGATTAAGTTCTCCAATGCAACCGTTACAACCAAATTCACGGTTGCCCCTGCTTCCAGCATTCCTTCATCAGGTGAAGCTGTAAGCACTGCTGCTATCGCAGGTGTTTCTGTAATCGCACTTGCCGGCATCGTACTCTTCATGAGAAAGCGTTACACTGCCGAGAAGAACTGATCAGTTATTCTTAAACCAATCAAAAAGAGGTTCACTTCATGAAGTGAACCTCTTTTTTCTTAATTGATCGATTAAATTTCGGAAGCGTAATCTGCTTTTCGCGAGCTTCAGCTGTCCTAAAGGCCCGTTCATACTTATCATACCAGTGAATGTTTCTATACCAGTAAATGCTAAAAGCAGCGGCAAGCAAAATGATTATTGATAACAAAGCAATTCCTGCAATCTTCAACGCTTTCTTCATACAAAATCTCCTTATTCGGTTTATATGAAAATTGTAATAATCAGTTGCAGTGCTATCCACCAACCTGAATTGTCAATATTCTTGTTGCTTTGTTATGTTTGGTTGCATCCGATCTAACTATGCATATAACTGTTGATTATCTTCACTAACAAAAAACGGGGTGCCTCTGATCGAGACACCCCGCGAATGGATTTATTTAAGAACCGATGGATCTTATTCGATCTTTGTACCGCACTCAGGGCAGAACTTAGGCATATTGCCGTCAGCGGGCTTGAAGCCGCACTTAGGGCAAGCTGCAGGTGCTGCTGCAGGCTGAGGCTTACCACAGTTACCGCAGAACTTACCTGTATTGCCTGTCTGACCGCAAGAGCATGTCCATCCAGCTGCTGCAGGTGCCGGCTGAGGCTGTCCGCAGTTGCTGCAGAACTTACCTGTGTTGCCGCCCTGGCCGCAAGAACATGTCCAACCAGCTGCTACGGGAGCTGCCTGCTGAACGGGAGCCTGAGCTGCGCCGCCGAAGAAACCGCCCTGCTGAACAGGAGCCTGCTGTGCTGCATTAATTCCTGCTGCTGTAGCCTGGTTGCCGCCTACTGCGCCCATCATGCCGAGACCCATAAAGCCGTTAACTGCGCCGTTAGCGTTAGCACCAGCTGCCTTCATAGCCTCTGTCTGACCGAGAGCAACAGCTGCGCCGAGAGCACCGGGATCCTGACCATAGAGCTTTGCTTCGTCGACCTTCTCGATTCTCTCACGTGACTTATCGTCAGGTGTAACGGAAGCGATAGCAACAGTCTCTACAACGATACCTCTCTTCTGGAGCCATTCGTCATCAAGGCAGTCAGCCATGTATCTTCTGAACTCACCCTGCTTTGAAGGCAATGTTGAGAACATGATGCCGTTCGGGTAAGGGCCGCCGCACTTATTGAGTGTTTCTGTAATATTGTCAAGGAACTCAAGACGAGGCTGCATCGGCTTAGCAGGTGTTCCCATGAACTCTGCAACCGTGTACTCATCCTTAACGTTACCAACGATGTTTCTGAAGAACGTAACAGGATTCTCAACTCTGAATGAGAATGTACCGTTCAAACGAATATAGATGTTACGGTATTCAGGGTCTGCGTAAGGTACGGGTGAAGGTGTACCGAAGTTCTGATTCATCATCTCGAGCTTGTTTACGAAGTAAACTCTCTGCTGCTGCTGAATCTCTCCGCCCATCTTCATACGGTTCCAGATGTCACCGATAGACTGCTTTACGTTCTCACCGAAATTCTTGTTTGCAAGAATTGAAGGAGCTGTTGATGTATCCCACTTATAAGCGCCTGCATCGGAAACAACGTCTACGATCTCACCGTTGTTAACGAGGAGGCAGAAGCATCCCTCAGGTACGTTGATGACGGAGCCGTTGGAGATAACTTCGGAATTACCCTTGTTTCTTCCCTTCTCCATCTTGTTAGCGCCCTTCTTAACAAGAATATCCTGACCTAATGAATCCTGAGTAAAAAACTCAAGGTACTGATCCTGAATCTGGCTGGAAATAGAATCAAAGGTTGTTCCTGCCACATTCTTGATTAAGCTAATCAATCCCATATTTAATTCCTCCTAAGGTACTTGGTCGAAAATAACTCCGCCGATAAAAATAATATCATTTATTTGATAAAACAACAATGATTTTACATAATCATTGGAGCAGATATTTGAAAATATAAAACTGCAATATCAGCCCCACAATGCAGTAAGCATCGGGATGATCTGCTTTTTACGGCTCATTACGCCAGGAAGGAACAGTTCGTTGTCATGAGCTTCGGCCGAGAAAGCATTTTGAATCGTATCATCACTGCCGATATAAAGCAGCACGGTACCTTCAACAAGAACATCTGTCAGCATCAGCATGATCATGTCATAACCGTTCTTTTTCTTGAGCATCTCCATAGTCTCAAGGAACTCACCTTTTCTGGCGATCATTGAATTCGAGTCTACACAGATGATCTGGCTTACGCCGAGTGTCTGCCCTGCAATATGGAATTCCTTAAAGTCTGTTTTGATGA
Source organism: Oscillospiraceae bacterium (assembly GCA_902787975.1). Taxonomy (GTDB): domain Bacteria; phylum Bacillota; class Clostridia; order Saccharofermentanales; family Saccharofermentanaceae; genus Saccharofermentans. The sequence continues at coordinate 82,386 of CADAIP010000004.1, forward strand.
GATGCTCCGCACTCTGTTCAAGAATGCCTGAAGCATCATAAAGCTCAGCGCCTATCTCCTCTATCGATATGCCGGCTATCTTGGCAAGACGCCCTGCAAGGACCTTGTCACGTTCAGTGCATGTGGGAGACTTAAACATAACCGTGTCAGAAAGGATGGCAGACACCATAAGACCTGCCATGGCAGGAGCCGGTGTAACGCCGCTTTCCTGATACATCTCGGCAATAATGGTCGTTGTGCTTCCGACAGTCTCATTACGCACGTTGATAGGCTGTGTTGTCTGTATGTCTGCAAGTCTGTGATGGTCGATTATCTCAAGAAGTTCTGCCTGCTCAAGACCCGGAACAGACTGCGCCGATTCATTGTGGTCGACAAGAACTATATTCTTTCTATTAGGTCTCAAGAGATGGTATCTGGAGAGTGTTCCGACAACCTTATCATTTTCATCGAGCACGGGATAGCTTCTGAATCGGCTCTTTAGAATTGTATCTCGAACGTCATCAATGTAATCCGTAAGATGGAAACATACTATTCCCTCTCTGACGCATACACGCTCGATCGGCATGGACTGGCAGATCATCTTGGATGTTCTGAGCGCATCAAACGGTGTGTAAATTACACAGGTGTCACGGTCTTTATACTGATCGATAAGGTCCTTATCGATATTGACACCGCAGAGGATCAGCGCATTAACATTCTTTCCAAGTGCATACTTGATCATGTCAGGCTGGTTGCCGCAGAGAACAATCTTGTCACTGTCCGTGAACGAAGGCAGATTGCCGTTTACGGGCAGAGCGATAGTAATGTCTCCCGAAATGGTATCCGCACTCTTTCCGTCTTTTGCTATCTGACCTTCGATAACTCCGAGAAGGTTAAAGAGCGGCAGATCGGTAATGTGAGGGTTTTCGACGGTGCCGAGTGTATAAGTGGCAATGTCTCCTGCAGAAAGAGTGCCGAAGAGCGTGCCGTCGGAATTGACGACAGGTATCGATGTTGTACCGTCATCGTTCATCGTCTTCCATGCGCGGTTCAAAGTAGCCGAAGGTTCTAAAACAGGAGGTTTATCAAACTCGATATCACTTACCTGTGTCCTTACGTCCTTGATCCTTACCGGAGAAGAGAAGCCGAATTTGGCAAGCATTCTCTTGGTTTCATCGCTTAAGTGATCTAATCTTCCGGCAACATAATTTCTGTCACCTGCTGCATTTCGAAGTGCGGCATAAGCCATTGCGGATACAACAGCATCAGTGTCAGGGTTTCTGTGGCCTACAACATAAACCGTATTCATATAACGATCCCTTCCGGAACAAACGGTTCCAAATCAGTATGCGTAATGGATCTTTCTCTCCATTCTGAAGAGCTCATGATCATTAAGCTTTCCTTCAGGAATGTCAACGCCTTCCATCACACAGTTGGCAATAAGCGGAATACCCGTAAGCTTTGATGCTTCAAGGATCTTCTTCTCTCCTTCTTCGAGCATCTCCGCAGTAGTCTCTTCAAGAAGATTCGTATTGTTGAGATAACCGTCGATCTTAAAGCCTGCCGCAGAAGTAAGTTCATTTGTCATTATCGCGATCTGCTCAGGATCTGAAGTAAAAGGTCTTAACGTGTTAACTGCCATGTAAATGGCTGTATCCGTATTCTCGATTCTCTTTTTGATGGAACCGAGAACGATGGCACCCATATCTTCTCCTCCGATATCGAAAATGCCCTGATAGGATTCATCATCGAATATAACGTACATTTCAGGAGTAAGGACCGGAGCATCAACGTTGGATCCGGCATACAAAGGCGTGATCAACCTTACGCCAGCTTCTTCAAGAACAGCACCGCAGTCTGATGAACGGTAGAAAGGATTAACGATATCAAGATCCGCAATGAGAAGCTTCTTGTCCGGCAGCGCTTTTCGCTGGGCAAGAGACATGTTGACGGCAATCTCGGATTTACCGCTTCCGTAAGCGCCGATTATGATTGTTAAACGGTGATCAAGATAAAACATCAGAACATATTCTTCTTTCTAAAGACTACAAAACCATAGGCTGCGATTACCGTCATCCAGGCAACCGACTTGCCGATATATATCCAGTTAAGTTCATCGTAGGATATCTGCATCGAATCGATCTTTCTGTACTGCTGAGGCGTAACCTGGGCCATATCATCCAGCATGAACGACTGGGTTATGAAATGATTCGAGAAATCAAGTTCTTTCTGATACTCAATGCTGTTACTTATAAGGCTTGTGACACCGCCGGCCTGGTAGTCTCCTTCAAATCCGAACGGAGAGACTACATAGACAGGATGGAATATCTTCCAGCCGATACCCATATAAGCATCTTTGTCATTCTTTTCGATGAGTTCATCAGCAGTATCATCATCAAGGTAACCTAATTCGACTAATTCCTCGTAATTCTCGTTTCTTACCTCAAGATACCCGTCACATGCCTTACCGGGCGTGTTGAAATAACCGATTACGGATGCAACTGCATTTGATGAGAGAGCAATAAGTATACTGAGGATCAAAGGCAACGCTCGTCTTCTGAAGATAACGGCAAGAACTGTAAAGGATACGGTCATTACAAGGAAAACGACTATCGCAGTCGCGAATCTGGCAAACATCTCTCCTCCGTTCAGATCGACTCCGATACCGGATACGGCAACTCCGAACAAAGCCGAAGCAATATAGATCACGCAAAGACATATAGTGGCAACCATCTGCGTAACTATATAAGAACCATAGATTGCGATCCTTGAGTGGCCTGAGATTATCTTATTTCTTATGATACCGTCAGAATAATCCCTGCCTATATGCAGACAGGTAAACAGCGCGATGAACTTAGGGAGTTCAGTAATAAATGCAACTGCGATCATCCATGTGAGGTATTGGATCTCATCTGTTCCAAGACGGACAGGTCCGAACTTGATTCCGTCAGAAAGATCCAAAGTAATCAGTGCACGGTATAAAACAGCTGTCAGAACAGGCCAGATAACGCTGAATCCGGCAATTATCCAGAAGAAGATACTCTTAAAAATACGTCTGAATTCAAATCCGAGAAGTTTAAGCATTGGACTCACCTCCGACAAGCTTTACAAAGTAAGTCTCAAGGTCAGTCTCTCTGGGAACTACGCGTGCAATGTTTGCTCCTGCTTCATTAGCCGCAAGAACAACATTTGTAAGGTTGAAGTAGCCCTTTGCATAAACAACACCCGTTGAACTGTCATATGTCGCAGTAAGTCCCTTTGCATTAAGCACAGGCACCAGTTTATCAGGGTTTGCCGAATAGAATTCCGTAACAAGGCCTCCGGCATCTTCAAGAGCCTCGGCCTTTATCTCTTTTACGACCCTGCCGCCTTCAACGAAAGCAAAATCAGTGGCAAGCTTTGAGAGCTCGGAAAGGATGTGGCTCGATATGATTATCGTTACACCCCTCTCCTTATTTAACTTAATGAGCAGATCTCTTATCAGAATGATTCCCTGCGGATCAAGACCGTTGATAGGTTCATCAAGGATAAGGACTTCTGGATTGCCGCTCATTGCCATCGCAATGCCCAAACGCTGTCTCATACCGAGCGAGAACTTGCCGGCCTTTTTACTTCCGGTATTTCCGAGTCCTACAAACTGAAGGTTTTCCTCGATTGATCCGTCGATCTTAAGACCGAGATTGATGTACTGATATACCAGATTCTCTCTGGCTGTCTGATTTGAATAGATTGAAGGAAGCTCGACCAATGCACCGACATTGCCGAGTTTCTTGTGATCAAAGCCATATTCAACGGTTCCTGATGTCGGCTTCTGAAGTCCGGATATGACTCTCATTATCGTAGTCTTACCGGCGCCGTTCCTTCCTACAAGTCCGTAGATCGAACCCTTGGGAACGGTAAAGCTCATGGATTTCAGAGCCTGAAACTTGCCGTAGTCTTTGGTAACTTCATTAACTTTAATAATGAAATCAGTATTCTCTGCCACTTATAGGTCTCCTTATTCTCATAATCTGTCCGGTTATTCCTTCCGAAACATACAACATTATAACAAATTAAAAGGAGACCATTCTTAACCCAGTCTTAATTCTTGACCAATTTCCCCGCACGCTCGCCGATAATTACGGCAACTATAAGTTTTACGATATCAGGAATGATGAACGGAATGACACACATGGTCATAACAGCGCCAAGACCGATGGGACCTGTCTTTGCTGCATAAACGGTCATAAACCAGATAACACCTACGATATATAAGACTACTTCAAATATGACTGAATTAATTGCGCCGAATATCCATGTTTTGACTGTGGAAGTCATAAGTTTCTTGAAAATGAGCTTTTCTAAAAGCCAATAGATCAGTCCGGCGATCAAAAATCCGACAAGAAATCCTCCGGTAGGACCGACAAGAGATGTTACTCCGCCTTTGAAACCGGCGAAAACAGGGATTCCGCAGGCACCCATCGCAAGATAGACCAGGATAGAGATCGTGCCTCTTCTTCCGCCGCAGGTAAGCATTACAGCAAGGATCGCCATAGTCTGCAAAGTAAAAGGAACCGGTCCTAAAGGGATGCTGATCCATGAACACACTGTTATCAGGGCTGCAGATATTGCAATAAGAACGAGATCATATATAAAAGCCCTGTTTTTAGTTACTTTTGACTTTGATTTAGCGCTTGCTTCCGACATTGTAAACCTCTTTGCGTTTTTAGTTGACAATCGAGATTTTACTCTTCTGTTTTCAGAAATCAATAGGGAAAATCAAAACTGGTACTTGGGCCAGATGCCCTTCTTATCGTGGGTATGTTCAGGAAGCTGATAAAGGTCATGACCCGGATAGTCGTTACCTTCAACGATAACGGGACCATCAGGCGTAATGCATACGTCCCAGCCGATAAACCCGACCTGAGGAACTACCATAGCCGCCTTTGTACACATCTCAAGGACCTTATCCCACATCGGGAAAACGAATCCCTTAAATACTGCACCTGTCATGGGGTGCTTTTCATAAAGGACCTTGGTCTTATCTATGGGGAAATCCGTGATCTCTCCGGTCTTCTCATCAACGGGAGCCGTCATGCCGCCGTTGTTGAAGTTATCAACGCTGTGACCGTAATTACCGAATCTGCAGCATGCACTTGCAACGTGCACCTTGCCGTCTCTCTGGATGGTAACAAGTCTTACGGTATTAATAGCATAGGGATAGATGGCACTTACCGCCGGGTGCTGGACGATCATCTCCTCAAAGAAATGGGGGCGCTCCATGTTAACGAGTCTCTCATAGATGGCTTCGGCGGGTTCAGCCTTGCAGTCGACCTTCTCGACTGTCTTGCCGCATGAACCAAGATCGGCCTTTGCCATGAGGAAATCGTGATCGTTGATGAAGTCTATTACTTCCTGTTTGTTATCTTTTCTTATCTCGATCCACTTACGTCCGAGGAATTCTCCGAAACGCTTGTTGAATTCAATCTTGTTATCGATAAGGTCCGTATATGCAGGATCGTTATATCTCTTTACCAGGTCGTAATTACGGCCTCTGGTGATATATGTGTCACGTTCCTCGTCAGTGAGGTTATACATCTCGTAGAGCCAGTAATCCATGTAACCGGCGCCGAACTTCCTTCCGCAGTGGACCATATCGAAAAATATCCACACACGGGACTTCCCGCTCTTCTGGTGGATATCCTTGATCTTGGCATTCATCGCCTTATAGTCCATACGCGTAACGCGTCTTATCAGATACTTTAAATTCGGCATAGGAGAATTATAATACAAAGAACCGTTTTTTGTTACACTCCTTAAACTTCGCTACAAATATACCTAAAATCCTCCGAAAGAATGTTGCAGACAATATGCTATAATTCTGTTCGAATATAAATACACAAGTAACTTTCTGTTACTTCAATCATAAGGAGGAATTCCAAATGGCAATCAAAATCGGTATTTTAGGCTACGGCAACCTCGCTAAGGGTGTTGAGCTCTCTATCCGTCAGAACCCTGACATGGAGCTTGTTGCCGTATTTACAAGAAGAGACCCTTCCACAGTTAAGACTCTTACAGAGGGCGTTGCTGTCGTCCCTTCTTTCGAAGCTGCTGAATGGAAAGACAAGATCGACGTTCTCATCATCTGCGGCGGTTCAGCTACAGATCTTCCCACACAGACTCCCGAATACGCTTCAATGTTCAACGTAATCGACAGTTTTGACACTCATGCCAAGATCCCTGAGCATTTCGCAAATGTTGATAAGGCTGCTGCAGGTTCCAACCACACAGCACTCATCTCAGGCGGCTGGGATCCCGGAATGTTCTCTATCAACCGTCTTTACGGCAGCTGCATCCTTCCTGAAGGCCAGGATTACACATTCTGGGGCAAGGGTGTATCACAGGGGCACTCCGACGCTATCAGAAGAGTTCCCGGCGTAAAGAACGGCAAGCAGTACACGATTCCCGTAGATGCAGCTCTCGAAGCAGTAAGATCTGGATCCAACCCCGAACTCACAACACGTCAGAAGCACACAAGAGAGTGCTTTGTAGTAGCTGAAGAAGGTGCTGATCTTGCCCTCATTGAAAAGACGATCAAGGAAATGCCCAACTACTTCGCAGATTACGACACGACAGTACACTTCATCTCCGAAGAAGAGTTCGTAAGAGACCACTCAAGGATCAACCACGGCGGATTTGTATTCCGCACTGGCAAGACAGGCGTTAACGGTGAGAACAAGCACGTTATCGAGTATTCATTAAAGCTTGATTCCAACCCCGAGTTCACGGGTTCCGTTCTCACAGCTTATGCAAGAGCAGTATACCGCCTCTCACAGAAGGGTGATTACGGCTGCAAGACTGTTTTCGACATCGCTCCTGCACTCCTCTCACCTCTTTCCGGTGAGGATCTGAGAGCTCACATGCTCTAATCTGATCTGAATAACAGAACTTAAAAGAGGGCTTCAATTCGAAGTCCTCTTTTTGTTTGAATGCGTCCAGAGAAATCTCTGATATTATTTATCTATGAAAAGCGCTGACGGCAAAAAAAGAATTAGCAAAACAGCAATCGTTTTATCGGTTGTTCTTGTAATGCTCATTATTTGCTCTCTTGCAGTCTTTGTCATATACCCTGCCGCCCACAAATATTATGTTGCAAACCGTGAATATCCGGTTTACGGCGGGATGACTGATGAGCTCAAAGATTCAGAGCTTTATGAAGATATGCAAAGCGGCAAGTCGTTTTGTTTTCTCGGTGACAGCATTACAGCAGGTTCCGTAACCGAAGACATTCCGTGGTATCAGCCGCTCACCCCTTATATCTCCGGAACAATAAGCAATTTCTCAAAAAGCGGCTGGGTCGTGAATAACCTTATAGATGAGGCTGATAACATACCTGATGCCGACATATATGTAATAGCAATCGGACTCAACGATATTCTTTTTCCCGAGGATGAGATCTGTGCCCAGACTGCTCTTGAATTCGCTACAAATTGCAAAGAATTAGGAGAGCTTCTTACAACCAGATCACCCGGTTCCAAGATATATTTTATCCTGCCCTGGTCTTTTACGGTTTCAGATACAGGTTTTATCGAGCGCGGCGACCGCTTCAGGTCAGCGCTTGCTCAGACATGCATTGCCAAAGGCTACCGTTTTATAAATCCCGATCCTGTAATTCAGTCTGTAATTGCGGATGAGGGGGAATCCAAATTCATGTATAACGACTTCCACCCCAACGCTCCGGACGGCATCGGCCTTTACTGTTATGCCGTCCTAAAGGATGCTCATAAAAGAAGTCACTAACCCATGAAAAAGGCTGCCTCATATGAGACAGCCTCGTTGTTATTGTTTTGATTGAACAGCTATTAGAGCTTGATCTCCATGATCCAGCCTTCAGGTGCTTCAACAGTACCCATCTGGATGCCTGTGAGAGTCTCTCTGAGCTTTGTCATGACAGGGCCCATCTCCTCCATGCCGGAAGCGAACTTGAATTCCTTGCCGTGATCGTTGATGGATCCGAGAGGTGAGATAACTGCAGCTGTACCGCAGAGACCGCCCTCTGTGAACTTACCGCTCATGATCTCGTCGAGGTAAACTTCTCTCTCCTCGATCTTCATGCCGCAATAGTGCTCAGCAACGTAAACAAGTGATCTTCTTGTGATGGAAGGCAGGATGGAATCAGACTTAGGAACAACGAGTGTGCCCTTACCATCTGTGAGAATGATGTTAGCTCCGCCTGTCTCCTCGATCTTTGTACGTGTAGCGGGATCGAGATAGATGTTCTCTGCAAATCCTTCCTTATGAGCTGTAACGATTGCGTGGAGAGACATAGCATAGTTAAGACCAGCCTTGATGTTACCTGTTCCATGCGGAGCAGCACGGTCAAAGTCAGAGATCTTAACAGCGATCGGCTTAGCGCCGCCCTTGAAGTAAGGGCCTACAGGTGTAGCAAAGATTCTGTACTGATAGTCATCAGCAGGCTTAACACCGATAACGGGGTTAATACCGAAGATATATGGTCTCAGATAAAGAGATGCGCCTGAACCGTACGGAGGAACCCAAGCTGCATTGCCTGCAACTGTCTCCTGAACTGATCTGAGGAACAATTCCTTGGAAATCGGAGGAATCTCAAGGCGGACTGCTGAGTCATGAAGTCTGTCAGCGTTAAGGTCAGGACGGAAAGTAACGATTCTGCCGTCTACTGTCTCATAAGCCTTAAGGCCTTCAAATACTGTCTGAGCATACTGGAGAACGCCTGCGTCTTCGCTCATGACGATCATGTCGTCATCGATAAGAGCGCCTTCATCCCATGCGCCGTTCGTGTAGTTAGCTACGAATCTCTTATCTGTCTTCTGATAAGAGAAGGTCAGGTTTGACCAATCGAGATTCTTCTTTTCCATAAAACATTCCTTCTTTCTTAAAGATTGTTTTTAATTAACTAAGCATTATACTCCAACAGTTCAAATCGGAGCAATACAGATTATACAAATCTGTAACCGCAGGCGTGATATACCTTCTTGCCTGCCTTGATCACCGGTGAATCGAATCCCGTAAGGTTAACGGCATTAGGCACCAGCTGAGCTTCGAGACAGATGGCATCGTACTGGCCGTATGCCTTTGTTGTCTTGATATCAAGCGGGCTTCCCAGGTTATTTCCTGCATAGATCTGGATGCCCGGAAGGTCAGTAAGACACTCCATTGTGATCCCTGACTCAGGTGAAGTTACTGCAGCAGCAAATGAGAATGTGCCTGCTGTTGTATTGAGGCAGAAGTTCTGGTCGATACCCTTGGAGATAACCATCTGGTGATCGTCGCTGTCGTTGAGCTCGCCAATAAAGCGGTATTCCCTGCAGTCGAAAACAGTTCCCTCAACGTCCTTAAGCTCACCTGTAGGAACGTTCATGTCGTCCTTGATGGTGATCTTGTCAGAGTTGATCATGATAAGGTCGTTATTTACAGTACCTTCGGCGTTCTCACCGCGGAGGTTGAAGTAAGCGTGGTTTGTGGGAGCGAAGATCGTATCCTTATCTGTCTTTCCGCAGTAAAGGATAAGGAATGTCTTGTCTTCGAGCCAGCAGTAAAGAACCTTTGTATCAAGGTTTCCGGGGAAACCTGTAGCTCCGTCGGGGCTCGTGTAGCTGAGGAGTACGGCACCGCCGTCACATCCGGGAATGCCTGCGATCTTTGAGTCGAGGATGATCTCATCTGCCTCTTCTTCGGAAAGGATCTCTGCGTCCCAGAACACATTCTGGTATCCGGGGTTGCCTGAATGGAGGTTATTCTCGCCTTCATTCTTGGGGATCTGATACTTAACACCATCGATCACGAAGGAAGCATCCTTGATCCTGTTTGCCGAACGGCCGATAACAGCACCGTGATTGGCGCCATTACCCATATATTCATCAAGGCCTTTGCAGCCGAGCATGATGTCTGTCGGCTTACCGTCCTTGTCAGGAACGATAAGATCTGTAATAACTGCGCCATATGTAATGACAGAAGCCTCATAGCCGCCGTCGATTGTAATCGTGTACTGCTTTGCCTTGCAATCGGGATTTGTTGCTGATACATAATCACGGGATGTAATACTCATATCCATATCCTCCGGAAAGATTTATTCCAAAGGATTATAGCATATTAACGCCCGCGTTATATACGCGCAGTCACTATTTATAAAGGTTTTGTTGCCTTCTCGCAAAACGCCACGTATAATCTTTTCGAACGGGGCATTAGCGCAGTGGGAGCGCATCACACTGGCAGTGTGGGGGTCACGGGTTCAAGTCCCGTATGCTCCACCAAACAATTTAAAACGAGAGAATCTGACTGCTTATGCTGAATGAAGATGTAACCTGTAAATTTCTGAGATATATAGCCGTTGATACGGCATCTGATGAGACTACGGGAACATCTCCCAGCACGGCAGGACAGTTCGATCTCGCAAAACTCCTGATAAGCGAATTAAAAGAGATCGGCATTCCCGGAGAAGAAATCTTTTTCGACAGCGATCATTGCTATATCTACTGCAGGATCAAGGCTTCATCGGGCATTGACGTAAACACTCCCAAGATCGGCTTTATAGCGCATATGGACACGTCTCCCGAAGCTCCGGGCAAGTGTACGTCTCCCCGTTTTATCGAGAACTACGACGGTAAAGACATCACTCTCGGCAACGGGAAAATATTGTCACCTGAGAACTTTCCTGATCTGCTTCTGTATAAAGGACAGACACTGATCACAACAGACGGCTCTACCCTTCTCGGCGCCGATGACAAAGCAGGCGTTGCGGAGATCATGTGCATGGCTGAACACTTTATGACTCATCCCGAGGACTTGCACGGTGAGATATGGCTTGCATTTACTCCTGACGAAGAGATAGGAGAAGGAACGAAGCATTTCGACCTTACAAGATTCGGCGCTGACTTTGCATACACCATCGACGGCGGGCGTATCGGAGAGATCTCATATGAGAATTTCAACGCGGCAAGTGCCGTAATTACCGTTACCGGCAGAGGCGTACATCCCGGTGACGCTTACGGCAAGATGATCAACTCGATAAGAATTGCCGGCAAGATCGATTCTCTGATTCCGGACAGTGAAAGACCTGAGACGACACGTGACCACGAAGGCTTCTTCCACCTTACAGACATATCAGGTGCAACCGGAAAAACAGTGATGAAATACATAATCCGTGATCATGACATGAATAAATTCAACGAAAAGAAATCACGGATGAAATCAATTTGTGAGAAGGTTATGTCAGACAATCCCGGCGTTATCATCGATGCTGACATCTCCGATACTTACTACAACATGATAGAAAAGATCATTCCTGACAATACCGCGATCATCAACAGATGTACCGGTGCGATGGAAAAAGTCGGCATAACGCCCTTTACGGAACCTATCCGCGGCGGAACCGACGGAGCAACATTGTCGTTTATGGGTCTTCCCTGCCCGAATATCTGTTCAGGCGGCCACAACTATCACGGCGTATATGAATTCATCTGCAAAGAATCAATGGAAAAGATCACCGGTCTGCTAATCGCTATCGCACTTTGTCAGTAAGAGAAGATTCTTTTATATCAGCGCATGAACTCCGGATGGTCAACATAGTACTTGGCCTTATCCTCATACATTCTCTGATCAGCGAGTTTCAATGCCCCGGTAATGTCTTTTGAATCGTTCTGGTATGCATAACCCATAGCAAATGAGACATTGCCGTACTTCTTGGAGAGCTTTCTTGCTTTGACTATCTTATCCTTTATCACATCTTCTGTTGTATAAGTCAGAAGGATCATGAACTCGTCGCCGCCTGCCCTGAAGATCTGATCACCGACAAAGATGTTCTGAAGGACCATAGCTGCATTCTTAAGGAGCAGGTCGCCTGCCTCATGACCTTCATTGTCATTAACTCTCTTAAGGCCGTTAAGATCCGCAAATACGATTCCCAAACCCTTAAGCTCAATATCTTTGCTGTTTCTGATCGCATCGATCTTGTTGTTCATCTCATTTCTGTTCAGAACACCTGTAAGCATGTCGATGGAACTCAGATATTTTAATCTGTCCATGAGCTTGTGGCTGCCTATCTCGGATGCGACGAAATAAACGGTCAGCTCAATAGTCTCTTTTATCTTTACAGAATTTTCAGTATCGAAGTTGCATGCCCAGATATAGCCAAGTGTCTCATCATTATATGTAAGCGGGAAAAGGACCAGGCTCTCGACATGAGCTTCCATAAGAGATTCATACCATAGAGGATTCTTTTCTTTTATATATTCCCAGTCATTTCTGTTCTTTACGAGAAGACCGTTGCTCCCTCCGATCGTATCCTTCCACGAAAGAGTAAGATCATAGAAATCTTCGCTTAAGCGTGTCTTCATACTGGGAAGCATAGAGTATTCATTGCGTGATTCACCCAAAACGGAACATGTTCTCTTCTCGTGATCAGTAAGCATTATTACGCAGGACTGTGCATCACAGAGTTTTCTAATATCAGAGATGACCTCGTCCATCGTGTGATTAAAGTTAGTGGCACCTCTGAGCTTGATACATGTATTTAAAACATCCGTAGCGACAGTCGCAGATGTGTTGCTCATCATCTCACTGTCGGCGTCTCTTGTAACTTTCTGGGAATATGTGCAATAGTGAAGATTTCCCTCGCTTCCCAAAGGCATCATATAAAGATTGAACCAGAAATCATATCTCTCAGGATGAACATAGGTGTGCATTGGTTCTTTTAACACTGCGCATCTGAAGCAGAAATCCTCGAAATTAAGATCCTGAGGGAAATAAGTCTGATAAAGGCTGTTAGGGACAAATTTACTCGTAAGCATCTGAGGCTCGTCCGGATTAGCATGTTCTATGGAGGAAATGTAGGCATTATTGCCCGTTACAATCCTTATATCACCGTAAGAACCGTCTTCCTTAGTCTCGACAGAGATAATACAAGTCGAGATCTCGAGCATGTTTACAAAACCCTGCAAGTCCATAGCCGGCCTCCATATATCTAATCTTGTATATTAGATTTTATCACAAGAAATTGAGAAAGTCCTTAATCCTTATTAATGTAGTGTTTGGGGATTATGCTTTGATCTTCCATGTTTTCGGAGCCAGCTTATTGACCCGGTTTCTCAGGAAGAACACATATCCGGCAGCAAACACCAGCAGTACAGGCACAAGAATGTAAGATGCCAGAGGGATCCATACGATGATCGATGCTACGGAGTAGATGATTATGCTGGTGATCCTGTACGCACCGCTCTTGGCAACAACCGATGTCGTAAACGGCTGGAAAAGATAATAGAGCGCAAGCCATGTAACTGAAGTTAAAACACTCAGCAGAAATGCAGCAAGGAAGGTTACAAGATATTCGCCCGGATAACTCTGACCGCCTGTAACAAACAATATCAGATTGGCAAAGGCGCCAATGGCTATGACCGGTCCGATATTAATCTTAATTAATTGCTTAAGTCTGATATCGAAGAGCCTGATGATCTTTTCGCGCTGTTTAAAGAAGCTGAATGTCATAAGGCTGTTATCGCAATTGATGAACATAGCCTGCGTGCTCTTAAAGGAGTTATCTGCTATAGAAAGCGGTATAAGCATGCCGAGCAGATGGAATTGGGCAACGTATCTGAGGAACTCGAAAGCAGGATCATCTCCAACTGGCAGAAGCGCATCGTTAAACGCTCTGAAAGTAAAGAGATTAACAAGGTTAGTGATAACCATATTCCAGCAGTTTTCTGAGCCGAAACGTGAATAGTATCCATATATAAACTCTGCTACGAGAAGGATCATGACCGCAACAACGATGATCGTAAATATAACAGGCTTCATGCAAAGCATAGTCCAGTGTCTTTTTACAAACAAAGCATTCAGGTAATCAAAACCTTTCTTATTGCCCTTTATGTTGCCTTTTGCTTTGATCTTCTTGAAGCTCTTCGTGTTATCATACTGGCTAGTTGTCTTCACTTCCGTTTTGTTTATATTATCGTGCAGAGCCCTTCTGTGAAGGTTGGAATCGGTCTTGATAAATATCATAAGGCCCCATATTCCGGCAATTACCGTAAGAACGGTAATGATTACCAGCTGAGGCATCGGAATGAAATATCCGTTCGCTATAAAAACGATAAAGAAAGGTCCGGCGAGTAAGACAAGGGTTAATCTGATGAGATAAGCTACAGTGCTTATCTTAAGGGATTTGTGAAGCTTTATTTTAAGTCTGAAGCTGAGGATCTGAAGTCCTATGCCAAGGAATTTGACAGCCAGCGCCAGAACGGGAATCCCGAGCCAGAGCCAAAACGGAGCGCCCGTAATTACAGCAATGATTCCGGCCATTACATAGCCGATAAAAAGCTTTGCAAGATCGTAACAGATAAGCGTCTCATTCAGTTTTTTAGCATCCATCCGGAGCATAAAGACAAGGTATTCCTTTTCTGTGGTGCAGTTAAAATACGGCACCCTGATAAGGATTCCGCAAAGCGCATATAGAAGAAACATAAACAGACCGAGATTGCCGTAGACAGCACTACGGGACATGCCGCCTCCGAGTTCATGCTCTATATACTGGTCAGACAAAAGGAACGCTGCAAGATATATCATGCCAAGGCCAAAGATCTTGCCGATGAAGAGCTTAAAGACCTCAACGATTATATGGAAGATCCAGTAGATCACTTTAAGAAAAGTGGTCGAATAAAGCCTGTCCGGGATCAGTTTTCCGATAACAGGTGTCTTTTTGAGCGCAAAGACCAAACCGTTATATCCGATGATGCTTCTTAAGTGAATGATCTTGGCCAGGTTTTTCCAAAACTCATTAACCATTGTCCTCATCCCTTAAAGCGTTGATTATCTTTTCCTTGAAATCAGCATCACCGAGATTACTCTTATCGATAGGTTCAAGCCTTCCGTTATGAAGAAGCACTATCTCATCACAAAGATCGACTGCAACATCAAGAAGATGCGTCGAAAAGATCGTTATCCTACCCTGCTTCTGGTTTCTGATCACATTCTTCATCTCTTCGGCAATGATCACATCAAGTGACGTCAGCGGCTCATCAAGGAGCATGAGCTTCGGAGATGCAATGATGTTCAAAAGCATCTGCATCTTATTTTTCGTGCCGTGCGAATAATCCTTCAAAAGCCTGTCCCTGTCATCTTCGGGAACCATCATGTAATCGAAGTATTCGTCTATCGTCTTATCAGGCTTTATCTCTTCATGAACTTCGATGAAGAACTTCAAAAACTCCCTGCCCGTCATGAACTCAGGCACTGTAGGAGTCGACACAAGATATCCTATATCTTCCGGCATGACAGGAGTCTTCTCTCCGTTTTCTCCCCGGAAAAAGAACTCTCCCGAATTAATGTCGATATCGTTGTTTACACAGTTAAAAAATGTGGTCTTACCTGATCCGTTACGTCCCAAAAGGCCATAGATCCTGCCTTCTTCAAAGACAAAATCTACATCTTTAAGAACCTGCTTGGAGCCATAACTTTTGACCAGATGACTTATTACAAATTCCATATTATTATCCCCCTGCGCGATATTCTATCACTAAATCAGGCAGGTTATCTTAACGTTATCTTAAACCATACCAAAAGAAAAAGGGTATCTCTTCTGTGACGAGATACCCTTAATTAATTAGTTATAAACCTTATCAATATCCGTTATGGCCTTCGCTGTGATTAATCAGAGAATTCTTATTGTTGATATCTATCCACATTTTACTGTCAGCCTGATTATCAACATTGCTTATTACATAGAACTGTAAAGGAATATTACCATCGATAATCGTATTAAGATTTCTATTATATGTTGTGCCATTAACATTTACTGTAAATGGAGTCTTTTTTATGGCTGCAGGAGCATCTGTAGGATACTTATATCTCCATTCTCCATTAACATAAAAGACTGCCGGAGCATTTTTATTCTCAAGAAATGCTACATAGTAAACTGTATAAGCTCTCTGATCAGTTACATCAGGATTTTCAAGCGGAGTATAGCCGACTCCGATTACAAGGATATAAGGCTGATCAGATCTGTCACGGTCCATAAGAGTCAACACCTTATCGCCCCACTCCTTGTTGGTGCTGTATTCAGTCCAGCTCATGTTATTAGTATCAGAAGATCTGCCTGCGTTTGAGAGATCCTGGGCAGTAACACCGCCTTTGGCATACAATTCGTTAAATACACTCTGCGCAGCAACAAGAGCATAATGCGCTTCGTCATAATACCTTTCTCTCTTGGCTCTCTTAATATATCCGGTAAGAGCAGGTACCATTGCAGCCGCAAGTATTGCAAGAACTATAAGAACAACAACAAGTTCGACAAGTGTAAATGCCTGTCTGCTCTTATGGTTGTTTTTAATTCTCTTTAACATAATCTCATCTCCCGATAACCTTAACGTGCTGAATAATAATATTCAACCTATTTATAATAGCTGATTGAGAGCTGCATGTAAAATCAGTCTCTGGGACTCTCCTCAGGTATAAACTCGTGATTATCAACGTTCTTATGTCTCTCGGCGATCGCTGCATCAGCAAGTTCGATGAGCTTCTGCTGTGAATCTACCTTCTCCTTACCTCTGAGATCGAGCTTGTGGTATGAACCGTCAGGTGAAAGGAAATGAGCCCTGACTGTATCAGCCAGTTCTACATCAAGCACTTCCTTAACACGTGCACGGCAGTCCGGATCTTCGACCGGGAACAACAGCTCGACACGGCGGTTAAGGTTTCTGGGCATCCAGTCTGCAGATGCAAGATAGATATCCTCATGACCTTCATTAAAGAAATAGAAGATTCTTGAATGCTCAAGGAAACGTCCGGTGATGGAGCGAACCGTGATGTTTTCGCTCATTCCGGGAATGCCGGCTCTTAAGCAGCAGATGCCTCTTACGATGAGATCGATCTTAACACCCGCATTTGATGCTGAATAAAGAGCCTTGATCACTGTCTCATCAACAAGCGAATTGATCTTTGCGATGATGTGCGCAGGCTTTCCTGCCTTGGCATTAGCAGCTTCTCTTCTGATCCTAGCTATGAAATAATCTTTCATCCAGAGAGGTGCGGGAATAAGTCTTCTCCAGGACTGCGGGATTGAGAATCCCGAGAGCATGTTGAAGAATTCTGATGCGTCCTCACCGAAAGATTCGTTAGCCGTGAACAGACCGAGATCGGTATAGATCTTGGCTGTTACATCATTGTAGTTACCTGTGGCAAGGTGCAGATATCTTCTGATGCCATCCTCTTCCTTGCGCACAACAAGGGTGATCTTACTGTGAGTCTTAAGACCTACAAGGCCATAGATTACATGGCATCCTGCATTCTCCAGTTTCTTTGCCCAGTTGATGTTGTTCTCTTCATCAAATCTTGCCTTGAGCTCAACAAGTACCATTACCTGCTTACCGTTCTGCGCAGCTTCCAAAAGCGATGCGATGATAGGTGATCTGTCGGATACACGGTAAAGCGTCTGCTTGATCGCAAGAACATTGGGGTCTCTTGCGGCCTGCTTAACGAATTCAAGCACCGGTTCGAATGTCTCATAAGGATGGTGGACTATTCTGTCCTTCTCCCTGATCTGCTCGAAAATATCAAGCTCGCTGACAGGACCGTCAAATGAAGCAGCCTCAGCAGGATCGTGAGCCTTGTAGCAAAGTTCGGGGTGTTTGCCCTTGCAGGCTGAAGTCAGCTTTGAAAGGAATGTGAGGTCGATGGGGCCGTTAACACTGAAGATATCGGCTTCATCAACTTCAAGCTCATCTACGATGTAATGGAGAAGATCAGAATCAATGTCATCCTGGACTTCAAGCCTGATGATCTCACCGAATCTTCTTCGTCTTACCTGTGTCTCGATCTCTTTAAGAAGGTCTTCTGCCTCGTCCTCGTCAATATCAAGGTCAGCATTACGCATTACGCGGTAGAACGCAGTAGCCAGAACGGTCTGACCGTCAAAGAGCATATCGGTATTGGCTCTTATTATCTGCTCAACAGGAACGAAGATGTCTCCGTCTTCTGTAGGGATCTGGTAAAGTCTCTTAACGACCGTAGGGATCTGGACGGTCGCATACATGTACTTATCTTCATCGTCGGACTTCTTTTTCTTATCGCTCTTAAGTCCGAAGGTTGCTCTCTCCTGAAGCTTTACGTTCTTAGGCTCGTTCTTGAGCATTACGCACATGTTGAGCATGCGGTTGTAAATGAGCGGGAAAGGTCTTGAAGAGTCAACTGCCATTGGCGTAAGGATAGGATAAAGAACCGCCTTGAAATAAGAATCGGCAATTGCTTTGAGCTGATCGCTCAGTTCATCGTAGTTCTTAAGGAAGATCTTCTCCTGTGCGAGCGAAGGAACGAGGGATCTCGTATATGTCGAATACATGAGAGCCATTGTTCTTCTCGTCTTCTGATCGATCCTCTCGAGCTGTTCATCGATCGAGAATCCGGCGATGTCACGCTCTGCAAAATCGATACTCTGCATGTCTCTTAATGAAGCAACTCTGACGATATAGAATTCATCAAGGTTAGATGCGGTAATAGACAGGAAGTTCAGTCTTTCAAGAAGCGGATTCTTTGAATCTCTTGCCTCGTGAAGAATACGGTCATCGAATTCGAGCCAGGAAAGCTCACGGTTATAAAAACTGCCGTTACCGCTTAAGAAAGTAGCATTTTCTTCTGAATATCCGCTGTCTGTAACTTCAGGAGAAGCCACGAAAGAAGATGACTTCTTGGGAGCTGTCTTCCCCGCCGGAGTTTTCTTAGCAGCCGTCTTTTTAGCAGGAGCCTTCTTTGCTTCAGTCTTCTTAGCTGCCGTCTTTTTAGCAGCCGTATTCTTTGCAGCGGGCTTTTTAGCTGCTGCTTTCTTTACGGGTGTTCCCGCCTTACCTGTTGATGTATTTGCCTTGCGCGATGCTGCGCTCTTCTTAACTGCCATTAGCCTTCCCTCCTGGTCTTGAGAACCGGCTTGATTCCCATAACGTCTTCAAACATGACACTTCTGTTCTCGAATGCCCATTTCTCAAAAGACATATCTTCAGAAGTATCACAGGTGATAACAAACTCGTTATCCTTTATCTTGCATGAGATCTTTTTACCCTTCTCTTTGTGTGAAGCATCGACTGCATCAGCGATCTTGAGAATGGATGCAAGCTTTGACACGATGACCTTCTGGTCAGAAGGCAGTATCGAATAGTAGTAGCTGTCGTAAGGCTTGTTTCTCGGATAAAGTCTTACGATCATGGCAACCATATTGATCTCATCGTGATCAAGTCCCATAAGATTTGTATTCTTGATAACTGAATAAGCCGCATCACTGTGGTTTCTGGCGTGAACGAACTTACCTATCTCATGAAGTATTACCGCAACCTGCAAAAGCAATCTGTCACGGCTTCCCAAACCGCTTATCTTTTTTGTCTCATCGAAAAACTGAAGCGCTGTTTTCTCAACATATTCAATATGTTTCTTGCTTGAACGGTAACGTTTTGCGATATGCCTTGATGCGGAAATAAGATAACTGTCAGGTGATATCTCCGTCTTAAGGCCCTGTGAGTTAACGCAGTAGTAATAAATGATTCCGTCTGACAAAGATGCGTGAGGCATGTAGATAGTCTCAACGCCGGTATAATCAAGCATGTTCTTTACGATCAGCGCCGTAGGAAGAAGCAAAGGAGCGATCATCGAAGGGATGTTCTTTTCGAGCGTCAGATCGTTAGGTCTTACCTTGAGAAGGAAGTTATAGACCTTAAGGAATTCTTCCTTTGTAAGCGTAACGGAAGACATGGCATCATATCCCGCAAGCTGCTTGATATAGCCCATCTCGCCGGAGAATGCTATGAGACTCTTATAGATTATCCCCTTAGGTTCCATTGCGTGATAGTCATCTAAATCCTGGCCGATGAATTCCTGGAGAACCTCATCGTAATGAGTAGTCCTGCTCTGAAGGTCATTAAGCATGCCTGCAATTCTCAAAGATCCGAGCAAAAGATTCTGGCTGAATACGAATTCGGTTTTATCGTAAACGGAAGCCTGGATGGATCCTGAACCGATATCGAGCATCATGGTTCCTGATGAGATTATCTTTGCAAAATCAGGATAGATAGCCTGGACGGCCAGGGTCTGATAATAGCGCTCCATCGAGTTATCAAGGACCTTGATCTTAAATCCGGTTCTGGTCCTTACCTTCTCGATTACAACTTCAGAGTTTGAAGCATCTCTGAAAGCAGATGTAGCTACGCAGAATACACGGGCAACGCCGTATTCCCTGCACTTCTCGTCAAACATCTTAAGACACTTGCAGAGCTCTTCTACCTGGGCTGACTGAATGATTCCTGAGCTGTAGGATTGAGTGCCGAGGCCCGTGAACTTACGGACTGCCTCTATTTCCTTGGGTTTGCCCTTGGAACCTATCTCAAATATCTTAAGTCTCGCTGTGAGCGAACCGATGTCGATTACTGCGACAAGCTTTTTTGCCATCGCTGATTCCTCTTTTCTTTTATTGTCAGAGATTCTCGATAACAGCTTTTGTTATCTCTTTCGTTCCGACAAGTTTTATATTTTTTCCTTCATCTACGAAGGTTATGTCACTTGTTCTAAGACCGCTTGCAAGGGTCTTCTTTACGGCATTCTCAATCTCGGAAGCTATCTCATCTTCGCCCAATGTTCTCATCATCATCGCTACGGAAAGCATTGTTGCGAATGGGTTAGCCTTATCCTGACCTGCAATGTCGGGCGCGGATCCGTGGATAGGTTCGAAAAGACCGGGCATGCCGCTTCCGCCGATGGAAGCAGAAGGAAGCATTCCAATGGAACCTGCGATCTGTCCTGCCTCATCAGATAAGATGTCTCCAAAAAGATTGCTAGTTACTATAACGTCAAAGCTTGAAGGCCTTCCGATGAGCTGCATTGCCGCATTATCCACATAAAGGGATTCAAGCTCGACTTCAGGATAATCAAAGCTCATCTGACTTGCCAAAGATCTCCACAGTCTGCTTGTTACAAGGACATTGGCCTTATCAACGAGCGTAACCTTCTTTCTTCTCTTCATGGCAAGTTCAAATGCGATCTTTAAGATCCTGTTTATCTCACCCTCGGAATAGCTCTCTGTATCAAATGCGACCTGACCCTTAACCGTTCCGTCAGGAAGGCGGTCACCACTCTGATATATGCCGTTTTTGCCGAAATAGATTCCGCCCGTAAGTTCTCTTACGATAATGAAATCGATCTTTCCGGGATTCTTAAGCGGTGAAGCATCCTTAAGCTCATCGAAAACGATTACGGGCCTGATGTTTGCATATAAGCCCAATCCGGATCTCAATCCGAGGAGTGCTTTCTCAGGACGTATCTCAGAGTCAACATTATCCCACTTCGGACCGCCTACTGCGCCTAACAGCACTGCATCACTTTCCTTTGCGGAATCGATCGTTTCCTGCGGAAGCGGGATTCCGAATGCGTCTATTGCAGCTCCGCCTGCCTTAAGTTCCTTTGTGAAGATCTCAATATCTTTTCTGGAAGCAGCAGCTTCCAATACTTCAATTGCAGCTGTTGTGATCTCAGGACCGATTCCGTCACCGGGAATTACTGCGATATTGTATTTTTTACCCATCTCCCCGTCCTTAATCCTTCAATTCGGACTCCGTATAACCGACGAGTCCGCCGTTTGCCATGATGTTCTTTATAAACTCCGGAAAAGGCTTAGAAGCAAAGCTCTCACCCGTAGTCTTATCAGTAATAATTCCCGTATCAAAATCTGCTTCGATCTCATCTCCGTCATTTATCTTCTGTGCTGCTTCAGGGCACTCTAAAATGGGAAGTCCCACGTTGATCGAATTACGGTAAAAGATCCTCGCAAAATCATCGGCGATGACAAGGGATATTCCGCTTGCCTTTATCGCTACGGGCGCATGTTCTCTTGAAGAACCGCATCCGAAGTTCTTTCCGGCTACCATGATGTCGCCCGGTTTGACACGGTCCTTAAATGATATGTCTATATCTTCCATGCAGTGTTCTTTAAGATGCTCGGGATCTGCTGATGTGAGATATCTTGCAGGAATGATGACATCTGTATCGATGTTGTCGCCGTACTTAAAAACCTTTCCGCTGACTTTCATGCAGATCCTCCTTCCTTATAGTTCATCAGGCGTTCCGATGCGTCCTAAAATAGCTGAACTTGCTGCAACGGGAACACCGCTCAAAATAACTTCGGACTCAGGATCACCCATGCGTCCTACAAAATTCCTGTTTGTAGTGGATACACATCTCTCGCCCTTTGCAAGAACGCCCATGTGACCGCCAAGACAAGGCCCGCATGTAGGTGTGGAGATAACGCATCCGGCATCATCCAGATCCTTAAGCCAGCCGTTATCCAAAGCCTGCCTGTATACTTTCTGGGAACCCGGAATAACAATGCACCTGACATCCTTATGAACCTTTTGACCCTTAAGAATGGCAGCGGCAGTTCCGATGTCCTCAAGTCTTCCGTTCGTGCATGAACCGATCACTACCTGGTCGATCTTCATGTCTATGCATTCTGAAGCTTTCTTTGTATTTGATGGCAGATGAGGAAGAGCAACCGTCAGGTCAATGTCATCAAGATCGATATCCAAAACCTGACTGTATTCTGCATCTTCATCTGCTGTGTAAACCTTGTAGCTGTTCTTTGCAAATCTCTCAAGATTCGTTTTGGAGATATACTTCAACGTGACGTCATCTACAGGGAATATTCCGTTCTTGGCGCCACACTCGATCGCCATGTTGCACACGGTAAGTCTGCCGTCCATCGAAAGAGCTTTGATGCCTTCCCCGTCAAATTCCAGAGACTTATAAAGTGCACCGTCCACTCCGATCTTACCGATGATGGTAAGGATCAGATCCTTGCCCGTAACAAACTTCTTAAGGGTTCCTCTAAGGTTCACCTTGATCGCTTCAGGAACCTTAAACCATGTAACGCCTCTTGCCATTGCACACGCAAGATCGGTAGAACCGACGCCGGTTGAGAATGAGCCCAATGCACCGTATGTACATGTATGAGAATCCGCGCCGATAACAAGATCACCGGGAAGTACTATTCCGTTATCAGGAAGGATAACGTGTTCGATACCCATCTCCTTACGGCCGAGTTCATAGTAATGAGTGATCTCATGCTCACGCGCAAAACAGCGCATCGTCTTATTGAGTTCAGCTGATTTGATATCTTTATTCGGAGTAAAGTGGTCCTGGATCATGAGAACTCTGTCTTTGTCAAAGA
The DNA here is from genome assembly GCA_902787975.1 of Oscillospiraceae bacterium. GTDB lineage: Bacteria > Bacillota > Clostridia > Saccharofermentanales > Saccharofermentanaceae > Saccharofermentans. The sequence continues at coordinate 105,568 of CADAIP010000004.1, forward strand.
CATTTTTTACACCGAGCTTCTCGAAAACTTTTATTGCCGGCGGAGTGGTAACGTCGTTACCCAGAACATAATCAAGTTTGGCTTCGATAAGATCTCCCGGGGCAACGCTGTCCAGCCCTGCATGATCAGCAAGAATCTTCTGAGTCATGGTCATTGGCATACGGGTTTACCTCCGAGAACAATATAGTTTATTTTACTATATTATTAGGACTCAAAAAAGTATTAGAAAATAAATCGTTATTCCTCGTTCAATTCAAAATACTCGTCATACAGCGATGCAAGTTTATTGGCATTTTCTTCGTAACGCTTGAGATCTTCACTGCTGCACGAACCGCCGAACTTAGCCTCAAGTTCTTTCTGTTCTGCTTCAAGTCTGGTTGTCTCTTTCTCGATATCAGATATCCTCTGACGGCGCTTAGCAGCTTCTTTTCTTCCCTGGGCGCGGTTGGCATTTCTCACCGTATTCTCGTTTTCCTGTTTAGGTTCTTCTGCCGCAACCGAAGCTGAAGGATCAGTAAGAACAGCCTTACGATAGAAATAATATGAATCGTAGAGTTCAGCCTTTTTATCCTTAAACCCGAGTACCTTATCTGCACATTTATCGATGAAGAATCTGTCGTGACTGACGCATACAACGGCACCGCTGTATTCCTTGATTGCGTCCTCCAATATCTCTCTGGAATTGATATCCAGGTGATTTGTAGGCTCGTCTAAGAAAAGAATATCCGGGTTCTCTTTAAGAAGACAGCATAGATACAATCTTGATCTCTCACCGCCGGAAAGCATTGAAATCTTCTTGAATGCATCCTCGCCTCTGAATCCGAATCTTGCAAGAAGGCTTCTTGCTTCAGTCGTACCTATATCGCTTCTTGAGACGAGTTCATCAAAACAGCTGAGATCCTCATCGTCAAACGGAACAAACTGTTCCATATATCCCATCGACTGCGCAGAACCGATGAGAACGGTTCCGGATGAACCCTTAAGTTTTTCTCCGGCATGTCCTGACAAAAGCTTTAAAAGTGTTGTCTTACCACATCCGTTGGGACCGGCAAGAAACAGTTTCTCATCTGCGGTAACTTCAAAAGAGAGAGCATCAAACAGGTTCGAATCACTGTCTTCAAACTTCATTGCAAGTTCTTTTGCCTGAAGGATTATCCTGTCAGATCTTCCCGTACGTTCAAGAGGCTGCGCGTTAAAACTCATTTTCGCATAGCCGGAAGGAAGCTTTGATCGTGCTTCCTCCAGCTTGTCTTCGAGCTTTGCAACCATCTTTTCTCTTTGATGGTAACCGCTGATATTACGGTGTGAGAGCATTGTCTGCTTAACATCGAGCTGATGAGCAAGCTCTTCTTCAAGTGCCTTTGTTACAAGGCTTTGTGACTTGATGAAATGCTCCTTCTGCTCTTTGTAGTCTGTATAACCGCCTTTATATTCGGTGATGTGGCCGCCATCAAGTTCAATGACTTTTGTTGCGACCTGGTCTATGAAATGTCTGTCATGAGTGATTACGAAAACAGCTCCGCCATAAGATGATAAAAACTTCTCAAGCCACTCGACAGCTTCCATGTCGAGATGGTTTGTAGGCTCGTCTAAAAGGAGAATGTCAGGCCTGTCGACAATAAGTCTTGCAAGACAGACTCTCATCTTTTCTCCACCTGAGAGATCAGTGAAATCATCTCTGTCATGGATATTGGAAAGGCCTAAACCTGCGAGTGCATCTTTAAGTCTGTATTCGTAATCGTAACCGCCTGCAGCTTCGTACTGTGACTGAAGTTTTGATAACTCTTCAACCAGCGGCGCAGTGTCAGTCTGTGATTCAGATGCACGCGAGATCTTTCCAGATACAGATTCGATCTTCAATTCAAGATCCAAAAGATTTGAAGGTTTTAAAGAAGCACCGGAAAGATCCTGTTCGTCCATATTCTGTGAAAGATAACCGGCAATCGTATTACCATGAAGTATAACCTCTCCGTCATCAGGAGTAAGTACACCCTTAATGATCTTGAACAGTGTTGACTTGCCTGCTCCGTTATCTCCGATGAAAGCGATCCTGTCGCCTTTATTCACACGGAAAGATACACCGTCCAAAATGCGGCGTTGTCCGTAGTTCATCGTAATGTTGTTAAGTGTAAGAAGCGGCATTGTCATTCCTTCATCTGTTTCTGATTTTCACGGCAATCATTTTAACACAGAGAAACAAAAAGGGTTGCCTCATTTGAGACAACCCTGATTTGTTCTAATCTTTTGACTAAAATCAGAAGAGATCTACACCGTTACCGTCAACGTCGTAAGCCTTCTTCTCGTTAGCTACAACATAGATCTTGCCAGCCTTGGGAAGCTTCTTTGCGATAGCTGCAGCAGAGATTTCCTGACCATCGATCTGGAAGATGATCTCAGCCTTCTTTGCAGGAGCAGCAGCCTTCTTAGCAGGCTTCTTAGCAGCTGCCTTCTTAGCAGCGGGCTTCTTAGCAGCAGCCTTCTTTGCAGCAGGCTTCTTTGCCTCAGCCTTCTTAGCGTCTGCCTTAGGAGCAGCCTTCTTAGCAGCGGGCTTCTTAGCAGCCTTCTTTGCAGCAGGCTTCTTAGCAGCGGGTTTCTTAACAGCGGGCTTCTTTGCAGCAGCCTTAGCAGGCTCTGCCTTAGGAGCAGCTGCAGGTGCAGGTGTAGCAACAGGTGCTACTGCCTTAACGTCTTTCTTTTCTGTATCCATTCTAAAAGAACCTCCGTATTTTCTTGTTTGGATATAAATAAATCTACATTTCTTTACATTTGGTGTCAACAAACATTTTTTAGAATTTTGGCAAGTAATTCTTTTTGTTTGCAAGTTTGTATTTGTTCAACTTACACACAATAAAATAACCGCATTTCAGGTTCATATAACCACAATGTTTTCACAAATTTTCATTTTATCGGATAGAATTCATAAACCTGTTAAATTAAAATAACTCTATGAACAAAGTACTTACAGTTTACAGATGGGAAATAAACAAACTGTTTTCGAGCTGGCGAAGAACATTTACATTGTTTCTTTTGCCCGCTGTTTTTCTTGTCGGCATGCTTAATCTCTTCCCTATTTTGATCAATTACATGTCGACCGGAACACTGAACAAATTGCCTGTTCTGCTTGTAGATGCTCCGGATTCATTCCACGAATATGTTGATGCTACAGTCGATGCCAAGGCTTTCAAATATGAAGACATGACATTCGAAGAATTCAAAAACTACACTTCCAACAATAATGATGAATATGTAAAACGACTTCGCAAAGGCATGATAGTCTGTCTCTTTTTCGCAGGCGATTTTGAACACTCTTTCGATGATGAAGTACGTGCTTACTACAATGAAGTTTCCAACGAAAATACTGAAGCCGTAAGCGGCGCACTTATTTTCCTTGCTTTTGATGCAAATTCATTAACTGCATATACAAGGACCGAGCAGTTTGAATACGGTGTATTAACAGAATATCAGGCTACGCTGATCGATACACTCGGCGGTGATTATTCTTCATTAGGCAGTTCCCTCTTCGAAGTAGACACTTTTAATCCGGTAACCGAATTTGAAGACTACAGAACAGTTGCAAACAATTCTGCAGGAAGAGTCGTAGCTGGCGTTTTGTTATTGATGATGTATTACACGACTTACTCACTCGTCAGTGATATGTTCGCATCCGAACGTGACAGAGGATTTATGGACAAACTCATTATGACACCTGTATCAGCGAAGAAAATATATATCGGAAAGATACTGGCGATAAATACCGTTGTAACTTTCTCCTCATGCATAACTCTTGCACTTCTGTTCCTGTCATCATGGCTCAACAGAAGCAATGATGCAATGTCACTTCTTCCCTTCGGAATGTTCCTTACGCCGGGAGAACTCATCATCGTACTTCTGACCATTCCGATAACGGTTCTTCTTCTCACTGCAGTCTGTGTCTCAACAGTATTTGCATTGAAGAATATGGAAGACATTACCGTTAACCTTCAGCTTCCGCTGGTTTATTTCCTTGGTGATTTCTTCTTCCAGCTGTTCAGAGGCACCAGACCTACGACACTCGAATACTTCATACCGGCACACAATTCCTTGGAACTTATCTCTGAGACATTCAATGCCCAGAACAAAGCCTGGCACGTAATACTTGTTTTTGCACTCAACATAGGACTTGCTCTCGCAGTTTTCGCGAGGACTTTCAGGAAAGAGGAAAATAAATGATCCAGTTGATCGATGTACACAAAAGCTATACAAAGGATCATGAAACTGTCAAAGGCGTAAGCTTTGAAGTTCATGAGGGACAGATCTTCGGTCTTCTCGGTCCGAACGGTGCCGGCAAGACTACATTAATGCAGATGATCGCGACACTTATGAAGCCGACATCCGGCCAAATCCTTATCGATGGCATGTCCGCCGATAAAAACCTTCTTGAAATACATAAGAAAATCGGTTTCCTTACAAATGAGATCAAGCTGGATCCTATGTCCACACCGAACGCATTATTTGAATTCTTTGCAAAGTTATACGATATTCCCGAATCTGAATTAAGAGACAGACGCGATGAGAGTTTTGCAAGATTCGGCATCACTCCTTTTGCCGAAAAGCGCTTCAAGGAATTATCAACCGGTATGAAGCAGAAGATATCTATCGCAATAAGCCTTATCCATAATCCACCGGTCATTATTTTCGATGAGCCGACGAACGGACTTGATATCCTCACATCCAAACAGGTAACGGATTATCTTAAGGAATTAAGAGATAAGGGGCATGCGATCATCCTGTCAACACACATCTTCTCCGTCGCCGAGGAACTCTGTGACGAAATAGCAATGCTTATCGACGGTTCGATCGTTGCTCAGGGAACGGTTGACGAACTTATTGCACAGACACAGGTAAACACTTTCGAAGAGGCATTCTTTACAATCTACGTTAAACACCATAAGGAATAAGAATCAGGCTTATGACTGCTAAAAAAGGAATGAAGACAATTATAGGAAGTTTCTTCCGCAAAAGAGGACAGACGGGCGCAATGGCTTCATCTGCTTCTTTCCTTGTCTCATTATCTTTCGTTGCAGTTCTTGTTTGTGTAGCCGTCTCATTTCTGATCTACGGTTTTCCTTATCATCTTTTCAGCGATGAAGTTTACAATGTTATCGTCGTAAACGCTCCTGATTCATTTGTTAAATTCAACGAAGAGACCCAGCCTTACCGTGACCAGAAAGCAAGTGAATACGGAGATCCGGATGATCTGTGGGGCAACTGGCGTAACATTTTTTCATTCCAGTACAATTACGACGGATACGGATCAACCAAATTCATTTATAAAGAGACCGACGCTATTTATGATTTCGTTTCCTTCAGTGAATGGATGCACGATAATGATGCATATCTCACTTTAGTATTCCCGAAAGATTTCGACGAACAGGTAGACAACCGTCTCAACGGACTTACTTCAGACAAACCTCAGCTTCTGACATATTACAGAACTGATTCTCTGGAATACATGTCCATGAAAGACGACTTTGTTGATGAATATCTCTATTACTACCAGGCTGATATCCGCGCAGATTTCGGTCTTGCCATCACTTCCGTTTCCGATTCCACGATAATTGAAAAACCGGTAATTACTGTTGCCAACACCAACAGCTTCAGAGCGATCATCGAATCACTGAGCAAGACATTCATTCCGATACTGTTGTTTATCATTCTGCTTTATACATCAATGAGCATCGGTACGAATGTAATCGCCGGTCAGAAAGAGCGTGGTACGTTTACAGGCATCCTGCTTACTCCCCAGCCGAGATATGCGATTATCTTAGGTTACCTGGGAGGCATTGTCCTAAAAGCATTAATACCTTCTATATTTGTCGCTACCATATCCGCACTCCTCGTCGGAAGATACACGATCGATGCATTCCTTGCTCTGTATCTGTATGTTATCGTTCTTGAAGTTTTTATCGCATCCATTACGATCCTTATTTCCGTAATCAATGACACAGTAATCTCAGCACAGACTGCATTCCTTCCGATCTTCTTAACTCTGGTAGCGGTATGTGTAACCTGTATCCAGTCTGTATCCGAACGTGATGAATTCTATAATTATCTCCCCGTACACGGACAGTTCTACGGTATCGGAGACGTTCTTGTAGGCAAAACCAATCTTGCAGGACTCATAATTAGTTCATTGGCAACTCTGGTACTGACCGCATTACTCGTTCTTATTTCCGTGAAACTCCTTTACAGCGAGCGTTATACGCTTGCCATTGATACAGTTAACGCAAAGGAAGTCAAAAGAAGACTTGAAGGCGGCAAACCGACACTTTGGGAAAAGATCAACAAGCGTTACGACGATGCCAACTTCATCTTCAACGAGACCATTTATCCTCTTGCAGTTCTTTCTGTCTACCAGTTGCTGGCTATAATACCAGTTGTCGTCTCTTACATGAGAAAAGCAGAGTATTCGAAGTTTATCCAGGACCTCGCAGATGTAAGCACTGTTGAAGACGTATTTGATAAGACATTTGAGGTGTTCAGCATCTTCTTCAAGGATCCGCTCTTCCTGACTCTTATGTCATTAGGATATGTACTTATCATCATCACCTATTTCATCCATGCCGGAAGAGTCTGGAAGATCAAAGGATTCAAGAACAAAGTCACCGCATGCGGTTATCCTTTGTCCAGCGGAAAACACATCGCCTTACACTACGGACTGGGATTTGTTTTCGGTTTCCTCATGATGACTTGCACAGTAGGCATCATGTTCCTTACCGGTCAGATAACATTCAGCGGTTTTTCTCTCAATCTTTCCGGAATAGGCGTATTCCTCTTTAACCTTCTTATGTGGTTCCCTCAGGGTGCTTCAGAAGAGTTGATGTTCAGAGGATACATGATCACTGCTTTCAACAAGAGATACAAGGCTGCCGTAGGCATCATAGTCTCTTCCCTGGTATTCTCTGCATTCCATTCACTCAACAGCGGATATACCCCGCTCGCGTCAGTTAACCTGGTACTCATCGCAGTGCTTTTCGCGCTGATATACCTGCTTACCGGTGATATCTGGATGACTTCCGCAATGCACACAGCATGGAACCTTACACAAGGTAATATCTACGGACTGCAGGTATCAGGTAATGATGCTGCAAATTCGATCTTTACTGCAGTTTACGACAAGAATGCATCTTCACTCATTACCGGCGGAGCATTCGGACCGGAAGGCGGACTTGCAACGACAGCCGTAACAACCGTCTGCCTGATAATAGTTACAATACTTCTCGTATTGAAAAAGCGCAAAGAGAAAAAGCTCTGATCAAGCCTCTTCTGCAATCTCCCTTGCTACGAACACACCCGATGCTGACGCATGTGACAGCGAATGCGTAACACCGCTTCCGTCACCGATCACGAACAGGCCGGGATATCTTGTCTCAAGTCTGTCACTGATGGCAACTTCCATATTGTAGAACTTGACTTCAACACCATAGAGAAGCGTGTCATCGTTAGCCGTACCTGGAGCGATCTTATCGAGTGCATAGATCATCTCGATGATACCGTCTAAGATACGCTTGGGAAGAACGAGCGAGAGATCGCCTGGAGTAGCCTTAAGAGTAGGTCTTACGGTAGACTCTTCGATTCTTGAGGCATTTGATCTTCTTCCTCTTGTAAGGTCGCCAAAACGCTGGACGATTACACCGCCGCCGAGCATATTTGAAAGTCTTGCAATGGATTCACCATAACCGTTGGAATCCTTGAAAGGTTCTGAGAAATGCTTAGATACGAGAAGAGCGAAGTTTGTATTCTCGGACTGGAGTTCGGGGTTATCAAAGCTGTGTCCGTTAACGGTTACAATGCCGTTTGTATTCTCGGTAACGACATAGCCGTAAGGATTCATGCAGAATGTTCTGACCTTATCCTCAAACTTCTCCGTACGGTAAACGATCTTACTCTCATAGAGTTCTGATGTCAGATCGGAGAAAACGACTGCAGGGAGCTCTACACGGACGCCGATATCTACTCTGTTGGAGAATGTCTCTATATCAAGCTCGCTGCAGACCTTCTCAATCCACTTACTGCCTGAACGTCCGACAGAAACGATACATCTACGGCATGTATAGGCTTCGCCTAAGCACTCGACTTCATATGTACCGTCTTCAAGCACCTTAAGATCGCCTACGGGTGCATTGAAGAAGAAATCGACCTTATCCTTGAGCATATCGAAGATGTTGCCCAAAACCTGATAGTTCTTGTCTGTTCCGAGATGTCTTACGGAAGCATCAAGAAGATGGAGCTTATTCTCAAGGCAGATCTTCTTAAAGGAAGAACCAGCTGTCGTATAGAGCTTTGTTCCCTCACCGCCGTTGGCAAGATTTATGCCGTCAACATACTTCATGAGTTCTAATGCTTTTTCCTTGCCGATATGCTCGTACAAGGTTCCGCCGAAATCGTTTGTGATGTTATATTTTCCGTCGGAGAATGCGCCTGCACCGCCAAAGCCGCGCATGATGGCACAAGACTTGCAGTTGATACAGCTCTTTACTTTATCTCCGTCGATGGGACATTTGCGTTCTTCAAGAGGTTTTCCGGCTTCGAAAACCGCAACTTTAAGATCAGGTCTTAAGTTAACAAGTTCATAGGCAGAGAATATTCCGCCCGGGCCGGCACCGATAATGATGACATCATAATTATTCATAACAAAATCTCCTTATGCAAAGGATTACTACTACATTATAAGTTAACAGGCAGTTCTTTTAAATACTTAAGCAGGATGCTTACCACACCTGAAGAATATGAAATCAGGATGATGGTAAAGTCCGCCAAACTTATCCGGATACTTCTCGATAATCTCCTCAGGAAGATTCGACTCCTGGCATTCTTCAATAATAAAGCCTGCAGATACTATGTTATTTATAAGCGTAGAGAATCTGCGGTGGTAAACTTCATAATCATCCACGCACCATCTGAACTTTCTTAAGCCTTCGATGTTGTAGTTATGAAGGTTTGCATAAAGTCTTTTTCCCTCTTCAGTCCTTGTGTATCTGTCATAGACACCGTCATAAGCAGTTGATATCGGATGTGATGTCGAGAAAACAAGTTTGCCTCCGGGCACCATGAGAGCATTGATCTTCTTAAGCACATCACAGAAGTCTTCGGCATAATCAAATGCAAGAGAACTCGTTACCACATCAAACTGACCGTCAAGCTTTTCGAGATCTTCGAACGGCAGTCTCATATATTCGATATTGTCTGCAGAATTGTTTTCGCGCGCAAAGCCAAGCATCTTTTCAGAGATATCCGTTCCGAGAACAGATAAAGCTCCCATATCTGAATACTGTTTAGCATGCTGGCCCATACCGCATCCCACATCAAGAACGCGCTTGCCCTTAAGATCAGGCATCATGCCAAGAAGGATCGGTGTCTCGATCAGATCATTGAAATTGATCTCGTCTGCGCGAAGACCTTTGAAGGATTCAAAGAATTTATCGTTATCGTAAATGTTCTGCTGTGCCATGACGATCACTCTCCGGCAACTGCAGGTTCTATATCCTTTGAAGCTTTACGGCCCTTAACAACAACGTAGATGTTCATCAACAGATTAAGAGCATCGGCTACAAGCGAACCAATCATCAAGCTTGCGGAATAAATCTCTTGAGCATCAAATCTATCAGCGTACGAAGGATTACCGTTAAGCGCAAAAATCATAAAAATACTAATGACTAAATTGAGTGCAGTCGATGCAACGCCCACAGCTCTGCCAAGCCACAAGAGCTTGAGTTCATTCTCCTTGTATCTGTTCTTAATGAAGATAATTAACCATACGGTTGAAAATGCCAGACCGGTTATCAGAGTGATAGCATTAAAAAGATAACTGTACTGTTCCGGATTATCGAAATAAATGTTAGTAGCAACCTTGTTGAATATGACAGCAAATAATGAAGATAATGTATGGCCGCCTACGATCAGGATAATTCCTGTAACAAGCTTTGTTCCATATCTCTTTTTAGCATAAAGGTAAAGAAGCACGCCTGAAGCAACGCTAAACAAGATTGATGTGATACTAAATACATTAGTAAGAGCCATCGCTGTTTGCGAGCCGACAAATCGAAGCCCGACATCGTAAGCAGCTTTTATTAAACCGCTTATCGAACCGATCGTTATCATAGCACCCAAAAGCTTCGTTATGTTGTCTTTTGTACAGATGATTACAATACCTAAGGCCAGACCGGTAACCAGAATTGCCGGACGGCCAAAATAATACAAATAAAGTAAAACCGTACCACCTAAATCTTCCATATTATGTCCCCCGTATATATTTTCAAAAACAATTATACCAAAAGAAAACCGTTCTTATTTCTGTCTCTTAACCCTTATTGCGTAAGTCAGAGGAAGTGCAATGACTATAGCGGCACCTGCCTGAATAAAGTTAAATGCAACAGAACCCAGAGCAGCTTCTTTGCCATACATGAATGCCTCAAAAGCAAAATATCCGCCGACCATAATGAGCTCTGCCAGAATACATGCAATCAGTCTTACCATGAAACCCGCTATATTCTTAGCGTGGGATTTGGACATTATAAGCGCGGCAACAAGGCCCATCACACCCTTGATAACAAATGTAGGAGCGATGTATACGGGGTATCCTGCTATGAGATCTCCCAATGCTGATCCGATCGCGCCGGAGAAAAACGCTGCAGGCCCGATAAAGTAAGATGCGATCAGGATGACTCCGTCACCGAGATTTATGAATCCCAATGCCGTCGGGATCCTGAGTTCCGTTCCGATAAATACCAGCGCTGCCAATATACCGCATTCGGCAATAAGGCGCAGATTTGATCCTTGTTGGGTTTTACCGGAATTATCAGACATATGGTTTATCTCATGAGATTTCTCAGGTCTACAGGCTCTGTGCAGATAAACAAAGCACCGTTCTCCACAAGAAACCGGCGGGATCTGTAACCCCATGTACAGCTGATGCTGTCGATTCCGCTGTTAACTGCGGTCATGATATCCACTTCGGTATCGCCGACATATACAGTGTCGCTGTTTTCGATGCCCAAAGAGTACAGGCATTTTTCTATGGGTTCCGGTGAAGGCTTTCTCTCAACGCCCTCGACCGAACCTTTAACATAGTCAAAGACATCTGGAAAGAACTGCTTTATGAGCTTTTGGGCAGGCTCATCGTTCTTGTTGGTTATGCACGCAAGCTTCATTCCGTCAGCCTTGAGCCTCAAAAGAGCCTCCAGCATACCATTGTAAGGACGTGTCTCTTCAAGAACGTGGGAATTGTAATATGCGATATAGTCCTTAAGAATTCTCTCTTTAAGCTCAGTACTGTAATCGCCAGGATCAGCGGCAAGACTTCTTTCGATCATCTTTACCACGCCGTTATTGATGAAGGTTGTCACCTGTTCTTCTGTCTGGGGCGCAAGATTATTCATCCTGCGTGCCGCATTAAGACTTCTTGTAAGACCGCCCAGCGTATTCAGCAGCGTTCCGTCAAGGTCAAAACATGCCAGTTTATATCTCATCTCTTAAAACTCTTTCCACAATCATCAATAGCACAGTAACTAAATATGCTTTTACGGACAACTCGCGCCCATTTTAGCACTTATAACTTATCATTCAATCGACAAGTTGTAGAATTGAACGACCCATAATGCTACCATTAACTCGAAAAGTATATAAATCCAAGGAGTATATTATGTCAATTATCAGATTTAATACTATGGATCTCGGAACATATGAGACCGATGTCGTAGTATCTTCCATTAACCAGAGTTCTACGGCCAACAACAAGCCCATGATCAAGATCACCTTAAGTGACGGTGAAGACAGCATTACAGCCCTGATCTTCGATACGACCAAGAAAGATCTTGCCGCCTCAGGCGTAGAGGAAGGCATTACCGCCGTTGTCTCTCTCGAAGTTACCGATTACAAGGGTAACAGGAGTTACAAGGTAGTAAACATCAACCCCGTTAAGCTCCCGGAAGACGAATTAAAGCAGCTCATCAAGATGCCTCCTGAAGACCCTGCAAAGCTCGTAAGCGACACCTTAATGCTTATTAAGCAGTCTTCAGGCAGAAATTATGACCTCACAACCAACGAGGTTCCTTCTGATGACTTCTCCCTTACCGCGCTTTCCATAAGGCTCATCACGTCCAGGCTCAAGGATTTTACGAAGTCATCGGCCGCAAAGACCATGCATCACAATATCTACGGCGGTCTGGCTTATCACATCTACAGAATGGTAAAGGCTGCTTATGCAGTATGCGAGGTATATCCGCTCCTTAACCGCGAACTTCTGGTCTGCGGCACAGCACTTCACGATATCGGAAAACTCGTTGAGATGAAGACCTCCGATACCGGTATCGCCGCATATACCGATATGGGCAACCTCTTCGGCCATCCCCTGCTCGGCATTGAGATGATCGACCATGAGGTATGGAGACAGAATCAGGCAGCAGGCGGCAAGTCCTACAGCGCAGAGCAGGTCGCAATGCTCAAGCACATGATCGCTTCCCACCACGGCCAACCCGAATGGGGCGCCATCAGAGTTCCCGTTACTCCTGAGGCAATGATCCTTCACGAGCTCGACATGATCGATTCACGTATGTACATGTTCGAAGAGACCTTCAGTACCATGGATCCGGGTACTTCAAGCGATCCGGTATTCGGTATCGCAGGCGAAGGCAAAGCCGTGATCTACAAAAACTCATTCAGCAATTACAACTGAAAAAAATAAGGAATGCCTCAACTCATTGAGACATTCCTCTTTTTTAGGTATCTATACTCTTAATCCGTCCGTTAGTCAGTTGCCGGAATATTTACTTTTTCATAGCCTGGATCTTTTCATTCATCTGCTTTGCTTCTTTTCTGTAGTAACGCATGAAGCAGAACCAGATTACGAATGCTACGGCAAGCTGGATTCCTGCAATGACCAGTCCCTGAACAGGCGTTGCCGCGCCTCCGAACCAACCTACTGCGTAAGCTACGATCGTGTAGATGACACATCCGATTCCCATGTGGATCAGGACTTTGACCGGTGTCGGGAGTTTTTCGCTGTTATATACGACAGTAGGAACCCCAAAACCGATTCCGACGATTGCGCTTCCTGCTACCATCTTGGTGAACTGATAGCCTTCCATACTGAAGTTGCCGCCGTTAACTATGTCAAAGAACATTCCCACAAGGCTGAAGATCGTGAGCGCCATGCCGATGCTTATTACTGTGCTTTTCAATATTTCTTTTACTGCTTTTCCCATTTCTATTACCTCCTTACAATCCAAGGTATTTCTTAAACTCAGGCAGATACTTTCTCGACACGTAATCCTTGTCTCCGTTCTTCAGCTTCAGAAGGAGCGTTCCGCTGAAGCCGGGTTCAATGCTGTCCATGTATGACAGATTGATGAGAGTTGTCTTGGATATCTGCATGAACTGTTTTCCCAATTGCTGCGCCAGTTCATAAAGGCGCTTCCTCGAACGGTATTTCTGTCTTGCCCCGTATATGATCGTATCCCCGTCCTCGACTCTTACCATGTATATTTCTTTGGGCTGCAGAACAACGATGTCTTCCTCGTTCTGCAATGCCGTGACAGGTGTCTCACTGCTGCTGAATACATCGATCATGCGCTGGATCTCATCCGTTACCTTATCGGTGTGGATGACCGCATATGGTTCCCTGCATTCAGGCGATATATCTATGTTTACCTTCACTTTAAAAAGCCTCCCTCAAAATATACATCCATATTACATCAAGCTGTCTTACGCTGTGATATAAACTTCCAAGTCTCATAACATGTCATGTAAACTCCTGCAATTACCAGCCATACCATAAACACGTGATGAGCCATTGCCATGTAAACTGCATAACCTACTGTTGCAAATGACGCTATGGCTGCCGTCAGATGCCACCATCTGCTCTTCAAAAAAGTCTTTGCCATCTCCTGTCACCTCCTTCCTTTGCTTTGTGGCCTCATAGTATCAGAGGTTTTGGGCTTCGTGTCCGAAAACACGCTAAGTGGCAAATTTTCGAAGGTAAAATGCAAAAAGGGGATTCCTCAATTGCCTAAGCTTATGCAACTGTTAGCCCGAAAAACAGCAAACAATTGCATAAATCAGCCCCTTTTGTGCAATTGTTGCCCTTGAAAACCCGAGAAAATTGCATTCCACTTTTAATTCCATGTTTTCGAACTGTTTCTGGTGGAATATCAGGTGGAAAACTGCATAATTCCATCTATTCTTCCATGTATTAGCTCAATATCAGGTGGAAGAAAAAAGGATGCCTCAACGAGACATCCTCTTTCTATTCACTATAATTCTATCCGAAGATTACTTCCAGTACTCGAGCTGTGAGAGGTATCCGTCGTACTGCGTGCGCCTGTCCTCTTCGGCAAGATTTTCCGGATTGGGCATGTGGCTGATCAGAAAATCGATCAGGGCTTCCTTTGAATCGTATAAATACTTGCCGTCGCTATAGCACCAAGTGCAGTATTCTTCATTGAAGCTTCCGTCAGGCTCCTTGCTGATCATGCTGTCTTCAGTAAGAGGCATTCCGCAGCACTGACAGATAAGTGTTCTGGGGCTTCCGAGAAGCGTATTGATCGAGATATTGAACTCTTTTGAAATGAGCTTGAGAGTATCTGTATTAGGCTGTGTCTCTCCCAATTCCCAGCGGCTGACTGCCTGTCTTGTGACCAGAAGCTTTTCTGCCATCTGATCCTGTGTAAGATTATTGTCTTCACGGAGTTTTTTGAGAATATCTTTGGTTTCCATAATCTGTCTCCTTTTAAGTTTTGTAGCTTAAGTATCACCCTTGCTTCGGGCGAAGACAAGCAACCTGCTGTTGCGTTCAGCTCTCTGCGCGAAAACTGATATCGTCAGTTTGGGAGATAGAAGTCATTTTGATAGAAACAAGATCTTTAAGATCATCAGAATAGAACCTGCAGCCGTTTCTTCCATTCTCTTTTACATGGTACAGTGCCATATCCGCGCGCCTGAACATCTCGTCAGGATCAATACACTTGGAATCAAATGACACTCCGGCACTTAACGATATCTTCGGGACTCCGTCGCTGACATCACTAAGTTCTTCATTAACCATCTGCATCTTTCTCTCTATAAGCTCGCGTGGATCATAATTAACTGCATTCAGGTGAACCATGAGAACAAGAAATTCATCACCGCCGACTCTGCAGACATAGTCTTCCGAACGGTAGTGCTTGATAAGCGCAGCGGCCACTTTCTTCAAGACCTTATCTCCGGTCTCGTGGCCATAGCTGTCATTGATCTGCTTAAACTCATCGCAGTCAATGATCATAAGCGCGGATGACTTCATGTCAACACTGCCTTTAATGATCTCATAGCCCGCTCTGTTATATGTACCTGTCAGTTCATCATGAGAAGCCTTGTAGTTCAGATTTGTAATATTGCTTCTGTATGCGTTAAACATAACATTATAGGCGCCTGCCAGATAGCGGAACTCGGATGCACCGGCAAGAGGAATGCTCTCATCCTTTTTAATGTGATCCACAGCTTTAAGAAGCGGTCTTATTCCAAGATTCGTGTGAAGCAAGATCATGGCGATAATAAGTGCGGTCTGGATCAATATGAGCACCATCAGACTTATAAGTGCTCTTTTCGCAGTTTTCTCCATACCCTGATGGGAATTGAAAGTGCTGTCTTTCAAAGCTTTCAGGCACTCGTTGAGATTTCTTCTGATCTCGCTCTTCTGCATATAGTATTCGGTGTCATGTACCATGCTCTTGGCAAGATTCATCTTCTCTGCCGAATTTAAAGAAGCATCATCTTCCGTAAGCACTACCGTCTTCAGCGGCTCGGGGATATCAATATCACCCTGGGCCTCAAGCACCAGTCTCATTGCATAGTATTCCCTGCCCATAAGCATCTCAGAATGACGCATGCTGTCCTTTAACTCATAAAGCGCAAGGGAATCCGGCAATACAGCTTCCATGGCACCGACAGCTTTTTCGCGTCGTTGCGCAACAAAGACTTCTTCAAAGTAATTATCGAGGTATTTCCGGTCACCCATGACCGTATAGCACTGAACCTCTTCCGTAAGATAATCAGAGGCAACCATGAGTTTGGAAGCTTCTTCTTCGAGAGCTATATATTCATTAGTGGATTTTTCCAATGCCCTGAAATTGTTGAAAGCTCTTGCAGATGCGAAAACAATGACGGAAGTAATTCCGATAGAAACAATCAACATCAGGGTT
The DNA here is from genome assembly GCA_902787975.1 of Oscillospiraceae bacterium. GTDB lineage: Bacteria > Bacillota > Clostridia > Saccharofermentanales > Saccharofermentanaceae > Saccharofermentans. The sequence continues at coordinate 121,779 of CADAIP010000004.1, forward strand.
GAAGCGATCTTCAACGACACTCCCTGTTCTTTGATCTTCCTGAAAACCGACATCTGACCTCCTCCAAAAGCTTTCATTACCAGATTTATTATATAATTTAAAAGTTAACAAAGAATTACGTAAAATTTGAAATCATAAGAATTCAGCCTTTGAGCAGGAAAAATGCCAGTAAAAGCATTTATCCGGTCACATAATCGCATCTGTCAAATTATCTGTATAATTATATTATTATTTTGGGGGAGCAATTTCTGACCATGAAAGTCTATCGGAATGTTATTTCTGTTCTTTTCTTTGCCATATCGGTTTATGTACTGATATTAAACATATTCAGCACATGCTTTACTTCTGCAAACAGATTTGAATTCAACTATTACTGTGGCGATATATTTATCTTAAACATTCTGGCGATCGCGGCTGCCGTGGCAGGTGCTATTTTCATTAAATTCGATGCAGTAAGCAAATTTGCCAACAAGTATTACATTCCGCTGAAAGCCATTATGCTCACATTGATCGCGGTTACCGGAGTCGTTTTTGTATTCGGTGGCGGTCTGGGTCTCGGAGCAGACCAGCTTGACATCCAGAAAAGTGTTGTAGCCTTGCGTCAGGGCAACACAGACTATTTTGCACGCGGCAGATACATGGAATGTTTCCCTAACCAATACGGATACACGCTTGTCTCATATTTGTTCAATATCATTTTCGATTCATTCAGCATTACGGCAATGAGGCTCTTAAATGTCCTGTGTCTTGTATCGGTTTATAATGACATTTCACTTATCGGCAAGTATTCGGGACTTGGAAAAACAGGTCAGATCCTGGTTCTCCTGACAGGAGTATTCTTCATTCCCGCTACACTTCATGTATTCTTCCTTTACGGCAACCTTATCGGACTTGCGCTCGCATTAATGGCCGTAAGGCTCGTTCTCAAAGCATTTGCCAAAGATAAGCTCGCATACGGCCTTATTGCCTGTGCCGTAATGCTTATCGGATGCATGATCAAATCAAACGACATGATATTTGCCGTGGGCATAATCATATACTGCCTTTTCAAGGCTGTATCCACGAAAAAATATAAGCACCTTATAATTATCCCGATCATAGTTATTGCAGTTGCAGTCTCATCAACTATCCCTGTACTTATCATGCGCAAAGTAACGGGAATGCCCTTGGATGGCGGCGCGAGCCTGTATTCATTCATGGTCATGGGATTCCAGGAAAACAACCCGGGTTATGCCGGAGGTTATAACGGCTTCAACATTGAATCTTATCAGGCATTAGGCGGAGACAAAGCCGCACAGACCGAATACTCAAAAGAAGTTTTGAAAGAATCCATTCTTGAGCTGGTATCAGAGCCCTATTATTTCCTGAATTTCTTTACGAGAAAACAGCTTCACCAGTGGGCCGATCCTGCTTACAAGTCATATTGGTCAGTACAGGCTGTTCCCCAGCAGACCACAGCACAGTGGTTCTACGAGCTGATAAGACCTGATCATGCATATCCGGTCATCATCGCATTGTCCTTCTTCCAGCTTATAGTCTGGACCGGCGCGGTATTCTACATCTGGTTTGGACGGAAAGAGAAAAGATCTGCGGAATCGCTGGTCATTCCTCTTATCGTATTCGGCGGATTCCTTTTCCACACGATCTGGGAAGCAAAATCCCAGTACACATTCCCATACTTCATGTTGCTCTTCCCTATAAGCATTCTCGGCTGGCGCATGTTCAAGGAGTGGTATCTTACAAGAGATAAGACACCCATTAAAAAGAAGCTTCATAAACTTGCAAACTCAAGGATCAACTGGTCATTCTCATTTACACTTGCTGCAGGCGCAACCGTGCTTGTCTTTGGTGAAGTAGTTGGACTCGGAACAATGACCGAACAGTTCAAGTATGACAATCAGAGATACAAAGAATACATCAGTCACGATTACAGAGAATTCTGGAATCCGTTAGATGACGGAACATACATACTCAAAAATGGTGACAAAGAGATCTCATGCGAACTCATCAACGTGGGCGACAGGACACTTATCAAGCAGACAGACGGAGACCTTTATCTGACTTTGGAGATGACATCACCTGATACTTTCGCATTTACCTGGGCAGAGAAAACCGATCTGAGCATGCAGTCTTACAAATTCTATATGGAAAACGATGAACTTGCGATCGTCTTTAAAGATGATTTCGTTTTATGGTGTACTGGAGATAACGTCAGTTACGGATACTATCCATACGGAAATATGCTGGTCTCTCTTCTTGATGACGAGATGACCTGGACTTACAGCAGAGTCAGTTAACGGGAGATCTGAAATTCACGATGATTGACAGGATCCCGTCTTTGAACTCTGATTCGATCGTCCCGCCGTTTCTGCCCATGAGTTCTCTTGCTATCGAGAATCCGAGACCTGTTGATGCACTGCCCTCTTTAACCGTGTAGTATCTGTCGAAAAGCTTAGCCGCAGACACAGGCGTAAGATCAGGGGCAGGATTACTGAACACGGCCTGTCCGTTCTCATCAAGTTTTATCTGAAGTGAACCGTCTGCATATTTTAAAGCATTACTGATAATGTTTTCGAATATCCTGTTTGCACTCTTGCGGTCGCACTCGACATATACGGACCGTTCCGGAAGCACTATGTCAGGTTCTATTCCCTTGACCTTAAATCCTGCATAAAACGAGAGAATGCATTCTTCCAGAACGCGGTTGATATCTATTATCTCCAATTCTTCATCTCCGCTTTTTACGGTATATTGTGACGGATCTGCAGAAGTGCTGAATTTAAAGAGCTCATCAGCAAGGTCACTTAAAGATAAAGTCCTGGTCTTGATGCGCTCAAGATACTGTTTTTTAAGTTCTTCATCCTTCTCATCTGCCATAAGGTCAAGATAAGAATTGATCGCAGTCAGAGGTGTTCTTATGTCATGCGAGATTCCGGTTACCGCTTCAGCAACCTTGCGGTTGCCGTCAAGATATTCGTTGCGTTCTTTCTGAAGATTGGTAAGTTCCCTGTTGATGATCTCGGCAGTGCGTTTTGCGTGAGGATCCGTGGTTGTCAGAGTAACGGGTATCTGTGTTTTGCACTTAATCTGGTCTTCAATATTTTCGGTGAGCTCGTCAAATCCGCGCCTCAAAAGAACGATCTTAACGACCGCTAAGATAAGAGCAATCAAGAGCAAAGCGCAAAGCACGGCAAGAATAATCTTCAAAGCATTTACTTCCTTTAGTAGTAACGACAATGATACCACATGCCGAAGGAACGCAGATTAACAGTGGATCTCTCTTTTCCTGAAGACAAGAAAACCTATGCCGGAAGATACGATTATCCAGAACGCTTCTGATGCGGCATTAACCGCGGCAAGGCCGTCACGGACAACCATATAAGGCGGAAGACCTGTGGATGAATATCTTTCAAGATTCGGAACCATAGCCGGATCCGCATAGATAACCGTACGAAGAACACTATCGACAACAGGATCTATAAAGTATTCATCAGCATAAAAATTCAGCTCTCTGCCTTCATAATAGTATTCTAAGGTAAAACTGGACAGGTCAAAACGTGTCTCTACACCGTTATATGAACCATTACCTTCATATAAACTCCTCAACAGGATATAGTCTTCGCTGTTCGGATCTATATATGCATTAGTCATGCCGATAAAACTTAACGCAATCGTCGATCCCGGAATTAACATGTAAATCACAAGAATAAAACCGGCTACAAAAGAAATCGCTTTTTTCGAACTCGCGAAAAGTATTGCAAGACAAATGACGGATATTGTTATCACAAGAAAAAATACGAGCAAAATAATCGGAATCACTACCGGAAGATATACGGGCGGTTTCCATTTATAGATAAGACACCAGAACACGAGTGATGCTAAATTCATGCCAAACATCACAAGGTCCAAAAGAACCGTGAGCAGCATTGAAGCCATAAATATCTTCCCTTTGCTGTGCCCGCATGCTATAAGGTTTTTCAATGTGCCGTCGCTGAACATCCTTCCGAAAAACACAGGGATGAAAATACATATCAGCAAGCAAGGCACAAGGTGCAGAGTTCCAATAAAACTAAACAGGGTACCAAGTTCTTCAACCGCACAATTATAAGTCTGATACAGGGTTTTTGATGCTGAATCCGGTATTGTCTCACAATCCGATCTGTAAACATCAAACGCGCTTACTCCAAGATTCTCAAAACAGTATTGTCTTATATTTGACGAGTCTAATAAATAATGCTCGCCTTTATAATCTTCTTCATAAACTCTGTCACTGTACATAAGCCTGTTAAACCACACAGAACCTACCGAAACATAGTAAAAGTACAGTGATGCAAACAGCATCAGAGCTATAAGGGCCCATAATTCAAAGCCCCTAAAAAGTCTGTAGAACATTCCGCTTAATATCTTTTTCATGATTTACAGGAACTCTTTCTTTTTAACAGATACCATACCTGTAGCTGACGTTAATACAAAGATCATGCCTGCAGTAACAGCTGCCTGGGGAAAGCGGTTCAGGTCAGTTACGGAATCAAAATTATAAGGACTCGAATCATAAACAAATGTCAGCACATTCCTTAACGTGCCTCCGATGTAATACGGATTCGCACGCCATTCATAAGTCCCGGTCTCTTCATCAGTCATGACATAGTATCTGTATGGCTCTTCCAATAGCCCGCCGATCACAGGCGAGACTGTCACTACGGTCAGGGCCATGACCAGTGAACATGCAAGAGCAATGAACTTATGTCTGAAAAATAGCTGGAACCAGAGGAACAGTGCCGTGAAAGCGATGCATATGATGGTTACGCTTAACACTAAGAGAATGATCTGTTTGTTGATCTTTACATTCTCTTTGACAGGAACGTATTTGGCAAAAAGGAAAATCGCCGCAAACGATACGATTACTGACAAAACCGTCGCTACCACCGAGACTGCCAGTTCTGACAGATAAACACTAAAACGTGTGATTCCTGTAGCTATCTTATTGTTTACAGAACGCATCGAGATTTCAGAACCGGTAAATACGGAACAGAAAACCGCAGAAGCAAAAGGAATAACATAGACCAGTTTAAGAACGTTAGTAATTATAAAAGTATTATCAACGTATCTGGGTCTTCTTATCAGGTACATCATCATGTCATCCAGGCATGTATTGATAATTACCGCAAGTCCTATCAAAGCCGAAAAAACAAGGACCTTGGTGAGCATTCCCGTTCTGACAAATCTGTAAAATGAAGACTTCAGTGAACAGATCATGAGATTCCATCCCTTTTTGCAACCAGGTTCATGAAATAACCTTCAAGGCTCTCATTGTTATCAGTGATGCTGATAACTTCCACATTGGCTTCGTTCGCAAGAGCTACGACTTTGCTCGCGGTTATGTCAGTGAAGATATCCAGAGTCTCTTCATCTTCAACCTTATATTCAATGCACTCGCGGTCGAAAACCGGACAAAGACGTTCTGTCGAAGTTACCTTAAGCCTCGATGCCTTACGGACTTTACCCATAAGCTCACTGCTGCTTAAAGTCTGAAGGATCTCACCCTTCTCGATAAACGCATAGTGTGTCGCAAGTTTGGATAATTCCTCAAGTATATGGCTTGAAATAAGGATGGTCGTATGTCTCTCGTGATTGATCCTTAAAAGTATCTCTCTCATCTGGATGATACCCTGCGGATCAAGACCGTTGATCGGCTCATCAAGAATAAGAATGTCGGGCTTTCCGCAAAGGGCTACTGCGATTCCCAAACGCTGTCTCATACCGAGAGAAAACTTGCCTGCCTTTTTCTTGCCTGTACCCTGAAGGTCGACAAGTTCCAAAAGATCGGGAATACTCTCAAAAGAAGTCATTCCGAGATTTATATACTGGAGCTTTACATTGTCATAGGCAGAAAGATTCTTGTATATTGCGGGACTCTCTATTATCGATCCCATTCTTCTTCTGACTGATAATATCTTCTTATCACTGCTCTCTATTCCTGCAAGACTGTATGTGCCTGAAGTCGGTTCGGAAAGGCCCGTAAGTATTCTCATAAGCGTGGTCTTGCCGGCACCGTTTCTTCCGACAAGTCCGAATATCGAGCCATTCGGAATATCGAGCGTAATGCTTTTCAGGACATGGAACTTACCATAATCCTTACACAGGTTCTTTATCTCGAGAACATTATCCATTTAAGAATCTCCTTTGAGCTTGAATCCTATTCCCCATACCGCTTCTATGTATTCAGTATCAGTAAGATCCTTTATCTTCTTTCTTAAGTTGCTTATATGTACCTTTACGGAACTCTCTGTACAGTCGGGTGTATCTGAACTTATGAGATCCAGCAGTTCTGACTTTGAGATAACTCGTCCGCCTCCTGATACGAGCATCTTGAGGATCGCATATTCGGTTCTGGTAAGCTTTAATTCTTTACCTTCTATATAAACCTCATGCTTATCCGTATCTATAACCATCTCACCGCATGTAAGACATGTGCCGGGTTTCCTCGCCTCTGCAGTGCGTAAAGCGGCACCTACTCTCGCCTTCAGTTCCTTAATATCAAAAGGCTTGGTTATGTAATCAACACAGCCGCTTGTAAGAAGCGATACCTTGTCATCTACGGAAGATCTTGCACTGACGGCGATGACAGGAATTTCCTTAGGTATGTGGGTGAGCAGTTCTTCACCGGTAAGTCCCGGAAGCATAAGGTCCATCAGGACGAGATCCGGACTGTTGGCAAGCATCATCCGGCCTTCCGTACCTGTTACCGCGCGAAAGACTTCCATGCCGTCCTTTTCGAGCTCTCTTTGAAGGACTGCACCGATATCTTCATCATCTTCTACGATCAATATTCTGCTCATAGGAAAATCTTATTTCTATTCCCCTCTCAAATCAAGTTGAGCATACAAATATTACCTGATTCTTAACTCTTTTCGCGCCGTTATTGGTTTACAATAAGCTCATGAAAACTAATAACTCAATCAAAGCTGTTTCATTAACATTGGTGCTGACAATTGCAGCATCGGTCTCATCCTGCACCGCTTCCCAAAGGTCATACGATGTAATAAAAGAATCAGATACATGGTATGAATGTTCTTCTTTTGAAGTATCTGATCTTTATCCTACAGAAGAATACGAATACTACTATTTCGAGACAGTCGGTGCAGATGACGGTGCTGTCTACATCATGGTTGAAGCAGTAAAGAAATTTGAAGGCAACTACAGCGAATTAACGGATGAACAGTATTTAGAGCTGTACGAACAGTCGATCTTAAAACTCTCTTTTGACGGCGAACTGCTGGACAAAATAGAATTTGATCCTATTGCAGGCAAAGATCTATATAGAGCGGTCCAGAAAGCGTGGATCAGCGACGGCAGACTCAGTATTCTTGAACAGGAATTCAATGCTGACGATTCCAGCATTTCATATTATTTCAACGGACAGAAGATCATTCTTCCGGATGTTTCAAATTACTACAACAATCCCGTATACATCGAAGATATGTATATCTCAAACGGATACACGCTTTTTAAGCTTTACATTAACTCCTGGGCAGATACTTACGTATTGATAAGACCGGACGGATCTTTCATGACGCTTTATCTTGATGAATATATCAACGGAGGAGTTGACGCTTCCGGAGATTTTATCCCTTCAGATGACGGAAAAGCAATTCTTCCCGTATATCTTTCCACCGGTGAGAATATCTATATTTCCATTGATCCTGTTACGGCAAAGATCGAAGAACTTCAGGGTCTTTACGGGTCATCAGATTATATGCTCGAAAACGTATCCGGCAAGATGGTTGTCCGTGATTTCACAGGTTTAAGTCTTTTGGATAAGTCATCAGGCAATCTCGAAAAGATCTGCGATTACATCGACATCGACGGCCTTTTGTGCGAAGTAATGGAATCACAGACCCTGTACATCTCAGATGACTCAAGCGAGATGATCTTCGGTTACGAATCCTACGATGAGTTCAGCGGTTCTTCAGGTTATAAGATCATGCATCTTTCACGCGCCGCTTCTAACCCCAACGCCGGAAAAACAGAACTGATAATATCGACCAATAAGGAATTCTATCCCGAACGTTCTGATTTCATTGCGCTTCAGCAGTTCAACAATACCAATGATTCTTTCTTCATCAAGTATGTTCTTCCGGTTGAAGAAAACGGTGAATACAAAGAAGTGGATGCTGACATCCTCCTTGCATACAATCCGTCAGCTGATGCATCCGACAAAAACAAGTTCATCGACCTTACACAGTATGTTGATATAAACGGCAGTTCCTTCAGAGAAGATTACTTCACTAACGCCATAGAAGCAGTGAAAACAGGTGATGCCATATACCGCATGCCTCTCGACATATCAGCGTCCGGAATAATCACTGCCTCTTCAAATGTTCCCGACGGACAGAAAGGATTTACTTTTGACCAGTATGTTGTATTCGTGGATGAAGTATGCAACGGCATTGATCCGATGAGCAGGACCAGAGGCTATAAGATGGGCAAAGCCGAATACTTCACCAAGCTCTTTATGAACATGAGCGATCTTTATATCTACGACGGAATAGTTCACTTAGACGGTGATAACATCCGTGAGCTGATGCAGTTCGTGGATGAACACGGAAATGAAATACCAATGACCGATGAGGAAATCACTCATTCACTTATTGAAGAACATAATGCCGAGATTTCCCAGACATATGCTGAGATCGAAGGAAGATATGGTGCTGTATATGGCGAACTGGATTCTTTCAGAGATTACATATCCTGCTATAACCGCTATGGCGAAGGTATGGGAATATATGGTCTTCCCTCTTTTGACGGACGCGGTCCCATGACAATATCACACGAGTTCGTCAGCATATATTCAACCACGAAATACCCTGAAGCCTGCACGGAATTCGTAAAGCTTCTCTTGTCTTATGACATACAGAAAACAATGGATGAGAATCCCGTAAACCGCGCCGCATTAAGAACGATCGCCGAAGAAAAACTCAAAGCCTATAATGCTGAGGTCGAATTTGAAAACAGTTTCGGATTTGGTACGAATAAAATGATATCAGAAGAGGCAATCGATGATTATATCGATATCCTTACTTCATCCTATTCCGGCATGAATGTGGGCGGAGCCATAGAAGACATCATAAGAGAAGAGTCCTCTTCGTATTTTGCAGGCGGAAGAGCCATGGACGATGTCATTCCCGTTATGCAGAAAAGGATACAGACCGTTCTCGATGAGACGGCATAACCTATAACATATTTCATTGCAAAAAGAAGCACTGCCTGAAATATCAGACAGTGCTTTATTGTTTTCGTGTACTTCAAAGATTACTCTTCTTCGTAATCGTCTTCAGCTTCTGTTTCCTCTACTGTAGTCTCAACAGGTACTTCCTTGATCTCAGGGAGATTTACTTTCGCATTCTCGAAATCACTCATGCCAAGGATAGCTGATCTGTAGAGCTGATCGGAATCTGTAGCTGCAACCCATGCCCAGTCAGTAGCACCTTCGCCTCTTTCGTCTCTTACAGAGTAATCGCAGACGAGTTTATCTTTTGTAGCCAAAGTATTGCCAAATGTGATGTTCCTGAGATACAAAGCGTCGTAGACGACCCTGTAATCATCCTCATCGTTATCATTCAGATATGTGATCGCAACTAGGAATACAAGTCTGTTCTCATCTTCACTTGTAAGAAGATAACAGTCGTAAATCTCAGGCTCTCCTACCATGGTAAAGTATTCGAGATCGTTCTCCCATGAAGTTACTGTTTTTCCGTCTCTGGATGAGTGAACCGATGAATACACGGAAGCGATCGCATTATCCATGAATTCGCTGTCAGCCTCAATATCTGCGGGCGTGACAAGAAGATACGGTGAGACGGTCGTCTCAGTAGTAGACTCAACCATCTCCTGCAGCTTGTCAAGATTAAATGCGCTCTCGCCCTTGACTACCCTGTAAACAACGAAACCGATACCAAACCAGAATCCGAAGAAAATAATATAAACGATCAAAGCCTTGATGGAACGGGCAGCCTTCTTCTTGCGCTGCTCGGACTTCTCGTACTTGGCCTGCTTGATCCTTGCTTCTTCCTTGAGACGGTATTCTGTCTCAAGCATTTCCTTCTCGTGTTCGAATCTCTGTTTGGCAAGTTCGTCTTCCTTGCTCAGTCTCTCGTAAGCTACATCGGAATCATCATAATCGATCTTGAATGAGGATCCGCAGCTTTCGCAGATCTGCATGTTGCCTTGTGTTTTCAAAGGTGATCCGCAATTCGGACAGTTTAAACTCTGCAGTTTCATAATAAGCCCCTCCCTTATTCTTACTCCGCTTCAATTATATCACAGTAGTTTTAAGATATTTGCCGAATCGGTCAGGCTTTCTTAGCCTTTACCATGGTGAAATAGATAACTCCGGCAACGGCATAAAGAGCCATCGCAGTAAGGATAATTACCGTGTAGTTATTGTTTGTATTTGAAAGGATGATCTCGGAAAGATTATTGCCCGTGATCCCCGCTACGGCCCATGCAGAAAGAGACAGGCCGTGGATCTTGGAGATGTTCTTCATTCCGAACCTTGATTCCAGAAGCGCCGGCAGAGTCGAGAAACCGCCGCCGTATCCCAGGTTGATCACCATGAGAAGCGCGATGATGACAAAGCCGCTGCTGATAACCGCTGAAAGGCCGCAGAGGACTACGCATGAGAGGAATATGATCCCGTAAACCGTAGCCCTGTCCTTCATCTTATCTGACACGGTCGAATAACCGATACGGCCCAATGCGTTGCATACAGCCGTAATAGAAGGAACAATGCTTACGACGGTTGCAAGGATCGCAAGACCTGCGAATTTCTCATTTAAGAGCTGCTTCTCATATGTGATGAGCATAAGGCCGCAGTGGATATTGATGTAGAAGATAAGCCAGATACCGATAAATGTCTTGTTCTTGAACATCGACGAGACCTTGAAACTGTCGTTGGCAGCTTTGGCTTCGACCCAGCCTTCCGGCTTTTTAAGGAGAAGATGACCTGCAAACATCATGATGAAATAGATTATGCCGAGGATAAAGAACATCGGCGCAATGCCAAGACTGTTCTGGAGTCTTTCCATGATCGGCGTTGCGATGGCTTTGGCAAGACCGAATCCCATGATGGAAATACCGGTGGCAAGGCCTTTGTTATCCTTGAACCAGAGCATGAGCGTCTTAACGGGGGTAAGGTATCCTATGCCAAGACCTATGCCCATGATGCAACCGTAGAACAGATAGATCAGAATAAGGGCAAGAGGACCCGTGAAGAATTTAATCGTAGCACCCGTACCTATCATGCCGACTGTAAAGCAGACGGCAGATATGAGAGATGACCTGTGGATGTTTATCTCAACGATCTTGCCGGCAAATGCCGCTGACATACCAAGGAAAAAGATCGCAAAGCTGAATGCCCAGCCGACAGAGAATGTGCTCATGCCGATAGCATTTGCTATAGATTCCTTGAAAGTACTCCAGCAATAAACCGTACCGATCGAACAGTGTATCAATAAAGCCGGTATTGCTGCCCTGGTCCATTTATTCATAGCATTCACCTCTCGGACGTTATGAATAAAGTTTACCATTTATCGCGCTAAAGCAATTTGGACAAAATACTGATTATTCTTTGACGCTCTTATAAAAACTCACATGGGTCTCAAGTTCTTTGAAACCGTTCTTTTTATAGAACCTGTAAGAAGGCTTGTCATTGTCGGTCTGAAGGAATATGCCGGCAAGTCCCATCTGCTTTATCTCATTCTCGATAAGCTTCATAAATTTAGAGCCTATGCCCTGTCCCTGAAGTTCTGGAGATACGCAGAATTCCTCGATATTGTAGTTAGTGCCCTCCCACCAGTGTCTGATCATGCCTAATGACATGGCGGCGAGTTTTCCGTCGATCAGAAGCCCGTAGTTAAGGCAGTTGTAGGAGCTTGATATCTCTTTTACGTACTCGTTCAGCTGGACCGGGTCGCTCCAGTCATCATTCCAGGGTTCACCCCTAAATGCAATCTTATATAGTTCGGCCATTTCAGGAAGTCTGTCAGGACCGAGTTTAATTAATTCTTCCATGAATATCCTCTTTTATTTGTAATCGTCTACGTCAAATTTCCTGTCGCGGAAATAGTAGTCTCTGTCTTCTTCCGTGATCTCCCTCAACACTCGGCAGGGATTGCCTACTGCAATAACATTATCAGGAATGTCCTTGGTAACTATGCTTCCTGCACCGATAACAACATTGCTGCCGATCGTAACACCCGGGCATACCATTACATTACCGCCGATCCATACATTATCGCCTATCGTAATGTCGATTCCGTATTCGTATCCCGAGTTCCTTGACTCGGGATGGACCGGATGCCCTGCCGTGCAGATCGATACGTTGGGACCGCACATGAAGTGATCACCAATACGGACTTTACCTACATCAAGCACGATGAAATTGTAATTGGCAAAGAATTCACTTCCGACCTCGATGTTGTAACCGTAATCACAATGGAAGGGTGATTCAATATTGAGATATCCTTCCTTTGTCTTGCCCAGTATCTCACGCAGGAGCTTTTCCCTCTCAGCTGTTTCATCCGGCGGAAGATTATTGTATTTGTAGAGTTGTTTCTTGCACTCCATGCGATCTTCGCTTAAGCCGTCCATCCATGACTTATAAGGAAGATTAGCGAGCATTCTTTCTTTTTGGTCCATTATGTTATCTCCTATATCTTTTAAGCATCTGTTCTCTGTCTCTTTACGAGCTCAGCGAAAAATCCGTCCTTTGCGATAAGCTCCTCATATGTGCCCTCTTCGGTTATCTGACCGCCTTCAAGCACAAGGATCCTGTCGCAGTGTCTGATCGTACTCAGCCTGTGCGCGATCACGATCCTCGTACAGCCCATTGCATCCAGAGCTTCGGATACCTGTCTCTGTGTCCTATTGTCTAATGCACTCGTTGCTTCATCGAAGATCAGGAGCTTAGGTTCCGGTGCTATGGCACGCGCAATCATTATACGCTGTCTCTGGCCTCCTGAGATGCCTCCCTGACCTTCCGAGATCATCGTATTCATTCCCATCGGCATTGCCCTGATATCGTCTGCTATGCCTGCTTTCTCTGCGGCTTTCCATGCATCATCTAATGTTAACTGGGGTGCGCTGATCACGATGTTGGAATAAATGTCTCCCTGGAAAAGACCTGCATCCTGCATGACCGTTCCAATCTTCTGTCTTAAAGAAGGGAGATCAAGGCCTGTTATATCCTTACCATCGTAATAGACAGCGCCTTTCCCGGCCTTTTCGAATCCGAGAAGAAGTCTTACAAGTGTTGACTTGCCGCATCCCGTACTTCCGACTATCGCAACATATTCACCGGGCTTGATCTTCAGCGAGATATCATTGATCACATAAGGCGTATCTTCGGAATATCTGAATGATATATGGTTAAGTTCGATGCTGCCGGTGATCTTTGTTACTATCTCCTTATCCAGACTTGTCTCAGGTTCAGTCTTAAGGAAAGGCTCTGCCATCTCAAGTATCGGCTGGATCTGCGCTACGGAAAGAGCAATGCCCGACACTGACATAAACGCACCCATCAGCATTCCGTATGATGCGGTAAACGCATAGTAAGACGAAGGATCAACGTTACTTTGCATAGCCATGTAGTACAAAACAATATTGCCCGCAAGACTTATTGCAGTTGCGATTACGCCGTTGATCTTAATAAACATCGGCGGATTATAAGTCAGTTCAGCACCTGCGGAATATACATCCATCCACTTTGCAAAGACTCTCTTCTCTGAACCCGAGAGCCTTATCTTCTGTACGCCGGTGATAAGGCCGTAGCTTAATCCGGCTTCCTTTGCAGAGCATTCCATCTGCTTTCTTTGGATCTTGATCTGCGTGAGAGTAGATACGATCGAGAATGCAACAGTAACTATTACGATCACCAGCGATGGAATTACGAGCGCAGGCGTGAAATTGAAGATCTGTCCGATGTAAACGAGTGACGTGACCGATGTCAGACCGGTATTGAGGATCATTCCCATCATCAGCGAGCAGAGGCTGTTTACCGATGACGAACGGCTCTGTAATTCACCCGGGCTGTACTTCCTGAAAAAGTTTGCCGGCAACGTCATGAGACGCATCATCATGGAAGCCTGTACGCCAAGCGATGTCTTTACGCTAAGTCTTGATTGTATAAGCGATTTAATGCTGCCGAAAAGCTGCGAAGAGAAAGCTATGCAGATCGTTGCAATCGCTACCGGCAACAAAACGTTCTGCCTTCCCGATTCCAATACGGGACCTGTCAGTAATCTTGTGATCCTGGGCATCAGCAAGCCTATGAGTGATACCACGGCCGTCGCCGCAACGATAAGGACAATGTCACTTATGTTTATGCAGTTCTTCATGTAGATGAGAAGGTCAGGTATATTAAGCTTCTTCTGAGGAAGCGGCCGGTAAAAACAGATTGCTTCCTTGTCAAAGATAGCAGAAGTCCTGCGGTTTAACTTCATGATCTTCCCTGTAACCGGATCCTTGAATCTGTATCCGATAAGGTGATCGGGCAAAAGCGCAACCGGGATATTCCCTTCTTTGGTGAATGCCAGAACAGGTCCGAAAGCATCCTTATACCAGCCCTCTTCGAGCTCTATGGTCCTGCTCATGAGACCATATGGTCTTAAGCAGTATTTCAGCTGTTCAGACGGCTTTTCGATGCTCTCCGGAACATCTACGGGCTTATAGTGATAGTACTTTAATATCTCGTCAATGGCGTTCTTGGTGATGATCCTCTCATCACTTAATTTCTCAGCGGATTTGCGGCCCATGACGATACCCGCGATCTTTACGAACGAGTCTTCGAGGAGCTGCTGCTCGGCATTGCGCCTTTCTTCAATCTGGTTTTCGAAGTGTCCCACTTATTCCGGCTCCTTATTCGTTTGATACAAGGTCGGCATATATTCCGCCACCGGCCATAAGTTCTTCGTGTGTGCCGCGCTCGGCAATCACGCCGTGGTCAAGCACGATTATCTCATCGCAGTCCCTTACCGTGGAAAGACGGTGTGCAATTACTATGCATGTGATTCCGCGTTCGTGGATGCTGTTGATAACGTCATACTCTGTCTTTGCGTCCAGAGCACTTGTCGCTTCATCAAGAATGATTATCGAAGGATCCTGGGCAAGGACACGCGCTATCTCCATACGCTGGCGCTGCCCGCCTGAGAGGTTCTTGCCGCCGCTTACGAGCTTGTGCTGATAACCACCGGGCATCTTAATGATATCGTCATGAAGACTTGCGTCTCTTGCAGCAAGGATCATCTCAAAATCCTGAATGGACGTATCCCACATCTTGATGTTGTTTGCTATCGTGTCCTCGAAAAGAATGATGTCCTGATCGACGACTGCGATTGAACCCGTAATTACTTCCCTGGGGTATTCTTCCCTTTTGTGACCGTCAAAGAAGATCTCTCCGCTCCACGGCTGATAAAGACCAGAGATAAGTTTGGACATTGTTGATTTGCCGCTTCCGGATGAACCTACTATAGCAACACGGTCGCCAGTCTTCAGCTTCATCGAGAAATTCTCTATAACAGGTTTTTCGAGACGCGAATAACCGAAAGTTAAGTTGTTTATCTCAATATTTCCACGAAGTTTCTCAAGCTTTGTGATCGTCGGATCAACAGTTATGGCAGGATCATCAGGATATTCCATAACGTCTTCCACACGTTCCATCTGCGTACGCATTTCCTGGATGGACTGGCCTGCCGAGATAAGTGTCATCGCAGGTGACATGAAAGCACCTAAGAATCCCTGGAACATCAGCACGGAACCGAGCGTGAAGGTACCGTTCATCGTAAGATAAACGCCTGTGATAAGAACGGCATAATTAGCAACCGTTGATAAGAACGTCGGAATAACTCCGAGGAAGCTCTGGTCTTTTGCAGCCTTAACTTCCTGTGCATTTACCGAAGCCTGGTATCCTGCCCACTTCTGGAAGAATCCGCTCTCCGCGCCGCTTGCTTTTATAGTCTCGATCATCTGGATACCGCTTGCCGTTGTAGATGAGAGCTTTGAGGCATCCCTTAACTGGACACGGGTGATATTAATGCGGCGGTTTGAGATGATTCGCGCCATGATGATATTCACTATAAGTGTCGCAAAACCGATCAGGGTAAGAAGCGGACTCTGCTTGATCATCAGCACAAGATAAAAGATCATCATCGCAGTATTTAGCATAAGAGGTGCAAAAATGTTTACCAGCGTCCCTGCTATCGAAGCATTCATTGCCGCACGCGACTGTATGTCACCTGCTAGTCTCTGAGAGAAAAACTCCATAGGAAGATGAAGGACTTTCCACATGTAAGTAGTATTGCCGATTACGGACATTTTTCCGTTGATCCTGAGCGAATAGATAGTCTGCGCCCACGAGACCGTCAGTTCGATTACCGCAAGTGCGATCAGAAAGATAATGAACGGATAGAGCCAGTCTTTGTTAAGACCTGTCAGGAGGCGGTCGATAAAGATCCTGGATGTGACTGAATCAGCAATGCCGAACAGATAAGATATCGCAGTCGTAAGCATTACGAAAACGATTGCCGCGCCTGCACCTGCAAGTCTTTTGGAAGCAAACTCCAATGTGCTCTTACGCTTGCCGCCGGGCACGAAATCCTTGGAAGGGACCGGAGTCAATACAACACCGGTGAACGATTTATCAAACTCATCCCAGGATATCTTCACGGTACCTCTGGCAGGATCATTGATGTAGACATGCTTGCCCTTAAAGCCGTTGAGAACAACGAAGTGATTCATGTTCCAATGAATGATGCAAGGGAACGTCCCCTCCGCTTTCAATGACTCGGGACTCATGCGGAAGGCATTTACTTCAAAACCGTAATGCTCTGCTGCCAGATAAATGTTTTTAGCTTTTGAACCGTCGCGTGAAACACCGCAGTCAAGACGCACCTGCTCTAAAGGTACCCATTTGCCGTAATATGCCATTACCATGGCAAGAGATGCCGCACCGCATTCGAGCGCTTCCAGCTGCATTACAACCGGAACCTTCGCAACACCTTTTTTGACAGGCTTTCTTGAACGTGCTGCGGCCATGGATGTTACCTGCTTTCAAGTAGGAAATCGATTGGTCTTATCTGTTCAACAACGGCTGTGCCTTCATATGTACCGTCAGGAAGTGATACTTCGGCTATTCCGTAGATCCTTCCGTAATCATCACTGTCTGTAGATGCAATAACACAATTCTCAGTAGAGATCTGTACAGGCATGCCTGCAGCAAGTGTTTTCGCGCCGTCTGCAACGATAACTGCCGTATGATCAGCGACTATTACTTTTACGTCTGCTTTTGTCTCCAGCGTTCCGATGGTTGCCCAGATAAACAATCCGCCGAGCAAAATAATGACCGCACCAAGCACAGCCCAGATCCCCGGGTTTGTTACTCGGAGATAGTCCGTAAGCTTTTCAGGTGAAGAGATGCGCTCTAAGGTCTTCTCGCGGAATAAATTCTGTTGGGTTTTCGCCTCTTCCAAGATCAGCCTCCGTTAATTCAGTGCTTCATTACCTTCTCTGTGTTCGCATCAAGTTCGGAAAGCACCTTGATTATGAAATCCTTAGACTGGTCACCGCCTTCAAATATCCATCTGGAAAGGACTGCGATACACCCCTGTGCACGGTAAGATGTCTGATACGAAAGCTTGATGTCCTTGATGGTCGTTCCGATCTTCTCTGACTCGATCTTCTGAAGGAGGCCTTCAAGGATCTTCTCAAACTTTACTCTTAATTCTCCGGGAGCCTTCTCACTGAATACCATCTTGAACATGAGACGGTTCTTGTCGACATAATCAACAAGCTTTTTGAAGAAATCTTCGGTTCTTAATTCCTGGAGCTTTAAAACGAGCATACCCCACTCGATAAGGATATCCTGCTCGAGCTTGTCGTAGAGATCGTATACATCGAGATAATGCTTATAAAATGTTGCGCGGTTGATGTCTGCCTTATCGGAGATCTCCTGGACAGTTACCTTGTTCAGTTCCTTTTCGGTAAGAAATCCCATAAGAGCATCGCAAATAGCTTTTCTGGTCTTAAGTGTTCTTCTGTCGGTCTTCTTCTCTTCCATCGACAAAAACTCCTTCAATTTCTAAAACGATAAAGTTATATTGATAATTTTATCACTTTAGACTGAAGGAATTCTTACGTAAAAGAAAATAATTGTTAAGAAAAATGTTATGTCTCTTCGATGTAACCCTGTCTCGGGACAAGACGGAGCTCGAATGTCTCGCGGTATCTTACGTCCTTCTTAACAGGCTGGGTAGTGATGTTATCCCTCGTTCTCTCGATTTCCTTCGAAGCGAAGTCGCAGAAGAACTCGCAGAAATCATTATTCATAAGCTGCTCTTCATGCAGGAATTCATTCATCTGCTCAGGTGTATAGGGAAGAACGGTGAAATCAAACTTCGGATTATGTCCGATCCTTCTGATCTCAACTGAATCACCGTCTCCATTCGTGATCTTAACGATCTGCGTATCCGTATGTGAAGAGTTCTCGGCAGGTCTTGCATAAGGGTGATAGATCTTGCCTGCGCCTGCAGAATATACTCCGAGTCTTGCCGCATTCTTACGGTCGACATAAGATTCACCCGGACCTCTTCCGTACCAGGAACAAACGCAGTCATCTCTTACGATCGGGAATCTGATTCCGTATCTGACCATGTCATACTTCGGCTTGAAATCAAGAGTGACTCTTAAGATATCTGCCTGCGGGACTTCATAGAAAAGGATGACCTCACCGTGCATGGCAAAAGACTTGTATCTTGAGATCATAGTGAACTCACCGTCTCTGCTGCTGTATTCGGATCCGATATATTTGATCGACTCCTGAATATGCTCATAGTCGCTCTCTTTCGAGAAGACAGTTCTTGCAAGGATAAAGCTTCTGTCCGTTCTATCGATGTTCGACGGGCAACGGTAGAAACTCGGTGCAAGAGGTCCCTTAAGGAAGTTGTATCCTGCGATCTCAAGGCTCTCAAGGCTGCCGGGATCTCTTGAGAAACCGAACCTTAAGCTGCCCTTACCTACGAACAGTGAATGAGGTATCGTGCTTACTGTATTATGCGTGATAACGTCGGTGATCATCTCTTCAACAGGAGCATCACCTGCTGCATACATTTCATTTATGTTTGCGAGCCGGGCGTTGTCATTCATACGCTCTACCCTGCCGCTGTCTTCTTCGGTAAGAAGTGACTGGTCTTCGATTATCTCAGGAAGGTCGCTGTCGTAACCTGTATCAAGACCCGGAACAGCTGCTGCGCCTGGCTTTCCCGAACCAAGCTGTCTGGATTCATCGACTACGGGCTTCTGACCTGAGCCGAGTCCTGATGCTTGTTCTGAAACAGGGCCTACAGGGCTTGCGATGTTGTCCGTAAGGACGTCCTGATAGAAAGCTACCTCATAGCCTGCCTTGGCATAATAAGTATCTTTGTGAAGCTTTAACGTGATATCGAAAACGAGCTCCTTTGAAAGAGCGTTCATATACATCTCGATAAATTCAGCCTTGCCCTGTGCCCAGCCGGGAGTGGTAAAGACTTCTGTGGAGAACGGGAATCTGAGGGTTCTTGAGCCGAACGGTTCGATCTCAGGGATCAAGCCTCTTCCCGACATGATCGTTCTTCCGCCAAGGAGTATCTTCCACTCAAGGTCAAGCTCTTCCGTATAACCGAACTGGTTTGAGTTACGCATCGTAAGGTTTGCCGGATCTCCCGCAGATGCGAAGATGGCAATAGTCTGGCACTGCTTCTTGATATCAAGGTAGATCGGATGCGGATTACGCTCTGCATCTACGATACCCTGACCGATACAGGAATTCTCTTTCTGCTTTCCGCCGACGAGATCTGCGTGATGGATCCACTTATACATCGTGTCATCATCAGTAAATCTGGTTCTTCCGGGAATGGTCTCGAAAAGATTTCTTCCTGTTCTGTTAAGCGAGAAGATCTTCTTTCTGTCGAGGCAGAGGTCTTCCCAGGGTCCGAATACGGCGCCTGCATCAGAAGGCATCGGTCTCATGTCAGAGATCTTGCCCTGAGGTCTGGACTTCTTGCCCTTTGCATCAGCAGTCCTGATGACTTCGCAGTACCAAGGTCTTGTATCGTCTATCAGCTGGCACTCGTGCTTTACGCGCTGTGCAGTCTCTGAATCGAAGTTATATTTCTGGAATCCCCACATTACTACTGACGGGTGATTCATGCATGCTTCAACGTAATCTCTCATGTAGAAGTCTGCTGAAGTTGCAATGACATACATGCCGTACTGGTCGCAAAGATTTAAGAACTCATCTGACAGAGGCATACCGTCAGCGATAACTCCGTTGATGCCTGCACGCTTCATGAGGATGATGTCCTGACGCATACGGTCCTGAGGGATAGCGATACCTGACTGGGGATCGAACTCGTAGTACTTTACGAGCATCAGGTTGACTCTTCTGTCATTTACATTGAGCTTGTCCTGAACGATCTCAGTCGTTCTGAATCCAAATCTCTTTTTCTTTGTGCAGATGACTTTGCCTTCGGAATCCATGATCTCGAAGAAAATATCATACTGGACGGGGGTGCAGTCAGACCACTGTGCGACATTAAGTGCCACAAAGTCCGTGCTTGCACGTGTCTCCTTAAGCGCGTCTACAACGCCTACGACAGGCTTGCTCTGACCCTTGATGTTTACAAAGGGGAGCTTGTACGGATCGTACTGAGCCCTTGCCTCAAGAAGAGATATCCTGACGGAATAAGGGATCATGTAATTTGTGTGGTTGCGCATTGCAAAATCGACTTTGATCATGAAGTCACCGTGAGGTACACGTGATACGGTCTCACGTACTGCAAGTGCATCCATTTTCGCTACTTCGGAAATATAAGCCGAAGGAACATATTCAAGTTTGATGTGAAGATTCGACAGTTCGAGCAATGAATCTTCAACGATCATGATGGGTCTGAAGATTCCGGAAAAACCGAAGTTCATCATATCAAGAATGATGTGACCTGAATCATCTCTGTCATAACGGTTAACAATTATCGTTATCTGGTTAACTCCGGCTTTTACAAGACCTGAGATAAGAAGTCTCTTTCTCGTGAAGAGTGCGTGTGAATTGCAAAGGAGCTTGTCATTAATGAAAACCTTAAAGCTTCCGCAGATACCGGATGCCTCAAGATATAGCGCTCTCTCGATCTCAGCAGGTGTAAATACGACAGTGGTTCTGTAAATACCGATCTCGTCATCGTCATCACCTGTAGACTTCATGACATACTTGTCGCTGATAGTCTCTTCTTTTCTGGCTGCATTCTCTGCAAGTCTTATCGGATAATCGTAAATGAGGTTCTGAGGCAGACCAAAACCTTCCGTCTGCCATGTAGAAGGACAATTGACAAGGGCCCACTCGGAATCGTCATAAGAGTTGTTCATAACACCGAACGGAACTTCTGTCTGTCCGTTCGCAAGATAGAATCTCCATGTTGTAAGGGGCTTCACATAAGGTGATGCCACTTTGCCGAATTCCGGCATCTCACGTTCATTGAAAATATAGTCAAACGATTCGTAAGGTAAAAAACCGTCATTCGAATATGTGAATTCCAAGACTAATACCCCCTTTAGAGCTTTGTCCGATAATAATCTAGATTAATTCTATCATTTTAAAAGAAAGACAAAGTTTCAGGAGCGTTACAAAAACGAAGAAATTCTGTGGTAAAACTTCGGCAATTAAGGTGCTTTCCCGTAACTGAAAATCAGTACTGGATCCCACCTACGAGCCATCTGTCGTTGATATAAACGAAATACACATGAGCATCCGTAGGAATTACTTCAGGCTCATCAGAACCCCAGTACATTTCCATCCACTGCTCGACATAGATTTCCATGTAAACGACTTCATCAGAATATACGATGACATCCTTGATCTCTTCGTTATGGATGGATACGGCACCGTGGCGCGTATAAAGCTCTCTTGAAGAGTTTCTCTTGATGTAGCTTAACGCTGAGCTTCCGCTCGGGAAATACTTATCCAGTGCGTAATTACCGGCATCCTGCGAGATGTAATTGGCAAACGTTGATGTAAAGGAGATTGCGAATTCCTCAAGTTCTTCCCTTCCCTCGAAATCCTTGATGAATCCGACTATATACTTGTCATTCTGGCTGTCGTAAACGCATTCGCATTCATTGCCGAGATAATCGACTGCGGTTACAGTCGGTCTCTTATAAAGGCCCTTAACAAGATAATTGGCAGTTCCCGGGATTACCGCATAAGGATCAACGTACTGTGTAAGTTCAGAAGGAACGATCTCACCATCAAGATATGTATCCGTAACTTCTACTCCGTTAATATAGACCGTGTATGTCTCCGGAGCCGAAACATCAACGTTGTAAGAAGCTGCAGTAAAGAATTCGAGTGACTCCTGCTTCCATGCCTTAAAACCATACGGAAGGCTGACTGATTTATCTTCCTGAAGCTCTACACGGGCAACAAGGATTCCGTCATCAGTTTTGATGTAGTATTCAGGTTCATCTTCTCTTGAACTGTCAGTCTCAACATAGACGAAAGTCTTGCCACTGATCATGGACTCAACATATTCGGTTACGACATTTTCGCTTTCAAAAGCAGTTACGACAGGCTTGGAAGTCATGCTGGATACAATGAAGTCCACGTCATGATCGTTAAATTTCTGAGTGATTGCCTCAGCCGTGTGATAAGGCAATGAATCTTCATACTCTGATTCATATGCCGCTGCAAAGTTGTTGAATCTTAACAGGAACCAGGCAATGAAAGCCGTTACGAGAACAATCCATGAAATTAGAAAAACGAGGAAGAAGTTTATCTTACTCTTCCCGTTCTTCTGGTTTGTATTTGATTTCTCACCATTGCCTGATGATTTCATTTACTCCTCCGTAGTCTGCCCGGAAGCTGTCTGGCCCTGGGGCAGTACGATAAATGCAGTAGGCATCTGACGGTCAGTTCTAATGGAAGAACTTGATACGAGTTCATCATCGTAAAGCCACATGGATGAAGACATACCGCCGTCGAGATTTGCTGCATTAACTGCACCGAACTCAAGCATTATATCGATAAGGTCTGCCATCGTAGCACCCATTGATGAAGTCTTTCTTCCTTCGATGACCAGGAGAAGGATCGCACCATCTTCTCTCTGACCGATTGCTGTTCTGGGGTTAAGTCCTCCGCCTGAACCGCTGTAGTTTGCAGCTACGCCGTTTACGATGAGAGCAGGTCCGAATGAGACCGCATCTCTTACACCGATATCCATAGCCTGCTGTGCTGTCATTCTTCCTACAACGAGTACGTTATCATTCGTAAGACCATATACATCGTAAGTACCGCCGGGAACACCCATTCTGAGTTCGCCTTCTGAGATAACGATGCCTTCCGGCCATCCGCCGATTCCCATACCGTTAGTATCTTCGTACTGGCCGCCGTTGATTCCTGCAACGCCGTCGTACTTATCGATGAGTTCTCTAAGTGTAAGGCCTGCACCATTGTGGTTGTAATCGTCGATCGTAGCTACCATGACTCTGGAAGGATCGTAGATAACAAGCATCTTTCCGTGATACATCGGGCCGCTGATATCGTGAACTTCGATACCGTCACCGTCAGGATCAAGCTCGTTTACTGCATCAGCCTCTGAATCTACTCTGTTCTGCTCAGCTGCCATGGCGTTTACGAGTGCCGTATCTGTGATCTCTTCAAATTCATGAGTTGTATTGCTGTTCATGATCGCATAGATCTCTTCATCAGAAAGAATCATTCTTGCAAGCACGCCGCCTGCAGAAGACTCCATAACGGAAGGAACGAACTGGTCTCTCAAATGAGCAGAAGGTCCTCTCATGATGATGTAAAGGAACGAATAGAATCCTGCGAGAACGATAACGAGTGTTGCGAGCAATGTAGCCATTGTTCGGCCGAAGCACACAAGAGCAAACTTGCCTGCCTTCCTGGCAAACTCTTTATTCTTTTCCTTGCGCAGCTCGGCTTCAATGCGCTCAAGCTGTCTCTGCTCTATCTGTCTTGCAACCTGTTCTCTTCCTGCTCTTGCAACAGAAGGCTCAACCTTCTTGATGGGACGCTGGGTAGGTCTGGATGCACTGGGGTTTGTCGTTCTGGGTTTATTGGGATTCTTAACTATCTCTATCTTATCGTCAGAAAGCCTCTTGGGAGCTTCCTTAGCGGGAGTCCATGTACGTGTCTCTCTTACCTCGTAGTCAGTACGGGGACTTTCAGCAACACGGCCGCTTCCTGCGAGTACCTTAGGTCTTGCAGTGATCTCAATCTTACGCTGCTCGGAAATCTCAACCATGCGGTTGATGAAGACCATTGCCTCGTCTTTGGACATGCCCTGCATGCGGGCACGGATTTCTTTCTTTTTCTCGGGTGAGAGACCGGCAACAATCTCCTTAAACTTAGCAATATTGTCTGACTCCATAAACACCTCAAGTCCAAATAATTAGCAATTTTCTCTGACTTTAATATTTTGGAGTATAGCATAAGGTTTTTAATTCAAAGCCGCGCAAAAAGATAATGTCAACAAACTGTAATATGCCTAAATTACAGCATTTGTAACATTGTTAAGCGAAAAAGCGGTGTTTACCTTGTAACGCCGATGATCTTCGGCACAAAACCGATGACAAAGTGAATGAGAATGCTTCCGTAAACTGACTTGTTCTTTTCATAAAGATAACCGGTTACGATACAGAGAACTGCCGCACCGAACATCATCGGAAGCTCATAACCCATGTGGAGAACGAAGAAGAAAAGACCTGTCATCCAAACGGAAAAATGCTTATTGTATTTCTTGCATGAAGCTGTGATGTTATCTTCAACAATACCCTTAACAAAGAGCTCTTGCAGTATCGCACTGAAAGGATAGAACCAGCGCATGTAAGTGCCGAGATAAAGTCCGCCGAACCAGGGTCTTGCAGCGATCTCAGGATCGATCTGGTTCTGTACAAGACGGATAACGATAAGGATAACGAAAAGTGCTGCGCTGCAGATTCCGCCAATGATAAGGTCATTCTTAAGCTTTGCCTTCTCAGGCTTAAAGCATTCGAAATGGATCTTAAAGTTTGTAAATGCTGCGAAGATGAGCGAGAGAATGATCAGGTATACTTCCATGATCCTCGTGAGGATATATGCATTATCCTCAACAAGAGGCGCTCCGACAACTGAAGGGAAAATCTTGATGGCAACGACCTGGCATGCTACTCCCGATAACAGAAATAGCAAAGTGGCAAGAGCAGGTGTAAGACGCTTCTTGACTGTCATCAAAATCTCCTTAAAGTGAAAAACTCTTTCTTTTGAGTGCTGGAACAAAAGAAAGAGTTTCCTAAAGTCTTTGGTGCTCAGAGACAGAATCGAACTGCCGACACGGGGATTTTCAGTCCCCTGCTCTACCGACTGAGCTATCTGAGCAAGAGTTAGGCCGAACACCTTTTAAAGTGTCCGGCCTAAAGTTAATGGCGACGCAGAAGGGGCTCGAACCCTCGACCTCCAGCGTGACAGGCTGGCATTCTAACCAGGCTGAACTACTGCGCCGTACCATGAACCTGTGACCCTCTGCTTGTAAGGCAGATGCTCTCCCAGCTGAGCTAAGCTTCCGTTAGCCACACCTTTATTCAAAGCGCGAATGAATTATAAAACAAATACCGAAGATATGTCAATAACTATTTTCAGAATTAGCAAACTTTATTTCAAAGGCCCGAAAACAATGGGTTTCCGGGCCTTTATATTTTCTGATTCGGCTTATCTTCTTGAGTAATACATATAGAGATACGCGCCATCGGATTCAACTGTAACGATATATACGATGTTTTCCGTAGTCTTCTCGTTCAGCGGAACACCCAATACCCAGATAAAAGTATCAGGAGCAGGACTTGGTCTCAGAGTTGCCTTCTGAAGAACATCTGCTTCATATTCCTTATATTGCGGGTAATCAAACATAGCACCCTGGCCGCCGTACGTCGAAGCTATCTCGATAATGTACTCGTCAGCCTTACCGTCTATGATCCTGAGCTTTGCCTGATAACCTGCACGTCTGTACAGGAAGCCTGCTTTATCCATCTTTACGATCTCAAGGTTCTGGTCCTCACTTATCGGGAAATAATTTGTTCTCGCAAGCAAAGCGCTGTTTCTGTCGTAGATGAATCCTCCGATAAGAACTGCCACAAGAATTACGGTAATAATTATCAGATATAAGTCTGTCTTCTTCTGCATGTTAATTCACTCCATATAACATCTTGCCGTTATCATAGGTTATTTGTGCCGCTTCATCAATAGTCACGCCCTTTATCTCCGCAAGCTTCGCGCAAACATAAGGCACATGGCATGGTTCATTTATAAGCCCCCTGTTAGGCTCTGGCGTCAGATAAGGACTGTCAGTCTCAATGACTATCCTGTCCCAGGGCGTATTAAGAGCCACCTCGGGTGTCTTTTTATTGTTCTTAAATGTCAGCGGTCCGTCAAAGCCAAGATAGAAACCCATCTTAATAAGCTCCTGTGAGGCCTCAAGCGAGCACGAGCAACAGTGGCATACTCCGGGAAGGCTTCTCAGTCTCCCCTCCTTGTAAAAGCGTCTGAGGATGTCCAGGCAGTCACCCGTGGCATCTCTCTCGTGGAGTATGAACGGCACATCGTATTCTTTTGCAAGAATGAGCTGCTTTTCGAAGACTTCACGCTGGACGCTTCTCTCGGAAAGATCATAGTAATAGTCAAGACCTATCTCGCCTAATGCCCTGATCTTCTTCTCTTCACGGTGTTCGAGGCATTCTCTTAAATACTTCTCAGTATCCTCTGTATAAGTCTTTGCCTCATGCGGATGAACGCCGCACGAAGAATACAGCTTCATGCCTTCAAAACCGTCATACTTAACAGCCAGTTCTATAGCAAGTCTTGAAGTCTCTTCACTGTCAGCGGGAATAAGCATACTTGTAACACCGGAAGCCCTGCATCTTTGCAGGATATCTTCCACAGAGGTGTTACAATCTGCATATTTTCTGTCATAGATATGCGCGTGAGTATCAAAGAACTCGGCGCTTCCGCTGTAATAGACGGGCTCTCTCACGGCTCGTTATGAAATATCAGAACCGGGCAATACTGTATCGTCGAATTCGACAACACGGTAGCCGTCACCGTACTTAACGGAGAGGATCATGCCGTTGCTCTCATATCCCATCATCTTTCTGGGCTCTAAGTTAACGATCATCGCAAGTGTCTTGCCGATAAGATCTTCAGGCTTGTAGTACTTGGCAATACCCGAAAGAACCTGTCTCTCACCGAAACCGTCATCAACCTTGAACTTCAGGAGCTTGTCTGACTTGGGAACCTTTTCACACTCGAGTACCTTTACGGCTCTCAGATCCAAAGCAGCGAAATTATCGAACTTTGTGAGGGGCTTCAAAGGCTCAAGATCCTTACCCTTCTCTTCTTCAGCAGGGAAAAGCTTATTGAGCTCATCAATCTCCTTATCGATATCGATTCTCGGGAAGAGAACGTCACCCTTAGTAACTGTTACGTTAGCTGCAAGAGCATGTCTTACCTTTGTTGACTCCCATGTTGTGTTGGAAGCATCAGCGCCGATCTGCTCATAGATCTTAGGAGATGTATGAGGCATTACAGGCTCCAAGAGGATTGCAACACGTCTGATCGCATCAAGGAGATTGTAAAGAACTGCAGCAAGTCTGGGCTTGGAAGAATCATCCTTTGCAAGCTTCCAGGGCTCGTTCTCGTCAATATACTTGTTCGCTCTTGCGATAACGCTGAAGATCTTAGCAAGGCCTTCTGAGAAGCGCATCGTCTCAAAAGTCTCCGAAACAAAATCAGGAAGGGCGTCAAGCTGCTCTAAAAGCTCGTTATCAGCATCTGTAAATTCCTTCTCTTCAGGAAGTGTGCCGTCAAAATACTTGATAGCCATTGCAACCGTTCTGGATACAAGGTTACCGAGATCGTTTGCAAGGTCTGAGTTGATTCTTGCGAACATCTGCTCATTTGAATAAGGGCAGTCAGAACCGAATACCATCTCTCTTAAGAGGTGATATCTCAGAGCATCAACGCCGTATCTCTCGCAAAGTACGAAAGGATCTATAACATTACCCTTTGACTTACTCATCTTGCCGCCGTCAAATGTGATCCAGCCGTGGCCATAGACCTTCTTAGGAAGGGGCTCGCCCAATGCCATGAGGAATGCAGGCCAGATAAGTGAGTGGAATCTTACGATCTCCTTAGCCATTACATGTGCATCTGCAGGCCAGTACTTCTCATAATCGTTGTAAGTATCATTCATGAAGCCCAGGAGCGAGATATAGTTTGTAAGTGCATCCATCCAGACATAGATGTAGTGACCTTCATCAATGGTAACGGGGATGCCCCACTTTACGCTCGTTCTGGATACGCAGAGATCCTGAAGACCGGGTTCGATGAAGTTGTTGATCATCTCATTAACTCTGGACTTAGGTTCAAGGAAGTTCTTCTCGGGATCAAGGAGCAGTTCCTTAAGCCTGGGGCCGAATTCTGAAAGCTTGAAGAAGTAAGCTTCCTCTGAAGCCTCTGTTACTTCTCTTCCGCAGTCAGGGCACTTGCCGTCAACAAGCTGACTCTCAGTCCAGAAAGACTCACATGGTGTGCAGTATTTGCCCCTGTACTCGCCCTTGTAGATATAGCCGTCATTGTAGAGCTTTTCGAACATGTTCTGAACGGTCTTGATATGGTAATCATCAGTAGTTCTGACGAATCTGTCATACTTGATTCCGAGTGTTGCCCAAAGCTTTTTGAAGTTAGCAACGATCTCGTCAACATAGGCCTTGGGAGTGATGCCCATTTCCTGAGCCTTCTTCTCGATCTTCTGGCCGTGCTCATCTGTACCTGTGGAGAACATTACATCATAGCCCTGCATTCGCTTCATTCTTGCGATAGCATCGCATGCAAGAGTCGAATAGCAGTGTCCGATATGCGGATTGCCCGACGGATAGTAGATCGGTGTCGTGATGTAGAATGTCTTTTTATCAGCCATGATGTTCCTCCTCGCGCGTATATTAATAGGAGCGCGTAACTAAAAGATTATAGTTATTTATCCGCGAGTTTTCAAGAATAGGGCTGAATGCCCAACTTCCTGACACGCAAAATATGCCAAAATACTCTTTTTTTCGCAAAATGGACTATAAAACCGCGAAAAAGTATACCAATTTCCTTGAAAAACAAAAAAATGGTATACCACAGTATTTCAATCAAAACCCAGTCTCAATTTTTGCCCAAAAGTCTCAAATACAGGCCCCTTTTTTCATTTTCAGTGAATTCATGCGCACAAACCGCAAACTACTTCATATGATGTTACTAAAGGAGGCAACTGAATATGCTGGATGCTATTAAAAGTCGAAAAGAATTGCTTTCCAGAACGATTGACAGACTTGCCGAAAAGATTGCCTCCCTGCCTGAAGGAAGCATTTTGGTTAAACACCATAATGGGACATCACATTTCATATATTACAAAGGCAATCAGAAAACCAAATACCTGAGCAAGAAAGACCAGAGTCTAATTAAAAGCCTGGTTCAGAAAAAGTATCTGAAGTTAGTCCAAAATGCCGCAAAGCAAGAGGCTGAAGCACTAAGCAAGACAATTAAACTCTATCCCAGGACAAGAATGGAAAATGTTTATGATGATCTTCCTTCAGAACTAAAGAAACACGCCATACCCCTTGTTCCGGATGACGAACAGTATGCAGCTAAATGGCAGGCAGAGCCCTTCAAACCCAAACCTTTCAAAAAGGGTGCGCCTGAATACTATACGCTTAAGGGCGAACGCGTCAGGTCAAAATCTGAAGTCATAATAGCGGACAGACTAAATGCCAAGGGAATTCCCTACAAATACGAATGCCCACTCAAGGTAGGAAAAGAAATCATTCACCCGGATTTCACTATTCTCAGGATAAGTGACCGTAAAGTACTCTACCATGAGCATTGCGGGAAAATGTCTGATCCTGAATACACCAAAGAAATACCCGAACGAGCTATCAAATATACGCGAAGCGGAATATTTCAAGGGGACAAGCTTTTCTACACCTTTGAGTCAGCAGAATGTCCTCTAAATGTGAAAGTCATTGATGACTTCATCGAAAAGAACTACAGATAGGCCTGTTATCTTTGATAAAAGGCGGGCTTAAACCCGCCTTGAACACAAATAAGCACCTGCAAGCATGCAGTCAAGGGTTCAAGCGCCAGCGTCCCTTGACGGCTAATTGCGCAGCAGGTGCTATAAACTCAGCTTTCAGATGCGATCTTATAAGCCTCTTTCTTATTCATTCCCGTGTATTCGGATACAACAGAAGCAATATCCTTGGATGACATACCCTTTGCTTTCAGGAGAGCGATAAGCTCTGCCCCGTCTCCTGCCGCAACCATGGTCTTCTGTTCTAAGGGTTCAAGGCAGATGCAGAATTCGCCTCTCGGTTCGTTTGTCTTGTAATACTCCACAGCTTCAGAGACCGTCATCCTGAGAACTTCTTCATATTTCTTTGTAAGCTCGCGGCACAAAGCGATACGGCTGTCAGCAAAACCTGTTTCAACCAGTTCATCAAGAAGTTTCTTCAGGCGGTGCGGAGCCTCGTAAAGAACAATGGTCTCCCCTATCAGCGTCAAAGCCTTAAGACGTTCTCTTCTCTTGGATCCTTCAGAGGGCAAAAAACCTTCGAAGTGGAAATATCTTGTATCAAGTCCTGAAATGCTCAAAGCAGCTGTAACAGCTGACGGCCCCGGGATAACCGATACCTCAATACCGTTTAAAGCTGCAAGTGATGCCAGATCTGCACCTGGGTCACTGATCGCGGGCATGCCTGCATCGGACACTTCGGCGACATTGAGGCCCTGCTTTAAAAGGTCCATGATGCCGTTGCCGCTGGCAGCCTTGTTGTGCTCGTGGTAAGCGATCAGGCGCTTGCCGTTTATCCCAAGCTGTGAGAGCAGAATGCCCGTAACTCTTGTATCCTCGCACGCAATAACATCTACGCTCTTAAGCACCTCGCAGGCGCGGGGCGACATATCATCAAGATTTCCAATAGGTGTACCGACTAGATAAAGCAATCTGAGTGTTCCTCCTCATATATTTGTGCCGCTCTTGAAGTCAGGGCCGAAGAGTCTTCCTCATTGATAAACAGAGGCGGCAGGACTTTAAATTCAGCGTTGGGTGACCCTTTCCTCCCTGCTATCAAGGCAAGGAAAGCATCTTTTGATGCATTTGCATGAACGGTTAAAAGACGTACCGGCGTGATCTTATATTTTGAATACAGCGAAAAGCATTCCGGCACCCTGTCAGGGCTGATGCACATAACTGCATAACCGCCGCTCGTCCTCGTCCTAAGTGACTGCACGCGGACAAAATCTTCAAGGCCGCCCTGCAAAGAGAATCTTGCCGTCGACTCATGAAGAGATTTAACGCTTGTATCGGTGACTGAACCCTTTGTGCCATCATAAAATGGCGGATTCATGAAGACTACGTCGTAAGCTTTGTTCTTTATCTCTGACGGAAGTTCGCGCAGGTCACAATTATATGCTGCGATACGTTCTTCAAGTCCGTTGAGTTTTATGTTTTCGCAGAAGACCTTATATGCAAGTTCAACCAGCTCGACACCGTCGATGTGCGCTTTTTTTGATCTGGCAGAAACAAGAAGCGACACACCGCCTGTTCCGCTCCCCAATTCCAGCATCTCACACGGCTTACCGTTGCGGACGAACGATGATGCAAACCACGCCAAAAGAACGCTGGCCGTATCGAGCTTATAACAGTCTTTGTGCTGCAAAAGCTTAAGACCGTCGCGCCCGAGATCTTCAGGCACGATGTTTTCGCCTTCGATATTTACTACAAATTGATCAGACAAATATCACTACCGCCGTTCTTAATGAGTTACAAGATATTATACAATTATTTGCAGAGCACGCTGTCACTTCTTATACTTATTCAGCGCTTCCTGCATCTTTTTGTTCTCGGCGTTTTCTTCGAGGCGCATGAGGAATGCACTGACAGCGGCGCATAGAGTAAAAGATACAATAAAGCCGATCCAGGCTGCCACACTATCCAGAGGGAACCATCCGAACACAACGGCAAAAGCGGTTATTGCGATCAGTATCGTTGCAAAGAACAGGATATTTCTGACGATAAGTGCCATGTTTTTAATAAGAATATCCGTAAGGAAAATATTCTGTGCTGCCGTAACGATCAGGACGAGCAGAAACAGTTCCAGCAAAGTGGCTGTAGACAGACCGGCAGAACCCAAAGAGAACAATGTCGATACACTTCCGGCCTCATTTCCGATTATCAGGTTGATGACTATGAAGATCATGATCATTACTCCGTATATCGAAAACATCTGTCCTATATAGTTAAAAACGGTCTTTTTATCTTCCATTACCTTAACCCCAGCTTCTTTCTAAGTTCATCAGAATACATGCGCGACACTACGATCTGCTCGCCGTTTTGCAAAGTTATCCTGATCTTGCGGTTTACATCAGTCTTTAAGCTCTTTATCTTGCGCAGA
Organism: Oscillospiraceae bacterium; assembly: GCA_902787975.1. GTDB lineage: Bacteria > Bacillota > Clostridia > Saccharofermentanales > Saccharofermentanaceae > Saccharofermentans. The sequence continues at coordinate 154,341 of CADAIP010000004.1, forward strand.
TTGACGATGCTGTTCTTACTGATCCTCAGGAAGTCACGCTCTATGAGTTCCTGTTCGATCTCATAGAGCTTTAATTCTGACTCGTAGTTTTCGGAATTCGTATAAACGAACGTCTTCCTGTCGACTGCTTCGATATAAAGGATCTTCTCAGTCTCGAGCAGATAAGTCTCGTTATCTTTACGGACAGCTATCTGCATGTCGATCATGCGCATCATCGCGACAATTCTCTCAATGTCGTTATTCAGATGCGGTGCTCTTATGATGACCTCCGTGTCGTCATATTTGCCGTCAATGTCCAGATTGATCTTCATTATTCAAGTCCTTTTCTTTTGAAGGCTGCGAAGAAGAGCGAGAGTGCCAGAAGCGCGTTTACTGCAACAACAAGCATGGTCTCAGCCTTTATCCCGTCAAAAGTCATATTGCCGAGAAGTTCACGGATCTGCTGCGTATAAAAGATCCCGGCTATCTTTTCTATTTTATCATTGAACATTGCAAGCATAGGCATAAATGAAAATATGAGCATTACCGGAAGTGACAGGGATGTTGCGGCCATCTGGTTAGATGCGATGATACCGATGCACGCGCCGATCGCGATCGAGATTATAAATCCTGCTGCCATTACGCCGAGATAGAATGGAATGTCATCTAATGGAAGCGTAGTTGCCATTACCCCTGCACCTGCCATGCAGATCGTCCAGACATAGATCCCGATGCCAGCAAGATATTCCCAGGCTTTTACATTCGCCATCGTAAGAACGCGGAGCGTATTCTTCTCTTTCTCTTCAGCAATGATCGATGCGACTGCCACGAGCGGTGCCATACCCATGTACATTACCGAGAAGAGTTTTGTAAAGAACAGTTCAGGCATGTCGGGAATGTTTATCGCATTTTCGAAAATTAGTGTCAGCACAGGAAACATCACAAACTGGATAAGTACGGTTTTGTTCTTCAATGTATCCTTTATCTGCTTTTTGATTATCACACCGATGTTATGCATACCTGACCTCCTCATTGTCTTCAAGTCTTCTGCCGGTAAGTTCGATAAATACTGTCTCCAAAGTCGGCTCCGAAGAGTGTATCGTCTCGATCTTCCCCTGAGACATAAGACTCATTATCTTTGCTGCCGCTTCATCACAATGAGGAAGCTCAATATCCTCACCCGACGTAAGATGGATATTTATCGTCTTCTGGTGGTTATATCTTCTGCAGAGTTCTTCGGGCGCGCCTCTGTCAACGATCTTACCTTCGTTAAGCAGCGCGACTTCATCACAAAGAACAGCTGCTTCTTCCATGTTGTGTGTCGTAAGGAATATAGTGCATCCAGAAGCTTTGCAGTCCGAGATCAGCTTATGGATGTATTTCATCGTCATAGGATCCAGGCCGCTCGTGGGTTCATCAAGAAACAATAACTTCGGCGAGATCATGAGGACCCTTGCAAGCTGGAGTCTTGCCCGCATGCCCTTGGATAATTTCATCGCAGGCTTTTTAGCGCTGTCGCCAAGTCCGACCTGTGTCAGAGTCGTCATTGCTTTTGACTTATCGATCTCATAGATATCTGCAAATATCCTGAGGTTATCGATGCATGACATACGCTCATAGACTCCGTGGTTATCCATCATGATACCGATATGCTTTTTGTCGGCTCCGGTAAGTGTCCTGACATCCTTGCCGAGAACACTGATGTCACCGCTGTCAAACGCTAACTGGCCTGTAAGGATCTTAATTAGTGTCGTCTTGCCTGCTCCGGAAGGTCCGAGCAGTCCGAAAATAGTGCCCGGCTTTATATCGAGACCGATGCCGGAAAGGACCTGCTTCCCTGCAAAGCTCTTGCATATTCCATTTGCTCTGATCATAACTAAACTCCTTTGACCTTTGTTGGCACAAAACTAACAAAGTCCAATTGAGCATTCAATACATCATTACATGAGTTGCCGTTTGCGTGTTCTAAGTTGCCAAAAAAGGCACTTTACTGCATATCAGATTCTCTTACGATCTTTCAACACATGATGCGTAACGATCATCTTATCGTTAACGGTAATGATACCTATAAGATTCTTACCGTATGATACTACAGGAGGAACAAATGCAATATCTGAAATCCTGAAGTAGCCGAATTCTGTCCTTATATCGGACCTCATGAGATTAGTAATACTCAGATCTTTTTTCTTTACGTTCTGACCGTAATTCATTATGTCAGCAAATCTTGCCGTATTGCGCGTGTGATATGCGCCGACCGCCTCAAGACTTAACGTGTCGATAAGTGCCGGATCTATCTCTCCAATAAAATGAAGAACGCTGTACTTCACCCTGGGATCTGCAAGCCTTTTCTTCATCAGCTGATTTATCTTTACTGCATTTTCTCCAACGCTTAACTTACCGTTATATCTGTAACTGATATGAATTCCTGTCGCAAAGTTTCCCATGTTGCGGTTAGCGGTTAATCTTCCATCGACAGCAAATCCCACATCAGCTCTATAAGGTATGTCTTTTATCCATAAAGCAACCAGATAGGATGTAAGTGAACACCCCGCTTCTTTTGATTTTGCAAGAAGATCCGTTAATGCATCGCTGGAATATTCTTCAACAACGGTTTTCGTCTTGTGATCCTTCCAGAAATCACTGTACGCTTTATCCATGTCAGCATAAGTAAATACCCGTCTCTGACGCGCCCAGCGATTATTCCAAAACTTAACAAACTGCCTGTAAAGATAAGGCAGTTCACTGTCTTTTGGGAGAGCCGATACGGGAAGGTTTTCAAACGCAACGTAACCGACATCTTCACCTGCAAAAAGTCTCATGAATGTCTCAATAAAATACAGAAGCGACTTACCGTCACCACCCAGGTGATGCATAAGAAAAACTATCCCGTCGGGCGATAAGAAACCTCTTATGTACTCCCCTTCTTCTATACGGAAGCGAAGGCCTTCATTTGCATTTATCAGTTCTTCAAAACCTAACGGAGATTCGCTAAAGCTGCTCATGGGTCTTTCGCAGTCAACATAGAAAGCATCACCGTTATCTTCAATGATTACTTTGGAATTTAAGATCTCATATGATGCGACTGCTTTATAAAATGCCTTTTCGAGTTCTTCGAAAAGAACTTCACCTTCGATCCTTACGCGCATGGCAATAACCATGTTCACGTCGAACAGGTTCTCGCGTTCTGTTTCTATCCTGTATCTCATATGTATTGTCTGATCGCTTTAACCCACATCTTCATCGCGATGCTGTGCGGTGTAACTTTACTTAAGAATCTCATGTATCTGAAATAGAATGAACAAACGGATACGTCTTTGCCCTTGTGGCAATCCTTTAACGCAACTTCAACCACTTTTGAAGCAGGTGTCATTCCGGGATACCTGATGTCTTTCCCGTCACGCTTTTTCGGAAGCATCTGCGTATCGACCCATCCGGGACAAACTGCCGTACATGTGATGTTCTCGTTCTCGACATTAAGGCTTCTCGTAAACGATAGAAGATATGCTTTGCTCGCTGAATAGAGCGCAATGTAGGGATTGGGCTGGAATGCAGAAGCAGATGCAACGTTCAGTATGTATGAACCCTTAACCATATAAGGAATGCATGCCCTGCAAATCAAGGTTGCGGCCTTGTCATTGATGTCGAGCATGTCGCTGATCTCTTCCAAAGTGAAATCTGATACAGGCTTCATCTTTGCGACGCCTGCATTATTTACCAGATACCTGATCTCAGGCTTCTCTGATTCTATTTTTTCACAGAAAGAAAATATGTTATCCCTGTCGGAAAGATCGACCCTGACAGGAACGATCTTATACCCGTATTTTTCCTTCAATGAAGTAAGCTTATTCTCACTTCTTCCAACAGCCCACACCTGATCTGTTTCAGCAAGAAGACTCTTAACGAATTCCTCTCCGATGTCACCCGTGGCGCCCGTTACGATTGCGATCATGTCAGCCCTCCAAAAGGATCCTGGAAAGATCTTGGGAATTGATCATCGCGCAGTCAGCGGTATAAAGGCTCTTTACAGCATAAAGATAAACAACTCCCCAGTAGAACTCTGATAACTTACGGGCATTGCCGGATACGACCGTTCCTTCTTTCTGGCCCTGCTTTATAATCTTCTCCGTTGTCTTATAGAAAGTCTGGTCAGCTTCGCCTTCAAGAAGTCTTTGTGTGAAAAGCGCGATACCTGCAGCAAACATATCGTCCTTAAGATTCTTGATGACGTAATCAGACATTTTCTTTATCTTTTGTTCCGCAGGCAGAGGAAGTTTTGCAAGCATTGTAAGCTTGTCATTGCTTGCGATCTTATCTGATATTGCAAATATCTCATCATAGAGTTCTTCCTTTGATTTGAAATAGATATAGATCGTGCCCTGTGCGATGCCGATATGCTTGGACAGATCACTTATCTTTGTACCGGCAAAACCGTTCCTTGCAAAATACAGAATAGATTTCCTGATAATGAGATTTCTGGTCTCTTCCCTTATTTCCTGACAGCGTTCCTGTGACTTTGGCATGTTAACCTCTTTATGAATGAATTTTTATTCATCCATAAATTAGCACAGAGGCATTTTGCTGTCAATACTGCTTTTTACTGTAATTTGGAACTGAAGGATTCAACCTGGGTATTGTTTCTTTCCCTGGATACTTTCTTTACTCTTATAAGAACATATATGGGAACAACAAGTGATACAAGTGAATCCAAAGCCTGTATGAAAGTCAGGACCACAACAGAGTTGTCGGAATTTATGGTATTGCTTCCCGAACGTGCTGCTGCAATTAACGACAGGTATGTGACAGTGATCGCAAGTATGGCAATAGCGTTCCAGATAATGGTAACAGTCTTTGCTTTCCATGCCTTAGGAATGACCTTCTCTATTTCCCTGTTCCTGTAAAGGACTACGGCGATAATGATCGCAGCCACCATAACGCTTGCGAAGTTGCACACGTCACTTACAAGGCTGAGAAGCATGGCATATTCAAAACCGTCAATGCTTCCCTTGCGAAGCAGAATTTGAAGCAGAAGTGTTAAAAGGGCGCTAACAGAAACATTTGCTGCCGGCAGGAGCAATATCGGAACATATATTAACTTCTTTCCGTAATTCCTGTGAATAAAAATGCAGACGCATAATGAACTTAAGAATGCGCAAACCACCGTGCCGATCATGATCGGATCTCCATATTTGACTACTTCCTCTGCGCCAAATTTTAATAGCACGAAATTGTACATGAACACAGCCGCCGTAGACAAAGCAGTGATTATGTAACCGGCACCCAGGATCCTCGTAGACTTGACCCTGTTAAATAGGATAAGCAAACCGAAGCAGAGCAGTGCAATTGCAGCACAGCCGATAATAATTGACAATGCGAACCACATGAACATAATCATAATTTCAGTTCCCTCCCTGACCAGTCGAAAACATTCTGCCGTTCTTACATCTGGTGTCTTACAGTCTTATACTCGTCCCCGTCTTTGTAGAACGGGCACTCCTTTGTCGGATGCTGCGAAAATCTTATGACTTCATCTTCATCAAGATTAAGATCACAGACAGCCTCGCCTGTTTCCTCATCAATATACGCATATTGACATGTCTCACAACTAGCCATAATCAGTCCTCTTTTATTTCTTCTTTTTCTCCGCCGGGCAGGAATTCCATAATGTCATCACTGGGCGAAAATTCTTTAATGTTATCATTCTCCGGATCTGTTGCTGACTTGGGTATAAATGAACGGATAACTGCCGTTAATACTTCGTATTCTTCCATCATCGTATCATGTTCGGTATGTATAGTTCCCGTATCGGAAACGTTGGCAGCTGCTTCAAGCTTAGCTGCACGGACGGACAATGCCGATGCACCGATCATCTTGGAAGAACTCTTAAGAGAGTGGACATAGATTGAATAGTCATGCCAGTTCTCTGCTTCATAACTCTTTTGCAGGTTGTGGGCCTTTTCGAGTTCGCCGTATGCATATTCGGCAAGCAGGGCCTTGTAGAAAAATACATCATCCTGACAGTACTTAAGACCTGCTCTCGGTTCGATACCAACCGAACGCAGAACAGCAAATTCTTCTTCAACAGAACGCTCGTCTTCGGAGACTTCCGTAATCTCTTCATTAACGAGTTCGACCTTTTCTTCAGGAAGATATTTCATGAGCATGTTTTCAAGTGCGAAGTTGTCTATAGGCTTGGTCAGATAATCCGAGAAGCCTTCGGAAAGATAACGTTCCTTGGCGCCGATTACCGCATCTGCAGTAAGACAGATAACCGGAACGTCTTTGCTCGTGCCGTTTTCAGTTTCACGTATCTTATGGAATGCCTCTGTGCCGTTCATGCCCGGCATTCTCTGGTCCATGAAGATAACATCGTATCTGGTTTTCGAGGCCATGTTCACAGCTTCCTCACCCGATGTCGCAGTATCGATCTTCATCTTCGTATTCTTCAAAAGGTTAACAGCAACCGTAAGATTGATCCTCGTGTCATCAACTATAAGGATGGTCGCATCAGGCGCGCGGAAAGATTCCTTATAAGGTCTGTTGCCGGGCGCATTATCCTTAAGGCGTGTCTGGAGATCACCAAGAGTACTGCCGGATACGATCTTCTGCGGGATATTGACAGTAAAGATAGAACCTTTGCCGTATTCACTCTCGACTTCGATATTTCCTCCCATAAGCTCAATCAGGTTATGGGTTATTGCAAGACCCAGACCGGTTCCCTCGACAGTGCTGTTGCGGTCCATCTCAAGACGCTCAAACTTGTTAAACAGCTGTTCCTTATCCTCAGGCTTGATGCCGATGCCGGTATCCCAGACAACGATGGTCAGGATCAGGGTATTTTCATCCTGTTTCTTGCCGCGAAGCTTCAGTATGACAGACCCCTTCTCGGTATATTTAACTGCATTATTCAGAAGATTCGTTAAGATCTGGCGCACACGGACTTCATCGCCTGAAAGTTCATCAGGCAATGAGGGATCTGCTTCCACGTTAAACATAAGGCCCTTATCCTGCGCCTTGAACATGATCATGTTATTGATGTCATTGATCAGTGAACTCAGCTGATAAGGAGCTTCGGCAAGTTCCATTCTGCCTGCTTCGATCTTGGAAAAATCGAGTATATCGTTAACGATAGCAAGAAGATTGTGTCCTGCCTTCTTAACATCGCCCGCATATACGTTAATGTTCTCCAGCGCTTCCTGTACGAGCATCGGATCACTCTCGGCCACGTCAAGCGCCCTGTTATCCTCTCTTATGATCATCTCGTTCATGCCGAGAACGGCATTTATCGGAGTCCTGATCTCGTGGGACATGTTGGCCAGGAAGTCGCTCTTGGCATTGCTTGCGCTCTCGGCGCGGACTTTCTCTTCAAGAAGTTCACCCTGTGCTTTTACATACGGCTTTACGATAAGGAATGAGAGGACTCCCGCAAAAAGGAGCGAGAACAAAAGGATAACCGCATAACCTAAGACCATGGATCTCGTCTGGGAGGCAAGCTGGCCGTCAAACCAATCGGATGAGAAGTCTGCAACAACTATTCCGACTACTTTTCCCGTGGAATCGAAAACCGGGCTGTAGGCACTGTAAAAGCTGCCCCACTGGTCAGTATAAGGGACCTCGTCAACAGAAGCAGTTCCCCTGCCCGCCTGTGCAAGCGCTTCCGTATATTCAACACTGTCACCGTAGCTTGCGGGGCTTACCGGGTCAGTGTCCATAATAAAGATGAAGTTTCCAGGAGTATCTTCTTTGATGCAGTAGACATATTCGAGCTCAACATTATCCCTGAATATGGTCAGCGTATCATAGACATTGTTATAAGCAACGCTGCCTACCTGGTCTTCGGTAAAGTTTTTCATTACCTCACCGCTCACCGAACCTGCAGCACAATTTGCAATATCAAGCATACGCTGCTGTATGGCCTTGCGGATGCCTACCCTGGATCTGTAAATAGAGACTGAGCAGAAAAGAATACTGGAGACGAGCAGAATGCACTCGACCATAATAATGATCTTGGTGGAAAGTCTGTTACCTGAATTCACTGATAAAAACCTCCCCCAATTTATTTTTAATTTAATAATAGTATCTTAAAGATTTTTCCTTATCAATGCATAAAGCCATATAAAACAAAGAACTGTCCCCAAAAGAGACAGTTCCTTAGTTTGCTAATCGTTTAATGACTTACGATCTATCAGCCTTCAGCGATAGCGCCTGTAGGGCAAGAAGCTTCGCAAGCACCGCAGGAAACACAAACATCAGCGTCGATGTTGTACTGTGTATCACCCTGGGAAATAGCTCCTACAGGGCAACCGTCAGCGCATGTTCCGCAAGAAACGCAAGCATCAGAAATTACATATGCCATAGTAAATTATCCTCCTATTCAATTAGTGATTTGATTATTTCACAAAAAACCGAAGTCAACAAGTAGTAAAAAAGGTTACCGACTTATGTCGGTATAAACCGTATATCTTTTGCAACTTTTTTGGTCTTTCAGGCCTTATTCGTTATCGCCCTCGTCGTATGCCCCGTTCATGTCGGGATAGTCCTTAAAGCCTGCATCGGGAGCAGATTTGCGCTTTGACATATCCCTGTTGAGATCTTCAAGATCAGCCCACGAGAACTTCTCTATCTCTGTCTCACTCTCCGAAACGAATTTAACGCTCAGTGTCTCTTCGATATAGTTAACATCCGTAACCTGGCCCATGCCGTTAGGTGTCCTTACGCGTGAACCCGGTTCGGGAAGTCTTCTGTGAGCATCGTCATATGCTTCCTTCTCGAACTGAAGGCAGCACATTAATCTTCCACAAGCGCCGTTGAGCTTACCGGGATTGAGGGATAAGCCCTGTGATCTTGCAAGCTTTAAGTTTACGGGAGCAAACTTATTGAGGAAGCTGCAGCAGCAAAGTTCCCTGCCGCACATGCCGATTCCTCCGACAAGCTTTGCCTGGTCTCTGGAGCCGATCTGTCTTAACTCGATCCTGGTGCGGAACGTATATGCAAGATCCTTTACGAGCTCTCTGAAGTCTACTCTTCCGTCTGCAGTGAAGTAGAAAGTCAGTTTCCTTAAATCAAAAGTGTACTCGCAGTCAACGAGATTCATCTCGATATTGCGTGCGGCGATTAGCTCTTTGCACTTGAAGAATGCATCCTTTTCTTTAGCGCAGATGTCGTAGTACTTTTCGAGCTCCTTGTCGCTAGCCATACGCTTAACGGAAGGAATCTCCTCTTTAGTATCTTCTGAATATGGTTCCTGCGCTACAAACGCGATCTCTTCGCAATTCTCGGTGTCGATCATTACCGCATCACCCAAAGCGAGCGATAAGCCGTCACAACGGTATCTCAGCGTTACGCCGGCATCTCTTGTTCTTAAATTTACGATCTTCATTTCTTAAGCTCCTCATGTATGCGAAGAAGCATTGCGGATGCCGAGGAATCAAAGTTGGAATTGACGTCCAAAGCCTTCATAAAAGTACTGACCGCTTCACTGCATCTTCCCAGTTTAAGTGTTGTTATATGTTTATTACAGGCAACGAAATTCTCTATTGCCTCTCTGTCTATCTCGTTATTAATCTTGCGGCAGTCGGGATAGTTGATAAGTCTTGCCGCATCATCAAGGAACATGAGGATCGAAGATGCAATGATCTTCGCATCGTCCTTGAATCCCGTCAGCACCTCGCAGAAGTCCTCCAGCACATCGATATATGTGCTCGTGGGCATCGCGATCATGATGCTGTTTATCTCGTGTCTGATACTTACGCCGGAATCTTCTCTGGCAAGGCTTATGGCCTTCCCCGGGATCCTTCCGCTGTTATAGACTGCTGTCTTTACCTTTGCATCTTCAAGGTCGGGACAGTTGGATTTTACGATCTGCTCCAATTCCTCATCACTGTAGGGATCGAGCTTGATCTCGGTAACTCTGGACATTACCGTATCAAGGACCGTATCTGTGTTGGAACTTGTGAGGATGAAAACGACGTCTTTTCTGGGTTCTTCCAAAGACTTGAGAAGAGCATTCTGGCTCTCCACGCCCAGATAATCGAAGTCGATAATGAATGTCTTTGTCCTGGCGAACTGCGGCTTCAGGTACGATTCGGCAACTACGCTGTCCTTGATGAAATCGACCTTTACCATCTTAGTATCGGCGGGTTCGTAAACCCTCGTAACGTCAGGCGTCGTGAAGTTATCGAAATACTTGCAGTTCGGGCATACTCCGCATGCACCGTCAGGACCTGCATCACCGCACATCAGAGCCTTTGCAAACTCTTCTGCGATCAGCCTTTTTCCCATACCTTCGGGACCTGAGAGCATATAAGCACCGCTGCCGCGTTTCTGCGCTTCTGCAGCGAGTCTGAGCTTTATCTGCTTCTGTCCCGTGATGTTGGAAAAAGCCATCAGATCTTACCTTTCAACGTTTCCTTTATATCTTCGAAAATCTCTTCTACTCCGCGTGATGCGTCGACGGTTACGATACGTCCGTCAGATTCTTTAGCCAGTTCGAGATATCCTTTTCTGACATCTTCCTGGAACTTTATTCCGGCAAGCTCGATCCTGTCAGATGCTTCACCTCTCTTGCCTCTTCTTGCAAGTGCTTCTTCAACGCTGATGTCAAAGAAGAATGTAACATCAGGCTTAAGTCCGCCTGTAGCAGCCATGTTAAGACCTGCAACGAAGTCCATACCCATGTTTCTGGCCATGCCCTGGTATGCTGATGAAGAATCGAAAAATCTGTCGCAGAGGACGATCTTGCCTTCATCCAGCGCGGGCTTGATCACTTCTTCCGTGATCTGCGCTCTTGCAGCCTCGAATAAGAGTAATTCTGTTCTTGAATTCATCTGCGTATTCTTCTTGTCGAGAAGGATCTCTCTTATACGCTCGCCGATGACCGTACCACCCGGTTCTCTGACAAAAATGAAGTCCTTGTTATTGTCCTTAAGATAATCCTTAAGGAGTTCGCACTGCGTGCTCTTACCGCACCCGTCAATGCCTTCGAAAGTAATGAATATGCCCTTCATGATCAGTTGAGATTGATATTCTTGAGAGATGCGATCTCAAGATATATTTCCTTTGTTATTCTGGCGTTATCGCTTCTGATATCATCGATGGTCTCAACCTTCTTGACGTTCTTAGCGACTTCATCACCGAACTCTCTTGCGGGACGCTTATTCTTCGGCTTGAAATTCTGGGAGTCGGACTGCTTCTTCTCTCCTCCCTGGTTCTGTTCACGCTTGAACTTGTTGTTCTTGTTGCGGTTGTTATTCTGTCTGTCGGGATTACGGCCCTGGTTCTGAACCTTTCCTTCAGCCTGAATCTCAGCGTTGTCACGCTTCTTATTATCGTTTCCGCCCTGTTTGGGACCGTTATTTCTTCTTCTGTGATTCTGGTTGCGGGATCTGGGTCTGCCGCCCTCCTGCTTTGCCGGATCGAATCTCTGGCGCTTATTATCCCTGTTCTGCTCGTTGTTGCCTGCGCCCGAATTGTTTTCTGACATAAAATCCTCCACTTTCTTAAATAACGTGCCTAATTATAAACTCTGCCTGTTGATAACTCAATTATCAGCGCTTCCGATATAGGGACACTTCCTTGTCATCAGGGTGTTCAATGTCCACATCTTTGATATCACGGAGCGGCACCGTAACAAATGACCTCAGATACCACCTCGGATGAGGAACGGTAAGCTCAGGCTTCATTATCACTTCATCCCCATAGAATATGATGTCTATATCGATCGTCCTGGGTCCCCAGTGAACTTCCCTCTTTCTCAAAAGATCGTTCTCAATGACATGTATCCTGTCCAAAAGTTCAAACGGATCGATATCCGTATAGAAACCTACGCATGTGTTAAGAAAATACGGCTGGTCTTCAAGTCCGACGGGCTCCGTCTCATAGATGGAAGCATATCTGAAGTCTTCCGTGCCGCTCAAGTCCCTTAAGGCCTGTTCTGCCAAGTTGCTGCCTAGAGAGAGTACGACGAATTCCTTGCGGCGTCTTTCGATCGTTACTGCCATGGTCTCGAAAATGCCCTTCACAGGTGCCTCGGGCTTGGAAATGTTTACTATGACCTTCAGTATCCTGCCGTCTGCAGCAAGAACGCAGTCAGCGACCTTCTGAGCAAGGCATTCGATGAGATTGCCTTTATCTTCTGTTACGATCTTCTTAACCTCTTCGTAGATCATTGCGTAATCCACGGTATCGGCAAGCTCGTCTGTATAACAGCCCTTTATTCTGTCCAGGAAAATGTCCAAAGATACGATGAACTTCTGGCCGTCGGTCTTTTCGAAATCAAGACAGCCGGTATGTCCTTCAAATTCCATTTTCGAGAGCGTGATCTTATCCAATTCCCAATATCCTTTCGAAATCTTTAGAGGTTAGCAAATGCGTAGAACGATGTATCGAACACATCAAGTATCTGTCTTGAAGCGGCAACGTTGTGGACTCTTACCATCGCTGCGCCAAGTGATGCTGCCGTCATGGAAAGTCCTGCCGTAGCATTATCGAGCATCAGTTCCGTAGCCTGGTCGCCGCCTGCGAAGACTCTTGCATAGCGCTTTCTTGAAGCGGCATAAAGGACGGGATATTTGCCCTGAAGTCCCATGGACAGCGTAGCTGCCGTAAGCTCGGCATCTTCTGCCCTGTTTGTACCGAAGCCTATGCCGGGGTCGGTCATGATCATGTTATCCGGAATGCCTGCTTTCTTTGCAATCTCAACGCTATCCGTAAGCTCTCTTACGGCACGTCTGCTGATCGGCTCAAAAGCAATGGGATTCTCACCGTTGGTTCTCTTGTTGAACATTAGGATTGCACCTACACCATTATCGGCAACTACCTTGGCCATCTCAGGATCACACATGAAGCCAGTGATGTCGTTAATGATGTCGCAGCCTGCAGTGATCGCCTCTTTTGCAGTCTCTGATTTAAACGTATCAACTGAAAGCGGAATGTCGAATCTGCTTCTTACAGCTTCCAAAACAGGGATCAGTCTTTCAAGTTCTTCCTCAGAAGATATCGGAACAGAATTGGGACCCGTAGCCTCAGCGCCGAGATCGATGCAGTCGGCTCCCTCACGGACCATGAGAGCACACTGGTCAACTGCCGCATCAACACTGTTGAATCTTCCGCCGTCTGAGAAAGAGTCGGGCGTAACGTTGAGAATACCCATTATAAGAGTCTTCTTTCCTATCTCGAGCTGGCGGTTACCGCATTTATAAATACCGCAAAATCTTCCGTCAGTTGCTGCATTCATATCCCTTTATCTCCTTTATACGGAGCGCTGTCTGTTGATCAGCGCGAGCGCTTCGTTTCTGGTCCTGATATCAGATCTGCATCCGCCTCGCATAGCAGACGTAACAGTCTTTGAACCGGGCTTTCTGATGCCTCTCATTGTCATGCAGAGATGCTCTGCTTCAAGAACGACGCATACTGATCTTGCGTCAACTGCCTTCTCGATGGCATCTGCGATCTCAGATGTGAGCTTCTCCTGAAGCTGCGGCTTTCTTGAAAGCGTATCAACGATCCTTGCAACCTTTGAAAGACCGAAGATCTTACCGTCCTTGGGGATGTATACGACATGAGCTTTTCCGTGGAAAGGAAGAAGGTGATGCTCACACATTGAATAGAACGGAATGTCGCCTATAAGGATCATCTCGTCATTGCCTTCACCGTGGAAAGTCTTAATGTCCTTGCTGATATCTCTGTGAAGTCCCGCAAAGACTTCCGCATACATTCTTGCAACTCTCTGGGGAGTCTCCTGAAGACCTTCTCTGTCAGGATCTTCGCCTATTGCCTCAAGGATCTCCCTTACCGCATGCTCGATCTTGGGAAGGTCCATGTTCTGGCGGCTTTCCTCCGGTATTGAGTTGTCATTAGCATAATCGTACATTTAACTGTTCATCCCCTTTTCAAAGGTATTTCTTTCTGTATTCCATGGGTGTCATGCCCATCTGTTTTCTGAATGCGACATTGAATCTCTGAGGTGATGAGAAGCCTGACTGCAAAGAGATTGCCGACACCTTTATCTCGTTGTTCTGAAGAAGTTTGCAGGCCTTCTCGATCCTCTTCTTCATGAGATAGTTCATCGGGCTTATTCCCGTATCATCTCTGAAAGCACGAGTGAAATAACCCTGGCTTAAGAATACATAGGCAGCAGCTTCGGAGACCGTGATCCCCTGATCGAAATTCTCGTCCATATACTGCTTGGCGATGGCAACGAGTTCTTTAGCCTTTCCGTTCTTAACGCGGAGGCTCTCTTCCCACTCGCCTCTTATTGCTCTTGAGAGGATTATCATGAGTTCTACCATAAGAGTATGTACCATGAGATCCTTTGCATAACGGTTCTCTGCTTCTTCGAGAACGATGCGCTCTGAAAGCTGGTTGATCTCCTTTTTCTCGTTGCCCTTGATAACGAAGAAAGGCTGTCTCGTGATGTCATTATCTTCAGTAACACCGAGGTCGGCAAACTTAAGGAAACTCTCCAAAGAGATCTTTGCAAAAGAACCCGGGATCGATACGCTCGGACCTGCGCTGTTGCTCTTTGCCTGAATCGTCTTGTTTGTCTTTCTCGATTCCTTGGTGGCTTCAAGATCTGAAATGTCATGGATAAATCCGAAATAGAGATTCAGCATATCGGCCTTGCTGCTCTTGATTACCAGCTTGTGCCTTACCAGAGGTCTTATTACTATGACGGAACCCTTTGTAAGCGTAATCGTCTCGTTGCCGATGATAAGATCGATCTTGCCTTCTCTCAAATAAAGAAGCTCATGCGAATTATGCATACTCTCATCAGGAAGTGAATCCTTCGTATCGTAAGAATGCTCTAATCCTTCGATTACGAAAGGCACTGAACCTTCAGATAAGAAAACATCATCTTCGATTGCAGAAAGAAGCTTGTTGCTCATAAGTTAGCCCTCTGTTCAGATAAAATTGATCGAGTCGATATAGATCTCGCCGTTGCGTTCTTTGTCTTCAATAAAGATTCTCAGCTTGTCGAGCTTGATCGGACCGTCTTCGGAATACTCAAGAGTTATCGTCTGCCATGTAAGCTGCTGCTTGATCTCGGCCTCACCGAAGTCTTCGACGATAAGCTTTTTCTTCTTCTGGTCGGGATTAAATACCGACAGCTGGATCCTTGATCTTCCCCAGATCTCAATGGGCGCGAAAAGCGAAGCATATTCAAGGCAGGGTTCAAATCCGTAAAGCGACTTGTCCGTCTCATAACGGATCCTCAGAGAAGCACTGCCCGTAAGCTTGTGGATATTATCCTGGGAGATAATTCCCTTACCCTTGAATGTTCTGTAGATCTCCAATGTCTCAAAGTCTGAATCGGGTGTTCTCTTGCCGACAAACTCAAGACAGTCACAGCGTGTAAAGCTTAAGTCAGGTGCGAAGTATGCGGGATCCCTGTCGAATCTGAAAGGAAGGATCGGCAGGTCTTCGCCGTTCTTAAGTGTCGCATCGTGCGGGAAAGGAGTAAAGCCGTATGTGATGGACTGAGGTTCTTCAACATCGTCTCTCCAAACCATTACGCACATACCGTAAAGGCTCTTTGCGTGAGCCGGATAGAAGATACGGTCTGCGCCTGCAACTGCAAATCCGGTGATCTCACCTGATGCATCGTTGTAATTAAGTCCTGAACCCAGATTGCTGAACTTGATGATCCTCTTGTTGCCAGCGATTTCAATGTCATTCGGCTCAGGTGAAGACTTACTCATCTTAGGAGAGAAGTGTGTACCCAAAGCGATCGTAGCAAGTCTCATGCCGAGGATAAAACTTATCGTCTTATCAGGAAGGAGCATATCGTGCATGCTTACGATTCCTGAAGGCATGCTGAGGAGCTTTGTAAATGCCGTGAAATTCTCGTTGAATTCGAGAACGCTGTACGGATTATCAAAGTCAACGTCATCAGGATGCATCGTTACGAAAAGTATCGAAGGCATGACCGTCTCATCGAAAACTTCCTTCGGCTCAAATACTTCAGCAAGAGTCGTAAGAAGTCCCATGAGGAAAAGATCGTATCTGTCGAAAAGGAGTTCTCCCTTGTCAGGCGAGAAGCAGAATCCTCTAACTGCCAGATTCTTTAAAGGCGCAAGCTTTGTCCTGTAAAGAATGGACATTCTGAACTTCTGCTTTATGAACTTCTTCTCGTCTTCCTTGGTAAGTTTGCCGTCATCTTTTTTCTCGGGTACCATGCCGAAATCAAGCTGGCTTGCAGATGAGAAAGAGATATTCTCCTTATGTCCCTTTGTCTCATTAAGGGAACTGTCTCCGGATGTAGGGAAATCGATATCAAGAGGTTTAATGTCGTCAGGGTCCTGGCCTTCAAGTCTCTTGATCTCATCCTGCATGGAAATGTCGATATCGCCGGACTCGATCGTCTCTTTGTACTCTTCCTTAAGCTCAACGGCCTTCTTCTTTTTCTCGTCGATCTCAAGAAGTTTCTTGTAGCCTTCCTCGTCGAGATATAGACCCATCTGGTCTACGATGTCTCTTAACGCTTCTACCCTGTCCATGGCGAAAGGTGCTATCCAGTTGAGGATTGTTGAATCGTTGTATGAAAGATCTACTACACCGACAGGATATGAGATCTGGTCACTTAATCTGTAAGCGAAAGCAAACGCGGAAGAAGAAACCTCAGAAAGCTTGGCAGTCTCAGTAACCTTGATCCACTCTGCTTCCTTGTAGTGTGTCTTTTCTTCAGCGGGATATACTTCCTCACCCTTCTCAAGACCTGATCTTACAGGCGAGAAGAATCTCAGGTAATTCATTACCTTGCGCTTCAATGGAGCCTTAGTGGCATTTGCTTCCTTCATGGGGATCGAGAGAAAATCAGATCCTAAGAACACCCAGACGTCGCCGCATCGGATATCGGACAGCGTGGTCTGGTCGGTAAGACACTTAAACGTGAATGTATAAGCGTCTCCTGAAGCCTTATAAGGCGGAATGGTAAAACTGAACTTACCCTTTGAAGACGTCGTGGTCTCACGGCTTAAGATGACACCGTAATCGGTATCAAGCTTACTGACCTTCCTGCCGTCTGTAGGGTCTTTGACTATTTCGAGAGTAACTGTAGCACTGGGTGCGGCAACACCCTCGATCTTAAGTTCTACACCCTGCTGGAATACGCACTTGCTTGAAAGCCAGCTGGGCAAAATAATCGGATTAATCTGCATCTTCCTAACCTCATTAAAAAGAAAATGACTTTATCCGAGTATTATAACATTAAAAGAAAAATAAATAGAATTTTTGAACGGATAGTGATCAAACGTCAGCAATAAGCACTTCAATGCCCTTTGCACGGCACAAAGCAACGCTCTCGGGAGAAGCACCCGAATCGGTTACGAGGTAATCGATCTTCTCGGCAGGAATGAACGAAGAAGCCGAATCTGCGCCCAGTTTGGTCGAATCGATCAGTGCAACTATCTTTTTTGCACGGTCAGCGCAAAGTCTCTTAAGCTCAAGCTCAAAGAAATTATCACCTGAAAGCCCGGCATCGGCAGAAAAGCCGTTTCCGGAAACAAAATAAAACTCAGCTGAAAGCCTTCCGATCATTTCTTTGGATGAAAGACCTTCGATGGCACCTGAATGCGGTCTTAACATTCCGCCAAGGATAATGATCGATTTGAAATTGCTGTTTCTCTGAAGTTCCATCGCAGTGTGGATACCATTGGTGATGACGGTAACATCCTTAACCTTCTTGAGGTAAGGAATCATATGAAAGGTCGTTGAGCTTGCATCCATGAAAATGGTGTTTCCGCTTCCGACAAGCGTTGCAGCCTTTGCACCTATGGCATTCTTAAGATCAACGTGGGTAACGGCCCTGACCATGTAGTTCTCGCCGCTGTAAGAAGGCATCTTGTGAGGGAGCTTGATTCCGCCGTGGAATCTGACGATCGCGCCTTCTCTTTCAAGGGCTCTGATGTCAGTTCTGATGGTAGCTCCGGTAACGCCCAGACGCGTTGAAAGGACGGTCGTATTGATCTCGCCCTCTTCTTCCAAAATATCCAGGATCTGTTTTCTTCTGTCAGGAATTATCATTCCAAAATATTATCAAGTGAAAATCAGTTAGTCAATTCTTTTTCACTTCAGGCTTACATTTGAAAGTGCTGGTAATCTTTCGGACTTGACCAGTTACCGCCCCATGTCCAGCCGTAATTGATGAAAAGCTCATAAGCCCTGTCGTCAGTAGTGATCATATGATCGCCGTCATATCTGTCGTAAACATAGTCAGAGGCATTGTCATGTGAATAATTCGCATCACCGTCTGAATCATAAGTAACATAAGGATTCTGCTGGGGATTGATGTCTATCGCCCTGCCCAGAGCATGCTTGGAAAGATTGCCTGAACCGGTTGCCGTTCTGTAGCAGAAACAGGACGTGTTATTTGCTTCAATCGAATACCAGTCCGAATCATCAGGATCACCTGCCCAGAAATCATCGATAAGATACATCGAATAAATCTCATAGCCTTCTGCACAAAGGGTCTCAAAGATATCCAGAACGTCAGAAACAACAAGTTCATTTACTATCATCTCACCGACCTGATAATCACCGTCAAAGTTCACGTGAAGCATCTTGAGATATCTCAGATCGCTCAGATCGATATTGTCATTATCGACATAAGACTGGCCGTAAATCCTGTTATAAACGCTGTCACCCTCTTCGATCTCCTCAGAAGTGAAATACTGCGAAAGGTTATCCGTATCGATCTCATCGCGGCTCAGAACCGTTCCTGCGCTTAAGTTCCTTATACTCGTTAGCTTCTCGGGTTCAGGTTCCGGCGTGGGTGTGGGTTCTTCAGTCGGTGTGGGTTCAGGAGTAGTCTCAGTTGTTGTTTCTTCAGTCGTTTCAGAAGTCCCGGAAGCCGTAGTCTCTGAAATAACAGAAGACGTACTTACAACATCGGTCATGCTTTCAAGTGAAACATCAGTTGCTTCAGTCATTCCTGCCGACAACAGTTTATTCTCATCACCGCCCCGCGAATACTTAATGACAAAGATTATCGTTCCGCCTACAACTATGCACATTCCTGCGATAAGAAGGGCCGTGATTATATTTTCTCTGCGCTTTCTTTTTTCAGACACAAATTAACTCCTAAGTAAAAATGAAAGTTTCTTATAACTTCCCCGACAATCTTAACACAGAGTTTCTTTTTTACTATGCTAATGACACGAATATGATATTTAGCAATCAAAGTGATATAATGGTCGCCGATAAGCGCCTGTGGTGAAATTGGCAGACACGCCAGATTTAGGTTCTGGTGCCGTGAGGTGTGCAGGTTCAAGTCCTGTCAGGCGCACCAAAATCAAAAAGGATGTCTCAATTGAGGCATCCTTTTTGCATGATCTAACTTATAGTTGTCCTCAAATTACAAGTGTCAGGCATTAAATTTATAGAGCGAAGCGTAAACACCGTTCTTACTCATGAGTTCATCATGGGTTCCGCTCTCTTCGATACCATTCTCGGTGAGGACCAGTATCCTCTCGGCATTTCTTATGGTAGAAAGCCTGTGAGCTATAACAAGCGTAGTCCTGTTCTTTGCAAGTCTTTCAAGAGACTCTTTGACGATGTTCTCACTCTCGTTGTCGAGCGCGCTCGTAGCTTCATCGAAGATCAGTATCGGCGGGTTCTTGAGGAATACTCTGGCAATGGAGATGCGCTGTTTCTGGCCGCCGGAGAGCTTAACGCCACGCTGGCCTATATCGGTTGCATAACCGTGAGGAAGGGACATGATGAAATCATGCGCGTTCGCAAGTTTTGCAGCTTCGATTATCTCTTCTTCAGTCGCACCCGGCCTTCCGTAGCTGATGTTGTCGTAGATAGTACCGGCAAACATATAGACATCCTGCTGGACTATTCCGATGTTGTCACGAAGGCTCTTGAGGGTTACATCTCTTATATCTTTTCCGTCGATCCTGATCGTGCCTTTGGTAACGTCGTAGAATCTGGGTATAAGGCTGCAAAGCGTTGTCTTTCCGCCGCCGGAAGAACCGACAAGGGCAACATAAGCGCCTGCAGGCACTTCAAGATTGATGTGCCTTAATACCCTGTGCGCGCCTTCCTTGTATTTGAATGAGACATCCTCAAATTCGATATCGCCCTTAACGTCCGTCAGAGGCTCTGCACCGTCCTTATCCTTGATGTCAGGCTCAATGTTGATCATCTCGACAAAACGCTCGAATCCCGTATAACCGTTCTGGAACTGCTCCGTGAAATCTATAAGCGTTCTTACAGGCTCGGTGAATACGTTGATGTAAAGAAGGAACGTAACAAACTGGTACACTTCGATGAGTCCTTTGCTCATGAGAATACCGCCTGCAACGATGACCAGGATGTTGATAAGGAATGTGAATGCCGTCATGCCGGAATGGAAGATACCCATGTTAAGATAACTGGCCCTCTTCGCCTTGAGGAAGCCGTCGTTGCCTACCTTGAATTTCTCATTCTCAATCTCTTCATTTGCAAAAGACTTAACGACTCTGATACCTGAGAGGTTATCTTCGATCTGCGTGTTGATTTCCGCAATCTTTACCCTGTTCATCTTAAAGGCTTTGCGCATTCTCTTGTTTAGGATAAAAGCAAAGACAAACATCACAGGCAAAAGGATGAATGCGGCAATCGTCAGATAACCGCTTGTGCAAGTAAGGATCACAAACGAGCCGATTATCTTTATAAGAGAAATAACTATATTCTCAGGTCCGTGATGCAGGAGTTCAGTGATCTCAAAAAGGTCATTCGTGATCCTGCTCATGAGCTGTCCGACTTTCTGGTCGTCGTAGAACGAGAATGAGAGTTTCTGGTAGTGCGCAAATATCTCGGCCCTCATATCGTATTCCATCTTGGCGCCCATGACGTGACCGACATATGATATGTAGTAATTTGCGAAGAACTGGATTATGACAAGCGCAACGAGGATCACTGCAAATGTCAGGATCTTTCTCATGCCCTCTTCTGCTGTCAGGTGCGGGATCTCATTTGTAATATCTCCGACTACGAGGGGGATTACAAGTGATATGCCGGAAGCTACGATCGCGAAAAGCATATCCAGGAAAAATGTTCCCAGATAAGGCTTGTAGTAACTTATCATTCTTTTAAGATTATCCCTCATACTGTCTCCCCCCATTTCACAAGATATAGCAAAGAATGATACCATAATAATCACGAAGGTAAAGTGTCTATATTACAGTTTTTGGATTTTTTATAGCCATTTGCATTGGAATTAAGGAGCGCCTATGAATATCACCGGAATCAGATATAAGTTCATTATGTTCAGTCCGACTATCGATCAGGTCATCGATGCGGATATTCCGTTTACCGGAGATAACCTTGAGATTACGGAAAACACCAGATTCTCAAATGATGTTTCAATAAAACACTTCAAACTCACACAGGAAACGATCGGTATTTTCAGATCACTCATCGAAAAGTATAAGATCACGGAATGGATCGGCAAAACGCCTTCTGCTCCCGTTATTTACAACGATGAGCATACTCATGTCATCACTTCCCTGACGCTTAAATTTGAAGACGGTACTTCTTCAGAAATAACTTTCAGAGAAGGTACGGAAGACTTATATAAAGAAGCCTGTGATGAATTCCGCAAAGCATTTTTCACTGCTGCTTCAAATGAAGCGCTCATATCAGAGGAAAAGAAATATCCTGCCTTAAAAGAAGCACGTCTGATAAAGGAAGAGCACGGTCCCGTAACCGCAGTTGAGACTCATCATTTTTCAAGCGGAATGATGTACAACAGCAACGTAACCACCAAGCAGAAGATTAGCAAGATACCAGGCAAGGACGGAACTGTTCTAGTCGAGTTATACAGGAAGGCAGGCAACCTTCCCGAACAGACCGACAGCAAAGAAGTTGAATCTGATATCTTTGCAAAGATCCAGGAGATTTCCGATAAGGAAAACATCCCCGGATGGCATTACGTCCAAAGAGATCCGTGCATACCTGTCGACAGATCCATGATGCCCATGGATTATTCCGCAAGTTCTTCACTTACCATTATCTATGACGATTCCCTGCTCACAGGCTGTCCCGGGATCAGGAGGACCATCGGTGAAACCGCGTGCGAAATGGGCGGAACTGAAGTCGATAAGGCAATCTGCGAACTGATCAGGGAATGCGTAACTAAATCAGGTGCACATATCGAAGTATCTACTGTTAATCCTTATATCGCAGCTGCAAATAACGCTGGAGAACCTGTTCCGCAGCCGATGCCGATGAATGGTTTCATGGGTATGGGCATGATGCAGGGCTTTGCAAATCCGGCGCCCGCACCTGATGTCTCCACTGAAGTTTCAACACTTAATTCCGATGGCACATGGGACTGCAAATGCGGCACTAAAGGTCTTACCGGAAAATTCTGCAGCGAGTGCGGATACCCAAGACCTACAGCATAACTATTTGGTATAATTACCTGGTTTGAATAATGAATATTCATCCCGGGGGTAATTATGATCGCTATCTGGTATGTCGCACTGGCAGCACTTCTTTTTGTCGGTATTAAATTCAGCAAGAAAAAAGAATGGAACGACGGCAATATGTCATTTGACCAGACCAAGTGTTTCCTTGGTTTCTGCGCTGTCATCATCTGCTTCCATCACATGTCGCAACAGACATGTGCTCCATGGCTTAACCCCCGCTACATCCAGAAAGGTCTTGATATCTTTGTGACCGCCGGATACCCGATGGTCGCAATGTTCCTGTTTTGTTCCGGATTCGGTCTTTACAAGAGCGCAAAATCCAAGCCTGAATTCTTCAAGCGTTTCTTACCTGTAAGGATAATTCCGATCCTTATTCCGACAGTTCTGGTCGAGCTCGTTTATGTCTATTTAAGACACTTAAGACATATTCCGATAAGATACAAAAACCCTTTCATAATCGGAATAGGAACCCACGAGACCGTCAACCCTTACTTTTGGTATATTCCCTGCATAATCATTCTTTATGTGCTCTTCTATATCGGCTTCGGTCTTTTCAAAAAGGACTGGGCAGGAATACTTACGGTTGCAGCCGGAACCGGAGCGTGGTTAGCCTTTTGCTTCATCTGCAAATACGGAACATGGTGGTTTAATACAATTCACCTGTTCCTGATCGGGATCCTTGTGGCTAAGTATGAGAAGAATATCTTCGAAAGCTTCAAGAAACACTACGTGTTAAAAGCAATACTGACAGTATTACTGGCTGCTGTTCTCTGGTACGTCGCCGATAACGGCGGAAATATTTATTTCCAGATTACACACACGACTTGGAACGAGGTAAACGGCTATAAGGCTGATCTTTTCGCGTGGATATTCCAGTGCCTCTACAGCATTGCTTTCGTAATGGTTTATTACGTTCTCAGCATGAAGATGAAGATCGGAAACCCCGTACTCAAGTTCTTCGGAAAAATAACTTTGGAGCTCTATCTTGTTCACGGCATTTTCGTCAATATGTTCAGTTACTTCATGATCAAGGAACCCAACAAACCCATCTACTACATCAAAAACCTGCCTTTGTTCGTGCTTGTAGTTCTGGCTTGTTCCATTCCGGTGGCATTTGGTCTGAGCCTGATAGATAAAAAGGTCGGAAAAGCTCTCCGACCTAAAAAAGCAAAATAATAGTCCGGAATTTTTACCTGTACTTCAATTCAGGATGCGCTTCGTAGTAAGCGTTCTTGTCGGCATACATCCTCTCATCTGCAACACGCATAGCA
The DNA here is from genome assembly GCA_902787975.1 of Oscillospiraceae bacterium. Lineage (GTDB taxonomy): Bacteria > Bacillota > Clostridia > Saccharofermentanales > Saccharofermentanaceae > Saccharofermentans. Next base: position 178,003 of record CADAIP010000004.1, read on the forward strand.
GTGCGGATGTCTTCGCCTTCACGGACTACATATGTTCCGATCGAGACATGGATATTTTCCTTATCAGCCTGTTCGGCAACTCTCTTTAAGCGTGCTCCGAGCACATCCTCATCCATGTCAGATGCAAGGATCATGAACTCGTCACCGCCGGCACGGTATACTTCGGCATCGTAGAAGATTCCGCTGAAAAGATGTGCGGTAGTCTTAAGGAGATTATCACCTTCAGTGTGTCCGTTCTCATCATTAACACGCTTTAAGCCGTTAAGATCAGTAAAGACCACACTGTAGGGACACTTCATCTTTGATTTGCCGTCAAGGATGTTGCTGATCATATTATTCATCGCATTACGGTTCTTAACACCGGTAAGCATGTCGATCGTACTCATCGTTTCAAGCTTCTTGAGCAGCTGGTAGTTTGCGATCTCAGAAGCGATGAAGTATGTAGTAAGCTCAAGTGTTTCCTTAATCTTTACCGTGTTTTCCACGTTGAAATTGAGAGACCACATATAGCCCAACGTCTTGTTATTGTAGGTCAACGGGAACAAAACGATGTTATCTACGCCTGCACCCTTAAGAGACCCGCTCCAAACCGGGTTAACAGACTCAAGCCACTCCTTGTCCTGCGGGCTGTTTATAATGACGCAGGTGCTTCCGCCGATAGTATCATCCCAAGTCTGTGTAATATCGAAAAATCCGTCATCAAGGAAATGATCCATAGGAAGAACCGTGCTTCCTTCCCTGATGGATTCACTGAATGTCTCACACTTACGTGTTTCTTTATCCACCAGCAAGATACAGCAGTGATCGGATTCGCATATGTTTCTGATATCTTCTATTACTTCTCCTATAGTTTCCTTTATGTTGCCCGAGCCTCTGAGCTTGATGCAGGTCTGAAGAACAGTTGCAGCAGTATCCGCAGAAAGGCTTGCTCTCTGCTCGGCATCTGCTTTGGGTGCAACATCGTACGAATAAAGACAATAACCTGTATTCTCTTTATCAGATTCCAAAGGCAGAAGGAACATATTAAGCCACAGGTTCATGAAAGGAAGTTCCACATATGTGTGGAGAGGCTGACCCAATATTGCACTTCTATAGCAGAAATCTTCGAAGTTCTTGTCTTCGGGTAAATATTCCGCATAAGGCGAACCCGGAATGAATTCTTTACGCATAGTTCTAAGCATGTCTTCGCAGTGGGGCTTGTTTCCTGCCACTATGCGGATATTACCGAACCGTTCATCAGGATAACTATCAACTGAAAGTACACAGGCTTTAGTTTTATAACCTGAAAGCAGCTTATCAAAATCCATAACGGACTCTCCTCTCTTTTAACCTCATGAAAATCATACCACATCAATAGTTAATAATGGGTTCAGACACCCAACGTGTTAAACATTCTTTACAAAAAGTGTGATTTTTGGTCATGTTTTTACGGGCTTTGCGAGTCCGTGACGGCCAGTCAATTTTAATTGACAACAATTTGAAGCTTATTGTATATTTATTTAGGAATAAACACAGAGGGGTAGTGTTATATGGCAATTTGGGACAATCCTGCTAATTTTGCAGGTAGGTTTGGTGCAAACAAAATCAAGACTTTTTCTGCTGATTCATACAAGTGTCCGAACTGTGCTTCGAACCTTGTTTATGACATTAATCATGGAGCATGCATCTGCCGCAGCTGCGGCGGTCTTTTCGATCCCGAGACACTCGAAAAAGTAGGATCATTCGGAATTGTAAGCCCTGAGAAAAACTACGACGGCACGATCGAGGTCAGCAAAGAAGATGCTGACCGTATTGAGATTGTCTGCAACGCATGTGGCGCTGAGATCGTTACGGATAAGAATACAGCTTCGACATTCTGCGCATTCTGCGGTTCACCCGCTCTTGTTACCAGAAGACTTACAAGAGAATTCAAACCGGACTACATCATTCCTTTCCAGTTCAATAAGGAAAAGGCTATTCAGATCTTCGAGGAATACTGCGCCGGTATAGATCACCTTCCCAAGGACTTTAAGTCTTCGAAGGTTCTGTCCAAGATGACCGGACTATATGTTCCCACATGGATAATCTCATCTGAGGTTGAAGTCTGTGTCGGAGGTCATGGCCGTATGGGAAAGATGATCGACACCGCATATGAAGAAAACCACTCTTCAACTTCCAATAACTACGCCCACCTGACATACGGCAAAGTTAAATTCAGGCTCAAGAATGTTCCTTTCGACGGTGAGGTCAAGATTCCTAACCGTCTTATGGCTGCTGCAGAGCCTTTTGACTATTCGGCTCTTGAAAGATTCAGACCTGAATTCCTTCAGGGTTACTTTGCCGAGAAGTATGACGAACAGCCTCTCGACATGACTGACAGGATCTACCAGCGTCTTGATAAGTATGCCCTTGCAGTATGTGATGAGGTCACGTTCGGTTACGACGACTTTGTGCCCAGCTCCGATCTAAGCCATACAAGATACAACAACCAGGATATAAAGTATGCGCTACTTCCCTGCTGGTTCTTAAGCCTCAAATACGACGGCATTAATTATCAGTACATCGTAAACGGTCAGACGGGTAAAGTCTCAGGCGAGTTCCCTTATGCAAAAGGCTGGGAAACAATAGAACGCACCGGAAGAAGGGCCAGAATGAAGGCCGTCAGCTGGAATTCCAGCCTTCGTATTCTCCTTTACGCCACACCTGCCATCGTTTTGGGTATACTCCGTTTTATCTCAGGTTTTTCCAGAGACTCGCAAGTCATGAGGTTTGTTTTTGAGCATCCGTTCGAACTCTTGTTATTGCTTCTTGCACTCGGAGGTGCCGCATATGTGTGCGGTGAGATTTTGCCGAAGGTACTTCATAGCAGGGAAAAGCACGATATCGCAATGCTTTCACAGGCGAGCAGCCACGACCTGGCTCCTGAACCCGGAGTCGAAAACTACTACGATACTTCGTTCCCCATCTCCGCTGTTGAGACGACAAAGGATTTCATTTCTATCGAATCCGGTTGGAAGTATGGTGAGGAATCACGTTATGACTTCAAGCATGCCCAGCCTGATGCTGATGACGAAGGTCTTGCCGAAGATGCTACTGATTTCCAGAAGCAGGGTTACGACCGACAGATGTTGAGATAAAAAATCATTCCGGGGTTCAAAGTCCTTTTCCGCGCTTTGCTTGTGCGGAAAGAGCCCCGGAATATATTTTTCCGCTTTTTATTAATTCTTATAAGTCAACTATTCGCTGTCTTTCTCGGACGATGTCTTACCCTTGGAAAGCTTATATAACTCCTCTGCGGCAAGCCTTGTTTTCGCGACAATGTCGCCTTCCTTCGGGAAGCAGAAATACAGACAGTCATTCATACCGATGGAGACTATGTCTCCAATCTCATACCAGAAGTAATCGGAGTTAACGCTGTAAGAAGCACCAGGTGCCTGTTCGTAGTGAAGCTTGCCGTCACAGCCGTCCAGTATAAATCCGTTATTATCGTGGTGAAGCCTTCCTGTTCCTACCATATAGAGAGCTTTGGAATCCTTAAGGATCGCTATGTCGCAAGGCACATCTAGAGAGTATGTTCCGTTAGAGATCTCTTCTTTAATATTCTCTCTTTCCCATCTGAACCAATCGGGAATATGAGTAAACTTCGGCTCGACATTAATGCCTTTAAGCCTTCCTAATGTATCGAGTTCATAAGAAGCTCCGCACTCACGGCAGGTCAGGTTGATTCCCTTACCTTCAGTCACGCCTTCCTTCAGGCAGTGAGGGCATTTATAAAGGATCCTGTTAAGGCCGTCGGCTCTGAAAGGCTCATCGATCTCGATGTTGTTGTCCTGCTGCCACTTGAAGTAATCGAGCGTGAATTCCTTGTCCACTATCTCATCTATCTGTCTTACCTTTGTATTGGCAAGTTCTTCAGGAGTAAAAAGGCACTTCATCGTGCAGCTTACCTTTACATCGCGCTTCTGAAGATTATTGTAAAGAGGGTCTCTTGTAAACGCTCCATATGTGGTGATCATGACGACAGGATGCTTAAGTTTCTTAAGCAGTACACCTAATCTTCGGGGGATCCTGGTGCCTGTACCATCAAGAGAATAGCCTGCTTCAGGATACATCAGAACACTTGATTTATTAACATTGAGCGCGTGATCCATATCTGAAATGAGCGTAAGATCAGAGACGAATTTTCTTGTAGGAATACAACCTAAAGATCTCATCAGGCCTTCTTTGCCGACCAGCGCATCAGACGTACAGACGATGCTGAACGGACGGCCTTTAAGCACTTTGAATGCTATGGAAAGATCGGTGAAGCTGCAGTGATTCATCAATATCATCCACGGGCCGTCGCCGGCTTTCTCCATGTCGATCTGATCGTATGTGAAATCGACTTTTTTAAGCTCGCCGTTAAGCAGGAGACGCGCAACGCCTGCAAGCAGAGCGGACGGTTTCTTAGGCTTTTTGTGCTCCCATGAAGGAAGAGCCATAGCTTGTTCGTAAGTGATATGCTTCGTCTTTATCTTCATGGTATTGATTATACATAAAAAACTGCCTCAGATTGAGGCAGCTTTAAGTAATTACTCGTCATCAAGTTTCAGAACACTCATGAAGGCTTCCTGCGGTACTTCGACGGAACCTACCTGTCTCATACGCTTCTTACCTTCCTTCTGCTTTTCGAGGAGCTTCTTCTTACGTGAGATATCACCGCCGTAGCACTTGGAAGTAACGTCCTTACGGTAAGCCTTGATCGTCTCTCTTGCAATGATCTTGCCGCCGATCGCAGCCTGTACCGGAATCTCGAACTGCTGCCTCGGGATGTTTTCCTTGAGCTTTTCGCACATCCTTCTTCCTCTTGCGTAGGCTTTGTCCGTATGTACGATGAACGACAATGCATCGACGGGATCTCCGTTAAGGAGAATGTCGAGCTTAACGAGCTTGGATCTCTGGTATCCTGCAGGCTCGTAGTCAAGTGAAGCATAACCTCTCGTGCGTGATTTGAGCGCATCGAAAAAGTCATAGATTATCTCATTCAAAGGCATCTTGTAGTGAAGCATTACACGCTTCTCATCAAGATACTTCATGTCCGTATATTCGCCGCGGCGCTCCTGGCAGAGCTCCATGATGTTTCCGACATATTCCTTAGGAAGCATTATCGTTGCCTTAACGATAGGCTCTTCCATGTAATCGATTGATGCCGGATCAGGCATGTTCGTAGGGTTGGAGCAGTCAACGACAGAGCCGTCCGTAAGATAGATCTTGTAGATAACAGAAGGCGCCGTGCTGATAAGGTCGAGATTGAACTCGCGCTCAAGTCTTTCCTGGATTACTTCGTAGTGCAAAAGTCCCAAGAATCCGCATCTGAAACCGAAGCCCAGAGCAGCTGATGTCTCTGCATCGAATGAGAGGGCAGCATCGTTTAATCTTAACTTTTCGAGAGCATCCTTAAGGTCGCCGTATCTCGCACCGTCAACGGGATAGATTCCGCAGAAAACCATCTGCTGGATTCCCTTGTATCCGATGAGCGGCTCTTCTGCAGGATTCTCTGCAAGCGTAACTGTATCGCCCGGAGCGGTATCTCTTACGTTCTTGATCGAAGCACAGATATATCCTACCTCGCCTGCTTTGAGCGATTCTGTAGGAACAAGTTCGCCCGGATGGAACATACCTAATTCGGTTACGGTGAACTCTTTTCCGGAGTGCATCATCCTGATGCGGTCACCTGTCTTTACGGTGCCGTCCTTGACTCTTACGCTGACGATAACGCCCTTATATGAATCGTACTTGGAATCGAAAACAAGAGCCTTCAGAGGCGCATTCTCGTCGCCTTCAGGTGCGGGAAGATATTCAACTACCTTCTCCAACACTTCGTCGATATTGATATCGCTCTTTGCCGAGATAAGCGGAGCATAAGAAGCATCAAGTCCGATGTCGTCTTCGATCTCCTGACGGACCTCTTCAGGTCTTGCGGAAGGAAGATCGATCTTGTTGATTACCGGAAGCACTTCCAGGTCAGCATCGACTGCCAGATAAACATTGGCAAGAGTCTGCGCTTCAACACCCTGTGAGCTGTCTACGACAAGGATCGCGCCGTCGCATGCCGCAAGGGATCTTGAGACCTCGTAATTGAAGTCGACGTGGCCTGGCGTGTCGATGAGATTGAGCAGATAAGTATTGCCGTCAGAAGCAACATAAGGAAGTCTTACGGCCTGTGACTTGATGGTGATACCACGCTCACGCTCAATGTCCATGTTATCCAGGATCTGGTCCTGCATCTCACGCTTTTCCCTTACGTGTGTATGCTCGATAAGACGGTCAGCCAGTGTGGACTTGCCGTGATCGATGTGCGCGATAATGCAGAAGTTCCTTATGTATTTACGGTAGTTTTCGCTCATGTATTATTCCTTAATGTCAGAGTATCTTTACCTCATTAAGCGGGAAGACTCTGATAATGGCAACACCCTTGATCCTGTCTGCCGTAAAGGGACCGAGATTACGTGAGTCATTACTTACAGGTCTGTTATCACCAAGACAGTAATACTCATTCTCTCCCAATACGATCTCGTTGCCTTTCTTCATTGCATCGTCCATCATGGTCGTCTTTGTACCTTCAGGGAGATAATTCTCCTGAAGAAGATAGAACTCACTGGAATCGGCAGGCTTGATATAAACGTTGCCGTCTTCGATCTTTACGGTCTCTCCGGGAAGTCCTACGATTCTCTTAACGAGATACTCTTTACTGTAGTAACCTTCCATGTCGTGACCGTCCAGGATGACGATGTCACCCCTCTTGTATGAATGGAAATAAGTTGAGATCTTCTGCGCATAGATTACATCGCCCGAAGACAGTGTCGGTTTCATGGAATCGCCGTAAACGTTGTCTCTCTGAACGAGGAAAACAACGATAAAGATTCCGGCAAGAACGCCGATACAGATCGTACGGAGCCAGTCAAGGACCTCATACGCGGTGCTTCCCTTTTCGAGCCTTCTCTTACGTGAAGCAGGCTTGCTTTCAGAAGCTTCCGCCTCCGGTGAGACAGCTCCTTCAGAAGATAACTTTTCGATATCTGTTACTTCTTCCTCAACGGGCGCGTCCGTTACTTCGAAAATCTCATTCTCGTTATCGCTCATTAATTCTCTCCGCTTGTTTCCTCAGTAGCTGTGATACTGATATGCAATTCTTCAAGCTGCTTGTCTGTTACATATCCCGGAGCATCCATCATGATGTCCTGTGCATTCTTGTTCATCGGGAAAGGAATTACCTCACGGATCGTATCCTCTCCTGAAAGGAGCATTACCATACGGTCAACGCCGGGAGCGATACCTGCATGCGGCGGAGCGCCGTAGCAGAACGCACTTAACGTCTTCCTCGCCAAGTCTTACAAGCTCAAATGCCTTGATCATGATCTCCGGATCGTGGTTACGTACGGCACCTGAAGAAAGCTCGATTCCGTTAACTACGAGGTCGTACTGGTCTGCCATGATGGACAGAGGATCGATCTCGCCTTTCTCTGCCTTGAGAAGAACATCAAGACCGCCTGAAGGCATTGAGAAAGGATTGTGGCAGAACTCCAATTCGCCTGACTCCTCACCGATCTCATACATCGGGAAATCAACGATCCAGCAGAATGCATACTGTTCCTTATCCATGTGACCCGGAACTGCAGCGCCGAATGTCTTTACGAGAACGCCTGCCATCTTCTGTGCCTGGCCCTTAGTGCCTGCTGACAATACAACGAGTGTATCGGGCTTAAGGCCTAATTTAGCAACTACTTCATCCTTCTTGGGAGCTACGAACTTGGAGATGCCTCCGACGATCTCGCCGTTCTCATCCATTCTGAACCAGTAGCCCTTGCTGCCTGACTGGATCTCGCAGTCAGCCATTGTTTTATCGATGAACTTACGGCTCTCGTGGAAATCAGAGATAACGACTGCCTTGATCTCGCCTTCTGCGAAAGGTGCGAACTCCTCTGTTCTCATGAGGTCCGTTACGTCTGTAACCGTAAGGTCAATACGGAGGTCAGGCTTATCTGTACCGTACTTCTCCATTGCCTCAAGATAAGGAATGCGCATGAACGGAGAGCCTGATGCTCTGTTGTACTTACCGTACTTTGCAAATACAGGAGGCAGTACGTCTTCGATGATCTCGAAAACGTCTTCCTGGCTTGCGAAAGCCATCTCCATATCGAGCTGGTAGAACTCACCCGGGCATCTGTCGCCTCTTGCATCTTCATCTCTGAAGCAGGGGGCGATCTGGAAATATCTGTCGATACCTGAAACCATCAGGAGCTGCTTGAACTGCTGGGGTGCCTGCGGCAATGCATAGAATTTGCCGGGATGCTTTCTTGCAGGAACGAGATAGTCTCTTGCACCTTCAGGTGAAGAAACCGTAAGGATAGGAGTTGTAATCTCCATGAAGTTGTGGTCTATCATCGACTGTCTCAAGGCAGCGATAACGTTGCTTCTCAAGATGAGATTCTTCTTAACTTCAGGGTTACGGATATCAAGATATCTGTACTTAAGTCTTGCTGCTTCATCAGCTTCACGGCTGTGGTTGATCTCAAAAGGAAGCTCGTTATAACGGCATCTGCCGAGTACTGTAACCTTCTCGGGTACTACTTCGATATCACCTGTTGCCTGCTTATCGTTCTTGGAACTTCTTTCTCTTACCGTTCCCTCAACCTTGATAGTGGATTCCTTAGTGATAGCCTTGAATGTCTTCATCATCTCGGCTGTCTCGATAACGATCTGTGTTGTGCCATAGAAATCGCGGATTACGACGAAGCCGAGCTCTGCACCGACTTCACGGAAATTCTCGAGCCATCCTGAGAGCATAACTTTCTTGCCCGCATCTCCGAGTCTTAATTCTCCACATGTATGTGTACGTGACTGCATTATATTACCTCCAGCAAATGCTTACTTTTTCTAATTATTTTCCGGTCATGAAATCAACAAGACCGTCAAGCTTAACGGGCGTCTCCGTACCGTCAGCCATGCACTTGACCTTTACTTCGCCTGAAGCAAGCTCATCGTCTCCGATGACTGCAAGGAAAGGAATTCCCTGCTTGCCTGCATACTTCATCTGTGCCTTAAAAGACCTTCCTGCCATATCTGTCTCGCAGCCGATGTCAGCAAGTCTTAATGCATAGCAAAGCTTCAGTGCTTCAATTTTCGCTGCGTCAGACATGGAAGCGATATAGATTCTCGTGTAAGAAGGTGCTTCCTTCAATACGCCTTGAGCCTCAGCTTCGAGAAGGAGTCTTTCAACGCCCATGGCGAAGCCGATACCGGGTGTGGATGTACCGCCGCAGTCTTCTACAAGTCCGTCGTATCTTCCGCCGCCGCAGATAGTTCCCTGTGTACCGACGTTCTCAGATACGAACTCGAAAACCGTTCTTGTATAGTAATCCAAACCTCTTACGATATTCGGGTCGATAGTGTAAGAAATGCCGATCGCCTCAAGTCTTGTCTTGAGAGCTTCGAAGTGAGCCTTGCAGTCATCGCAAAGGTGATCGATGAGTCTCGGCGCATTCTTGACGATGTCCTTGCCGCCGTCGACCTTACAGTCGATCATTCTCAAAGGGTTCTTCTCGAATCTTGCCTGGCAGTCCTCACACATTGTTCCGACGTGAGGTCTGAAATAATCCTTCAAAAGTGTGTTGTATTCTTTGCGGCATGTGGGGCAGCCGATAGAATTGATGTGGAGCGCGATGTTCTTAAGTCCCATCTTCTTGAAGAAAACATCGACAACAGAAATGATCTCCGCATCGATATCAGGACCTGCCGAACCGAATGACTCGAGTCCGAACTGGTGGAACTCACGCATTCTGCCCTTCTGCATCTTCTCATAACGGAATGCCGTGATGTTGTAGAAAAGTCTTACAGGTGAAGGCAGGCTTGTCATGCCGTTCTCGATAAAGCTTCTTACCACACCTGCTGTACCTTCAGGTCTGAGCGTAATGCTTCTTCCGCCCTTGTCCTCAAAGGTATACATTTCTTTGGTAACAACATCGGTGGTATCACCGACACCTCTCTGGAACAGATCTGTCTGCTCGAATGTCGGGATCCTGATCTCTTCATAGCCGAAGGAATGGCATACATTAGCAAATGTCTTCTCTGCAAGCTGCCAATTGTAGATCTCTGAAGGAAGAATGTCCCTCGTACCCTTCTGTGCCGCGTATCTCATCATAGTTCTCCTAGTCTAATAAATAACACGCGCTATTATAATATTAAAAAGGGCAATAAACAACCTGAAAGCATGGTTTGGACAACCCGGAAGATGTTTGTTGCAGATTTGTCGAACTTTTTTTGCGATTTAGGCCTACAAAAAGTCGGAATTCCTCAAAATCCGACTTTTTGTAGGTCTGAAACAGCCTTTTGACATCGACAAATTTGCAACACGGACAGCCATTAAGTAAGGGATTCGAAATGCAATTGTTTGCTCAAAAAGAGGCCGCCTCAATAAGAGACAGCCTCGCCATTGATCAGTTCTGATATTCGAAAATCAGGGCTTGGGCATTGTGTCGCCGGACACCTTCTCGAGAACGACAGTATTTGAGATAAAGCCCATCTTGAGGTGAGCCTTAACATATACAACTCTCTCGTCAGGCGTAACGTCTACTTCAACATCCTTGCACTTTCTGTTCATGCCGTGTGTCATATGTACCTTGTAGTGGCCATAAGGTACGGGGATCCTGACAGACTCTGCATTTGCAAGATGGCCGAGCGGGTTATCGTTCAAGTAGATACCCATTCCTACTGCAATACCGTAAGGTGAACCCATACGGTAGATCTGGATCATACCTTCTTCAGGAAGGTTTAAAGCATTGCCGCACTTGGCACAGGGAGAACCCGTTGATGCAACATCTACTACATTTCCGCATGAAGGGCATTTGATTCTGAATAACTGAGACATAAACAACTCCTCTTTCCACCATATTTTTGAAAAATCAAAAGGTCTTCATCATGAAGGCCTTAATCATTATAACATTGATTATTCCGGGAAAGATCAAATCTTCCTCTTCTTAGCTATATACGCCATCCAGTCGTTCTTGGACTGCTCGGCAATGATCTCCATTCCGGCAGCCTTCAAAGCCTCGATCACGCGCTCTTTCTTGTTATTGATGATGCCAGAGCATACGAAGATTCCGTCATCTGCAAGATCTGCGGGAATATCTGCCGCGATCTCAGCGATAACGTCAGCTATTATGTTCGCAACGATAAGATCATAAGGCGCATTCTTAACGCTCTTAAGCTCGCCTGTGTAACATTCGACATTGGAGCACTCATTGATCGCGCAGTTCTCTTCAGCGACCTTTACGGCCAGAGAATCGATATCCACGGCATCAACGCTCTTTGCGCCGAGCTTGCTTGCAATTATCGCAAGGATACCCGAACCTGTACCGAGGTCAAGAACAGTAGTGTCAGGCTTGATCACGCGGTCTAAGATCTCTGCACACATGGAAGTAGTCTCATGGGTACCTGTACCGAAAGCAGAACCGGGATCGAGGATAACCTTTATGGCATCCTTTTCGAGTTCGGCATCGCCTTCTTCTATCCATGAAGGACAGATAACGATACGGTCTGAGAGTCTGAACTCTTCGTAATACTTCTTCCAGTTGTTTGCCCAGTCTTCGTCGTCGACATAGCGGAAGCCTTCAAAGCCCTTGCCTACGTCAAGGAACTCGCCTATCTCTGCGATACGCTGCTTGATGAAATCCATGGCTTCAGAAGTCGGAAGTTCCTTGTCCGTGATGGAACCGTAGATCATGCCTACGCCATCGGGATTAGCGAACTCTTCGCTCTTTGCGCCCATGCGGATGACACCGTCGTCTGTCTCGGCAAAATAAGCCTTGATGACAACGTCAACACCATAGCTCTCGATAGTGCCGTCATCACAGTAGCTTAGAGGGTCGTTGTCTATCGTATTTCTGAACTCCTGAGGGTCCTGTGAAGCAATGCCGTCGGCACCAACCTGCGCGAGCATCTCGCAGATAGCTTCGGAAGCTTCTTCAGTTGTCTTTATCGTTATTTCTGCCCATCTCATAGTCATGACCTCTTCAATAAAAACGCGGGAACCCGCATGAGAATTCCCGCGTAAAATATGCGTTTTGTATTACTTAAAAATATTCTTAAGCTTCTGGAAGAACTGGCTTCTCTTCGCATAGTTGCGGTCAGTAAGCGTATTGTTGAACTGATTAAGAAGCTGCTTCTGCTCACGGTTAAGACCTGTAGGAACTTCGAGCACGAACTTGACCACGTGGTCGCCTCTCATGTTCGGATTCGGGTTATTCTTGTTCGGAATACCCTTGTTCCTGAGCGTAATCGTATCGCCGGGCTGAGTGCCTTCCTTGAGGCTGTACTTCTCCTTGCCGTGAATAGTCGGGACTTCGATCTCGCCGCCCAAAGCTGCCTGGGCAAATGTTATCGGCACATTGCAGTATGTTGTATTGCCTTTGCGCTCGAAAACATCATGCGGCTTAACCTTGAATTCAATGTAAAGATCGCCGTAAGGGCCGCCGTTTGTACCGGGCTCACCTTCTCCTCTTACAGGAAGGAGATCGCCTGTGTCGACACCTGCGGGGATCGTAACAGAAAGATTCTTGATCGTCTTGAGTCTTCCCTTGCCTCTGCACTGTGAGCAGGGTGTCTTGATGACTGTACCTCTGCCGTTACATGTGGGGCAGGACTTTGTGACCATGGTCATACCAAAGAGCGTCTGTGTCTGCTGCTGTACTCTTCCGGCACCTCTGCAGGTGGGACATGTCTCAGGTGTTGTTCCGGGCTGTGCGCCTGAACCGTTGCATGACTTACAGATATCTTCTTTTGTCAGCTGGAAAGACTTGGTACAGCCGAAAGCTGCCTCCATAAATTCAAGCGCCATGTGATACTTAAGATCAGCACCCTTCTGTGGACCTGTTCTTCTCCTTGAAGAACCACCGAATCCGCCGCCGAAGAATGAATTAAAGATATCTCCAAGGTCAACGTCGTATGCGCCGCCGCCATAGCCGCCGCCATAGCCGCCGCCACCACCGCCGAATCCGTTCGGGTCGACACCGGCATGGCCGAATCTGTCGTATTTAGCTTTCTTATCGGGGTCAGACAGAATTGAATAGGCTTCATTGACTTCCTTGAACTTAGCCTCGGCCTCCTTGTCACCGGGATGCAAGTCCGGGTGATATTTCTTGGCCTGCTGTCTGAAAGCCTTCTTTATCTCGTCATCGGAAGCACCTTTGGTAACTCCCAAAACCTCATAGTAATCTCTAGCCAAAGAGGAACCCCTCCGTTCTGTTTTCGCGCCTCTGAAAGAGGCATTGATTAGATAACATACATGTGTCCGGCACATCTGGATTCAGACATGCCGGACTATTGTATCAGATTTTAATTCAATTAGAAGTCGCCGCCTGCGCTCTTGAATCCGTCGCCGTCGCCTGAATTGTCAGGACCAGCGGACTCAGAACCATAACCTGCGAAATCTTCAGCTGAAGGCTGACCCTGGGCACCTGCGCCTGCAGCTGCTGCATCTCCGCCTGCTGCCTGATAGATCTTCTCGCCGAGCTTCATGAGAGCCTGCTGGAGATCTTCAGTACCCTGCTTCATAGCTTCTGTGTCATCCTTGGAGATGGCATCCTTAAGCTTTGAGATGCAATCGTTAACAGGAGCCTTGTCGCTGTCAGAGATCTTGTCACCTGCATCCTTCATTGTCTTCTCTGCCTGGTAGCAAGCTGTCTCAGCCTGGTTCTTGACTTCGACCTTCTCCTTGTTTGCCTTATCCTCAGCTGCGTGCATCTCAGCTTCCTTAACAGCCTTCTGGATATCTTCCTCACTCATGTTGGAAGAAGACTGGATGGTGATCTTCTGCTCACGGCCTGTGCCCTTATCCTTAGCGCTTACGTTTACGATACCGTTAGCATCGATATCGAATGTAACCTCGATCTGCGGAACACCACGGGGTGCGGGTGCAATACCGTCAAGGATGAAGTTGCCGAGTGTCTTGTTGTAAGCAGCCATCTCACGCTCACCCTGGAGTACGTGAACCTCAACCTGTGTCTGGCCGTCAGCTGCTGTGGAGAATACCTGGCTCTTCTTTGTAGGGATCGTTGTATTACGCTCGATCATCTTTGTGCATACACCGCCCATTGTCTCGATACCGAGTGAAAGAGGTGTAACGTCGAGGAGAAGGAGTCCCTTAACGTCGCCTGTGAGAACTGCTGCCTGGATAGCAGCACCGATAGCAACACACTCGTCAGGGTTAATGCCCTTGAAAGGCTCTTTGCCGAAGTAGTTCTTAACTGCATCCTGAACTGCAGGGATTCTTGTTGAACCACCTACGAGGAGGATCTTATCGATGTCAGAAGGTGTGATGGAAGCATCGCTCATTGCACGCTTAACAGGATCCATTGTCTTCTGAACGAGGTCAGCTGTGAGCTCGTCGAACTTAGCTCTTGTAAGAGTGATGTCGAGGTGCTTAGGACCTGTAGCGTCAGCTGTGATGTAAGGGAGATTGATGTTGGAAGATGTAACGCCGGAAAGCTCGATCTTAGCCTTCTCTGCTGCTTCTCTCAATCTCTGCATAGCCATACGGTCGGATCTGAGGTCTACACCGTCAGATGTCTTGAATGATTCAACGAGGTAGTCAACGATCTTGTTATCGAAGTCGTCACCGCCGAGTCTGTTGTTACCTGCTGTTGCAAGAACTTCGAAAACGCCGTCAGCGATATCAAGTACGGATACATCGAATGTACCGCCGCCCAAGTCGAAAACGAGGATCTTCTGATCTGATTCCTTATCGAGACCATAAGCAAGGGAAGCTGCCGTAGGCTCGTTGATGATTCTCAAAACTTCAAGACCTGCGATACGTCCTGCATCCTTTGTGGCCTGACGCTGTGAGTCTGTGAAGTAAGCAGGAACCGTGATAACTGCCTGTGTTACGGGTGTTCCGAGATAAGCCTCAGCATCGCTCTTGAGCTTTGAGAGGATCATTGCGGAGATCTCCTGAGGTGTGTAGTTCTTATCGTCGATAGTTACCTTATAGTCAGAACCCATCTCTCTCTTGATGGACTGGATCGTACGGTCAGGGTTTGTAACTGCCTGTCTCTTAGCTACCTGTCCGATGAGTCTCTCGCCTGTCTTTGTAAAACCTACAACTGAAGGTGTAGTTCTGTTACCCTCGGGATTAGGGATAACTACTGTTTCAGAACCTTCCATAACTGCAACACATGAGTTTGTTGTACCAAGGTCAATACCAATTACTTTTGCCATTTTATTTTCCTCCTAAAGTCCTATGACGGACTTTCAAATTATCTATCTCTATTTATGCTTTCTTGCTGTCAAGGATCTTGTCTACGATGCCGTAATCAAGTGCTTCCTGAGCTGTCATCCAGTGGTCTCTGTCTGTATCCTTCATCAAGGTCTCAAGGTCCTTGCCGCAGTTGTCTGCGAGGATCTGGTTGAGTCTTACTCTTGTATCCTTGATGTGGTCAGCAGCGATAAGGATCTCTGTTGCCTGGCCCTGAGCGCCGCCCAAAGGCTGGTGGATCATGACTTCTGCGTTAGGAAGGATACATCTCTTACCCTTTGTACCTGCTGAGAGAAGTACTGAACCCATTGAAGCTGCCATACCCATGCAGATCGTCTGGATGTCAGGCTTGATCAGACGCATTGTGTCGTAGATCATGAGACCGTCAGATACGGATCCTCCGGGGCTGTTGATGTAGAACTGAATATCCTTATCGGGATCCTCTGCCTCGAGGAAGAGGAGCTGAGCCGTAATAAGGCTTGCTGTTACTGAGTTAACTTCTTCTGAAAGGATAACGATTCTTTCCTTGAGAAGTCTTGAATAAATGTCATAGGCGCGCTCGCCGCGGCCTGTAGTCTCGATTACTGTAGGAACCAAGCTTGATCTGATTAAATCCATTGTCATTCTCCTTTATCTTCAAATTGTTTTTACTTAGTTGGCTACCTGGACCTGAGCATGTCTGATGACTCTGTCCTTGTACTTATATCCCTTAGCGAAAACCATCGCTATCTCCTGCTCGCCCAGCTCTTCATCGTCGACGTGCATCATCGCATCGTGAAGATTTGGATCGAATTTTGTTCCGCGCTCTGCGGGTATTTCTTCAACACCGATCTTAGAAAGAGTATCCTGTGCCTGTCTTCCGACGAGTTCCATTCCCTGGATGACTTTATCAAGTGATGTCTCGTCTGCTTTCTTTGCACCTTCTGTTGCTCTGTCAAGATTATCGATAAGTGTTAAGAACTCTTTTGTTACGCTTGCGACAGCGTCTGCGTAGAGGTTGTCCTTTTCCTTCTGTGTACGTCTTCTGTAGTTGTCGTACTCTGCGTAAAGGCTCATGTATCTTGCTTCAAGTTCGCTTGACTGATCGTCGGCTTTCGCCTCTTCCTTTACCTCAGTTTTTTCCTCAGAAGGAGCTTCCTCTGCCTTTGCATTCTCTTTCTCGGAGCCTTCTGCCGAAGCCTTGTCGGAAGCTGCAGCGTCTTCTACTGCGCTGCCCTCTGCTTCGTCCTTTACAGGCTCATCATCAGCCCCGAAAAACAACTCTTCATCTGCCATTTTTATCTTCCTTTCCCTTTTGTTATCTATGTTATGTATCAGGTAAATCTCTGCATCTCTTTGTTAAGCTTTTTCTTAACAAAATCTATCTGGGATATTACCTTCGAATAAAGCATTCTCTTAGGTCCAATGACTCCGATGTTGCCGGAGACTGAATCAGTAAGATTGTATGTAGCCGTAATGAAGCTGCAGTCATCAAGACCTTCAAGTGTTATCTCCTGTCCGATCCTGATCATGAAAGAATCATCAGCACTGTGCTCTCTGGCATTCTCCATCTCGTTTACGTATCCGGCGACCATGCCTGAATCGGAAAGCGTTCCAAGAAGATCTCTTGCACGTCCCAGAGAACTGAAGTCAGGGAGTTCCAAGATCCTGTGCTCACCGTCAAGATAGATATTGAGCTCGTCAGCCTGCTTGATGGCAGCATATGCTTCGTACAAAACCTGTTTGAGGAGAGGTTCGGGCACTTCAGTTCCCTTGCCTGCTGTCTCTACTGTAACGAGAGTGATCTCATCTAAGGGCTTACCTGTAAGGTTCTTCTCGATGGCGCCTGAGATCTTCATGATCTGCTCGTCACTTAAGAAATTAGGAATCCTTACAACCTTATCCTTAACAACGCCTGCTGAAAGCACCATAACCACAAGAGCTTTGCCGGGTTCGATCATTAAGATCTTGAGCTGCTTCAAAAAGCTCTTCTTAAGTCTCGGGCTCATGGCAAGGGATACAAATCCCGTTGTCTCTGAGAGCGTATGTGTAGCATTCTTTATGAGATCTGTTACCTCATCTACGCTTGAATCGATCCTCTTCTCGATCTCGAGTTGTTCCTTGGGAGACAGCTCCTCGATCGTCATGAGTGAATTGACGTATTCGCGGTAACCCTTATCTGAAGGAATACGGCCGGCAGATGTGTGCGGCTTCTCGATAAGTCCGAGGTGCTCTAATTCTGCCATGTCGTTACGGAGAGTAGCGGAGCTGACCTGGAAATTGTGACGCTCGATCAATGACTTTGAACCGACAGGCTCGTTGGTAGATACGTAGTCATCTACGATCGCATGCAGGACTTCTTTTTTACGGTTGTCTAAAAGCATTTCAAGTCTCTCCCTTCTCCGATTAGCACTCTATCCCTTCGAGTGCCAACAACAATATACTCTTAAAGTCAAAAATAGTCAAATGAATATTTGAGTGAAATCTGAGGTACTGCGAAAAGCCTTAATTCTGGGCATTTCACGGACATTTACCGCCCTGACATTTCTGACCTTATTCCAAAAATCCCACGTGATTCATTATAATACGAAGAATCTTAACCTAACCTTAAACCGGAGGTCTTGATGAGGGGAATCGTTTTCGACATAGATGACACTCTCTACTGCAGGCAGGATATGCTCGTTCAGGCGGCAGAGAGCGTTCTTGGGGTTAAAGTCAGAGACTGGCGTGAATTCATAAGCATTTTCTATGAGAAGAGCGACATCAACATGGCAGCGCTCGAATCAGGCGAGATCTCCACCAGGGACATAAACGGCTGGCGCTACAATGAGACATTCAGAATACTTGGGCTCCCCTTTAAGCCCGAAGACGGGTGCCTATCGGCTGATGCATATCTTGAGCTTCAGAGCCACATGTTCTTAAGTGATGACATGAAGAAGGCATTGGACAGATTTGCTTCAGATCCTGAATTCAAGCTCGCGATACTTACAGCAGGCGAATCAAAGCACCAGTGGCACAAAGTAGACATGCTCGGCCTTGATAAATGGTTCGACCGCGCAAATATTCTCGTTACCGGCGACACGGGCTTCTCGAAGCCTGACGTAAGATTATGCAGGATAATAGAAGACAATCTTGATCTTAAGCCCGGAGAACTTTGGATGATCGGTGACAATTACGACAAGGACATCACGGGCGCATTGGATTCAGGCTGGCATTCCATATGGATCAACAGAAGAAATCTTCCAAAGCCGGAAAGACTTCCCGACTATGAAGTCCTTACGGATAAAGAACTAACGGATCTTCTGCTTACGGATTTTTAAAAAATTAAGCTTTTACTGCAAAGAAATCAGCGAATTCCTTGGCATTATACTCGTAGAGCTCGTTGCCGAGTCTGTCGGCGACTTCAATTATCGTGCGTTCATACGTGCACTGCAGAGGAGATACTTTATCTGCGCTGCCGGTATTCATGCGGTTAGCACATCCGCAGGAATTCGTGCATCTGCTCTTAAGGTCACATTCCTTACATGTCTCAGGAGTATTGCTCTTAGCTGCGATCTTAGCCATGCGGTCTTTATCGAGTCCCTCGAAAACATTACCCATGTAATACTCTTCGTCGTTTATAAAAGATGTGCACGGATAGATGTTGCCGTCAGGAGTTACAGAGAGCTGTCTTACGCCCAGATGGCAGTGCTCTGCAGGATTCTTACCGTTAACACACTCTCTTATCTTGTTAACAAGCGGAGTGACATAATGCTTTCTTCCTGCCTTGAATTCATCTCTTAAGAAATCAGCAACCTTATTGATCTCTACTTTATATACTTCAAGATCTTCGTCAGTCCATGAGACATTCTTACCATATGCCATGACAGTCGACACATCCCTGAAGCCCAACGAAAGAAGATACTTTACAGAGTCGCATAAAACACCGCATGCCTTGGGGTCGAGCGTCAGCATGGCCATAGTGTTCGGAAGATAGGACAGGATGAGTTTTGCCTTCTTCTCAAGAATTTCTGCAGTTGAACTTCCGTCAGGAAAACGTCTTGAAATGTCCTGACCTTTGCCGTCAAATGAAAGACCGATCTTCATGTTGACTGCCTTGGCTCTTTTTAAGAATTCCTCATCAATGAGAGTTCCGTTCGTGGTCATCTTGCAGGCGAAAGGAATGCCTGTCTCAGAAGTCTTCTTTTCGCAATAATCGAGAGCCTCATAGATGAGGTCTTTCTTTAACAGAGGCTCGCCTCCGAAAAAGCAAAAGCCCGCTTTGTTTCCTTTGGAATAAGCGAGGTCTATAGTCTTATATAATGTCTCCAAAGACATATCCCTGGGAGTCTTTTCCCTAAGGCAGTAACTGCATGCCATGTTGCAGTTCTCTGTAAGATGGACCGTAAAATTCATATCAGATCATTCCTCTGCTTCAGTTTCTTCCTCTTCCGTTTCCTCTTCTGCATCAGTTTCTTCGGACTCGTCAGTCTCTGTCTCTACAGAGCACACTGCCTCGTTTTTCTCGTCAGGTGCGTTGGGATCGATCGTTGTCTCACCCATAAGTACAACCTCTTCAGTCTCAACTGTCTGTGCTTCACCTTCAAGCTGTACTTCGGTCTCGGCAATAGTCAAGCCGCCTGCAATCTGAGGTCCGCATGCAGTACCGAACAAAGCAGTTGCTCCGATAAGAGTTGCAATTCCGGCTGCATATAAAGGCTTCTTATAATCATGCTTAGGATCTATCTTCATAATATTCTCCCCTCCTAAATATTACAAATGTGATCAGTGCTCGATTTTTGAATTACCGGGTTCAACTACTGTAGCGGCACCTCCAAGAGAAGGTTCGGTTTCACAAATTGTTTCCCCGCCTGCAAGCTCAATTTCTGTAGGATCTGTCTCAACAACAGCCACATCACCGCCAATCTCAACATAACCGGGATCTATAATCTCTTCACCGGCAAGCTCGACCTCTGTCTCTGAAGGCTTTGAGTCTCTGTTGCTCTTTGTTCTTCCGGTTGAATCTTTCGGGCCGCAGGCCGTACCGAAAAGGGCTGTTGCACCGATAAGAGTTGCAACGCCGATAGCATATATAGGCTTTTTATAATCGTGCTTAGGATCGATCTTCATTTTATGTCTCCTTTAATCATCATAACATCCAGGCTTTTCGCCGGAAAACCGGCGCCTTTTACTATATATACAGATAATATATCCAAAATGTTGCAACAGGCCCCAAAAAATATTACAACAAATTTCTTCATCGTAATCCGCCTTAACTAAAACAGGGTGCCCCATAGTCTGAGACACCCTGCAAAAACCGAATTAATTTACAAATGTTTTGATTCTGAGAAACGGACCTCATAATAAGTCACACCTTTAGAAGATTCTTTTTCTTTATATGTGACAAAGTAAGTATGCTCATAACCGATTTTTATCATGTATCCTTTTGTATAATAGCCTTGACCGTCAAAATCTGTGACCTCAGCATCACCGACATTATAATAATCTAAAAACGATTGCATGATTACTTCAGCTCTATCAAGATCATACACAGTAAACTCCATAACACACTCTACATGCTGAAACGGATCTTCTTTAAGATATATTGTCGTAATGTGATCAATCGGATCGTAAAATCTGTACGAATAATCTATGTCAAGTTTATCGTCATCTCCAGTATCATAACTCTTCGGTTCAGCCAACAGATAATCTCTGAATTTCTCCCTGTAATCAAGACCAACTTCATCAACAGCCTCACAGTAATAAACATAGAGTTCAACTATCTCATCAGGCGTCTTATCATCGATCAGGTAATAATATTCCTCACCGTCTGAACCACCTTCTTCATAGTACTTTCTGCCCTTGGTTTCGTCAGCATCATCGTCCGATCTTCTGTTGCGGCCACGGTCATCGTCGTCATCTTCATCATCTTCCGTGTGCTCCGACCTGCTATCATGGTCACGGTCATCATCGTCATCTCTGCGTGACTTACCTGAGCCCTTACTACCGCATGCGCAAAGGCCCATAATCATTGCACCTGCAAGCAATACACATAAAAACTTCTTCATCTCTTTCATTGTTTCTCCTCCCTTATATAAAAAGCAAAAAAGGACCGCCTGACAGCAATCCCCATAAAGCCAAAATCATTATACAGCATTAAAGATATTTGACAAAGTTTTTGTTACCTCACACGGTGAACAGGCGTTTTAACGTTACCTGGATCCCTTATATCCGACACCGTAAGTGTCAGTGTAATAATCGATCCTCTTCGAATCGTCGAAAACAGGCTCATAGATGTTCTTGTCAGGATCGATGCCGACAAGCGAGCAAACAGCCTTATTTGCTCTTACCGTAAGGTCCTTCTCGCGTTCCTTGGGTTTGAGATCCTTATCCGGATATATAGGTTCTCCGACATGAATCGTAAACACAGCTATCTGACGGAATATATTCTTACGGATCCAGTTCGGTTCTCGGTAAGAGAACCCCAAAGGAATAACGGGCTTGTCATTGCTTACAGCTATCATTGACGCACCGCGTTTAAACGGACGGATAGGCTGATAGTATTCCCACATCGAACCTTCCGCATAGATGTGCAGCCAGCCGTGATCTTCATTAAGAAGACCGCTTAATGTTTTTAAGAATGCCTTCTGGCCGGCAACGCTTTTTTCAGGAATCGGAATTCCTCCGACAAGACGTATAAGTGTACCGTTCTCACCGTTGATGTTCTTATCCCATGCAAGAAGATTGGATTTATAAGGTCGTATGGCTTTCATTACGGCAAGATAATCCCACATGTGAACATGGTTGCAGACCGAGATAACGCCGTCATCAAGAACGTCTTTGTATTTCTTGATGTTTTCACGGCCCTCGATCTTTAGGCCAAGACGTATCGTCGCAACCGGAAAAACAACCACATTTAGAAGTATGCGGACCATCTTCTGCTTGAATCTGAACCAGCCTGACTTATCGATATAAGGATACGAGGAATCGAAAACATACCCGCGGTCCTTATGGATCTCCAGGTAATGTTTGTCTGTTATCTCTGTATACGGAAAACGGTTTGTCTTCGGATCAAACATAGTCACTCTTTCAGGTTCAGATCTAGTCTGTTTATAAAAGTGATTATATCATTTGTTTCGAAGTGCCCTAAAACGAACAACGGCAGATCACTCATGTGTCTGTGATCTGCCGCTGAATTTAAGTTATTGCTGAATTGAAGTTACTGCTGTCACGGAAGAGGGATAGCGATCTTTGGTCCTTTGATCAATTTCTGTTTGGCAATCTCTCTCGCCTCATAATATGTAATGGGATGGCCATTATAAAAATATTCATTGTCGCTGGCAGGATGAGTGACACATGTAATGCCGATCGTTTCCCATGCTTTGCTCACTTTATCAGAACAGTCATTCCAGTTGAACGTTGCCTCAAAGCTGTTAAAATCTCCGTCCATAAGTCCATTCTTATGAAGAAATTCACTGTCATTTACGACCTCACCGATAACTCCGCCGCTTACGATTTCGAGATCTTTCATATCGAGTTCTTTCATATTTTTGTTTTTCATGTTGAAGCCTCCTTGTTTGATGTTTTTATGTTATGTCTTCATTATCACGGTCCGCGGAAAGCCGGACAATCAGTAATGTCCAGCCTTTTTGTCGGTTAAGCAACAAATACGGGGTTTACTGTTGCAGAACATAAAAAGGACCCGGTTTGATCCGGGTCCCGAGTGTGTTTTTGTTGTGATCAGTTTAGAGATCGTAATACATCTCATATTCCATAGGTGTAGGCATCGAGATGTGACGTCCGAGATCCTTTCTTCTGTTTGCGATCCAGAGGTTGATAAGCTCGACCGGGAAAACGCCGCCTGCCGTAAGGAAGTCGTGATCTTTCTCGAGTGCTTTAAGAGCAGAACCCAAAGACTTGGGAAGACCCTTGATCTTTTTCTTGTCTTCTTCGGAAAGATTGAAAAGGTTAAAGTCATAAGGGCCATAGCCTTCAGCTTCAGGATCGATCTTATTCTTAATACCGTCCAGACCAGCCATGAGGATTGCGGCATAGCAATAGTAAGGATTGCATGTGGCATCCGGATTCCTTAATTCAAATCTCTTCTTGTCAGGTGTCTTGGCGTATGCGGGAATACGGATTACAGCGCTTCTGTTAGCGGTAGCATAACCGATCGTGACAGGCGCTTCAAAGCCCGGAAGAAGTCTCTTGTAAGAGTTGGTCGAAGGATTTGAGAATGCGCAGATCGCAGAAACGTGCTTTAAGACTCCGCCAATGAAATAAAGAGCAGTCTGTGACAAGCCCGAGTATCCGTTCTCATCGTAGAAAACAGGCTTTCCGTCCTTGAACATAAGCATATGGACATGCATGCCTGAACCGGCTTCACCATATACGGGCTTCGGCATGAACGTAGCTGTCTTTCCTTCTGCTACAGCCTCATTCTTGACGATGTACTTGGTAAGCATCGTCTTATCTGCCATCTCGGTCATGGTACCGAATTCAACTTCGATCTCCATCTGTGCGGAACCTACTTCGTGATGGTGATACTTGACCTTGATGCCCTGGTTCTCCATGAGCATAGCAACGCGGCTTCTGAAGTCATAAGCGACATCCTGAGGAGGAGCGATATGGTATCCGCCCTGATGAGGAGTCTGGAAACCTAAGCTGCCGATCTCGCCTGAATTCCAGAACGCTTCATCACCGTCAATGGTAAAGCCGGAACTGTTTGGTTTGTTGGCGAATGTGACCTCATCGAAAACATAGAACTCGAATTCAGGTCCCAAAAGGAACTGGTCAGCAACGCCCGTTTCCTTCATGTATTCTTCTGCACGCTTACTGACGTTTCTTGGTTCCTGGTTAAAAGGAATGTTCCCGTCTTTTCCGATGATGCGTACGTCGCCGATCATGGAGAGAGTCTTGATCTCGCAGAAATCGTCGATAGCGGCACTTGAGAGATCAGGAATAAATACCATGTCACTCTTCTCGACGGGCGCAAAACCATAATTGCTGCCGTCAAAACCTATGCCTTCTGTCATGACAGATTCAGTGAATCTTTCTGCCGGGATCGTCAGATGATGCCATCTTCCGTTGAGATCTATCATCCTGAAATCGATCATCTTGATGTCATTCTCGTCGATGTAGATCCTCGCTTCCTCAAAGTTACTCAGCATATATTCCACCTCCGCTAAAGTAAGATAAGCGCTGACCTGAAATAATGCTGCACGTCCAGGTCAACGCTTAACTAATAAAATCATAGCACAGGGAATATCAAATAAAATTGTCAAAGGCAGGGCAAAATGCCCTATTTCCCATATCAAAAGGTGCAATCTGCACAACTGGAATATTTATTTTCTCTTGAAGACCATCTTCATACTGTCTTCGCCTTCGCCGACTGTATAAGTCATTTTATTGCCGTGGACCTCCGGCGATACAAAAACAAAATCTCCCAACATCTTGAAATCATATGTATTGTCACCTGTCTGCTCCACGGTAAAAGTCATCGTTACCGGCTTTTTCATTAACGGTGCTTCGCATGTATATTCAGCTGTAGTTCCGTTCACCACATACTGCTCGGATACTCCCAGATCCTTAAGTTCAGAAGAGGAAACCTTCGTTCCGTCACTCTCATATTCTTCAACGAGGACCCATGTTCCTTCGATTCCCTTATTGCCGCAGCCTGATAAAACAAACAGTCCGGCAAACACCAGCGCAAACACTGCAATGAACTTGATGCTTCTTGTCTTCATTTGTTTTCCCCTCAAAAGAAATTTCCCATGCAATTATACCAGTAAAGATACTTAGCATATGGAAGAGTTCAAAAGTTCACCGAAAAACAGTAAAATTAACGATTTTCGGCTTTTAGGCATATATCTCCTTGTGAATAGCGGTTATCAAGGTAAAATAGAAAAATCTTATATTTATTTGGAGCGGCATATGAAGGTAGAATTCGGCTACGGCAAAGGCGTACAGACAGTAGATATCCCCGATAAGAATCTCGATCAGATCCTTGTAGCAAATGAGATCGAGCATGAAAGACGCGGCCCTGATGCCGTTGTTTATGCGCTCGAAAACCCTATCGGATCTCCCCGTCTCAAAGACCTTGTAAAACCGGGTCAGAAGATTTGCATCATCACAAGTGACATCTCAAGACCGATACCGAGTTTTGACGTAATCCCCTCCATACTTGATGAGCTCTATCTGGCCGGATGCAAAAAAGAAGATATCTATGTCGTTTTCGCATTAGGCTCACACAGACCCCACACCGAAGAAGAAAAGAAAAAGCTTGTCGGCGAGCGTGTATACAGCGAAGTAAGATGCATCGATTCAGATCCTTCCGACTGCATTCATATGGGAGATACTTCAAGAGGAACTCCCGTTGATATCACAAGAAGCGTTGCAGAAGCTGATTTCAGGATCGGCGTAGGCAACATCGAGTTCCACTATTTTGCTGGTTACTCCGGCGGTGCCAAGGCCCTCATGCCCGGCGTATCAACACCTTCCGCCATCCAGGCAAACCACCGCATGATGATCGATGAAAAAGCATGCGCAGGCAACCTCAACGGCAACCCGATCAGAGCAGACATCGAAGAGTCAGAGACATTCTGCCATCTCTCGTTCATCGTTAATCCTATCCTTGACGAACATAAACATATTGTTTACTGCGTTGCAGGCGACGTTACAAAGGCTCACAGAGCAGGCTGCACGTATCTCGATAAGATGTACAGAAAGCCGCTCAAGAGAAGAGCAGATATAGTATTGGTCTCTCAGGGAGGCGCGCCCAAGGATGCTAACCTTTATCAGACACAGAAAGCTTTGGACAACTCCAAGTATGCAGTAGCTGACGGCGGTACGATAATCGTTATCGGCGCTTGCAACGAAGGTTTGGGAAGTGCCAAGTTCGAGGAATGGCTCACTACTGCAAATACACCGGACGAACTCATCGAGAGAGTCGGAAGGGATTTCCAGCTGGGCGGACATAAAGCTGCAGCCATCGCAATGGTATTAAAGCATGCGAAGATCGTTCTCATATCCGAGATGGATGACGACTTCGTAAGAAGCATCTTCCTTGAGCCCATGCATTCTGCGCAGGAAGCATTCGATGAAGCATACGCAAGATATGGAGAAGACTGCTCTGTCATCTGCATGCCTTTTGGCGGTGCCACACTTCCGATGCCGCCTGAAGACTGAGAATTCACTAATTTATAACTAAATTCTTTTCAGGTTTAGTTATAAAATCCGTAATAGAGGAATTTTAATAGGGGATAAATATGGATTGGGAAGCGTCGTTTCTTCTTTATATTCAGGAACACATAAGAACGGATTTTTTGAATCCGTTCATGACTGCTCTGACTCATACAGGTGATTACGGTATATTTCTGATTGCGCTGGCAGTTCTTCTGCTCATCATCCCGAAGACCAGAAGGATCGGACTTATCGCAGGAATCAGCATTGCGATAGAAGCACTTCTGACCAATGTTTTCATAAAGAATGCCGTTGCAAGAACAAGACCTTACGAAGCCATTGACGGACTTGTAAACCTCATAGAAAAGCAGAAGGACTACTCCTTCCCTTCCGGGCACAGCGGCGCGGCATTTGCAGTAATGGGAGCTATACTTGTAATAGCAATATTAGGACTTCCCGTAGCTGAAAAATCAGGTAAGATCACAAGAACAAAAATGAGCACTGCATATAAGATCGTTGCAGTCATAGCGATCATATATGCAATAGCACTGGCATTCTCAAGACTTTATGTAGGCGTTCACTATCCGACCGATGTTCTCGGAGGAATACTCCTGGGAATCGCAACAAGTTTTGCATCATATTTTATCTACCGCGCAATACTCAAGGTCTATGCTCAGAAAAAAGCAAATGCAAATTAAATAGGGCTTTCTCATTATGAGCAAGCCCTGTTCTGATTACTGGTTAAACTGTCTGCCTTTCTTCTTCCTTATCTTCTCATCATAAAGCAGTCTGTCAGCGTTGTTCATCGCTTCGTAGATATCAACTTTACCGGCGATCTTGAACTTATATATACCTGTACTCATCTCAATGGGATAAGGCTTTCCGGCGAACTGATTGTATCTCTTTGTTACCTTCTCGATTCTCTCTTTCATTGAATCGACATCACAGTCAGAACCTGTAACTGCCAGAGAGATGAATTCATCGCCTCCGATGCGTCCTATGATATCCATGTCTCTGAATGATTCCTGAAGGACATGGGCGATAGTCTTAAGCGCAAAGTCTCCGTCATCGTGACCATACTTGTCGTTGATCATTTTAAGATTATCCATATCGGCATAACAGATGATCGCAACCTTTCCCTGATTGGAAGGTTCTTCCAATTCACGCTCAGCGTTTATGATGAATCCTCTTCTGTTATAAAGGCCCGTGAGCTCATCTTTCTGGGCGATCTCTTCAAGTTTTGTATTGTCTCT
This sequence comes from Oscillospiraceae bacterium, assembly GCA_902787975.1. Lineage (GTDB taxonomy): Bacteria > Bacillota > Clostridia > Saccharofermentanales > Saccharofermentanaceae > Saccharofermentans. The sequence goes on from CADAIP010000004.1 coordinate 205,663, forward strand.
TATAAATCTCTCAAGTGACATCTGCAAAGACTGCTTGACCTTGTTCTGTTCTTCTATCATGAACAGAGATCTGAGAGTGACTGAGAGCTGCGATGCAGCAGATGACACGCTGTATGAGCTCGTCAAATCAAGTTCGTTCACAAGAAGACCGTATATATCCGCGCCTACGAACATAGGTGCAACGATCATAGTGCGGCGCCCGTCACCTTTAATGAATTCATTTTGGAAGATGCTCTCCGTGCGCAGGAGCTGCTTAGCTTCAGGCAAAGCTCTGAGGCCTTCATCATCAAGAACAGCTTTAAGCAGGATCGATGCGGGCGGCATCCAGTCTGCTGTACCGTTATTCTTGATATTACCCTGGAACAGATACAGCAATGATTTCTTAAATCCGATTCCTTTAAGGCTTCCCAAAAGCTGTTCATAAGGAATCTCTCTTTCGTTCTCGATCAGGAAGACTTCACCAACCTGACGGTTGATAACACCCTGCATCCTCTCGTTCCTTCTTCTGGCAACATCTGCGGGAAGAGTGCTCGAGAATGTCATCCTTCTAAAGTATTTTGAGAAAACATCATGTACGATTACACGGTCGTGATCGTTATTAAATAAATCCAGTGCTTTGCTCTGCATTGCCTGAATGGAATTAAAGCATTTCTCACGTGATGACAAAAGGAACAGATCTGTTCTTAAAAGATTATAGAAGCAATCGTTCATGGCAGGTATCTTCGCCATCTTGTCTTCAGCTTTTAAGAAATCGACATAGGCATCGACAAGTTTTCGAAGACACTGTGATATCGGTTCATTATCAACGAAATCACTGAACAGATACTCTTCGATCCCGTTAAAGAAAGCGTCACTGTCTTCTAAAACATTATCAAGTTTCAGCCTTCTGCAGATAGCACTTATATCGAATTCATCACATCCGCAGGAACTGCGCTGCACAAGATGCGTATCAACTGTCATATCATCTAATGCAGTACCCTCAAGGTAATGCTTCGCATTAAGGACAGCCTTGTAAGCCAGGGATGCTGAACTTGCTTCAACAGTCGTAAGAGGCGGTTCGAGTGATATAGCAAAAGCGTCGTCATCAAAGCCTCCGATCAGGATATCCTTGCCTGGTACGATGCCCTTCTTTCTAAACGCATCGTAGCCGCCTGCCGCCATGGAATCATTGGCAAAAACAATCGCGTCAAGATGATCGTTATACTTAAGGAGTTCCTCTACCTCAGCCTCGCTGTTCATTGAGAAATCACCATATACGACTTTATGCGCATCAAACGGAATATCATATTCCTTAAGAACGTCCCTGTATATATTAAGTCGCTCTCTCGCATCAGGGTTCGTAACAGGACCTGATACAAAACCGATCTCTCTTGCATCATGCTTTTCGATAAGGTGCTTTAAAAGCTCTGTAAGACCGGAACGGTTGTTAAATGTAACTGAAGGATATCCTTCAAAATCAGAGAACAGGCAGACGACAGGAACATTTGGCATCTTCTTAAGGAAGTTTGTCTGAGTTTCCGTGTCAGCTCTTGAGCAGATTAAACCCTGAAAGATATAGATGATATCAACGTTTCTTTCAGTGGGAAGATCAAAGATAGAGTTATACTGATATTCGAATTTCTTATCAGCATATCTGCTGTCGGTCTTACCGACATAATGACCCGGGAATATAAACAGATTTGCATCCAAAACCTTGGCAGCCTGTTCAGCACCTATGGCAGCCTGGTTTGTAAAGTAATTATCGATATCATCAATAACCAGACCAATGTTGATCCTTCGATTCATTTAATGATTCTCCTTCATATATACGGTCATCTTTTCACTTTTTCAGATCAAAGATAAGAAAACCGGATCATTTTGTTTCTGTAAAGAATTCAGAACCGCTGTTGCGTGCTCTCATATACTTGTAGCAATCGTCAGCACTAACTTCAAATGCCTTGAATATATCCTTGCAGGCATCGTAAATAGCTTTGCACCTGATAATGTCGACTGTGTCATGAGGCTGTGAGAAGAGGCCGAAAATGAGCATGTCATACATCTTATAGAAATCGACTTTGAAAGCATCAAATTCATTGATGGACCTTACGAACAATTCCTGTTTTTCAGGCTCATATGTGCGCATGAGATTAAGAAGATGAATCTCTTTCTTGGCACAGCCTGCAATGGCATTGACGCTTGCCTTCATGCCCTGATTTACCGTCTTGGTGTTATAACGGACGATTGTCATCGAAAGCTCATCGATCATGTCGATGCAGTCTTCAATATGTCTGGCTAATTTGAAGATATAGTTTCTTTTCTCGATATCAGATTCGACTTCATGCAATCTGTCTGCAAATGCATGGAATACATGATCAGCATCATCTTCAAGTTTATTGATGCGTCTTGAGATCATGACCCTGTCTTCGATCTTCTCGAGCATACCCAGGAGCTCGACGCATTCTTCGTTAAGTATCTCAGATAATTGCTGAGCCTGATCGAATAAATATTCGCGATCCTCGCCTGTCATTAATCTATCCTCCGGGAGTAAAATTGTAATCCAATTTACAAGTATTATATATTAGCAAAGATATTTTATCCAACTGAATACATTTCTCTAAAGCCCCGTGAGAAGACAAAAAAATGCTGTCCCTCGTATCAACTTGGAACAGCATCTTGAATTGTAATTTTCTCTGTTTGGATTAGAGAGCGGAAACCTTAGTACCCATCTGCTCTGCGTCCTGATTCTCAACTACGAGGTTAACAGACTTAGGTGTGCAGACAAATGTTGTCTTAACAGGTGTAGGCTCAACTCTTCCGCCCAATGCATAAACACCGCCGGAGATGTAGTCAACTACTCTCTGATTCTTATCTGTATTTGTGAGGTTGCAGATAACGATGTGGCCTTCACGGATGTGATCACAAACGATCTGGCTTGTTCTGATGTCATAAGGTGTAAGCATAATGACTGTTGCGTTCTGCTGCATTACAGGTGTTGTAACTGCGGGCTCCTGAACGAAGGTGCGAGGCTCCTCAACGTAAGACTCCTCTGCAATAGGCTCTTGCTCGTATGCATCTTCTTCAATGTAGCCCTCTTCCTCACCGTAATAGTTTTCTTCCATCTCATCTTCTACAGGTGTGAACATGCTTCCGAAGAAATTCTTAACGTTAAAAGTGCCCATTTGTTTTTTCCTCCTTAAAAATTCGCCCGACCAAGGACATTCATATAAGATACTTCGGATATTAACGAATTTTGATTTTCGCCTCAATACTTTTGGGCGATATGACACAAGAAGGTAACTTAAAGCGGGGTTTTATTACAAAATGTAACAAAAATTAACGTTTTCTGATCGAACAATGTTACAAAGGCTTATATTCCGCGCGGTTTCCGAATATTGCAGTACCGATCCTGATATGCGTGGAACCCTCGTAAATAGCGCTTTTATAGTCCTGGCTCATGCCCATGGAGAGCACTTTCCAGCTCTCAAGACCGGTATATGACTTAAGATCTTCAAATATCACTCTTGTCTTTGCGAACACTTCCCTTGCCTGTCCTTCATATGTCTCAATAGGAGCCATTGTCATAAGGCCGCAGACCTCTACGGAAGGCAAATCCAGGATCTTGTCTAATGCAGGCTTTAATTCATGAGGCGCAAAGCCGTGCTTGCTCTCCTCGCCTGATACGTTAGCCTGTAACAAAATCCTCGTAGTAACATTGTTACCGGCTGATCTTTTCGAGATCTCCTCGGCAAGTTCAACGCTGTTTACGGAATGGATAAGATGTGTCTTTCCTATAATGTACTTTACTTTATTCTTTTGTAATGTACCTATAAGATGCCAGTTGACATCAAGGTCCAGAGCAGAAAATCTCTCGACCTTCGGAACGAGTTCCTGGACACGGTTCTCACCGAGATCTGTAAGGCCGCTTACGGCAGCTGACTCAGCATACTCGACCGGGAACACCTTGGTTACACCGATGAGCGTAACGCTCCCCTTCTTTCTTCCTGAGGCAGCCACAGCTTCATCAATTGATTCTCTTACTGCCTGAATATTGTCTGAGATTCTCTTCTTAAGATCTTCCGTAAAATCGTATTCCATATCAGTCAACTTTATCTCCGGGTTTAACCGTATTAGGGTTAGTAATAATTACAGTATTAAGATTCGGAACAGAAGATTTGCCGACCTGGTCGATGATCGCAAACTCTCTGTCATTATCCAGAATGATAACGCGGATTTCTTCAACGAAGCCCTGGTTATTCGTGTATACGGATGCGATACCTGAGAAGTCGGTTACTATGACCTTGTCAGTAGTCATTCCGAGACCGGTCGCCGTATCAACGAAGGATGCCATATAGCCTTCAGCATAAAGTCTGTCGAGTCTCTTAAGAGCCGCATAATCATTAGGCGTTGAGAACGCGACTATGTAGCCGCCGTCTTCCATGGCTTCCGTATAAACAACGGTACAGCCAGCAACAGAAGTATTCGACAATTCAACAGGGTTGCCTTCCTCATCTGTTACGGCATTAGGGATTATCGTTACGTTGAAGATCGCATCCTCAGCGAATGTGTCAGGTCCTACGTTAGATCCCGGTGCGAGATATACACAGTAGCAGGGATTGCCCTTGGGAGCATAATAACCGTTTACAAGGCTCGGCATGGATACTCTCATACCGTCTGTCTCTGTAATAACGATCTCGATGTCAACAGTTCTGAGGTCAAGGAGTGCTTCTACGCATCTTGATGTCTCGAAAGTAATGAGCATTCCAGAAGAATCGCTCTCGCAGCGTACAACCTGGCAGTTATCGATCGAGATACCTTCTGTACGGATGTTGATGTCGTGATACGTACCTACGGCGAAATCAGATACGCCTGCATCTTCCGAAGAAAGATATACGGAAAGATACTGGCTCTCGTTCTGCGCGATCCTGACAACGGGTGCCTCAGCTTCAACATCGAGGTCAGAAGCGATGGCACCGACGGAATTATTGATATATCCCTTGATCTCCGTCATCGGCATTGAGAGGAACTGATCATAAGCGAGAATGTTCTCCTTGCCGTCAAGTCTGAATGATACGATACCAGGTCTGTGAGCCGTTACGACAGATGCATATTTCTCGAGCTGGGCTTCATAGACTGCCTCATCATTTCTTAAGACAGATAATCTCTCGTCATCGAAATTGATCTTGCTCATCTCGTCCTCACGCTCATCAAGGATAACGTTGACCGACGAACTGTAAGATGACATGTTGCTTAAGTTTCCGCCCATTGAATCGTATCTTACGGAATCGAGGATCGTGGAAAGGTTCTTGTTATAGTTCCTGTAGATGACGTCTGCTTCAGCAACACCGCCCGACATGATAAGTTCCTGCTGTACATCGGAAATCTGAGACTGTACGTTTCTGAGATCCTGGACCGCGGACTTCATGTCCTCAGGAACGACGATAGCGAGTTCCTGTCCCTTAGCGACTCTGGAACCCTCTGTGATCTGTGTTACGAGCTCGCCGCCGTTAACGCACTCTATTGTGTCCTCATCTCTTACGACAAGCGCTCTCGCACCGATGGTGTGTTCTACCGCACCGGTGGTAACGAATGAGAAATTCGGTTTCTCTGCGATGTAGTCATATAAGTGGTGAACAACGAAAACAAGAACGAAAAGCGCTGAAGCAACTGCAACTGCTCCTAAAATGCCGTTTCTGATGGCACGGCTCTCCGCACTCTTCTGTGAAGGGTTCTTACGCTTATACTCGTTCTTCTCGATCTTTTCCTGCTCTCTGATCTTGGCTTCTTCCTTGCGCTTTGCCTGCTCAAGGATCTTTTGCTGTTCTCTTGCCTTGGCCATTTCCCTGGCTTTTGCCTTATCGGCAGCCGTCATGGGTCTCTTTGCCTGGGGTTTGGAAGAAGGCTTTGCGCCATGCTTTACAGGCTTGCCAAAAGATTTTTTCTGAACGTTCTTCTTTTCTGCTTCGGCTTTAACAGCATCCATCTGCGGGATGATGCTCTTGGCAGTATCTTCTTTGATTGCAGGAGCACCCTTCTGCTTCTGTGAAACCTTGGATACGGGTCTGTTTGCTCCCTTGGCATAAGGCTTGCCGCTTGCGGGTTTTGCTCCGTACTTTGCTACCTGAGGCTTCTTACCGGCCGGTTTTCCTGATTTAGCGACGGGTCTGCCTCCTGACTGCTTCATGCCCGGCTTAGAGGGCTTGCCTTTACCGCCTGCAGGTTTACCTGCAGTTTTTTTAGGCTGTCCCATCTCAGGACTGTTGTACCACTGTTTACCGTCTGCCATATTTATCAGCTCCCGATAGCAAGCATGCAGGCGAGCTTAGCCTGTTCTTTTGCAAGACTTCCCTGCATATATGCAATGTAAGGCGGCTTCATGGGGCCGTCACAGGAAAGTTCAGTAGTAGCGCCCTGCACGAAAGCACCTGCCGCCATGATTACCTGGTCGTCATAACCGGGCATGTCCCACGGCACGGGTGTAACAAAGGAATCAACAGGTGAACAGGACTGGATAGCCGTGCAGAACTTGGTCATCTTATCCGGATCTCCGAATTCGACCGTCTGAACGATGTCACCTCTTGCCTCTGTTGAAGAAGGGCTTGTCTTATATCCTTCACCGCCTAAGATCTCAGCTGCGAAAACGGCACCCTTAAGGCATTCGCCCACACAAGCCGGCGCTGTGAAAAGACCTCTGGCGATCATCTGGTTTGCTCCCAATGTAGGACCGACTTCGCTTCCGAGACCGGGTGTCGTAAGATGTCTTGCGGCATTTTCGACCAGATCGGCTCTTCCTGCAATATATCCGCCCGTCCTTGCGATTCCGCCGCCGGGATTCTTAATGAGAGATCCCGCAATTACATCGGCGCCAACCTCAATGGGTTCTGTCTTTTCGGTGAATTCGCCGTAGCAGTTGTCAACGGCGACGATAATACCTTCCCTTACTGAGTGAACGAGCTCTGCGATCTTTTTAATATCTTCGCAAAGAAGAGCTCTTCTTCCCGTATAGCCTCTGGATTTCTGGATGAATACCATCTTTGTCTGGGGCTTTATAGCTGCCCAGATGGCATTAAGATCGGGAGTACCGTCCTCTTTGAGATCGACTTCCTCATACTTGATTCCGTATGACATGAGTGACATGTCATTGTTCTCGGAAGATAAGCCGATCGTAGCCATAAGGGTATCGTAAGGTCTGCCTGTAACGGAAAGCATGATGTCTCCCGGCCTCAAAGCACCATAGAGCATGGCTGAAATAGCCTGTGAACCTGTGCTGATCTGCCATCTTACATAGGCTTTTTCAGCACCGAAAACCTTGGCAAAGATATTTTCGATCTTCTCCCTGCCTACGTCATCGTAGCCATAACCTGAAGTGGAACCCATGTGGGTATCTGAGAATTTCTCGCTCCTGAATGCATCAAGGACCTTAAGTTCGTTATATGTAACGATGTCATCGATGCGTGCATAAACGTCAGCAAGCGACTCTTCAGCCTTAACTGCGGCCTCTATCGCCTTATCACTGACCCCGTATTTTTTGTAATTATCGATAGTTGTCTTAATTATGCTTTCCATAACTTTTGATTATAGCATAATTAATTAAATATAAAGAGCAAGACGGATAGCTCCGGGATAACATTCAAAAGATACCTTATGGCCGGAGAAATCCTCTCCGTCATAATTGCCGTTCAGATCCCTTGATCCGGTAGCTTCGACCGTAATTGTCGTCGTTACGAAAACATCAGCTTCCTTGTAGTCCTCATGCTTGCCGTCCTTGTATTTGGTAAGCAGGAACAAAGATCTGAAAAGGCCTACGGAATCGATCGCGCAGCAGTTTATAAGGCCGTCATCGATCTTCGCATGGGGCGCAGGACAAAATCCGCTGCCGTAATATGAAGCATTGCAGACCACCAGAAGCGTGAAAGACGACTTCTCTGACTCCGCAGGCTTTCCGTCGCCTCTTAACGCTTTGTACTTGAAATCGAATTTCCTGTTGCCGAAAAGACAGGACAGGGCCGATGTAATATATGCAGTTTTCCTTATAAGTCTGGAATTGGGATTAGCCAGAACCTTTCCTTTTGCCCTGAGCTGGACTTCGGTATCAAGACCAATGGATGCGACATTAAGACACCAGGCCGAACTGGAATCGATCTTATTGCCGTTAACATCATAGGAAGTGACCTTTATGAGATCCGAATCTTTGACCTTAAAACCGTCCTCAAAGATCGCTTTGACACAGACATCACTGTTGCTTCTGTGGTTCTCGTCCATGACGGATCTGGTGAAATCGTTGCCCGTGCCGAGCGGGATAACTGCCATTGGTGTCTTGGATTCAGCAAGGGAATTTGCCACCTCGTGGATGGTGCCGTCACCTCCGCAGGCAACTACCAAAAGATCGTCTTCTTTTGCTGCTTTGGAAGCGACTTCGCTTGCATGACCGGCAAACTCCGTATAGACGATCTCAGATTCGCCTTCATGTTCGCCTGAATACTGTGAATAAGCCGCTTTAAAACGCGCCAGAGCCTGGGAATCCGCCCTGCTGTTTACGATAAATAATTTCTTCATGTACCGTCAGATCACTTCTGTGCCGAGAGTTTTACCACGACATCGATCATGTCATCTACGGTCTTAACCTCATCAAGGAGTTCATCCGGAAGACGGATGTTGTATGTCTCCTCAACGTCAATTACAAACTCATAGAGTTGCAGAGAATCAAAGGGCAGATCGGTATTGAACTGGAGTTCAGACGTTATCTCTTCAGGAGATATCTCGAGCGTCTCGGACATGATGCGGATCACGTCCTCTTTAACCTTCGCTCTCAGGTTATCAGAGTCAGCCATCTTGTTTTTTCTCCTTAGCAGTATCTTTAGCAACCTGTCTTGCGGTTGCTCTTACGTTCTCGGTACTGTCATATCTTCTGAGCTGCTGCTCAACATACTGGTCGACCTCATTTACAAGGTCGAGAAGATGCTTTCTGTCATCTGCATCGTATCCTGCAAGGATATGTTTTGCCAATACTCTGTGGAACTTGCTGTTCATTCTGCATGCAAGCTTACCGGTATGTGTAAGGCTGATCCTTACAATACGCTTATCACGCTTATCACGTTCTCTGTGTACATAACCCTTTTTGACAAGCCTGTCTATTGCTACAGTCAAAGTACCCGTGGTAATACCAAGGTCTTCAGCGGTATTAGTCATCGTGCGTGCGTCGTAGGGTCCGATTGCTGTAAGGGTGTGCATCTCTGCTATGGACAGGTCCTTGAAGTAACCTGCCTGAAGAGATTTTTCTTCTGTCAAAACAACATTTTCAAAGATCCTTACCAGGGCCTCTGACATCTGTTCTTCTTCGCTCAGCAAAACAGTCTCTCCCTTATGATTTGATATACAAAATAATTATATCAAATATTTGAGAAAGTAAACCATACCTACTTTTAAAAAGTTCGGAGTACAGGATTATTTTGCGGTCCTTAATGCCTTCTTATCGCTGTTAATAAGAATCAGGGCGATGACAACGACAATCATACCCACACCGCCACAAATGAGCGTAATGGCATCACCGACGATATAATCCTGCAGCAGCAGGCCTCCATAGGTTCCCATCAGGTTGAACAGTATATGAGTTAATACCGTTATCTTGATCGAATGGTATTTGTATCTCATATATCCCAGTATGAGACCTAAAAAGGCTGCATAGAGCACCTGTACAATGATAAGGTGCATAGCTCCGAAAAGAACAGCGGAGACTGCGATGGCAACACCGGGCTTTACGCCTGCTTTTTCGAGGAGTCCGTATGTGACACCTCTGAAGCAAAGCTCCTCAAGAATTGGTCCTAAAATAATTCCATAGACGATCGTAATAAGTGCATCTGACGCAAGACCGGATGCTTCGATCAACTCAGCATATTCTTCCATGGCCTGCGGAATTACCTTATCCGCAATCGTCATGAAGGCATTAATGAAGAAATACAAACCTATAACTGCACACACTAAAGCTATTACAGATTTGACACCGAATACTTCGCCAAGCTTAACCTTCGGACTCTTCTTTACAAATCCCTTGTAAAGCCAGATTGAAAAGACGATCAATCCTATTACCGCATATATCAGGTATGCAATAAACGCATATTTTTCGTTGAAGATTTTGAGCATCTCGGAATAAAGATCGAGAGGGTCAACGGATGCAGCAGCCTTTTGTGCTGTTTCCGCAGCCGCAATCATAAGAAACGGGAACTGCGCAGCCGTCTGTATCATCATAAGGACAGCCATGGGAACAAAAGCAAGGAAGATAAATCCTACGCGGATTTTCTTCTTCGCCGGTTCAGCTGCTGCCGGAATCTCTGTTTTCTGTTCCTGAATGATGTTATTCTCACTCATACTTTTACCCCCTTATCTGAACTTAACAATGGTTACTCCCGCATCGCCCTCTCCCTGGGCGCCTGCTCTGAATGATTCAACCCTGTCATCTTTTATGAGCATATCCTGAACGCATGCTCTTAATGCACCCGTTCCTTTTCCGTGAACGATCCTTGCATCCTTGATTCCTGCAAGCACACAGTCCTCAAGATATCTGGCAAGGCTCGATTCGGCTTCTGCAGTGGTCATGCCGATGAGCATAAGCTCCGACATTGTCGAAGAAGCACTGTTGAACTTGACCTTGGAAAGATCTTCAGCGCCGCTCTTAACTGCTCTTCCTCTTGCTTTTGAAGCTGCTTTACCGTTCTTTGTTCTCATGAACTCATCACGCTGAGATTTAGTAGGCATCATAAGCTGGCTCTTCTTTACGGCGATCTTCATACTTCCGCAGAGGATGTTGACCGATCCGCTCTTTGAAAGGTCGGAATCGGCAATACCTGTCTGTCCCAAAGACGGTACATAGTAGCACTCACCCTTGATAACTTCCTTAACAGGCTCGCCGCTTAAAGCAACGGATTCAACTGCTTCATCGTCATCAGCCTCAAGATTGTTAATACCCGCTCTGAGCTTTCTTCTTATCTTGTCGAGTTCCTTCTCACGCTCAGCCCTGTTCATATCCTTGGATCTGCGTCTGAGCTCGCGGAGTTCGTCACTCAATTCCTTCTCCTGCTCTTCAAGAAGCTTCTTCTGCTCAGCACGCATATCGTTTAAGATCTTAGTCTTGGACTGCTTGAGCTTTGTATTTTCTTCTTCAAGACGTGCCTTTTCTGCCTTAAGCTCAATATTGAGCCTGTCATTTTCACGGGCAAGATCCTCAGCCCTCTTGGATTCTTCTTCTGCCTTTGCAATGAGAGCTTCATAGTTGAGCTCGTCTGAAGACATTCTTGTCCTTGCATTATCAAGAATATGCTTAGCAAGGCCCAGTTTGCTGGAAATGACAAAAGCATTGGAAGAACCCGGTCTTCCCGTGATCAACTTATATGTAGGAGCCAAAGTCTCCGTATCGAATTCGCAGGAAGCGTTCATTACACCTTCAGTGATCTCGGCATAACCCTTGAGTTCCCTGTAGTGTGTCGTAGCCATAACGACACAGTTCTTCTTTCTGAGTTCCTCAATTATCGATATGGCAAGCGCAGCACCTTCTGCAGGGTCAGTACCTGAACCAAGCTCGTCGAGAAGCACCAGGGACTTGCCTCTGATGTTCTTCAGGATGAATACGATATTGGACATGTGTGCCGAGAAAGTAGAAAGGCTCTCTTCGATGCTCTGTTCGTCTCCGATGTCAGCAAGCACCCTGTCGAAAACGCATACTTCAGATCCGCTGTCTGCAGGGATCGGAAGTCCCGACATTGTCATGAGGACCAAAAGTCCGCAAGTCTTAAGAGATACCGTCTTACCGCCCGTGTTAGGTCCGGTAACGACTAAAGAATCGTACTTGTCACCGACATTGATATCTACCGGAACAACGTTTTCCCTGGGGATCAGAGGATGTCTTGCACCCTTAAGATCGATCCTTCCGTCCGTATTGAGTGAAGGACAGAAAGAATCGTTCTCCACGCCGTATTCGGCCTTTGCGAAAACATAATCAAGTTTGGATGCGATCTCAATGTTGTTCTCAAAGAGATCCTTTACCGCTACGACCTCATTTGTGAAGTTCTTTAAGATCCTCTGGATCTCTGCCTGTTCTGCAAAGTTAAGCTCTGCGATCTTGTTGTTCGCCTCAACAACGCTCATCGGCTCTATAAAGAGTGTCTGTCCGGAAGATGAAGCACCGTGAACGATACCTTCGATCCTTCCGTTGAAATCCGCCTTAACGGGAATGCAGTATCTGCCTTCCCTGAGCGTTACGATGCTCTCCTGGAGCATGTCCGCATGATTGGAGATAACGCGGTCTAAAAGCGACCTTATGCCGCCTGCAACGTTTTTACGCTCTCTTCTGATCGAAGACAGTTCCTTGCTGGCTCTGTCTGATACTTCATCCTGACCTAAGATAGACATATCGATCTTCTCGAGCAGGCTGTCACAGACCTGAAGCCTGTCTACAAAAGCACAGATATCAGGCTCCGTCTCGTCAACAAGAGGCGAACCTGCTGATCTTGCCTTTGATATGGCTTTTCTGATCTCGTCTGAAGCCCTCAAAAAAGAAGCAACTTCCAAAAGCTGGCCGCATGTGAGGGTACCATCTGCATTTGCATATAAGAGTGACTCTCTTAAGTCTCTCATTCCGCTCAAAGGAAGCATGCCAAATCTCATTATGTGATCCATTGCCTGCCTTGTGAATGAGAGTTCCTGTGTTACATAATCGATGTCACAGCACGGAGCCATATTCTCCACGAGTTCACGCCCGTAAGCAGTTCTGGCCTTTGAAGTTACCGTCTCCCTGATCTTATTAAATTCAAGCGTATTCAAGACACGCCCACGGATCTTCTTCCGTTCGAGGCTGTCTTCAAAGCTCATAAATTCGTACATGGTCTATTCCCTGTTAAATGCCCGGCTGTCAGCCAAGTCTCTTAACGTTTGCAATGGCTTCGGGAGTGATCGTCTTAGTCATCTCGAGACCTGTCTCGATATCAACGTCAGTGATCTCGCCGTGCTGCATGCAAACGAGTCTGTTAAATCTCTTCTCAACGAGACAGTCGATAGCCTTGATGCCCATGAGGCTTGCGATAGTTCTGTCTCTTAATGTCGGCGAACCGCCTCTCTGGATGTGTCCGAGGATCGTAGGACGGGCCTCGATGCCGGTTGCTTCCTCGATCTGCTTTGCGATATCTTCAGCTTTGCAGACACCCTCAGCAACGATAACAATGTAGTGCTTCTTACCTGTATTGCGTCCGTCAAGGATAACTCTCAAAACGTCTCTGTTAAAGTCAAAAGAAACTTCAGGAATGAGGATGCTTTCAGCACCAGTGGCGATACCTACATTAAGTGCAATCCATCCTGCATTTCTTCCCATTACTTCGATAACAGAGCAGCGCTCGTGGGATGAAGCTGTATCTCTGAGCTTATCAATGCACTGCATGGCTGTATTCATGGCTGTATCGTAGCCGATAGTATATTCGGTTGAAGCGATATCGTTGTCGATAGTGCCCGGTATACCGATAACAGGCATACCGATCCTTGCCAAAGCTCTTGCGCCCTTGTAGGAACCATCACCGCCGATAACAATAAGGGCATCGAGCTCATATGCCTCCATCATGCGCGCACCCTTCAGAACACCCTGGTCAGTCATGAATGACTTGGATCTTGCCGTCATAAGGAATGTACCGCCGCGCTGGAGTGTCTCCGAAACGCTTCTGCCGTCAAGCTGCTTGATCTCGCCCTTCCAAAGTCCGTGGTAACCTCTGGTTACACCGTACATCTCAAAGCCGGCATTGATGCCTGCCCTTACAACGGATCTGATCGCCGCATTCATTCCGGGCGCATCGCCGCCGCTCGTAAGCACGCCTACGCGCTTAATGGGTTCTACTGTGCTCGTATCTATAGTGTCATAGTTTACAGCCTTCAAAGTATTGATCTCAGGAAGGTTGTTCTCATCATAAAGAAGTCTACCCATAATAATTCCTCCGAAAATCAAAAAGATTATCCGGGACATATTATACACTAAAAGAAAATGCCTAATTATATAATCAGGCACAAAACTTCATACCTTATTGCTATAATTCGGATTTCCGACAGATTCAGGCGTCGAGCTTGATGGAATCCATTACTTCGCCGATATTGTCATGGAAAACGAGCGCAGCCGTCCTGTCGGCGAATGTCTTGTCACGGTTGATAACAATCAGATATTTGCCGCTGAAATCATATGCAAGTGAAGCTGCCGGCTGAACGGCAAGAGACGTTCCTCCGATGATCAGGCAGTCAGCTCTGAAAACGAGTCTTTTGGATTCGATCCATGCAGTTTGCGGAAGACCTTCACCATACAAAGTAACATCAGGCCTTACCATTCCACCGCACTTCGGGCACTTCGCAATCGGCCCTTCTGATTTGAATATGAAATCGTAAGGATACTTCTCATGACACTTCATGCAGTAATTGCGGTATGTCGTACCATGCACTTCCTGTACGTTCTTGCTCCCCGCCCTCTGATGAAGACCATCGATATTCTGTGTGATTATTCCGTCAAGCTTGCCGGCTTTTTCCATCTCAGCAAGCTTATAGTGTGTTCTGTTAGGCTCAATGCCGGCAGTGTTGAGCTTCTGCCTGTAGAACTCATAGAAAACTTCCGGATGGTCGATAAGGCAGTCTATGCTCAAAAGATATTCCGGACTGTATCTGTCGAACTTGACATCGTGCTGGTTATAAAGTCCGTCCTTGCTTCTGAAGTCGGGAATTCCGCTCTCGGTCGACACACCGGCGCCGCCGAAAAAGACGATATGCTTACACTCTCTTATAATCCTGTTAAGTTCAGCAACTTTTTGTTCGTCCATGAATATGCCTCCTTTATAACATCTCGATATTGTCTGCTCCTACAAGTTCTGCGAGTTTATTGAGCACCGATTCATCAGGTGCGATCCTGCATATGTCATCAAGTCTTGTGATACTGTTATCGGATTCAAAAAGGATCTCTACAGCCATATTACCATGGAAATAGGCAAGGAAGTTAAGAAGCCTTGAAAAACCTTTTGAATCAGGCTTGCCGGAATAATGAATCCTCATGACGTGTTCTTTGTTTTCGGCAGGTGCCTTATCAGGTTCATTCTGAACCACGGTCTCTTTGGTAATGACCGGCTTAGCAGGTCTTATGGCCTGTCCGCCGTCTCTTTCCCTCAGCGCAGTCTGATAAGACCTGTCGTTTCTTATCCTGCTTAAAAGTGCAGGGTCGTCAGTTAATTCAAAACAGCAGTCGGCAAACATTGAAAGCTCTCCACCCTCTCTCATCTGCCTTCTGCCGACAAAGAGATACGGCTTGTTCTTCTCTACCATTCTGTTGTATGTATCAAAGTTCTTGCCGAAGAGGAGCACTTCAAAGTATCCGCTTAAGTCTTCACAGCTTATGGTGCTCATCATGGTCTTTTTCTTGGTATATCCTGTCTTCTTATCGGTAACCATTCCGCACATCGCAACCTGCTTGTTGTCATCTAATGCATCGCTTCCTGAAAGAGCGAGGATATCTGATGCTTCAGACATATCAAACGTAGCTATCTCGGAAATGATATTCGTATAAGAAGCAAGAGGATTACCTGAAAGATAGATGCCTACCATCTCTTTCTCATATCCGAGTTTCTGGCTTTCGGGATATTCTGCAATGTCAGGTATATAGATCGACGGACCAGCTGCAGAAGCATCTCCGAAATCAAAGAGCGACAACTGGCCTTCAATGTTGCGGCTGTCCTCATGCGCAAGCCTGTCGAGTTCCGTCTGAACGCAGGCAGTCATCTGGCTTCTTGTAAACCCGAATGAATCCATGCATGAAGCAAGAATCAATGCCTCTGCGACTGTCTTTTTCACGCCTATCTTTGAAGCCCTTACGACGAAGTCTTCAAACGATCTGTATTCGCCGTTCTTCTCCCTGTCGTTCAGGATATCAAGGACTGCGCCTTCACCGACATTCTTGATAACAGATAATCCTATTCTTATCTTGCGGTCGCCTTCAGTGGTAAATCTTTCGCGGCTCTTGTTGATATCAGGAGGAAGCACTTCGATACCCATCGCAGAACAGCATGAGATGTAATAAGACGCCTTGCCGAGATCGCCCCTGAAAGAATTAAGAGTTGCTGCCATGAACTCCGTCGGGTAATAGCATTTGAAATATGCAGTCCAGTAACCTACTACTGCGTAACATGCCGCGTGTGACTTATTGAATGCGTAACCAGCAAATCCGGATACATCATCAAAGATCTTAGCGGCAACGTTCTCAGGTACACCGCGCTTGATACAGCCGTCGATCTGGCGCCCCTTGTCATCCGTTCCGCCGTACATGAACAGATTTCTGTAGTTCTCCATTATCGACTTTTTCTTTTTGCTCATCGCGCGTCTGATGTTATCGGACTGTCCCATCGAGAAACCCGCAAGATCTCTTACGATCTGCATTACCTGTTCCTGATAAATAGCGCATCCATAAGTAACGTTAAGAATGGGCTCGAGCAGAGGATGATCGTATGTGATGTGGGACGGATTCTTTTTGCAGTCGACATACTTCGGGATCTGATCCATAGGACCCGGTCTGTAAAGCGAGATGCCGGCGATGATGTCCTCAAGACTTTCAGGTTCAAGCTGCTTCATGAACGATGTCATTCCGCGGCTTTCAAGCTGGAATATTCCGACTGTTTCTCCCCTTCCGATCATCTTGAATACTTCAGGATCATCCAGAGGTATCCTGTCGAGATCAATGTCTTTTCCGTAGTTATTCTTGATGAGTTCTTTGACATCCTGCAAAACGGTTAATGTCCTGAGGCCTAAGAAGTCGAACTTGAGAAGACCGATGCTCTCAACATCACTCTTGGCAAACTGTACAGCGACTGTGTCATCGTTTACTGCAAGCGGCGCGATATCCGTAATGTCCTTTCCGGATATGATTATTCCTGCAGCATGCGTTCCGGCATTACGCGGAAGGCCTTCAACACGCATTGCCATATCAATCACCTTACGCGATTCGGGATCGGTATCATATGCTTCTTTAAACTCAGTGCTGATCTCAAGTGCCTGCTTCAATGTCATGCCTACGGAAAATGGAATCATCTTCGTAAGCTTGTTGCTCTGTGATATAGGCATGTTAAGAACTCTCGCAACATCCTTTACCGCCTGTCTTGCGGCAAGCGTACCGAATGTGATTACGTGGGCAACTCTCGTCTTACCGTATTTTGCCGTGACGTAATCGATCGCTATCTGTCTTCTTTCATCGTTGAAATCAACGTCGAAGTCAGGCATGGATACTCTCTCGGAATTAAGAAATCTCTCGAAAACAAGACCATACTTGATCGGATCGATGTCGGTGATGCCAACTGCATAAGCAACAAGTGAACCTGCACCTGAACCTCTTCCCGGACCTACCGTAACATCGTGTGTCTTCGCATAGTTAATGAAGTCCCATACGATGAGATAGTAATCGGTATAGCCCATGCTGTTAATGACAGAAAGCTCATACTCGGCACGTTTCATATAGTCTTCTTCACTGCCTGTGGGGGGAGTTACTTCAAATCTTTTCTTAAGTCCCTTATATGTCAGATCAGAAAGATACTCTTCATGGCTGCTGTAGCCTTCAGGAACTTCATAAACAGGAAGGTGAATGGTCTCAAAATCGTATTCGGCATTGCACATGTCGGCGATCTTTCCTGTATTATCAATTGCTTCCGTAAGTTCAGGGAAGAAACGTCTCATCTCTGTCTCTGACTTAACGTAGAAATCATTTGATGACATGCGCATCCTGTTCTCGTCATCGATCCTTGCAGCTGTTGAAATGCAAAGGAGAATATCCTGCGCTTCATAATCTTCCTTCATAAGATAGTGACAGTCGTTTGTAGCGACAAGCGGAATGCCCGTCTCATTTGAAATCCTTATAAGGGCAGCATTGACCTTGGCCTGTTCGGGCGTGGTGTTTGCCTGGATCTCAAGATAGTAATTGCCCCTGCCGAAGAGCTTGTCATACCACACGGCTGTCTGCGCGGCTTTTTCCATGTCGCCGTCAAGGATAAGTGAAGGCACTTTACCTGCTATGCATGCTGAAAGACATATCAGTCCGTCATGCCACTTTTCAAGGAGTTCCTCATCTATTCTCGGGCGTCTGTAAAAGCCTTCGGTAAATCCTGCCGAGACAAGTTTATTGAGATTCGTTAATCCCTGATTATTCTTCGCAAGAAGGATCAGGTGATTGTAGTATCTGTCTTCTTTACCGGGAACGACATTCTTGTCGAATCTTGAACCGGGCGCTACGTAGACTTCACATCCGATTACAGGATGTATGCCGTTAGCCTTCATCTCCCTGTAGAAAGAAACAGCACCATACATTACGCCGTGGTCTGTGATGGCGCACGATGTCATTCCCATCTCCTTAAGCCTTGCAGCAAGATCCTTGATCTTTATAGCGCCGTCAAGGAGACTGTATTCGGTATGAAGATGTAAATGACAAAAGCCACTCATTATTTCTTTCCTTTAAGTTCGATGATTATGTCTCTGATCTCAGCTGCTCTCTCAAAATCGAGATCCTTGGCAGCTTTGGTCATCTCTACCGTAAGTTTATCAATAAGCTTCTTATTCTCTTCTTCAGTGCCTCCGGAGACACCATCGTTGATAAGTCTTGCAGCATCTATGCCGCCCTTGGATGCCTTGCCTCTTCCCTTGCCGGAAGAATCTTTGCTGCTCTCCGCAACGATGTCAAATACGTCTCTGACGGCCTTCTTGATGGTTTTAGGAGTGATGCCGTGAGCTTCATTGTATTCCTGCTGTATCTTTCTTCTTCTGTTTGTCTCTGATACTGCATTCATCATGGAATCGGTTACTTCATCCGCATAGAGGACTACTCTTCCGTGATCGTTACGTGCGCATCTTCCTATGATCTGGATAAGCGATCTCTCGGATCTTAAAAATCCTTCCTTATCTGCATCAAGGATCATGAGGAGCGAGACTTCAGGAAGGTCGATACCTTCTCTTAAGAGATTGATTCCGACAATGACATCGACTTCATCATTACGCAGCTGGTTAAGTATCTGCATACGCTCAACCGCCTTGATGTCGGAATGAAGATATGTGACCCTTACTCCTTCTTTCTTGAGGAACTCCGTCAGGTCTTCAGCCATTCTCTTTGTGAGCGTCATTATGAGGCTCTTGTCGCCTGTCTTCTTCTGTTCCTTGAGCATGCCGAGAATATCTTCGATCTGGCCTTCAACCGGACGGATGAATATCTCAGGTTCAAGAAGACCTGTAGGCCTTATAACCTGTTCTACGATCTGTTCGCTGTGTTCCTTCTCATAATCAGCAGGTGTGGCACTGACAAAAACAGTCTGGCCCATTCGCTGTTCGAATTCATCGAATTTCAAAGGTCTGTTGTCAAAAGCGGAAGGAAGTCTGAATCCATACTGCACCAGCATCTCTTTTCTTGACCTGTCTCCGTTATACATGGCGCCAACCTGCGGGATGGTCTGGTGCGACTCGTCAATGAAGAGAAGGAAATCATCCGGGAAGAAGTCCATAAGCGTGCACGGAGGCTCGCCCGCTTCCCTGCCTGCAATATGTCTTGAGTAATTCTCGATTCCTTTGCAAAAGCCCGTCTCCCTCAGCATATCCATGTCGTAACGTGTACGCTGCTCAAGTCTGTATGCGGCGATCATGTCACCTGCATCCCTCAACTCTTTAAGTCTGACCTCAAGCTCTGCTTCGATCCTGTCAATGGCTTTATTAAGCTTGGCCCTGCCTGTCGCATAGTGTGATGCCGGGAAGAGCTCAATGAAATCCTTGGTAAATTCGGTCTTTCCGGTAATTGCATCGACATAGCTTATCTTGTCTATCTCATCACCGAAGAAACTGATCCTCGTAAGCGTATGTTCGGAATCAGGAGTCCAGATATCAATGATGTCTCCCTTAACTCTGAAAGTACCTCTCTGAAGATCAAAATCATTTCTGGAATACTGCATGTTGATAAGTTGTGCCATAACAACATCCATCGGTATCTCAAGGCCTGTCTCAAGCATGAGCGCAAGGGATAAATAATCCTCCTTCTCACCGATGCCGTAGATGCAGGAAACCGAAGCCACGATGATGACATCTTCGCGTGTAAGAAGTGACTTGGTAGCTTCGTGACGCATACGGTCGATCTCATCATTTATCGACGAATCCTTCTCGATATATGTATCCGTAGCTGCGATATAAGCTTCCGGCTGATAGTAGTCGTAGTATGAGATGAAATATTCAACGGCATTCTCAGGGAAAAGTTCCTTGAACTCGGCATAGAGCTGGCCTGCAAGAGTTTTGTTGTGCGCAAGGACGAGCGTAGGTCTTTGGACCCTCTCAATGATGTTGGCCATGGTAAAAGTCTTACCTGAACCGGTAACACCCAAAAGAGTCTGGCCCCTCATGCCCTCCTTAATGCCCTGAACCAGGGAATCTATCGCTGCCGGCTGGTCGCCTGAAGGTTTGTAATCCGATACGAGCTTAAACATAAATCACTTATCCAAAACTGCTTCGCGCATCAACGCGAATATTTACTTTTCTTCTACGCTCAATTTTAGAACGTTTGTTCTGTAATTGCAATACTGCTGCCTGCTCATTGGCCGCATATCGGGATTATGTCAATTAACTCCATAACGCGGTATTTGAAAGGCGGCTTTGTTCCTTCCGTCTCGGCAGAAGCACTAGCCAGAGCCATGCAGAGTCTGAACGTCTCTTCAGGTTTCATGCCTTCATCGAATGAATATGCAAGACCTGCTGTCATAGCATCACCGCATCCCGTGGTGCAGTTAACCTTAACGTTGACTGCCTCCGAAGAGAATCTCCCTTCAGGACCGTTAACGAATACCGCACCATCTTTGCCCATGGAAACAAGGCAGCAGTTAACTCCTCCGGAAACGATCTTCGACGCTTCAGAAAGAGCACCTTCCATATCGTTTTCCATTCCGAGTTCATCGCATGTCGGCTTTACGGCATAAGGCTGCGCTTTAAGACCTTCCTGAAGGTATCTGTCTGCACTGTCGAGAATGACTTTAACTCCTTCGGTCTGTTTAAAACATCTGATAAGGTCAGCATAGATATCAGAAGGAGAACCCAGCGGAGGTCTACCGCTGATGACGACTATGTCGCCGTCTGTAAGTCTCTCACTCAACATATTCTTCAATGTATCGACGGAAGCCTTGTCATAGTACGGGCCTTCTGCATTGATGTCTGTTGTGACACCGTTCTCACCTGATATCTTGATGTTAGTCCTTGTATTACCGGAAGGATAAACTACGCTGATCACTTCAAACTCGGTCTTAAGCTTTGACAGGAGCTTTTCGCCGTCTTCACCGCATACGCCGACGCAGACGACTGATTTCTTGCCCATGGTCTTAAGGTTTTTCGACACATTGATACCCTTACCGCCGGGATCACTCCTCATCGCATAAGACTTGTTGATGCTTCCGGGCATAAGGCCGTCTTTAACATGAAGACTTACATCGATTGCAGGATTAAGAGTAAGTGTGTAGATCATGGCATTAAGCCTTTCTTTTCAATGTCTTGAGATATTCCTTCTGTTCTGGAGTAATGCGGTAACTCTCAACCGCTTTCTGAATGGACTTGTTATGGGTCCACTTATCTAGTTTCTGCTTTTCGATGAAAGGCAGGGTATCTTCATACTGCTTTGCAAGAGCGGTCGCGAAATACCATGCGATCATCATGTTCACATAGTATTCTTCGGAACGGATCTTCGATACCTTGGTAAGATAGGAAGTCTTGAAATCCTCATCAAGAAAATGCTCCATGAGCATGCCTATCGCAAATCTCTTAACATATGTGTGTTCTGACCTGATCCATTTATCCACATATTCAAGAAGAAGCTGTTTATGCTTTTTGAATACCTTTGGCGACATCTGGTCACATGTAGCCCAGTTATCCACATAGGGAAGAAATTCATCGACAAGTCTGATGCAGCTTTCAGCATCCTTCATGCCCGAAAGTATGAATGCGTGAAGCTGGTTCTCTTCGAAAAACTTATGCGGAAGATCAGAAAGAAATTCAGATATGTCTTCTCTTTTGGCAAACTCTTTTGCGAGCTGTCTTAATGCCGGAGTCCTCACACCTATAATCGAATCCGCATCGACAGTAGGAATAATGGTCACCTGCATTTCACGGTAACCTTTGTCCTGTAATTTCTTCAGTTCTTTGCGGATCTCACCGGTAATCATGTCAGAAAATGAGATACATGATTATCGCTGTGGCAATACCCAAAAGGCATCCTGCCGCAACCTGCAAAGGTGTGTGGCCGAGCAGCTCCTTAAGTTTCTCCTCATTGGGAAGATCAGCACCTGTAATCTTTTCGAACATGTCAGCCATTGCATTAAGAAGTTCTGCCTGCTTACCTGCCTGATATCTGACGTTCATTGCGTCATGCATAACAACGATCGCAAGGATCATCGCAACGGCGAAAACAGCAGTATCGAATCCTTCATAAAGGCCTGTCGCTACGGCTACCGACACAACTGTAGCAGAGTGTCCGCTAGGCATACCGCCGTCACCGAAAAGTCTTTCAATGCTGAACTTCTTTGTCAGAATGAGATTACTGATACATTTAAAGACCTGTGCCAAAAACCAAGACACAATACCGACAATCAGTATTTTGTTTGTGATTATCTGTAACAGGAAGTCCATACTATACCCTTCTATTCCATAATTCTAATTAATTTTACTCTATAAAAAGTAAAAAAAAAGACTTGCAAAACGCGGAAAAGCAAAAAAGATGCCGCAGATTTCTCTACGGCATCTCTACAAACAAACTCAAAACTTATATATTGCGGTCTCGTTCTTACGATTTAATAGTACAGTACCATTAAGGCACCACAAGGAAACGTCTGTTAACAATATGTGAACAAAGCCGTCAAATTTTGAAATCTCTTTCATAATGCTTGTATTTTCGCCCGAAAACGCGGCAAAACAGCGGTTTTGAGGCAACGCACCGTAATGGTGACAGGGTTTCTTCAAGGTGGTGCTTGATGTTTTTCCGCCCTGAGCGGATACTGAAATCACATCTGCAGGTGATTTTTTGAAAGGAACGGATCTTACATGGTCGAATTTGGTGAACAATTAAGAAGAGCAAGAGAAGTGAAAGGAATGACGCAGCAGTCTCTGGCGGAACAGTTATATGTCACAAGACAGTCTGTATCCAGATGGGAATGCGGCGACCGTTATCCGGATCTTCTTACAACAACGAAGATTGCTCAGATACTGGAAGTAAGCCTTGACGACCTTTTATCCGGAAAGGAAATGGAAAAAGTAGTAGAAAGAAATCCTGTAGTTGAAAACAAAGTTGCAAACAACATTATGACAGTGCTTTATGCAGTGGTCTTAATGTCAATGGTCATCCCTATGCTTAATGGAATATTGACACGTCAGGCAGTCATCGGCAGCAATCCGCCTGGGAATGACAACTATGTGATTATTTATGCATCAGTGCTGATCCTCGAATTGTTCAGTTTTACATTTGGACTTATCAATGCAATAAAAGGCACGCTTTCACCAAAAAGAATGGGAGCGGTAATCGGAGCTTATTTTGCTGCCAACTGCATTACCGGTGCCGAATCTTTGATAAGGGTCTTCCCTCCTGAAGTTATCCTGCACGGATTAAATAATGGAGATGCATTCAAGCTTTTATGCATGATCGCGATTCTTACGATTCCCTTCATCGCCGGAGCAACCGGAACATTCTTTTATTTCATCAGGAACAATAACCTGACATTATGGCCGGTACTGATCATAATATCTTCACTTTTCGGTATGATCATCAACATTACAAGTAAACTGACACTCCTCACTAATTACAATGAAAGGTTCACGATGAATCAGACTCTGAGCCTGGTATTGGGCATAGCGATTTACGCTCTGATCATCTATCAGACATTTACTCTGATGATCAAGAGGAAAAAGGCAAAGGAAACAGCCGGCAAATAAATAACTAAGGGGTGTCTCAAAAAAGAGACACCCCCATTTAATTATTTGAATTTATGAGACTTCTATATCAGTCATAGTAATCAAACTCGAGCTCGCAAACCTTGACCGTATCTCCTTCTTTGACGCCCATTTTCTTGAGCTCCTCGAAAACACCTTCATTCTCAAGCGTTCTCTGGAAGAAGTTGGTAGACTCTGTATCTTCAAAGTTTGTAGAGTTGAAGATCTTGTTGATCCACTTGCCGGTAACTTCAAAGTTGCCGTCCTCATTGATGATGATGTCAAACTTCTTGCCTTCGTCAAATGTGTATACCTTCTCACCGCCTGAGACGACATCGTGAAGGATCGTAGGCGGAAGCTTGGATACTGTCTCAGTGATCTTGTCAGCAAGTTCCTCAATGCCGATACGGCCTGCAGCTGAGATTATGTAAACATCTTCATAACCCATCTCTTTGACTGCCTTAACGAAATCCTGTGCTTCCTCGTCAGTGATTCCGTCACACTTGTTACCGACAACGATCTGAGGTCTTGAAGCAAGCTCAAGACTGAATTCCTCAAGTTCATTATTGATCGTCTTGAAGTCCTCAATAGGATCTCTTCCGTCTGTTCCGGAAAGATCGACAACGTGAACGAGAAGTCTTGTTCTCTCAATATGTCTTAAGAAATCGTGACCAAGTCCGGCACCTTCGTGAGCATTCTCGATGATTCCCGGAATATCTGCGATTACATATGAGAAATCGTCCTTTGTGACTACGCCCAGAACGGGTTCAAGTGTAGTAAAAGGATAATCTGCGATCTTCGGCTTAGCTCTTGTAAGGACTGAAAGAAGCGTTGATTTACCTGCATTGGGGAAACCAACAAGACCGCAGTCAGCGATAAGCTTAAGCTCGATCGCGAGCTCACGCTCTTCACCGGGTGCGCCCGGTGTCGCGAACTGGGGAGCCTGTCTTACGGAATTTGCATAGTGCATGTTTCCAAGGCCGCCCTTACCGCCTCTTGCTACAGTGATCTTCTGGCCTTCTTCCGTAAGATCAGCAATGATATCGCCTGTCTGGGCATCCTTTACGACTGTTCCGATCGGAACGCCGATGATAAGGTCCTCACCGCGCTTGCCGTACATCTTCTTGCCCATGCCCTTTGCGCCGTTTTCCGCAATGAACTTGTGCTTGAATCTGAAGTTTTGAAGGCTCGTCAGATTTCTGGCAGCCTGCAGAATAACATTACCGCCGTCGCCACCGTCACCACCGTCGGGTCCGCCGTTGGTAATGTATTTCTCCGTATGGAAGCTGAGTGCGCCGTTACCGCCGTCGCCGGCCTTAACATAAATCTTGGAATGATCTATAAACATCTGATTCTCCCTCAAAACAATAGCAGTCTGATCGCTATATTGCGACAGACTGCTACTCTTGGTTTTCCGTTAAATACCCTAAATCAGGCTACAGGATAAACGCTAACCTGCTTCTTATCCTTGCCCATACGCTCATACTTGACCTTACCGTCAATCAAAGCGAAAAGAGTATCATCAGATCCGATACCAACGTTTGTGCCGGGATGGATCTTTGTACCACGCTGTCTAACAAGGATATTGCCGGCCAGAACTGACTGTCCGTCACCCTTCTTCGCTCCTAATCTCTTGGACTGGGATTCACGGCCGTTCTTGGTGGAACCCATACCTTTCTTATGTGCGAAGAGCTGTAAATTAAACTTAATCATAATTACACCTCCGGTGTTTTTGAATGAATTATCTCTACGTACCTGTTCTTACTGTCGTTATAATCTCTGGCGATACCGATAAGACCTAACTCGCAAGTTCTCATTATTACCTGAGCCCTGCCCTTTGTCTCATCGTCACCTAAGTCCGGAACCGTTATCCTTAAGTTGACATCTTCTGTGCCCTCATTGCTGATACGGAAGAAAGATTCGCTGTCATAACCGCAAATATCTTCCAAGGCGCTTGCTGCAGTAAAAAGAAGTGTTGATACTGCGCTGCAGATGATATCTCTGCCGGGATCGTCGTAACCTGCATGCCCGTTGGCATATATGGCGCAGATCCGGGAACCCTCTCTATTGACGATAACGGAAATCATAAAGACTTACGCGTTGATAGCCTTGATAAGTACACGTGTGTAAGGCTGTCTGTGGCCATTCTTTCTTCTGTAGCCCTTCTTAGCCTTGTACTTAGAGACGATAACCTTCTTGTTTCTTCCCTGCTTTACGATCTCACCGGTTACAGTAGCCTTTACATCACCAGCTACGATACCCTTGTCATCAGATACTGCAAGTACTTCATCGAAAGTAACCTGGCTGCCAGCCTCACCTTCAAGCTTCTCTACGAAGATCTCATCGTCAACAGAAACCTTGTACTGCTTGCCGCCTGTCTTAATTACTGCGTACATATTCGTTCCTCCTGTTCTTCCAGTCTCGCTGCTTAAACCAAGGCAGCGCCTCTAAAAAAGCGCATTTAAAAGAGCCCGTTGCATGCGGTCACCGACGTATAATAAACCACGTGCCATGCAAAGTCAACAATTATTCTTATAAATAGAGAGGTTTTCGACTGTTTTAACCCGCAATGAGCACGATAAGTGCTGCCGCTATACCGAACAGGAGGCCCGTGACCTCGTAAAAATCAGATACGCGCTTGATCGGGATGACGCATCCGAAAGGCACGATTCCCAATGCAATGCCTGCAAGAGATGCCCTTAAAATCTCCTCATTCTTCTGGATCAGACCCATTATCAGCATAACTACCGGAGGGATAAGAACCTCAATAAAATACATCGGGCTTCCGAAATAAGCCGAAGGACCCATTCCGGAGAACCTGGATTTCTTGTCTGCAAAGATCAAAGCCACAGCCGAAAGACTCATCAGAACAAAAACTATGAGTGCTGCTATGGGATTGATGTCATCCTTCAACGTATTCTCGACATTCGTGAGATTGAGCGCGGCACCTGCAAGGATCATAAGCTCGAGAATGCCCGTGACGGTTGATGCAATGAAGATCGTAAAGCCGTAATCTTTCCTTGCGTATTTAACCTTGTTGGACAACAGAAGCTTGATCTGGGCGAGAGCCATGAGCGCAATGAGCAGGATCGGAGAATAAAGAGCCAGGTATGTGGAAACAAATCCCCACTGGGGAATAAATGTCGTGACAGCTCCGCAAAGCGCGATCCAGCCTGAAACACCAAGGAAAATGATCGCTCCGAGGCTGTCTCTTCCCTTGAGATCCCTTGCACCCTTATCAGGAAGAGATACGGGAACCATAAACAGGAACAGTGCAAGAAGTGCGACTGACATGAACAAAGCAAAAGCAATTCCTGCCGTCCACAGCATAACTTTCGTGGAAGAATATGTGTTTCCGTATGTTGTACCGAGATACTGGGCAAGCTCACCCTGGAATGAAGGTGATGCCAAAAGACCTGAGAGTGTAACTTTCATTGAAGTCAGCGAAAGATATCTCATCTGGTTAGGTGAAATATAGACCTTTGACGGAAAAATCTTTCCTCTCTGGGTAGGATGTCCGTACATTGTGTCTACGCCGGAGATCTTCTCGAAGATCATCTGGGGACCGCTTAAGTCTGTTGTGGATTTTGCTTTATTCTCAAATCCGAAAACCGCACAGGGAACGCCGGGGTAATCGCTTGTATAACCTTCAAGCGCAATATTTCCGGGATACTCGGGATCAATCAGGACATAGCCTGCTATCTTGCCCTTGTCTGAATCGAGAAGATCATTCATTACCTTAAAGGAATCACTTCCGATGGCACAGACAACAACTTCTTTGTCCTTGTATTCTTCGGGAAGCGTATAGAAAAAATCGGGCTTGGAACTGCGCTTGTCAGGATCGATGACCTCATAATTAAAACCCGCAGCAGCAAGGCTGTTTCTCATGGAAACACGGGGGATCGTGGTGCCGTCGGAATAAATGAGCAATGTCTTATTGGTATTCTTTGCAACGTTAAGAGTCATTGCATACATAAGGAACATCGAAGCTGCCAGCAGAAAAGACAAAGCCAGAACAACCCATGCAACTTTGGGTATCTTTGTAGGCCTCAGTTTACGGAAACCGTACTGGGGAGCTATCTTTTCTTCAGCCTGTCTGTCCGAATTCTTCTTCATCATATATCATGAGCAAAGCTCATCTCCCAAAGATCGTATGTCTTCAGGGCCCAGGATCAGGATTATATCACCGGGCTTGATCAGCTCATCGATCCTCTTCTTAAGTTCTTCCCTGTCTTCATAAAACTCTGAATCACCGCCGCGCTTATTAATCTCATCAGAGATGTCCTTGCTGGAGATCTCGTGAGTATTGATCTCTCTGTCGGAGAATATCTCGGCGAACAGGACCTTCTTGCAAGGCAGAAGGCTTGTTACGTAATCTTCGAAAAGCATTTTCGTGCGGTTAAAAGTAAGGGGCTGGAATACAACGAGAATGTCGTTATGCGGCATGTTGGAAGCTGCTTCTATAGTAGCTCTTGCTGCCGTCGGGTGATGTGCATAATCTACTACGACGTCACAACCCTTGTATTTTCCTTTTACCGTATATCTTCCGTCAGCACCGCTAAAAGTGTTGAGCGCAGTCTGAATAGCAGAAGCGGATGCGCCGTTAAGGTATGCTGCAGCTGCCGCATTGAGCGCATTTGCAATATTGTGGCTTCCGGGGATGTTGAGTTTTACCTTGATCCTCTCCTCACCGCCGATCACGATATCGAATTCGGGAAGACCGTTAACAAACTCTATATTCTCTGCAACAAAATCAGCCTTATTCCCTGTTGTTTCACAAACTTCGTTATCAGTCGCACAAGCAACTATCTGAGGGAATTTGCGTCCTGCCTCATCAAAGTATTCCCTGGCCTCTGCCAAAGATCTTGCAATATGCTTGTCGTGGCCTGATACGACAACATATCCGTTATCGTCAACAAGTCTTATGAAGCGCGCGAAAACATCGATCACGTCTTCTATCGTCGGATAGCAGTCAACATGATCGTGATCGATATTCGTGATTACTGCAGTAGTTGATGAGAAATTCAGAAACGAACGGTTGAATTCACAGGCTTCAGAGACCAGAAGATCTTCAGAACCTGCCCTGACAGTACCGTTAAAAACATCAAGATCGGCACCGAGATGCACTGTGGGATCAAGACCTGCATCGATCATCATCATCGATAACATCGATGTGGTCGTGGTCTTACCGTGCGTTCCGGATACATTGATAACGTTCTTGTATGTTCTCGTGAAAGCACCGAGGAACTCTGCCCTGTCAAAGATCTGAAGGCCGAGCTCGGAAGCTCTCTTAACTTCTTCGTTATGAGGAAGGATCGCTGCCGTCTTAACAAGATAATCCGGCTTGAAATCATCGATGTTAGCTGCGATCTGGTTGTTATAGATCTTGATGCCCTGGGCTTCCAGGATCTCTGTTCTCTCACCCGGGTGATTGTCAGAACCTCCGACAACAAAACCCGCATGCTTTGCAAGCCTCGCAAGTCCGTTCATCGATATTCCGCCGATGCCGATGAAATAGATCCTGGCATCTTTTTTGATATCACTCAATTTAAATGTTTTAGCATCCAACACAGATATCACTTCCCTGTTTCTTATAAATTTCGAAGTAATTCTAACATTTTAAGAGCGCATAGCAAAATCGCCGACTACGGCATTTGTAAATGAAATGAGGTCTGAGGACTTAAGTCTTAACTGCACTCCTCTTTGTCCTGCACTGACGCACACATCGTCGACGAGTTCTATCATCTCATCGATAAAAGTCCTGTACTGCTTCTTCATTCCGATGGGAGAACAACCTCCTCTGATATATCCCGTAACGTTCAAAAGGTCCTTTACGTGGATCATGCTGACGCTCTTGCAGCCTGCAAGCTTTGCCGCTTTCTTAAGATCGACCTCGTCATCAACGCAGATGCAAAACACAAGATACTCGCCCTTATCAGATACCGCTGTCAGTGTCTTGAATACTTCCTCGTAAGGAACACCCAGATATTCGGCGACGTGATGACCATCAAGATCGTTCTCGTCGTACTCGTATTCCTGATATGTATATTCGATCCCTGCTTTGTCGAGGATCCTCATTGCATTGGTCTTTTTGAATTGAGACATAATGTTCTCCTTCACGATTGCTCTGCATATTCTATCTTTATTGCCAAGAGCTTTCAAACTGATAAAATAAACTAATTAGTTTATATCCGGAGAATAATATGCTGAACAAAGAATATCCGCAACATGATATGAATCTTGTTTTCGACATGATCGAAAACTCCATCTCCAAGGGCGGCGTACACGACAAGACCGCCGAAGAAATGAATCTTCTGATGCATCTTTATGCAGGACTTCCCGCCGAAGCTGTCGAACAAGGCATGATGTTCATTCACGGCCGAGCATGCGAGATCCCTGCAACTTCAGACATCATACCTCTTCATGTAAGACTCATGAACCTTCTTGAGTACCTCGAAAAGGTTGAGTATTTAAGCGAGGTTCCAAAGACTCTTTCAAATGAAGAGATCAAGAAGAGAAGCGATATCCTGAATTCTCTCGAAGAACACGAGAAACACTTCGGCACTGCTCTTATGGGTTACCAGTTCAACATGGGAACCAATGCACCCAAGGAAGCAAAGGAAGGCGAAGAAGCCGAAGGTCAGAGACTCCTTCTCATGAACAGCCAGGCTGCCGTTTTCGCATGTGAAGACATATACAAGACTGCACTTTTCTACGAAGACAAACTCGGCTTCAAAGCAGTTCACCTGGACGACGAAGCTATGCCTCACATAAAGCTCGTAAGAGATAATATCGCCATCGTACTGGTAAAAGGCGAAGGCGCGGTCACAAAACCCATGCGCGAATTTGGAATCGATTACGACATGTACATTTACTGTTCCGAGCCGTTCCTGCTTCACAATGAAGTTGCTGCAAACGGGATCAAGATAATAGAAGCACTCCCCGAGGCCAAGGAGGCTCAGAAGCAGAATAAGAACCGCCAGTTCGTTTTCGAAGACATAGACGGCAGACATATCTGTGTATCACAGTATCTGGAAAACTAATATCCGGTTTTAACAAGCCTCAAATAAAAAGGGTTCACTTCATTGAAGCGAACCCTTTTCGTTTATGAAACTATCTGAACTTATACTTTGTGGAAGCTTACGTCACCTGATGAACACTGGATGTTCATGTCAGCTGTGCCGTTGCCGTTAATGTAGTTCTTGCCGTCCTTTGTGAAAGGAAGTTCGTAGTTGAACTCTCCGCTTGAGATATTTGCGTGAACAGTAACATCTGAATCTTCAGGAATGCTGATCTCGATTCCGCCGGAGCTGCAGCTGATGCTTGAAATTTCAGGGACGATGCCGAGGCTGATAGCGGAATGACCGCTGGATGCCTTTGTGGTAAGATCCTTTATCTCATCTGCATCAAGAGTAATGCCGCCTGAACTTACATCTACGTTAAGTGTATTGACTGTACCCAACATAGCGGTAACTCCGCCTGAAGAAGAATGGATCTTAGCCTGATCTATCGTGCCGTTCTGCATGATGCTGATCTTGCCTGAAGAAGAATCAATATCGAAAGACTTGCAGTCACCGTCGTGATTGATAGCGATAGTACCTGAAGATGCCTTGACCTTTACGGAATCGCTGTTGCCGCGCTGTGTAAGACCGACATTTCCTGAAGAAGACTTCACTTCAATATCCGTTGCAGTGCAGTCAATATCCATGTTGCCTGATGAAGCATATGAATACAGATTCTCTGTGGTGAAACCGTTCAGATCGATGCAACCGGAAGACACTTCGATTACGAAGTCATCCAATTCCTGAGCTTCAGGAATCGTGATCTCAAGGCTCTTCTCGATCTTGCTGAAGTTGATCGACTTGGTTGAGACGCAGTATCTGACATAGAGTGTGTCACCGTCTACCCATGTGTGGACCTGGTGGTCGGCATCGATATCAGTGTTGGCAGTCTCATCCACCTTAATGATGTCAGTGTCTGTACCCCTGACCTTTACGTCGCCTGCGAGGTAATCGATGTTGAGCTTTGTGATCGTATCGTCGATCTCACGGTCGCCTGCAGTGTACTTGTCAGCATTCTCATACTGATAACTTACTGTGTTGATCAGACCAAACGAGCAGCCTGTTAAGCAAAGTGTTGAAGGTACGATGAGAGCCATTGCTCCTGCTACTAAAAATTTTGTGTTCATTATTTCTTTCCTCCCTTATTTTTTCCAACTAAGAAACCGATTCCGGCAATTACGAGTCCTATAACAACGAAAGTCAAAGGCGGCACTGATACACCGGAAGAATAAGTAACGCCTGTCCTTGAAATGCTTGCTTCTGCAGCAGGTCCGAGAACCGAGATAAGGCTCGTCAAAGCGCCTGCAGATGCAATGCAAAGACCTGTCTTAACGCAAGCGTTGAAGCGCAGATATCTGATGATCGCAAACATCGCCCAGGCTATTCCGACCAGAGGCATGGAGACTGCAAATGCCATCGGGAAGAATTCCTTCATTCCGGCATAGAAGCCGATTGCGAGCATCATGAGTACGAATGTTGCAGTGTAAGCGCACATTATCGCAAGACCTTTGCGGTTCTTAACATAAGCATTTACAGGTCTCCTGCTAACGATAAAAGGCGCGAAAAGCACTGTAAGTCCGAAGAGAGTTGCAGATGCTGTAACGAAGAACCAGTTGCCGCCTGAGTAAATGCAGACAACGCCTAAGAGCAGCATTACGCTTGCAGTAAAAGATGCCATTGTCATGAACATTCTGTTCTCACGGAGCATGAGCGGTACGATTATAACTGATGCAGCGACCAGGATTCCCGCGAGTACGATAAAGAACCATGTAAGGCCTGCACCTGTTGCGAGGTTAACGATAAGGCATACGAGGATCGGTATAGAGAATATCAATCCGATAATGCTTCCTGCCAGAGCGCTCTTTCTCTTAAAAAACTTGGCCTGGGTTCCGATTACTTCTTCTTTTTCCTTTACGATCTTTTCATCTATCGTAACGTCATTCAGACTGTTTAACATCTTTTTGCAGTCCGGACATTCAGCCAGATGCTCTTCTACGATCTTTCTGCTTGCTTCGCTGCAGATTTCGTCTTTATATAACGGAAGAAGATCTGAGATCAAATCACAACTATATTTCATTTTCATCCATCCTTTCCTTGATCTTTAGTCTGGCTCTGTGATACGTAACCCGGGCCCAGGTCTCGGTCTTTCCGAAGATCGATCCGATTTCCGCAAATGACAACTCACCGAATATCCGCAATTGGAACACTTCCTTGTACGGTTCCTCCAACTGGTGGAGTATTAAGTGGATCTTCAGCGATGTGTCCCTGTCGGTGAGCTTCTCCTCTATCCCTTTGTTTGTATCCGGAAGCTCTTCGCTCAGTTCGTCATCCTGTCTTGAAACGCGCCGTTTCTCATCTATGAAGATGTTTTTTGCGATAGCGCATAGCCACGTGAAGCTCTCGCTCTCCCCCTTGAAGGCCTTGTCAGTTGATATCGCCCTGAAAAAGGTCTCCTGGGTTATCTCCTCGGCGTCATTCCGATCCTTGACGAGTGTCATGACGTATGAGAATACCTTCATATAAAAGGCTTCATAAAGCTTTTCAGCGGTATTCTTATCCACGTATCATTTCACCTTTCTTTTGTGATCTCACCTGTTAGACGGAGAAATCCCAAATTCGTTACAAGAAAATCGAAAACTTTTTCAAATTATTTTTTCGGGAAGGTCAAAAGCCTTTATTTACAAGGCTTCCGCCTCAAAAAATATATCACAAAAATCCTAAAGTCACCCTCGGATTTGACCCGTAATCACGGATCGTCATGCAGTTTTTAAGTCCGCCCTGCTCAAAAATCGCTTTTACGGCATCCCCCTGGCCGCATCCGTGCTCGACCATCAGGGCTCCGCCTTCATTTAGATGCTCTTTGGCAAGCTTAAGGAGAGGACCATAGAAATCAAGCCCTGTATCTCCTGCCCTTAACGCCAGATCAGGCTCATGGTCTTTTACGACATTGTCGAGTTCTTCCATCTCGGCATTGGTTATGTAAGGCGGGTTGGATACGATGAGGTCGAGTTTTCCAAGCTCAGGGATGTCTTCTCTGATATCACTCTTAATCACAGACAGGCATTCAGGTTTCAAAGCCTGTGCAGCGATATTGGTTTTCGCTGTCTCTACGGCAACATCACTTATGTCGGCAAGAATGACTGCAGGGTTGCCGTTTTTTCTTACGATCTCATTGGCGATCGATATACCGATGCAGCCCGTGCCTGTGCAGAGATCTGCAAATCTTATATCTGTATATTCTTTGTTATATTGGGGTATTCCGAGGATGTCGCCTGTTGCAAGTTCGTCGAGGCCCAGAAATCTTAAGGCTGATTCTACGAGGACTTCAGTGTCGGCTCTAGGAATAAGCACACCTGGACAGACCTTATAGCATTCCTTATAGAAATGACGGTATCCCAATATATAAGCAAGAGGCTCGCCTGAAGCGCGCCTCGTTACAGCTTTTAATAAATCCTCTCCCTTTAATTCCTCCGAAAGGATCTTAAGGTCGAGCTCTGCTTCGTCATCTCCTGATCTCTTCAGGAGTTCCAAAAGCGCTTCATTACCAGATGTCATCTTCCTTGTTCTCCGGAATAACTGCCTGCATTGATGCAATGGCAACTTCTGCAATAGGTCCGTCAGGTTCAGCCGTGGTGAACTTCTGGAGCCAGAGACCGGGCTTAGCCATGAGCCTGCAGATCCAGTTCCTGTCGTGGCGTCCGACGAATCTCAATACTTCGAATGAGATCGAGCAGATGATCGGGATCGCAACAACGCGGATCGCGAGGTTTACCCACATCGGCTGGGCGCCTGTAAAGATTCCGATAACCGTATATATGATGATCGATATTGCAAGCACGTTGAACATAAAGGATGTTCCGCAGCGGGGATGGAAGCGTGACTGCTTCAATACGTTCTCGACTGTAAGCGGAAGGCCTGCTTCATAGCAAGCGATGGTCTTATGCTCAGCGCCGTGGTAACGCCATACTCTCTTGATATCCTTGAGGCTTGAAGCAAAGATAAGATAGAAGAGGAATATGAGAAGTCTGAGCACGCCTTCTCCGATATTGAGAAGAATCGGAACCCATGTTATCTCACGGATGTCTTCAGGGATGAACTTTGTGACGATCTCAACGATGAGTCTCGGAGCAAGGATGAAAAGTCCGACAGAAAGAAGGATACCGATGATTGCGGAGATGGACATCATGAGATTGAAGTGTCTGTCCGTAAATTCATCAAGGCGGGATTTCTTCTCGCCTTCCTTCTTGGGATCCGGCTTTCCTTCTTCTGAGATATCGGCAGCCTTCATGAGCGCGCCAGTACCTGTTACGAGCATCTTATAGAATCTGATACAGCCTCTGACGAAAGGAACCTTCTCAAAATATGAAGTCTTCTCGCCCTGCTTGATCTCTTCAACGTAGATAGTGCCGTCACCTTTTCTGACAGCCATGCAAGTCCTGGAAGGACCGACCATCATGACACCTTCGATAAGCGCCTGACCGCCGATTGTAGTCTTCTTCAAAGGTGCATCGTCACCCTTTTTCTTTTTCTTCGGAGCTGCGATCTCTGTTGAAACAACGTCGGGATCTTCAATTGGTGCCAGTTCCTGGCCAAGATGTTCGGGCTTGACCTCGCTGAACGGCAGTTCGATTATCTTACTGTTGTCATTTGACTCTGACATATAGTTCCCCCAAATGAGCATAATTGTACATTCTGCGGAGATTATAACATTTAATAATAGCAGTGGTGTTACAGAGAAAAGGCAAAATTATGTGTTTATAAGCAATAAAAAAGAGGTTGCCGTTAGACAACCTCTTAAATTCTTTTACTTCAGAACGAGAATTAAGCCTTTTCCATTCTCTTCTTGAACTTATCAACACGTCCGCCTGTATCAACGAGCTTCTGCTTGCCTGTGTAGAACGGGTGGCAATTTGAGCAGATATCAACTCTAAGATCGCTCTTTGTGGAAAGAGTCTCGAATGTGTTGCCGCATGCGCACTTTACTGTAACGACCTGCGTCTTAGGATGAATTCCTTCTTTCATGTCCTTTTCACCTCTCAATCAAAGATATGACGCGTAATCCTAAACTCACGTATGTCATACCGGATTCTTCGTGTTAGCCTTGCTATATTACTTGAATCGCCCAAAAGATTTCTTTACGGAAAGAACGAAAGACATATTGCTCGTCGTTTTCTCCATGAAACTGATAACAGCGTTGGTTGCCGTAATGGTATCCGCCTCAGCGATCCTTCTTCTGATGAGCCATACCGCATCGAGCTCTTCGGGAGTAAGCAGGAGGTCTTCTCTTCTCGTACCGGACTTGTCGACTGCGATAGCCGGGAAAACTCTTCTGTCGGCGAGCTTTCTGTCCAGAGTGACTTCCATGTTACCTGTTCCCTTGAATTCCTCGAAAATAACTTCGTCCATTCGAGAACCCGTCTCAATGAGCGCAGTTGCAAGGATCGTAAGGCTTCCGCCGTTCTCGATGTTTCTTGCCGCGCCGAAGAATCTCTTAGGTCCGTAAAGTGATCCCGGATCGAGACCGCCTGACAAAGTTCTTCCGGTAGGATTGATCGTAAGGTTGTAAGCTCTTGCAAGTCTTGTCATTGAGTCGAGAAGGATAACTACGTCCTTACCGAGCTCTACAAGTCTCATTGCTCTCTCGAGAACGAGCTCTGTTACTCTTACGTGGTTCTCGGGGCGCTTGTCGAATGTCGAATAAACGACCTCGCCCTTGATGTTTCTCTGCATGTCCGTAACTTCCTCAGGACGCTCGTCAATGAGGAGAACGATGAGTTCGCAGTTGGGATTGTTAGCAGTGATTGAATTTGCGACCTTCTGAAGCAGGATCGTCTTACCTGCCTTCGGTGGAGATACGATCATACCTCTCTGGCCCTTACCGATAGGTGAGAAAAGATCGATGATCCTTGTGGAGATATCTTCCTTCTCAGTCTCAAGATCAAGTCTCTCATTAGGATAGATAGCCGTAAGGCTCTCAAACTTAGGGCGTCTTCTGATGTTCTCGTAATCGCCCTCGATAACGGGAATGCCGTTTACTTCCGTTACGCGCTTCAAAGGAGCATATCTGTCCTTGCCGCGCTTCGGATTAGCAAATCCCTTGATATAGTCGCCTCTTCTAAGGCCCATTCTCTTGATCATCTGGCCGGGAACGTAAGCATCGTCCTCACCGGGCAGATAGTTATTTCTGTGAACGAATCCGCAGAAATCGTTCTTATTACCTTCGTTGTTGTTGATCGCGAGAACGCCTTCAACCTCGATCTCTACAGGGAGCTCGGGTTCTGCCTTCTCTTCTTCGCCTTCAGCAGGAACTTCATCAGTCATCTCGACTGTCTTTGTATCCTGACCGGGACCAAATGAGATCTTTCTTCTCTTGGATCTGCCGTGCTTGCCCTGACCCTGGTTTTGTTCAGACTTCTTCTCTTCCTGTTTTGCTTCAAGAGCGGGAGCTGCTTCGGCGGGAGCCTCTGCTACAGAAGCTTCTGCAACTGCAGCCTCAATAGGTGTGGGCTCTTCAGCCTTAACTTCTTCTGCAGGAGCATCTTCCTTTTTCTTTGAAGCCTTAGTCTTTCTGGGCTTGGAAGCCTTCTTCTCAGCCTTCCCGGATTCTTCAGAAGCTTTCTCAGCAGGAGCTTCTGCTGTAACTTCTGCAGGAACTTCAGCCTTTTCCTTTGCAGGTTCTTCTGCTTTGGCTTCTGTCTTCTTAGTGCGC
The DNA here is from genome assembly GCA_902787975.1 of Oscillospiraceae bacterium. Classification (GTDB taxonomy): domain Bacteria; phylum Bacillota; class Clostridia; order Saccharofermentanales; family Saccharofermentanaceae; genus Saccharofermentans. Next base: position 243,379 of record CADAIP010000004.1, read on the forward strand.
TTTGCAGGCTTTTTCTCAGCCTTTGCAGCAGTCTTCTTTTCTGCCTTGGGCTCTTCTGTCAGGCCTTCTGCAGCTGCTTCTTTTTTAGCCACTTTTTTCTCCTCTTCTTTCTCTGCCTTGAGCATGGCATCAGCCAGTTCGTTGGTCTCAAACCTTGCGGTCCTGCCGACATCAACGATGAGCTCGTCGAGAGACTTTGTATTCTCTGTTGTCTTCATGGGTTCCGGAATTGCAGGTGCCTTAACGGGAACAGGTTCCTCGGTAAGATCAACAGTAGTGATGTCACCGATGTCCTTGGCGCCCGTAATAGCCATAAGAAGCTCATCTCTGGTCTTCTTCTCTGCTTCTTCCGCTGTGAAATCTCCGAACGCGACAGCTATCTGTCTTAAGTCGGAATCCGTCTTGGAATTCAGGTTGTCAAAATCGTCCATAAACGCCTTTCGAAAATGTAAATTTGCGCAAAAAACCTATTATCGTAGAACTTATAAAAGGGATATCAAACTTCAAATGGAAAATATCTAATCTAACGAATGCGCGCCGGGATATTCACCCGACGCGCATAATATAACATTTGTAATTATTTCAGTCAATCAAATAATATTTATCTGAACGGGTCAGCCGCAAATATCAGTTATCACTGAGAGCTGCGAACTTGTCCATCATATCGAGTGCCTTACCTGTTCCGATAACTACGCAGGATACAGGGTCCTGGGCAAGGTATACGTCGATACCGATCCTGTTGGACAGCATGTGGTCAAGACCGTAGAGCATAGCTCCGCCGCCTGTCATAACGATACCTCTCTGCGAGATATCAGCCATGAGTTCCGGAGGTGTTCTCTCAAGAACGTTGTGTACGGCTTCGAAGATCTGTGTGATAGGCTCTTCCAATGCTTCGAGCATTTCTGTGGAAGATACCGTAACTGTTGAAGGAAGACCTGTGATGATGTTTCTTCCCTGAACGTCCAATGTGAGCTCTTCATCTCTCGGATAAGCGCAGCCGATCTCGATCTTGAGCTTTTCTGCAGTCTTCTCACCGATGAGGATGTTATGTCTCTTTCTAACGTGCTTGATTATAGCTTCGTCGAACTTATCGCCTGCAACCTTCAAAGATGCATCTACGACAGGCTCGCAAAGTGAGATAACGGAAATATCTGTTGTACCGCCGCCGATATCGACTACCATTGAACCGCAAGCCTTTGTAATATCGATACCTGCACCGATCGCAGCAGCGATAGGCTCTCTGATAAGGAAAACGTCCTTTGCGCCTGCGTGACGGCAAGCATTCTCAACTGCCTGCTGCTCAACGGGTGTGATAACCGAAGGAACGCAAACTACGATTGTAGGCTTGAAGTATGTTGCACGAAGACCTGTGCAGACACGGCCGATAAATGCCTTAAGCATAACCTCAGTTGCTCTGAAGTCTGAAATAACGCCTTCACGCAAGGGTCTGATCGCTTCTACGATACCGGGAGTACGGCCAAGCATGAGTGAAGCGGATTCACCTACTGCCAAAACCTTACCTGTCTTGCTGTTTACTGCAACAACGGAGGGTTCCTTAAGAACGATACCCTTTCCCCTGATATAAACAAGAACGCTGCTGGTGCCGAGATCGACACCTATTTCCATGCCTAAGCCCATAAAATCACCTCAAAAATATAAGAAAACGCCGCATTTGGCGAATTAGTCGGTAAAAATTCAATTTATTATCACATCAAGAATAGTAAAAATCAATCACGCGACGCCCTATTTTAGTGACATTCTGATTTCAATTTGCGGCGATATTTCGGCATTTTCGACAGACCGAACTCGAAAACGGCTCTGCTCATTGCTGCATACTATTCTTTTATTTGCTGTAATTTTCGGGAACATCGGAGTATAATTAGGTGTTCATTTTTAAAGAATAGGAGTCTTTCAACATGAGTTATTCAATTGAAACAGACAAGAAGTGGCAGGAAAAATGGGCTGAAACAGGCCTTTACAAGTTCGATCCGAACGCAGATGGCGAGAAGCTATACTGCCTCGAGATGTTCTCTTATCCTTCCGGAGCAAATCTTCACCTGGGTCATTGGTATAACTACTCACTAACCGACTCCTGGGCAAGATTCAAGCACATGCAGGGTTATAACCTCTTCCACCCCATGGGATTCGATTCATTCGGACTCCCCGCTGAGAACTATGCTATCAAGACAGGCATCCACCCCAAGGATTCCACACTCAAGAACATCGACACGATGGAAAAGCAGCTTCAGGCAATGGGTACAACGGTAGACTGGGACTACGAAGTTAAGACATGCATGCCCGACTACTACAGATGGAACCAGTGGTTCTTCATCGAACTCTACAAGAGAGGCCTCGCTTACCGTAAGAACGCACCGGTCAACTGGTGCCCTTCATGCAAGACCGTTCTTGCAAACGAGCAGGTAGTCGACGGCGAGTGCGAGAGATGCCATTCCGAAGTAGTACGTAAGAACATGACACAGTGGTTCTTCAAGATCACTGAATATGCACAGGAACTCTTAGACGACCTCCCGAAGCTCGATTGGCCTGAAAAGACAAAGAAGCTCCAGAAGAATTGGATCGGAAGATCAGAAGGTGCGCAGGTTGCACTTTATGTAGAGAAGAACGGCGAGCGTCTTACAGACGAAAACGGCAATCCCATGAAGCTCGAAGTATTCACAACCAGAGTCGATACGTTCATGGGTATCACATATGTAGTCATCGCACCTGAGTCAGAGCTTTGCGCAAAGCTTACAACTGACGAGTGCCGCGATGCTGTCGAGGAATACCGCAAGGCAACAGCAAAGGTTACCGAGATCGACCGTATGTCCACAACACGTGAGAAGACAGGCGTATTTACGGGTGCTTATGCTATTCATCCTTTGAACGGCAGAAGAGTTCCGATCTGGGCAGCAGATTATGTTGTAGCAGGTTACGGCACAGGCGTTGTCATGGCAGTTCCTTCACACGATGAAAGAGACTTCGACTTCGCACACAAGTATGGTCTTGATATCATCCGCGTTATCCAGCCCGAAAAGGGTGTTGATTCAGATCTCCCTTACTGCGAAAAGAAGGGTTATCTCACAAACTCCGGCGAGTTCGACGGCATGGAGATGCACGATGCTCAGAAGGCTATCGTTGCAAAGCTCGCCGAGATCGGCATGGGCGAATGGAAGATCAACTACAGACTCCGTGACTGGCTCATCTCCCGTCAGAGATACTGGGGAACACCTATCCCGATGATCCACTGCCCTTCCTGCGGCGTTGTACCCGTACCCGAGAACGAACTTCCTGTTCTTCTCCCCTACGACGTTGAGTTCACACCTGATGGTGAGAGCCCGCTCGCAAAGTGCGAATCTTTCATGAACTGCAAGTGCCCCAAGTGCGGCGGTGATGCAAGACGTGACCCTGATACTATGGATACATTCGTTGACTCTTCCTGGTATCAGTTCAGATATCCTGATAACAAGAACGATAAGGAGATGTTCTCCAAGGATAAGATCAACAAGTTCTGCCCTGTCGACAAGTATGTCGGCGGTGCTGAGCACGCATGCATGCACCTGCTCTACGCAAGATTCTTCACAAAGGCTATGCGTGACATGGGCATGCTCGATTTCGACGAACCTTTCACAAGCCTTGTTCACCAGGGAACGATCCTCGGACCTGACGGACAGAAGATGAGTAAGTCCAGAGGCAACACCGTTGCACCTGACGACTACATCAGCAAGTACGGTTCTGACGTATTCAGAACATACTTAGGATTCGGCTTCGCATACATCGAAGGCGGCCCTTGGTCTGATTCCGGTCTCCAGGCTATCGTTAAGTTCTTCAGAAGAATAGAGACATGCGTAGCAGAGAGCGCAGGCGTTGCTGCTTCCCTCCCTGCAAAGGCTGACATGACTTCTGCAGACAAGGAACTCAACTATGCAGTTAACTACGCGATCAAGAGTTCTACGGCAGATATCGAGAAGTTCCAGTTCAACACTCCTATCGCACGTATGATGGAGCTCTTAAACGCAATCACAAAGTACAGCCAGGATGCTTCTGCTAAAGCCGAGTTCAAGAGATACGCTACAGAGAAGCTTGTTCTTCTCCTCGCACCCTTCGCACCTCACTTCACAGAAGAACTCTGGTGCGAGACACTTGGCAACGGCTACTCCATCTACAACCAGAAGTGGCCTGAAGTAGACGAGAGCGCTCTTGTTAAGGATGAGATCGAGATCGCAGTCCAGATCAACGGTAAGGTTCAGTTCAAGGTCAACATCCCTGCTGAAGCTGACCAGGCTGCAGTCGAAGCAATCGTCAACGCAGACGAGAGACTTGCAGGCGCATTGAACGGCAGATCGATCGTTAAGTTCATCTATGTTAAGGGCAGGATCGCTAACATCGTAGCGAAGTAATCCCTGACTACAAACAAGCAATCGAAAAGGAATGCCCGCATGAGGCATTCCTTTTTTGTTAGGGAAATACACTGGTAGTGACTGAGTTTATATCATCGAAAAAGAGGATGCCGCTTTGTGCATCCTCTTTAAGCTTGTATTTATTCAGCGATTAAGTACCTTTCGTCGGCAATTCCGTTTCATTTCCTCTTAGTGGCGTAACGTCTCCACCCAGTGCCGTAATGTTTTCACGGTAGCACTGATTGTAGTTTTCATAGCTGTACGCATTGAACCAGCCCCATGCAGCATCGCTTCTGTCGATGGTCAGAGGATTAAAATCACAGATGACTTTTGTGTCGCCGGGATAGATCTTAAGGCCTTCGAAATAGACTGCATCATAGCATGTTTTGTCGCCCAGTTCGTCGTTATTCCATGTGACCTCGTAAATAATGACGACCCTGTTGGACTCATCGAGCCTTTGGGGGTTCGGAATATTGGTTACGAGATATGCATCAACAAAAACGGCACCGGTCTTGTTGTATTCTGCAAGGTACAAATTGCCGTTGGTATCAACGTTGCAAGACATAATATCCATCTCTGCGATTTGGCCGGCTTCGATCAGGTCGTCCATAATAGGATCAATATCTGCGGGAGTCAGGTCGTAGTTCGGAGCAGGTGTAGGTGTCGGTGAAGGAGTAGGTGTATTGTTTCTCTCGCTTTCCTCGCGCTCAATACGCTCCTGTTCTCGTCTGTTGGACTCCTGCTTCTGCTGTACGAACATTATGATTCCGCACATGGTCATATAAGTGACCACGCCGCAAATGATCAGCGATATGATCATCGCCTTCTTTTTACCTGATCTCTTTCTCTCTCTTTTGTCGTATTCAGCCCAGGCCTTCTGATCGAGTTCATACTTCTTCTCAAGAAGCTGTTTCTCGTGTTCAAGCTTTCTCTGATCACGCTCGGGTTCAGTCTTTATTCTCTCATATTCAACGTCGGAATCATCGTAATCTACGGTGAAAGTACCGCCGCATGCATGACATATGAGCTGTTCGCCTTCCTGTGTAAGCGGGCTGCCGCAATTAGGGCACTGCATATTTACCAGTTTCATGTTCTATCCCCTCCATGAAATCAATAATGATTTACATTTTAATTATACAGCATTTTGAGCCGAACGGGGAAAGAATCGGAGCGGGTCAGCCGGCAGCTTTTTGGACCTTTTTGTTGACGTAAGGTAAACATTCCTGCTGAAGCTGACCAGGCTGCCGTAGAAGCAATCGTCAACGCAGACGAGAGACTTGCAGGCGCATTGAACGGCAGATCGATCGTTAAGTTCATCTACGTTAAGGGAAGAATCGCTAACATCGTAGCGAAGTAATCAGGTCAAAAACACGTTCAATTGATAAGGCTGTCTCAATGAGACAGCCTTTCTTATCTTTATGAGAACAATATCTCTTTCGCTTTCTGATACTGATCGTCACCGGTGTTACGGAAACTGGCATCTTCATCGGGAAGTATTATGTTCAGAGTGTATTCTCTCGTAGGATTATATGAAGCATATTCCTGATTCGCCTTCACATAAGAATCCCATAGCTTATCGAAAGTCTCTTCATCAATTGAATCAAGATTAACGATAGAGCAGACCGATGATCTCGGATGTTCCTCAGAATTGTCAGTACCGTCTTTACCGAGAGAGTTTAACGAATAACCATAACGGTTGTTTCTTATCTCTCCAAGTTCAGGATAATCTTCAAGAACCATACTTATAACGATATGGTCGTAATCGGTATCCATGCCATAAGCGGTTTTAGCGTATGCTGATCCCCTTGAATCCAAAAACAGCTCTGGCGTACTTGCCACAAGACAATCTATTCCATAGATCTTTGCAGGCCATTCACGGAATGACAGCCCATCAGACAAGTACCTGTCAGCATAATTCTCTGATACAGTCGCATTTGGGTCTATAGATTTAGCAAATTCCAGCACATCCTCATAACTGTGATGCGAACTTGTATAACCATCAGGCAACTTATAGAACTTCAGATATCCCGAAACACCGACAGATAAGATCAGCACAAAAATGCCAAAAGTCAAAACTGAAGGAATTATAATCGCCCATATCCACTTTGGTTTCTTTTTCTCCATGGTTATTATCTCCTGTATCCAACAGATCAGGTGTCCGGCACGAACACCAACTTGTCCTCAGTTATCTCAACTGTTCCAGTAACTCTGGTAGTCGGATCACCATATCCGTTCGGACCTCTCTCTTCTACGATGAGGCGGCCGTTTTCGACGCCAACAACATAGTAATCGTAATTGAATCCGTCAAGACAATATCCTTTGTGATTCTGCATGTCGTAAACAAGACATTGTGTCCTTACCATTCCGCTTCCGGTAGTTCTCGACGTGCACCTGTCTTCAACACCGTCGCCTGTAATGTCTGCCGAATAATAAGGAAGTTCAAGGAATTTATCATCTGACATTTGAAACATAGATCCGGACATAACGTATCTGTAGAATTCCTCGTCAGGAGAATAAGTGATCACATTGCCTGTGTCCGCATAGTAATATGCCTTAAAACTTCCCTTAGACGGAGCTTCGGAAGTTTCTGCGTTGCATGTGCAATGAACATATATCCACTGGCCTGAAACGATCTCCATATTTGCTTCGTTGTAAAGGTCGGGCTCGACATGACTGAGATAACTGACATCATCTTTGAATTCGGGGAGTTTGTGGTCCGTAACAAAGACCTCCCAGTCTGTATTGGAATCGCCATTCCTGTCAAAATATACGGTAACCGTTATCTTCTCGGCATATGACGGTTCCCTGTCATCATATTTAAACTGCATGCCGTAATAGCCGCCATCAAAAACATCTTTATTCTCAATGTTCAGAAATTCGACCTTCTTGCCGCCGAAGACCATGCCATCCTTATCAAGCGGCTGAAAACATCCTGAAAGACTCATTGCGAAAACAACGACAGTCAATAAACTTAACAAGCGTTTCATAGCATTTACCCCCATAAAAGTGAAACGTGATTACTTAATTATTATACCATCCCCTCAAAAAGCCTTCCCAAATCATGTTTTATAGACAAAACAAGACTCCAAATTTATACTTGAAACGTAAGGAAGGCACGTCTTATTTTGCGGGGATTTAGAAAGACATGGGATTTATCAGCAACGTTGCAGGCACCATTTCAGATTCAATTAATTCGGAAATAAATGATCAGTATCTTGAGTCATTCAGAACCGATTCCTTGGGACAGGACACACTTGTAAGGCGCGCATACAGACAGAATTCCAGAGGCAGAAACCAGGGCAGCAGCGATGTTATCACCGCAGGTTCCAAAGTGCTCGTACCTGAAGGCACATATGCTCTCATGATCGACGAAGGCAAGATAGCCGACGTCGTTACCGAACCAGGTTTATACACCTGGGAAAACTCATCTTCCGCTTCCGTTTTTTCAGGAAACATGAAAAGCGTAATGGGAGACGTTTTCGACCGTTTCAGATTCGCAGGCGAATACACGAAGACACAAAAGATCTTCTATATTAACGGTCTTGAGATAATGAATCAGACCTGCAACGAATACCTTAACGTACCTTATCCGGATCCGATTTACGGAACACTGTATTTTAAATTCAGAATAATGTTCTCTTTCCGCATCGTTGATCCGGCAAAGTTTTTCAAGAAGACAGGAAAAACCACTACCGTATACGAATACATGGGTACACCTGAAAGGCCGAAGCAGCCTATTCTTGAAGTTCAGGATCACATGGAGGAAGCATTGAACCTCTGCGCTACCAGAGATAAGATCCCTTTCCCTAAACTTCTCTCGAATAAGAGCATACTGAAAGACGCAGTTAACGAAGCGGTATCAAAGCTCTGGCACGAGCAGCGCGGAATGGTCGTTGAAACGATAACGATCGTCGACCTGACTCTCGACGAGAAATCAAGAGCGCGTGTTGAGCAGTTCGATTCTGCAAAGTTATTCAGCGAAGATCCGGCAGCACTTAACGCACTGGTAGCTTTGGGCTTCACGGATGCAATGAAGGCCGCTGCTTCAAACCCTGCAGGAGCCATGACAGGTTTTGCTGGCGTCGGCATGGCTAATTCGTTTGCGGGAAATACAGCACCAATAAATACACAATCATTCGAAGGACTTGAGACATGCCCGTTCTGTGGTACATCTCTGAATTCAGGTGTGATCTTTGAATACTGCCCTGCATGCAATGCGGACATCAGATCCTACTATCAGCATTAACCGGGCCGGCGCTTTTCAAAGGAAAAACAAACTTAATCAGCTTTTACGAAACTCTGCATAAGCGTTTTTGTTATCGTTCCCTCATATCACTATCCTGTAGTTGCCGGGAAAAATATATCAGGCCATTCCGATCTTGAAGCAGACGGGTTTGTCAGATGAAGGCTTCCTGTTAAGCGTTATATGAAGGCCCTTTTCATCTCTGACTGAATCAACGATATCGTAATCACCCAAAGCTTCCGAAGAAGATAAGATTACATCCCGTTCGCCCTTGATTTTCAATGAAGTAATAAGGAATTCTTCAGAATCCGGCCTCATGCAGAAAGCGTATATGAAACCGTTTTTGTATGTGAATCTGAAATCTTTGGAAGTGAAATTCTTCTCATCATTATCCTGGAAAGAACCGGCTTCGTTATTGACTTCACCCTCGCCGAAAACATGCCACGGCGTTGTTCCGTAGATGCCTTCGCCATTTATGTTCATCCATTCGCCTATCTCTTCCAGAACGGCTGTCTCTTCATCTGTAATCGTTCCGTCAGGTTTAGGTCCGACATTTATAAGAAGCATTCCGTTCTTGCTTACGATATCTATAAGGTCGCATATGATCTGCCTGGATGGCTTGAATTCGTTATCAGTGATATAACCCCAGGACTTTCTGCCGATTGCAGTATCAGTCTGCCACGGCACCGGAGAGATATCTGTCAGCGCGCCTCTCTCGACATCGAATGTCGCAACCGTCGGCGGGAACGCATTGTGCTTATAATTGATCGTAACTTCCCTGCCCCATTCATCCGCACGGTTGTAGTAATACGCACAGACTTTCTTGAGATAAGGCTTGAATGCTTCATTCTGTATCCATGTATCAAAATACAAGATCATGGGCCTGCATTTATCTATCAGTTCGCAGGTCTTGACAAGCCAGTCGCAAAGCCATTCCTCAGAAGGCTTCGCAGGCGAGAAAACATCTTCCAATGTATGGAACACGGCAGTGTCCGACAGTTCGGCGCAAAGATAAGCAGGACCGTAAAAATCACGGTATTCTTCATCGTTAACATCCGAGTCTATCGTTCTTCCCATGTTCATGAAGAAATAGTGTTCTGCCCTGTGTGAAGAACCGCAGAATGCAAGACCATTATCTTCACATGCTTTACGGATCTCGCCGGCAACATCCCTGCAGGGTCCCATCTCCGCCGCGTTCCAGCGGTTAAGGTCAGATGCATACATCGCAAAACCGTCGTGGTGTTCACACACTGGCATGACGTATTTAGCACCGGACTTTCTGAACAGTTCAACCCATTTGTTTGCGTCAAACTTCTCACCCTTGAACATCGGGATGAAATCCTTGTATCCGAAATCCTTGGGATCACCGAAATGTTCCTTATGAAATTCATATTCGCGTGAACCGGGATTATACATCCATCTCGGATACCATTCGCACGCATATGCAGGAACGCTGTAGATTCCCCAGTGAATGAAGATTCCGAGTTTTGCCTCGTAATACCAGGAAGGTGTTTTGTGATTAGACAAAGAGGCCCAATCGGCTTTATATCTTCCCTTTTCGATCACTTCATCGATCAGCTTCAGATACTCTTTGTTATCCACGGCAAAACCTCCTATATTACTTAAGGCTCTTATACATCAATATCTCGTCGTGATATGTTCCGTCATCGAAAAGAAGTGCATTATGTCTTCTGCCCGTTTCAATGAAACCACATTTCTTATATAAAATCTGAGCCTGTTCATTCTCGGCAACAACTTCCAGGTCAACCTGATGCCAGCCGATCTTGCCTGCAAGCTCAGTCATATAACTGATCATTGCAGTTCCTATACCGAGATTCCAATAGTCTTTATAGAGAGCTATGGCCATGCTGCATCTGTGACGGATCTTGCGCTTTTCTCCGATACCGCTGATGCTTCCGTTGCCGGCGATCTTACTGTCAACCACAGCGCACATCATGATAGTGTAAGGATCATCCATAAGCCTGCCTAAGATCTCCTTCTCGCTTTCAAGCGTGAAGCCAACCTCATCCGGGTTTCTTAGAAGAAACGGTGTCTCAGCAGAAGTCTTCTCCAGGTATTCGATCATCTGATCTGCATACTCAGGTGAAGTAGGTCTGAGAATACATTTCCTGCCGTCCTTTAAGACTATCTCTCTATCTTCAAATCTCATTTATTCTTACCTAATGAACTCTCCAAACGGTTCAGCTGATCCTTGAGTGAACGGATCTCCTTGATAAGTTCCTCATTGGAAGCGGGAGTCTCAGCCTTCTCTTCTGCATTCTCCGCATTGTTCTCAGCCGTAACTTCGCTGATTGCATTTACAACGATACCGACAACAACGTTCATGACGACGAAAGATGAAAGCAGTACGAAAGGTACAAAGTAAGCCCAAGCATAAGGGAACACTTCCATAACAGGTCTGCTGATACCCATTGACCAGCTCTCGAGCGTCATTACCTGGAAGAGAGTGTACATTGCTTTTCCGATCGTTCCGAACCAGTCGTAGAATGCTTCACCGAAAAGATTTACGCCGATAAGAGCAAAGATGTAGTAGATCAGGAGCAATAAGATTCCAGTCCACAAAATGCTCGGAATAGACTTTACGATAGCACCGATGATGACCTGCAGATGGCGGACATGACCGATAAGCTTTGTTCCTCGCAAAGCCTTCAAAGACTTCAATACTCTGAATACTCTTACAGCACGGAATGCAGACATGAAAGAAAGTCCGGAGAGCATTGATACTGCCACGATGATCATATCGAACCAGTTCCACGGATCCTTGAAATAATCCAGACCGTAAGCCAGGAACTTTATAATGATTTCCGCAATGAATATCCAAAGACAGATTGTGTTAATAAGTGCAAGCGCACCTATTGCACCTTCAGAAAGACCCTTAATCGTCTCAACGCCCATAATTGCAGCATTGAAGATAATGACAAACAGGATAATACCCTGGAACACTTTGCCGTCAACGACTTTCTTTAAACCCTTGATCATAACCTCTCCTCAACAATCAAAAAATATCAATGAAGATTTTACCATTCATAAAAAGATTTCAAAGAGATAATTTTTCAATATAAAAAATCGCTAATAGCGGAATTCTGCAGTAGATTATTCTATTCTTGCGGCTGCGCTTAAAATCAGTCTTTCTCCGACATAAACTTCCGTCTGTAGCTCTCCCATACCTGAGCCATGGAATCGTTATATTCCGAACTGTTCTTCCTGAACGGATTGTCGTTATTCTCGAACTGCCGGGCTGCCTCATTGATAAGAAAATCCTTGTTCTTGCTGCCTATGTAGCTCTTGTCGTATTTGATGAGGTAATCTTCAATAATCTCCCTCTTTTCGCCATGTAAATTATCTGTAAGTCCGTAGTTATCGTTCATAAAATATCTCCCCTTCAAATTAAATATCTATATGACAGCCTATGTTGATTGATCAGTAAACTAATTCAACTCTTTTGTCTCTCCGATTATCTTAATTCCGATATCGCAGTTGACTTTATTTTTCATCGCTGTTTTTGCGTGTCCAAGAAAATGACCATACTTATATGTTCCGATCGATACTGTGAGATCTGATATGACATAGAGATCGCCGAGTCCCGTGTCACCGTTAAGTCCGCTGTTGATATCTGCGCATACGACATATACATCTGAAGCGTTGATACTCTCGATCGCACTTTTCGCAGGCTCTCTGACCTCGCCCTTAAATCCCGTTCCGAAAATGCAATCAAGAATGGTATTGTACTTTCCGTAATCGCCTTCGGTCACGACAGGGATTCCCTTGGCTACGCACTTATCGAAGAAAAACTTTCCGTCTTCAGAAAAAGAATCCTCATACAAAAGAACGATCTCACATTCGATGCCGTGATCTTTAAGAAGAGATGCGACGACAAAACCGTCGCCGGCGTTATTGCCTTTGCCACAGATGATACCTACAGGCCCTTTCCAACGGACCTGTTCAAAGATTGCCTTCCCCGCTCTTTCCATCAGTTCTTTTGATGAGCAGAGGTTTTCGATCGTCCACCTGTCACTGGAACGCATTACTTCAGTTGATACGCAAACCGGCATATTGTCTCCCGTAATCGGATTTATGAATCCCTGTTTTCAAGATCCTGAGACTCATAAATCTTTGTAACAAGCCTGAATTCAAACTCTGCCTTAGGCAGCGGCTTGTCGAAATAGAAACCCTGGGCAATGTCACAGCCTGCCTGATGCATAATGTCGATCTGGAACTTGGTTTCAACGCCTTCAGCAAGACATTCAAATCCAAGACTCTTTGCCATTGATACGACTCCCTTGAACATTGTGCACTTCATACCATTAGGATCATCACCCTCTTCGGGAACAAAGCTTTTATCGATCTTGATCGTTCTCCAGGGAATCTCACTCAAAAGGTGCATAGATGAAGATCCCATACCGAAATCATCAATGGAAGCTGCAATTCCTTTGTCATGCAGGCTGCATACCACACGCTTCAGGTCGCTGAATTCAACCTCGTTTGTAGTCTCCGTAAACTCGATTTCAATAGCATAATGAGGTATACGGTATTTATCTATTATCCTCTCGATAACATCCGGAATCTCCAGATTCATAATATGTTTTCTCGAGAAGTTGATTGACATCGGGACAAGCTTACGGCCTTCACCGCCGTCAAGCCATGCTCTCTGGTTACGGCATACCTGTTCAAGCATAAACAGGTCAAGTTTACAGATATCACTTGTCTGTTCCAGAGCCGGAATGAATTCCGCCGGCTGTATTATCTTACCTTTATGGAACCATCTGCAAAGGGCCTCTCCGCCGATTATCCTGTTGGTATTGATGTCAACTTTGGGCTGATAGAACGGAACGAATTCTTCATTAGCCAGAGCTTCAGAAAGCATCTGCTGGATTTTGGCATACTTCTGTTTTATCAGCATCAGATCGTCATTATAGTAGATAACGTGGCCTCTGCCGCCATTTTGGGCAACGCGATAAGCATTGATGATCTTGCCCATGATGTCACCGGGATTCTGAGGTTCAAAACCTTCAGGCGGAATAAAGATACCCGCGCTGGTAGGAACTCTTACACTGCTCGTATCATCGATCTTAATATGTGTTTCGAAAAGATATTCCGCTACTTCTTTGTGCTTGTTTTGCGGACCCACTGCAACAAAATTATCGCCGCCCAGTCTGAAAACACGGCCGCCTTCGCCAAGGATAGCCACAAGGCCATCGTAGTGGCTTCTCATTATCTTATCGCCTGCTTCTCTTCCGAACTCCTGGTTAATAATCGAGAAGTGTCTCAGATTGTAACGCACCGCCATAAGATTGTTGAAACTGTGGGTATTAACGATCTTGCCCAGTTCGGAGTTAAGGCTCCTGAGGTTCGGATAGCCTGATTCATCAAAATATGCCAGGTCATAAACTATATCTCTCAGTCTGTTACGGCTGACAAAACTTACTACCGTCCTCATAACGAGCTCGATCTTATTGAGTTCTTCAGGGCTCAACGGTTCTTCACCCTTAGCCATATAAACAGTACAGGTAGTGCTCGACATAACGCTTGTTACGGCTCTTACGCTCAAAACCTCTGTTCCTTCAACATGGTAGTCAAACGGGATCAGTGTCTCGCCTAAGCCCATGGCCTCTTCCTGAGGATTACGGTAAACCCTGGTAACACCTTTGCACAGTCTGAACATACGGCCGATCTTGCCAAGGAGTTCATTGATAAGCGGAACATCCAGGTTTTCAAAGTTAACCATAGCAGACAGGAGCTGCTCGTAAAGCTCATAGAATCTTACGAACGAATAGCTCTCTATCGACTGGACCTCTTCATTTATCGGCTGGTCTTTAAATCTCTTCTTATTCTCATACATCAGGTTGTCGGCACGCTCGAAAACATCCTGAAGAGTAAGATCTTTTTCGGGAATATATTCTGCCATTCCGTAAGCAATAGTTACCTTACCGTTGTGTCTGTTCTCGACCTGAATATTGTAGAAATGCTTTAACAGGTCATAGCGGTTAGCATAATCACTGCCGCTCATGATAATGACAAATTCATCTCCGCCTATACGGTAGACTGGACTGTGGTCGAAAATGTCGCAGATGATCGCGCATCCGTCTTTAATGAATGCATCACCTTCGCTATGACCCTTCTCATCATTTACCTGTTTCAGGCCGTTGATATCACAGACGGCAATTGCAAATTCAAGGCCGTCGGTTTTGGCTTCGATCTGTTCATTCAGATGAGCTTCTGCAGTCAGATATGCGTATTTATTCTTTACTCCGGTCAGGGCATCCCTGTTGGCCAGATCCATAGCCGATCCGATCTTGGCTTCAAACTCCAGTTCTTTGCGCTTTGCTTCATCGGTATTTTCGAGTGCCACGATGATGTACTCGGAATCTTTTGCCAGACGCATAATTACCAGAGAGACATACTGCGGGCGTCCATCCAGATTGAGCCTGTAATGAAGATAGATCTTATTCACGTGCTCAAACTCTTTAAGAATAAATTCCTTGGTTATCGCCTTGGCCATCATCGGATAATCTTCTTCATAGATATCACGCGTCATATTGCGCTGTGAATCCGCAAAGAAATCATCACCCCTGATGCCCACCTCAAGCTTCGTGTATTTCTCACTGGAACTGAATTCGTAATACTCATTGGTATTCAGATTAACACGGTAGATTACTTCATATCTTGAAGCCAGAGCCATCGCAACATGATTGAACATCTCGCTCTCTTCCATGAGCGTCTGTTCGCGTTTCATCTGGGAATCTATATTCAGAACACCAATTACGATATGAGCAGGATCGTTTTTGGGAACAACAGCGTTCAAAGAGACATGCTTGATGCCGTCGCCCAGCTGCTGCCTGTAGGTCATGGAGACAGTTCCGTTTTCCCTCAGATTCTTAAGAAGCGTCTTTTTGTCCAGTCCGGATAAAACGTAATCAACATCGTCCTTGAAGATGTATCTTTTTACATCAGTAATCAAATCAGCGAAAAAGTCTTTACCCTGTTTAGTTGTACCGAGGTCAGAATACACTTCGCTGGAACTGTATAACGTATACTTATTGCTGTTGATGTTTATGTAATAGATTACTTCGTAACGGCTCGCCAGCGCACCGGCAATACGGCTGTATGTAAGCATCTGCTCTTCTGCGGCAATCTCTCTTTTACGCTGCTCATCAACATTCTGGACGCCTATGATAACTTTATTGTCAGCGCCCCTGATAGTCTTAAGGAAGTAGTGGTACGGCTTACCGTCAATCATCAGCCTGTAATTGATCGAGAAAGACTTGCCGTTCTTAAGAACCTCGGTAACTGTTTCTTTCCTGAATGATTCAAGAAAATGTTCCTGATCGTCAGGATACACCATAATACGGCAGTTCCTGATAACAGCCTTATAAAAGTCATCTCCGGAATCCCTGACTACGAGTTTTTTATTTTCGCCCTCGGTTATATATTCGACATAACTGTCGCTTTCCGAGTCGATAATGTAAATACTGTCATAGTCTTTCGCGAGGGCAAATGCAATCTCGTCGAATGTAATATCCTTCTTCTGTGAGTTCTCGCCGTTCATACTCCACTCCTGAAAAGAATATAAATATATTCTACAATGATTCTTCTAAGAAGTGTTGGTTGATTGTAAAAAATTTATGATAATTCTCGAAAATCATGCTGTCAGAAGGACAAAACGGCTATATCAGCTCATTTTCCGGCTCTGACATCAAGTTCCACAACGGAAGACAGATTCTGATCCGGAAGCGTGATCTTAACTGTAGCATTTCCTACTTCGCCGGTACTTCTGATATAAACGCCGCCCATACCGCCGTTAATATCAGCAAGAGCGGGACCAAGGATCTCGACAGGACCTGAAGTTTCAATGACTGCCGGCTTGTTGTAGAAAGACAGTACATTTCCGTTCTCATCAGTGACCTTGATCCTGATCGCAGTAACATCGTATGTAGCATCTTCAATAAGTTCATTTGAAGAAACATCCACGATAAGTTTAGACTCTGTCATGGCTGACTTGATAACAGTCTTAACGACTTCACCGTTCCTGATGCCGTCGAATCTGAACTTTGTAACTTTGCCGCCCCAGTTACCGATGTATTTGCCGAAGAGCATGTAAGCATCGTCAAACTTCATCTTGTATCTGGTCATGGCCTCAGCCATCGTGAGCTTCATCCTGAGAGGCATGTTCTCCATTCCGTATACGGCAGAGAAATTCAAAGCATCTTTTACGATCTTATTCTGCCTGTCGGAGAAGCCTTCGCCTTCCTTCATCTGGTCTCCGATGAAATCGTCGATCAGGATCGGCGGAGCAATCATGTTCTTATATGTAGAATCATCTTTGGTATATTCCTTGATGAAGATATCGTCCTTATACATCTTCACGCTGTCACAGTTGGTTAAGATATAGATCTCTCCCCTGTTGCCTGCAGGATGCTCTCCGATGTCCATCGAAGAACTGATCTCAAGCACGGGATCGATATCTTTGTTCTGGCTCGCATAAACATAAGCCGCGAGCTTGAAGTTTCTGAACATATCAGTGACACCGTGATAGCACACCCTGTCACCCGAACCGAAATCCTTATGCGTGTTGTAGTCAAAGAAACACCATCCGAATGAGCCGCAGATATCGTCGTAAGACATAACGCTGTCCAGAACGTTGCAGTGTCTTAATGCGTGCTCCTGTCTGTGCAGCTCGGAGTCATATGCTTTTGTCGGGAACATATGGCCGTTGTACTCACTGATAAAGTACGGTTTATCCATATCCGGAGTAATATTCTTCTTGGGTTCACATCCCGAAGTTTTTCCGTTGTGGCTGAAGTCATTAAAAGCATAAACGTCTTCCAAGAGAGAACTCTTTTTCAGATATCTGACGCCTGATGTCTGACGGTACGGATCGAGGTCATGAGCTTCCTTGTTCGTTCTTAAATAAAGCTCATCGCAATCGACGGATTCGTTGATCCTTACACCCCACAAGATGATCGAAGGATGATTGCGGTACTGGGATACCATTTCGCGCGTATTGATGACTGCCTGTTCTTTCCATGCATCGTCACCGATATTCTGCCAGCCGGGGATCTCAGTAAACACGAGCAGGCCCAGTTCATCACACCTGTCGATAAAGTGATGTGACTGAGGATAGTGGGAAGTCCTGACTGCGTTAAGACCAAGTTCGTTCTTTAAGATATCAGCATCCATTCTCTGCATGGACTTCGGCATTGCATAACCTACATAAGGCCAGCACTGATGACGGTTTAAACCTCTGAGCTTTATCTTCTCTCCATTAAGATAGAATCCGTCAACCTTAAACACGGCATCCCTGAAACCGAATCTTGTTACAAATGCATCTTCGGACTCACCGTTTCTTAAGGTCATTGAAAGCTCATAAAGATTCGGATCATCAAGTGACCAGAGTTCAGCTTCGCTTACCGAGATCTCGCATTCTTTTTCGCACGGTCCGGCGAAAAGGACCTTGCCCGAATCAATGCCCGTTATCACGGCAACAAGTTCGCCTTCACCTTCAACATCAGCCTTGATCCTGACCTTCTTATCTGCTCCCGCGCTCACGAAAACATCACGGATGTGATCCTTCTCTTTCACATCGAGATGAACCTCTCTGTATATGCCGCCGTATGTCATGTAGTCGATCACAAATCCGAACGGAGGAACATTAAGGCTCTCGCGGCTGTCGCACTTAACCGCGATAACATTCTTTCCGCCGTAATCGATATGGTCAGTAAGATCAGCTGTAAATGCCGTATAACCGCATGAGTGCTTTATCACAAACTTGCCGTTGATATAAACTTCTGCTTCATGCGCAACGGCATCGAAAGTAACGGATACTTTCTTACCTTTCCAATCTGAAGGCGCATCAAAAGTTCTCCTGTAACAGGAGACCATCTGGTAATCCTTATCGTCGAAATAATTCAAAGGAGTTACCTTCACCGTATGAGGAATACGCACCTGTTCCATCTTATCTTCGTTACTGAAGACAGGCTCTATCATTTCAGTAGTGAATTCAGGCGACCATAACCAATCGTTATTAAGATCTATTCTCATAAAGAAAAATCCCCAACTTTCTTATCCGATCTTCTCAATAGTATATATCCTTGAACCGAAATCGGGATAATATCTCATGTTCTCATTATATCCGCCAGATGCAAAAGCGCTTCTTAAATGGACGCCTGCATACATCATTGCATCACCGTACATGTCGTGCGCTTCCGCTTCGGAATTCATCTTATAGAATCTTGCGATCGTTCTGTGAGAAAGGCCGTCCTGCTTAACGTGGATCGGAGCAACATAGTTTATAAGTCCTCCGAAATCACGCACGTCAAACTTCATCTTTCTTCCTTCGATGTGATACTTGTAATCACACTCAAGTCCTACCGGCTTTAATACGCCCCACTGCGTATTCGGATGAGTGAAAAGCTGCATTGTCATCGATACCGCTTTTGTCTTATCGGGAGATACCACAGTCCATGAAATATCGTTTCCGGGGACCTGATCAAGAACGCTGTATCCCGGAGCGCCCAAAGCATCACCGTCACAGGATCTTGAATCGTTCATCGACTTTGAACGGTAGAACCTTCCGAACTGCATTACTTCGCGCCACTTCTTATACATCCTGATCTGCGCTTTGACCGCTTCAAAATCACTGCTGCTCATATCGTTGAGATTGCACTCGTATCCGAGCACTCCGAATGAAGCAACGTTAAATCTTGTCTCTATGGGAGTACGGCGGAGAGTCTGATGGTTCGGGCAGTCTGATACGTGGGCTGTAACAGTACGCATCGGATAACCGTAAGAATACCCGTTCTGGATCTCTGCCCTGCATACTGCGTCAGTGTCATCGCTTGCCCAGATCTGCGGAAAGAAACTTAATATGCCGAGATCGAATCTGTTACCCCCCGAAGCACATCCTTCGAAAAGAATATCAGGGAACTTCTTTGTAAGCTCTCTCATTACGCGGTAAAGGCCCAGGATATATCTGTGCGTTACTTCACCCTGTCTGTCAGCGGGAAGAGCTCTTGAGAATATATCCGAGAAGTTTCTGTTCATGTCCCACTTAACGTATGAGATATCAGCTGAAGAAAACACTTTGCTCATCACCTTTATCAGGTGATCCTGCACCTCAACATTTGCAAGATCCAATACCATCTGGTTGCGGCCTTCGGAATGTTTCTTTCCGGGTATCTCCATCGCCCACTCGGGGTGCGCGAGATAAAGACCGCTTTCACGGTTTACCATCTCAGGCTCTACCCAGATCCCGAAATCAAGTCCCAATGCACGGACCTTGTCGCAGATCCCTTTTACGCCTCTCGGAAGTTTCTTCGTATCAGGAAACCAGTCTCCTAATGAGGAAGTGTCATCGTTACGCTCGCCAAACCATCCGTCATCCATGACGAAGAGTTCGATGCCGGCTTCTTTTGCTTTTCTGGCAAGACGCAAAAGTTTGCTCTCACTGATCTTGAAGTAGGATGCTTCCCAGGAATTTAAGAGAACAGGCCGAAGTCTGTCTTTCCACGGACCGCGCAGGATATGCTTAGACACGAAGTCATGCATCTGCCCGCTCATTCCGTTATATCCCATAGAGGAATATGTCATGACCGCTTCCGGGGTCAGGAAAGACTCTCCTTTCGACAGTTTCCATTCAAATGAAGTCGGGTTTATTCCCGATAAAAATCTTACTTTGCCAAACGGACTCTTCTCGACAGACTCATAGTGGTTGCCGCTGTATACGAGATTAAATCCGTAGACGTCACCGTAATCTTCATTAGCTCCTCTTTTCGAGAGCATGACGAACGGATTGGCACGGTTGGAAGAATTACCGGTAAAAGAAGAATTTACAAGGCGCGCGGAAGATACGGACATATCAGTCTTTTTCATCTCTCTTGCCCATGCGCCCGTGAATGTCGTGAACACATAATTATCCGGATCGAAATCAATCTGGCAGCTCATGATCTTCTTTATCTTAATGTCACCTTCGCCTTCGTTGATAAGACGTGCTGTTCTGGTGATCACATCGGTATCGGAATAAATGCAGTAGATCAGTTCGAGCTTTAGGTTATTTTCTTTATCGATCAATGTGACCGTCAGGACTTCGGCATCTTCACCGTAAGATGACGGAAGACCTTCTGTTCCGCCGTCCCTGCCTTTGCTCTCGCTGTAACTGTCGAAAAGAAAATCCGAAGTAAAACTGCCGTCTGAATTAACGACTTCGATGAAAGCTTCCCTTACATCACCTTTGCCGTAAGAACTCATCTCAAGACGCATGTCTTCAAGCGAGAAATTGCCGTGATCAGGTGAATATACAACTGACGTTCCGGGAGCAAATTCATGCTGCTCTGTAAGACCGTCTTCACTATCCATGTGGATCTTTCTTCCATAGTAAAGATGTTCTATGTGACCCGAATCCAATACCTTCATGGCATACGTCGTATGCGCGGTATCAAGGATAAACAGTGGGGCTTTATCGCCTTTAACAGTGATCATGGTATCAGCTCCTAGATTTAAGTTCCTTAGAGATCTCCTCAAGCTTCTTATCTGTCAGGATATACTTTGCCTTGAATATAAGCAATGCAATTACGAGAACAAATATGGGTGCAAGTGTCATTACCATTCTAAGTCCGAATACAGCGCTTGTATCGATTGTCTCTACGACATTGTTCCTGATCGATGTTACTTTCGAGAGGAGAACGCTGAGATTCATCTCAACATCGCTGTTCTGCTGGATGTTGAAGATCGTGAGGCAGACAGATGCAACCAGGGCTGCGATACCGGAAGCGAGCTTAACGACGAATGTCTGCATGGAGAAGATTACCGATTCGTCCCTTCTGCCGTTTTTAAGTTCGCCGTAATCGCATGTGTTTGCGAGGAATACCGTGCAGATAACATTAAGGATTCCGACAGCGCCCATGATGAAGAATCCGGGTACGAAGAAGATATAAACATTCTTTGTTCCTGCAATAGACAATCCGAGCAGAATGAGATATCCGGCAATTGCAGCAATCACACCGATATAGAATATCTTCAGTGTGGAGAATGCTTTTCTCAAAAGCGGGAAGAACAGCATCATTGCCAGGATCTGCATCGCGCCTGCGAACATGTTGAACAATGTGTAATTGCCCTGCCAGTTAGAACCAGCAATATCGTATTTAAAGAAATAGATCAAAAGATTCGAAGTTATATACGTAGCCGTATTGAACAATACGATAGTAATTACGACCGTCATTGCCTGATCGTTACTCAGAAGCGCCTTGAACATCTGCTTTACAGACGGAGTCTTCATGTCAACGGAAGATTTCTCCTTGATGCAAAGGCAAGTAACAGCAATAAAGACAATGAACAGGATTCCGATGATGAGTGAGAAGTATTTGAAACCGACTCTCTCAACTTCCAATGTGGAATTCATCGTAAGATCTGCATCGATCGAATCATTGTTCTTAATCGCTTCATAACATTTAGAATCGACATAGAATACAAGTCCTGCTTCGGCTGCAGCTTCCGAATCCATAACGAATTCAACTTTAGAAGTATCCGCAGTTACACCGTTGATCGTAAACTCATACTTCGTGTTATCCGTATTGAAAGAATAAACGCCTTCGAATGCTCTCTCTGAGCCTACGAGCGTAACTGATACGTTTGTCTTGTCAGATGCATATTCGATAACGTTGTCAGTCGGGTTTCCGTCACTGTCGAGTTCAATAACATAAGTGTGGATGTTTGTATCGGCAGTTGTAAACTGCTTTGTAATATTGTCAGCACTCTTAGCCGTGAGCGATGTTCCGATAGCAGTTACAGCCATTACAGTAAAGATCGTAACGAGAGCAGAACCAACGCCTGCGCATGAACGCGCAAGAGCCGAGAGACCTTCTCTCTCCTTGCCGCCCTCTGTAAATGCAGGGATCATTGACCAGTAAGGAATATCCATCATGGTATATGTAATGCCCCAGAGGATATAGAACACTGCCGCATAAGCAACCAGACCTTTGCCGTCCAATGCCGGCGGAGCAGCAAACATGAGGAACAGGATCACGGCATTGGTAACCGTACCGATAAGAAGCCAGGGGCGGAATTTACCCCACTTGGTCTTTGTTTTCGCGACAACCACACCCATTATCGGATCGTTAAACGCATCGAAAACTCTTGCGACAAGAAGAATGACACCCATTGCGATCGCGCTCGTCTTCATGATGTCCTGGAAATAATACAGGATATACGAAGCTGAGAGCATGTAGACCATGTCTTTACCTACGGCACCTATTCCGTATGCAAATTTCTCTTTTCCGGTTAAACCTTTTTTAGTCTCCATATCATTCTCCTTTCTTATCTCTTCATTCCCATTGCGATCTTTACAACCCGGTATGCACCGTCGTAGATCCCTAAGGATTTGTTTCTTATGATGTTTCCGCACATATCCGCAAGCGTCGTGTCGTCATCTTTGAAAAGCTTTATCATCTGTAAAGTATGGGGAATGTCCCTGCACTCCAGCGTTCCGTCACCGATCTCTGCGGAATGGATAGCGCCCCACTGTTCGTGGCCGCCGATCCTCCTGATGAAAAGCTTCGGCACGGGGTAGAACGCAAGCTCCGATGGTTTGGTAACGAGAACGTCGCATGACCTCATGAGAAGGTTTGTCGCATATACTGCTTCAAAGATATTCTCATGGCAGAAAAGATGGATCCCTTCAACGTCTCCTTCCAAAGCATCACTGCAGAACTTTACCGTATCTTCCCAATTATTGAAATGTGTTTTTGCGGCATCGCTTATTCCGGGAACCATCTTCTTAAGATCTTCCCAAACGTTCTGATAATCACCGATATTCACATAGAGCGCTGCCTTGTTTCTCTTGATGTCAGGCATAAGCTCATTGATTATCGCTGCGAAGATCTCTTTCTGTGCACCTGCACCGCCGATGGTAAGAAGGAATCTTGTGGGCTTTCCTTCTGCCTTGCGTGCCAGACGGCGTGCGCAGTCATCTTCGATATTTGCAACGAGTTCATGGTCGATATAATGACCGACATACTTAAGGCTTTCTTCAGGCATCGGATTTAAGACCTTTTTACCGTCCATTCCATTGCAGATACGGTATCCCTGATATGCATAATGGGTCTGGACCGTATGAATGCTTCCTTCGGCAAAATGAAGAGCCATGGGCCAGTTATCCGGAATTGCATTTACCACGTATTCCATGCCGGCATGGATCGCTGCCTGGGCAGGCCATACGTGTGTAGCAACAACAGGAATGTCCTTGGGCACATTTGCAAATACCGGAGCCATGAGCTCGGCATTCTTCTGGTCCGCCGCATTATATGAAAGCTTTCTGAATCCTTCGTAGTTTAACGGTTCCCAGACGATCTTATTGAACAGTTTGGACTTCTGTGACAGTCTTGAACCTGTCGAATACAGATCATTCTGCGCAGAGATGACCTTCGTGCATGTCGTCTGCTTATATGAATTGAGATCCATCCAGTAAGGAACATAACCCATGGAATTTGCCGCAGAAGCAATGGCCATGGAGATGCGGTAGTGACCGAATCCCATTCTGATGTTACCTACGATGATTCCCTTGTCGTTATCAAAACCTTCAGATACACCAGCATCGCTGTCTCCGACAGCAATGTTCCTGACGCCCAGGATATCTCCGATGTATTCATTACCGACCACCCTTGCCGAATAATTCTTATCTGAATCGTCGCCGAACTTCCTGGCATATTTAGCCTTGGACTTTACGGCCTTCTTATATACCGAATCAGACTGAACGTTATTAAAGATAACTTTTGACTTTTCCATTTTTATTCTCAACTTTCTGTAATACCCGTTAAGAGAATGTCTACCACTTCGTTCAGATAATCGTTGTACTTCTTGTGTCCGCCCTTCATGACGTCCTTCTCGAAAAATCTCTCGAGCGATGCTTCCATCATCATCTTGAATATCTTGAGGTCCGCATCCTTTCTTATGATGCCTTCTTCCTTGCCCTGCTCCAGGAGTTTCAACGTCGGCTCCCATCCGGTCTCAAGTCTCTTCTGAACTTTCTTATATACCTTGGGATATTTCTCCTTTAACGGATGGAGTTCCTGGAAGTTGATGTTCCTGTATCCTTCAGGCATCGCCGACAAAAGCATTCTGATCTTTTCCGCTGTCGTATATCCCGGTGAGCTGAGGATCTCCTCTTCTCTTACCTTTATGTTGTCGAAAACATAATCTGCCATCGTCTCGAACATTTCTTCCTTGCTCGTAAACTCTTTATAGATAGTTTTCTTTGAGATCTTAAGCTCATCAGCTACGTCATCCATCGTGAGCTTTAGTCCCTTTTTATTAAAAACCTGTATAGTTCCTATAAGAATCTTCTCGCGGATCTCAGTCAACTTCATATAGAAATCTCCTTCGGAAACTTGTTATAGTCTTATCAGTTTCCACCTAAATAATACCAAGATGTCCGAGAAATATGGAAATTTCTTTGGAAACTGATTTTACAAAAATAGTTTCCGAGTATTGTGTAAAATGCGCATGTGACTGTTTAAAGATAACAATCTATAATCATGCTATAAACTCCCCCAAGGAGGCTTACTATGCTTGATCTATCAGTAATTGATTATAAAGACATATATGGTACGGACGAATCTGCCGCCCTCCAGAAGGACCGTTACGAAAGAGCCATATCAGAATTCACAAAGGCATTTGAAGGCACGGAACCTGAAGCAATATTCTCTGCTCCGGGCAGAACAGAAGTCGGCGGCAACCACACCGACCACCAGCACGGAGAAGTCCTCGCCGCATCGATCAACAAGGATGCCATCGCAATAGTTTCCAAAAGATCTGATGACAAGGTCAATGTACTCGCCGAAGGCTTCGGCATGACAAACATAGAATTGGCAGATCTCGAACTACGAGAAGAAGAAAAAGGCTCTACCACTTCCCTAATCCGCGGTGTCCTTGCAGGACTTAAAGATGGCGGCTACACACTTGGAGGATTTGATGCTTACATAACAAGTGACGTTCTGATCGGTGCGGGTCTTTCTTCTTCTGCAGCTTTTGAGACACTTATCGGAACCGTAGTATCAGGTCTGTATAATGACATGAACATAGATCCTGTCGAGATCGCTAAGACCGGACAATTCGCTGAAAACATATACTTCGGAAAACCCTGCGGACTTATGGACCAGATGGCATGCTCGGTCGGAAATCTCGTTCATATCGATTTTGAAGATCCTGCTAATCCCATTGTAGATAAAGTCGATTTTGATTTTTCCAAGACCGGTTATGTTCTTGCAATCACCGACACCAAAGGTTCACACGCAGACTTAACAGATGAGTATGCGGCTATTCCTTCCGAGATGAAGAAGATAGCATCTCTTTTAGGTCACGATGTCCTCCGCCCTATAGATTTCGAAGACATATTAGATAACATCGATATGCTCAGAAAAGAAGCCGGTGACCGCGCCGTTTTAAGGGCTATCCACTTCATTAATGAGACTGACCGTGCCGGCATGGAAGCTGATGCACTTAAGAACAATGACATAAACAGTTTCATCGATCTCGTTAAACGGTCCGGTGATTCTTCTTTTAAGTATCTGCAGAATGTTTATTCAAATAAGGATATAACCGTCCAGAATGTATCTCTCGCGCTCTCTATCAGCGATACGATACTTGGGGCCGATGAAGCATCACGTGTACACGGTGGCGGCTTTGCAGGCACCATACAGGCCTTTGTAAAAAAGCAGAACGCTTCAAGATATCAAAAGTACATGGATAAGGTTTTCGGCGATGGCGCATGCGAGATACTGGCCATCAGAAAATACGGCGGAATAAGAGTTATCTGACGGAGGATATGGTCATGATAAACACATATATTA
Source organism: Oscillospiraceae bacterium (assembly GCA_902787975.1). Lineage (GTDB taxonomy): Bacteria > Bacillota > Clostridia > Saccharofermentanales > Saccharofermentanaceae > Saccharofermentans. The sequence continues at coordinate 269,877 of CADAIP010000004.1, forward strand.
CTGAACTTGTTAATTACGGAATTAAAAATGGTCTTATCGACGAGCTCGACAGGGTATATTCCGTTAACAAACTCATCGAACTGATGGGGCTGGATGAATATGCAGAACCTGAATCCGTGCCGGAAGAAAGAGATCTTAACCTTATCCTGGAAGATATGCTGAACTGGGCCTTTGAGCACGGAGTAATGGAAAGCGATACCATTGCACAAAAGGATCTATTTGATACAAAAATAATGGGCGCGGTCACTCCTCCCCCTTCTGTCGTAATAAGCAAGTTTAACGCGCTTTTATCGGAGTCTTCAAAGGATGCGACAGACTGGTACTATGAGTTCTCCAAAGCAACGAACTACATCCGCACTGACCGCATCGCAAAAGACGTGAAATGGGTTGCTCCGACTGAGTTCGGCGACATCGACATCACGATAAACTTAAGCAAACCGGAAAAGGATCCGAGGGACATCGCAGCAGCAGGAAAAGCAAAGAGCACATCTTATCCGAAGTGCCTGCTCTGCCCTGAGAACGAAGGCTACGCAGGAACGCTTACCCACCCTGCAAGACAAAATCACAGGATCATCCCGATCACCTTGGACGGCGACGAATACTTTCTCCAGTACTCGCCTTATGTTTACTACAACGAGCACTGCATAATCCTTAATAAAAAACACATCCCGATGGTGATAAACCGCTCCACATTCAAAAAGCTCTTAAGCTTTGTTGAGCAGTTCCCACACTACACTGCAGGCTCTAATGCAGATATCCCGATCGTCGGCGGCTCCATCTTAAGCCACGATCATTTCCAGGGCGGTTGCTATACCTTCCCTATGGCACGTGCCGTCTACAGGAAAACATTTACCATCCCCGGATTTGAAGATCTTAACGCCGGCATCGTCAATTGGCCTATGTCGGTAATAAGACTTCAGGGCAATGACGTTGAGCGTCTTGCTGACTGCGCCGGCATGATCCTTAACAAGTGGAAATCTTACACTGATGAAGATGCATTCATCTTCTCTGAAACTGACGGTATTCCCCACAACGCGATCACACCGATCGCAAGAAAAAACAAAGACGGTCTTTTCGAGCTTGATCTCGTACTCAGAAACAACATCACGACAGATGAGCATCCGATGGGCGTCTACCATCCGCACGCAGAATACCATCACATCAAGAAGGAAAACATCGGCCTCATCGAAGTAATGGGACTCGCTGTTCTTCCCGCAAGACTTAAGAAAGAAATGTCGCTGATCGAAGATGCCGTTTTGAGCGGCAAAGATATTCGTTCCATTGAAGAGATATCCAAGCATGCAGACTGGATCGATGAATGGAAAGACAACTACGATCTTTCTTCAGCAGAAAAGATCAACGAAGCATTAAAGATTGAGATCGGTAAGACATTCGCGAAGGTCTTGGAATGTGCGGGCGTTTATAAGAACGAAGAAGACTTCATGAGGTTTATTGCCGTTCTGTAATTAACGCAGAAGAATAAGCCTTACTGATTTCCGCTCTTCCAGACGTATCCTGTCTTGATCACGGTCTCTAAATGATAGCCGGCTTTTCCAAGGGCTTTTCTGAGCTTCTTTATATGCGTGTCCACAGTCCTGTCATAGCCTTCAAAATCAGAGCCCCAGGCAATATCAAGGATCTGGTCACGCGTGAGCACAATGTCTTTGTGATCGATAAACATAAGAAGCAGATCGTATTCTTTAGGCGCCAGATTAATGGCCTTTCCGTTTACGCTTACAAGATGCCTTGCCGGGTCTATTGAGATCTCATCTATGACAAGACAGCCGTTCTTGACGAGAAGCCCGTGGTATCTGCTTATCAGGGCATTAACTTTCATGAGCAGCACCTTTGTGGAAAAAGGCTTGGTAACATACTCATCCGCACCTATCTCATAGCCGGAAATTATATCGCATTCATCACCCAATGCCGTAAGGAAGATGATCGGTACATCGTACCCGGATCTGATGTGACGGCACACTTCCTTGCCATCCATGCCGGGCATCATGATGTCGAGTATGACAACGTCATACTTCTGCTTATCCGCCAAAGAACATGCATCAATTCCGTTATCTACGGCATCGATCTCAAATCCGTTTTTACGGAAGAAGACTTCAACGACTTCTCTTAATGTCACCTCATCTTCTGCAAGCAAAATCCGATACATTCTTTACATCCTTATACGTTCTGTCAGGCCGTCTCATGAGCCGGCATCGAAAACTTGAATTCCGTTCCGTTATCGCCGCTCGTGCAGCTGTAATCGGCCTTGTGGGCATCTAGGATACTCTTTACGACCGAGAGTCCGACTCCGCTGCTGCTCACTCTGTCAGTCCTTGCCTTATCCGTCGTATAGAAGATATCCCAGATCTTGTCCAGATCCTTTTTATCTATCTTAGCACCATCATTGGTGATGCTGAACTCTATTTTCCGGCCGTTCCTTATTAGTTGTATCATGATGACATGATCGCAGTATTTGACCGAATTCGACATAAAATTGCTTAATACCATCTTCATCATCTCAGGATCGGCAAATACATTATACGGCTTTTCATCGCGGTTAAAGGTTACCGTGATATTCCTCTCACGTATCAGTTCACCGTTTTCTGCAATAATCTCATCCGTCATTTTCTTAAGGTCAATTGCTTCACGATTGAGCTTATTGCTGCCTTCTTTTATTTTCGAGACATCGAGGAGTTTATCCACCATGTCCGACATGTGATCAACTTCGTTAACAATCCTTTTCGAATAATCCTTACGGCGGTCATCATCAAGATAATCCCAGTTCTCAACAGTCGCTTTTGTAACCGCGAGAGGGGTCTTCAGTTCGTGCGCTATGCCTCTTGTAAGTTTCTGGTTCCTGATCTCATAGTTCATCTGGTTACGGTAAAGGACAACAAACGAGATAACGATCACGATCTCAATGACAATAAATGCCAAAAGCATAAATATATATGTCATGACATTAGCCTCAAGCACGCTCTTAAGCGGCTTGCCAGCTATGCTGTAGGATACGTGGAGATTACCTTCTCCGGCCTGGCAGATCAGCACTGAGGTTGAAGTAAATATTCCTTTTTCAGTATTAACACCGGAATACTTTACATATGACTTTTCCCCTTCGACCGCTGCCCCGTATGCCATATCATTAAGCTTTTCAATACCGGCATCACCACGGTGGATTTCTTGTTCAAAAGAATCAAGGATAACCTCACCACTGTTGATATCTGTTATCGAAGAATAGAATCCCGTGCAATCCGCATATTCACCTTCGAGATACCGGTCCCATGATCTGACTACCGTCTGTTCAAGCTGACCGTCAATGTTATTATCGTGATAGTCTATGTTTGCTGAAATAAATGACAGGTTAAAGTTGCTGTTAAATTCATTTATCTTATTTCTTGTATATATAACAAATACAACCATGAACGCCAGCAAAACCAAACCGCAGAATATTATTCCGTATCTTATATATTGCTTCTTCATTTCGTTTCCTCATATCTATCCATTAAGAACCAGAAATTCGTTCCTTTAAACCCGCTAAAGCATCCGCACTTTGCATTATGTGCATCAAGTATGCTCTTTACTACGGAAAGCCCTACGCCGCTGTTTTCACCGGTTTCAGAACTGCCTTTATCTGCTTTGTAAAGAACGTCCCATACTTTATCCAGATCAGCTTTTTCGATCCCGGCGCCGTCGTTTGTGATGCTGAACTCTATTGAATTTCTGTAGTTTTTAAGCCTTATCTTAATCGTGTGATCGCAATACTTGATCGCGTTCGTAATGAAATTATTTATAACGATGTACATCATCTCAAGATCTGCATATACCGGATAAGCATCCGCTTCTTCATCACATTCGATCGTAAGATCGATATTCTTTTCCAATATGGCTTTGCTGTTTCTTTTCTTAATGTTCTGAGTAAGCTTTAGGAGATCGACGTCTTCCAGGTTAAGCTTAACGCTGCCGTCATGAATCTTGGACAGTTCGAGAAGCCTTGTGACCATAGAAGACATATGGTCCACTTCGGATATGATCTTTTCCGAATACTCGGCACGCTTGTCTTCGCTTAAGTCTTCCCAGTTATCCAGGTATCCTCTGGTAGCAGCCAGAGGTTCCTGCAGATCATAAGCAATGCCTTTTGTAAGCTTTTCGCTCCTTAATTCGAACCTCTTCTGATTAAGGTAGAGTTTTCTTACTGCATAAATGATCAATGCTTCCACGATAACAAGTGCCAGAACGGACAATATATAAACAAGCAAATTATCTCTTATAACGATCTGGAGCGGATGTGTTACGAAATAATAAGTGATAAGATAATGTCCCTTTTCGAAAACCAGGATCACCGAAGATGTCGTAGTGAAGATTCCTTCACGGACATTACGGCCTGCAGGAACTTCGCCGTTTAAGTGCTTATTAACATATGCATCGCTGAGTTTATGAGCCTTTTTGTTTATTGCGGAATTTCCGCCTAAAGAGCAATACTCGATATCATCAAGCCTTACGATCCATTCTTCATAAGGAACGCTCTTCTCTTCATTGACAAATTCAGGTGATGCAATATTTAATGTCCTGACCTTTTCACCGGAAGTAAAAGTAAACGTGCCTCCATATACGAATGTATCATCGCATTTTGCGCCGGCTATCCTGATATCATTTCCATTAGGGAAGCGTAAGTCTGAGATCTCGTCCTTTGACAGACTCAGCGACTCTTCAAAAAACATAAATCTGGAATCGCCGGGAGCCAGCTGAGTCGTCTTCGCTTCATATCTCTCATCGGAATTCTCAATGACCTCAGTTTCAATCTCGCCATAATACCAGATCTGCAGAAAATCCTGTGACTCAAACAATACCCTGCCATTATTTTCAGTATCAACTACAGAAGAATAGAAACCTACATCATCACCGACGACTGACAGGAATTTCCATGAATTGACAGCATTGTGCGCCAGTGTTTCCGGGGTTCCGGATTTGATACCACCCATTAATGTTTCAGGTAAAAGAACGATGCTGCTCATACCGTTATTAATATCATCGATCTTTTTCTTGGAATAAAACGAGATTCCTGCCAAAAAAACAAGCAGAACCACAAGGCAATAAATTATACCGAAGCTCAGATATTTCTTTTTCATCTTTTCTGTTCCTTTCCACGACATCCGTCTTTGTTCATCGTGAGTATAGAAAAAAGATGTGACCTCTTTATGACCATACAAAATCACAAACTGAACCGGACGAAATCCCGGGATGCTTTACTGACCGTAGTTCCAATGTAAACCGATAGTGATAAAATGATTATATCAAAAATACGGAGGTGCCTTTTATGGATTTAGATGTAAACAAGGCTGTAGGTGCAGCACAGGATGCATTGGGCAAGGTTGCTGCAGATGAGAACGCTAAAAAGGTAGCAAATCAGGCTATCGAGACAGTCGAGAAGAAAGTAAACGTAGACCTTCCCGATGTTGATACTCTCAATAACACGTTCGGCAAGAAGTAATTCTCATTCAAAAACAGAATAAATAAGGGCGTCTTGATATTGATATCAGGGCGCCCTTTTTGTATCAGTTACTGTCAAGATGCCAGACCTTCGGATCATTCCAGTCGGAAGGCATTTCCACCCATTTAACGCCACTCAAATACTCATCGAGGCGGTACCACTTGGCGTTCTGGGAATCGTACATCAGCCAGCCGTAATCTTCATACCAGTAAAGCCACTGTGCAGGTCTCAGGTAAGTATTATAGTAGAAGTATGTATGCGTCTCCTCATCGACGTAGCAGCTTATGTATTCTTTATAAGGACACTCTCTTCCAAGTGCAGGAACATAAATGGAATCCTGCCCATAGTACCTTCCCTGCGTAGGCTTATCCATGTGCCATAACTTGTCTGTGTTGTAATAGGATGGCAGTTCTTCCCACTTACCTTTCTCCGTCTCTATAAACCAGCATTGTTTATCATAATCGTATTCCATCCAGCCGTAATCACCGTAATCGGAAGAGATTCCCTGATACCAATACTGCCATATGGGCGGTGTCACATTATTATTAAGCCAGAAATAGCAATCGGTATCCTTGTCATAATAGTTATCGCTGTTTGCATCATATGTGCATTCACGGCCGATCTCAGGTACATAGATATGGTCATGTACTATTCCGTAACCGGGAGAATATTTTTTAAAACTCCGTGTCGATACATACGCAGTTCCCGTTGTAGTTCCGGCAGTGTTTACCGGACCCGAATTGCCGGTATCATTTACGGTTTCATAGATGACAACATTATCCGTATTAGAACTCTTATTCAGTTCATCCTTAATATTAACTTTTAAGAGTATCACGACAAATAAAGCGATAATACCGACAAACCATAAGATACCCTGTATGTGAAACGGGAAAATACTTTGGTTATTTATATCAATGCTGTCATTATCGTTATAACTTTCATGATCGCCGCCACCGGAAGAACCTCCGGAAAAACCCGAATTTGAACCACCGGAGCTATAATCTGAACTCGAACTTGAATGTGAACTTGAACTATGATCTGAAGGCATATATCATCCCCGCCATTAAACCAAAGCAGCCGCCAATCACCCTATATGTATCATCATACACTATCGGGCCCCTGTAATACAGATTAATGCTTTACGGGAGATGCCGGTTTCCTGTGTGCAGGAGCCTTCTTTTTCTTAATGTGGTTTCCGACGATCTCGGAAACATCTGAAATGGTCATGAAAGCTGATACATCTGCATCGTTGATAATCTTCTTGATAGCAGGAACTTCCACTCTCGTTATTACGCAGTAAAGGACGGTCTTTTTTCCGTTGCTTACCATACCCTTGCCTTCCATCTGCGTGCATGTTCTGCCGAGCTGCGAATAGATGGCATCTGCAATGTCTTTGCCGTGATCGGTAATGATCATTACCGACTTACCCTGCTCCATTCCGTTTTCGACGATATCAATGACCTTAGAAGTGATGAAATACGTAAGCAGGGAATACAGCGCTCTGTCAGGTCCGAACAGGAAGCCTGCCACGCCGTAAATAATGATGTTGAAGAACAGCACGATCTGTCCTACGGAAAACTCTGTATTTTTCGACAGGAACATAGCGACGATCTCAGTACCGTCCAGGCATCCGCCGTGTCTTAAGATAAGACCTACACCGACGCCCAAGAGCACGCCGCCGAATACCACTACCAGGATCTCCTGTTCCGTGACAGCCTTCATGTCTTCGAAAACACCAAGGAAGACAGAGAACACCACCATCGCATAGATGGCCTTGATAAGAAATCTTATGCCCAGACGCTTAAAGCCCAGGATCATAAACGGAACGTTTAAAGCAATCGTAAGGATACCGAGAGGCAGTCCCGACAGCTGGCTTATGATCATCGATATGCCGACGACGCCGCCGTCAAGGATAGTAAACGGAACGAGGAATTCCTCCAAAGCAAACGCAGCTATGACCGCACCCACAGTGATGAAGAACAGCGGTGCTATCCACTGTTTGAACATGTATTGTATCGTAATCGGTTGTTCTCTTTTCTGAGGTGCAGGTTTTCCGCTCATATTCCGTATTGTGTAAAGGGGTGCCGCTTTGGGCACCCCTCATAAGTCCTTATTTCTGCCTGTTGAAGTTGATGAGGCATCCGTCAAGGATTATCTGACGCTCACGGTCTGTGAGGTCGCCCAAAGTCAAAGTGAATTCCTTTGTCTCATTGCCCTTGATTGCAATTGCCTTGATCGTATCAGCCTTTGTCTCGACTGCCGTTCTGATTCCCGGGAAGAGAATGTAGTCGAGGTTGGAGAAAGGCAGGTCGCCCTTCTCGATGATGAAAGGCAGCATACCCCAGTTGATGAGGTTGGATCTGTATCTCTTTGTAGCATACTCGTTTGCGATGTTAGCCCATCCGCCAAGCACTTTCTGGCAGGAAGCAGCCTGTTCTCTTGCAGAACCGTCACCGGGCTTAACTGCGAAGATGCAAGAACCGAAGCCGATTGCTTTCTTGTCACCGTGCTCGAAAGATACGATGCTCTTAACGACCTGCATTACGTCGTGGAGGCCGTCTACAGCCTGACAGGGCTTCTCGCCTGCAACAAGTGCAGCCTCAGCCTTCTGGATGTTCTTGGCGCGTCCTACGTAGTCAGGATCCTTACGTGAGAGTGTGAACTCAGCAAGGCCCAAAGGATTGGATCTGTAAGAAGATGTCTCGCCTGAAGGGATGAGCTCGTCTGTTGTAGTAACGGGATCGTGGATCTCAGATACGACCTGAAGAACGAGGTTCTCCGGAAGTGCTTCCATCTTCGGCCAGTCCTTGATGTTAGGTCCGAACTGGATCTCTGTGTTAGGATCTGCAACGCCCTTGGAATCGAAAACTCTGTTGGCGTAGATCTTTGAATCGAATGTGTAAGCGTAGTTGTTAAGCTCGCCCGTGAACTCCGTAGCGGGTGTAAGAACGCCCTTGTTTGCTGCCGTTGCTGCGATGGATCTTGCGTCCATGAGCGCAACGGAAGAAATCTGGCCGCTCTGTACCTTTGAACCTTCTCTGTTCGGGAAGTTTCTTGTGGAGTGACGGATGGAGAATGCGTTGTTTGCAGGTGTATCGCCGGCACCGAAGCAAGGTCCGCAGAATGCAGTCTTGAGGATTGCACCTGTCTCAAGGAGTGTAGCTGCAACGCCGTTTCTTACGAGTTCCATGTAAACAGGTGTTGATGCAGGATAGATGGACATTGTGAACTTGTCAGAACCAATGTACTTGCCCTTCATGATGTCAGCTGCAGCGCAGATATTCTCGAATCCGCCGCCTGCGCATCCTGCGATGATACCCTGGTCTACCATGAGCTTGCCGCCCTGGATCTTGTCCTTAAGTGAATACTCGATCTTGTCGCCGAAAGAAACCTTTGCTCTCTCCTCTGTCTCAGCGATCATCTGCTCGAGATTTGCATTAACATACTCGATCTCGTAAGCAATCGAAGGATGGAAAGGCATAGCGATCATAGGCTTGATCGTAGAGAGGTCAACGATAACTGCACCGTCATAGTATGTAACATCAGCAGGTGCGAGTTTCTTATAGTCGCCCTTTCTGCCGTGGATCTCAAAGAACTGCTCTGTCTTCTCATCTGTCTGCCAGATTGAAGAAAGGCATGTTGTCTCTGTAGTCATAACGTCGATGCCGATCCTGAAATCAGCAGAGAGGCTTGCAACACCGGGGCCTACGAACTCCATTACCTTGTTCTTTACATAGCCGGAGTTGAATACCTTACCGATGATCGCAAGAGCAACGTCCTGGGGACCTACGCCCTTCATCGGCTCGCCTGTGAGGTAAATAGCGATTACGTCAGGCATCTTGATGTCATATGTCTGTGAGAGGAGCTGCTTAACGAGCTCAGGTCCGCCCTCACCCATAGCCATGGTACCGAGAGCACCGTAACGGGTGTGTGAGTCAGAACCGAGGATCATGCCGCCGCATGTAGCGAGCATCTCTCTTGCGTACTGGTGGATAACTGCCTGATGAGGAGGTACATAGATTCCGCCGTACTTCTTGGCAGCTGTAAGTCCGAACATGTGGTCATCTTCGTTGATCGTTCCGCCTACTGCGCAAAGTGAGTTGTGGCAGTTAGTGAGAACGTAAGGAATCGGGAACTTCTCAAGACCTGAAGCTCTTGCAGTCTGGATGATTCCTACATATGTGATGTCGTGTGAAGTCAGCTTATCGAACTTGATCTTAAGCTGATCCATGTTATCTGATGTGTTGTGATCCTTAAGGATGCCGTAAGCGATCGTGCCCTGCTTAGCGGATACCTTGTCAGCAGCCTTGCCTGACTTGGCAGCAACTGCTTCAGCAGCACCGGCTGAATCTTCGATGAGTTCAGCGCCGTTAATGAGCCAAGCGCCGTTTTCGAGTGTGGAAATCATAGTAATTACCTCATTTATGCATAAATTACGCGGTTAATTATACAAGTTAGAGGCTCTATATTCAAATAATAAATAAGGCAAAAAGATACCGTACGTAAATCGTACAGTAAAACACCCCACTTCACTGTACAAATTACGTATTTTCGCGCCAAAATACGCAAATCGTACAGTACAGGAAGCAATTTACTGTATGATTTGCGTACTTCCTTCACGCGCTCAAAAAAAGCCGGAATCCGAAGTGGATCCCGGGCCCCTGAAAATGTGTATTACTTCAACGACAGCGGTGATTCAAACCCGAGTTCACCGCAGAAGAAGCTTATGCACTTGTCTGCCGCTTCAAAATCACCGATGCTGAGCATCCTTATGACAACATCGTCTTTCATGAACGTTCCTACAGCCACACAGCCGTTGGCAGATTCATAATAGCCTATCGTATATGTGTAGCCGTTAGCTGTTCCTGAAGAATACCGGTACGAGTCTTTCTTTTGCGAAAAAGCATCGTACAATGCCTGGGCTGATGTGTTATCGGCAAGCGTGATCTCGTAGATCTCAGATGTAGTCGATCTGCCGTTCGATTCAGCCGCGTTTTTGTCGATGCACATTACCAGTTCATTCACTTTGACATCGGGAAAAGACTTCCCGTCCAGGTTAAAGATTGAAGAATACAAAGCAGTTGCTTCATCACTGTCTTTGGCAATGTAATAGACCGATGCAGAATCAAAGCCGCCCCACAGATTGATCATTTCCTGTTGATCGCCAACCTGTGTCATGCCATAAGCTTTTGCAGCATCAAGGACATCTTTTTCTGCCTGAACTTCTGAATCAGTTACAGAAGTATCAGTGTCTGTAACTGAAGACTCAGCAGAAATTGAACTTTCTATATCTGAACTCTTTATGCCTGTATCAGATTCTTTAGCGGGTGCATTCGAACATCCTGCAAAACAAAGAGCCGTCATAACAGTTGCCATAGCAACCGCAAAAAAATTTCTATTCATAGATACCCCATTTAGTTAATGCGCACTCAATTAATCTTATTTATTCAAATTCATTGGTGATACCAGTCTCAGTTCATTACAGAAAAACTCACAGCAATTGTTTTCCGGAACTATATCGCCAGTGTTGTTAATGTAAATAACTGTATTTCCCTGTTTGTATACACCTATCGCCAGCCTTCGCGTTTCTGTCCCAACATAGCTTATTGAATATGAATATCCGTTCTCTTCGCCGGAAGAAAAGTGATCATAATCAGAAATCCTTTGGCGGGTAAGCTCATATAGCTCATTAGCTGATTCTTCGTCAATAAAAGTAATCATATGGATTTCAGTAAGGTAATTGGGTACAGTATCATCCACCACCTCTTTGTAATCCATGCAAATAACACATTCAGTTACAAGATTTTCCGGAGACGGGCTTTCATTTATGAGATAGCTGGCCCAATACCACTTGTTAGCTTCTTCGCTGTCCTTGATATCATAGTAAACTGAAGAATAATCCACTTCATCAGGTTTGGTCACAGCGATATATTCTGCATAAGAATCGGCTTCATACATACCAAATCCCTTTGCCGTTTTACAAATCGAATCCGGATTTGAAATGTCGATATCAACTGCCGGTTCTGCTGTGCTGTTCTCTGACTCCTCAACTGTAGTCTCTGTTGTATTGGTGTTTGTTTCAGCATCTGTCTCTTCAATAGAAGCCTCGGTCGTAGTGGTGGTTGCTTCAACCTCTGTTTCACTTGTTACAGATTCTGATGCAGGTGTCTGTGTGCATCCTGCAAGGCATACAGCCGACAATGATACAGTCATTGCCTTAAGCAACAACTTCTTTTTCATAAATAGATCCTCCCTTGATAAACAAAAACCGGAACTTTTCCGGATAACCTTATTCCTAAAAAATATTATAGGTTTTCCGGATTCCCCGTTCCATATAAATCGTATGTACAAAATATACAATCCGGACGTCCGGCGCAGGGTAAACAAATAAAACAGGGGCCGCATTACGCGGACCCCCGTCTGTTCAAAGCAATTGCTTGCCTTAATTATTTGTTGAGTCTTGCCTCAAGAGCAGCCTTCTGGTCTTCGTAGCCTGGCTTGCCAAGAAGAGCGAACATGTTCTTCTTGTAAGCCTCAACACCGGGCTGGTTGAAAGGATTTACGGCGAGGAGATAGCCTGAGATGCCGCAAGCCTTTTCGAAGAAGTAGATGAGCTCACCCAATGAGTAAGCTGTCTGGTCAGGCATGTGGATCAGGAGGTTCGGAACCTTACCGTCAACGTGAGCAAGGATCGTGCCCTGCATTGCCTTTGCATTAACTTCGTTCATGTCCATGCCGGAGAGGAAGTTAAGACCGTCGAGGTTTGTCTTGTCGTTAGGGATCTCGAAAGTTCTTCTGGGCTGATCGATCTGGACAACTGTCTCATACATGATCCTTGCGCCGTCCTGGATGAACTGACCCATGGAGTGGAGATCTGTTGTGTTGTCAACGCCTGCCGGGAAGATACCTCTTCTGTCCTTACCTTCAGACTCACCGTAGAGCTGCTTCCACCACTCTGTCATGAAGTGGAATGAAGGCTCATAGTTGACCATAACTTCTGTTGAATAACCTGATCTTAAGAGACAGTTACGTACTGCAGCATACTGATAGCAGGGATTCTCTGCCAAAGGAAGCTTCTTGTAAGCCTTGGAAGCGTCTCTTGCGCCCTTCATGAGCTCTCTGATGTCGATGCCTGCAACAGCGATAGGAAGAAGTCCTACGGCTGTAAGAACGGAGAATCTTCCGCCTACGTCATCAGGTACTACGAAGCTCTCGTAACCTTCCTTGTCAGCGAGGCCCTTCAAAGCTCCTCTAGCCTTATCTGTTGTGGCATAGATCCTCTCCTTTGCGCCTTCCTTGCCGTACTTGTTCTCCATGTATGCACGGAGGATACGGAAAGCGATAGCAGGCTCTGTTGTTGTACCTGACTTTGAGATGATGTTGAGGGAGATATCCTTGCCTTCGATGATGTCCATCATGTCTGCAAGATATGTAGCGCTGATTGAGTTACCGCAGAAAAGGATGAGGGGGCTCTTTCTTACCTTCTTTGAAGCTGCATTAGCAAAAGAGTGGCCTAAGAGCTCGATAACGGCACGTGCGCCGAGATATGAACCGCCGATGCCGATTACGACGAGAACGTCAGAATCTCTTCTGATCTTCTGAGCTGCCTTGCGGATACGTGCAAATTCTTCTTTATCATAGTTTGTGGGGAGGTCGAGCCATCCGAGGAAATCATTTCCGGGGCCGTTCTTCTTGTGAAGCATATCAGAAGCGGCTTTAACCTGGGGCTCCATTCTTGCGACTGCCTCTTCGCCGCCGATGAAGTCGAGGGCGTTCTGGTAATCAAATGTAATCATTTTCTTAATTCTCCTTACAGGTTTAATTCAAAAATCATACAGAGTATACACCCGAAAAAATCGATTTACGAGTATAATTGCATCAGGATTTCATTACATTTGCCAAGGAATAAACATGTCTGATATTTCTATTGCAGAATCGAAAATACAAATTCTTTATCTCGTAGACCGTGCGCCCGGCGTAAGCTACCATCTTCTGATGGAAAAGTGCATGGAATCGCTCTATACAGACTTTTTCACGTTTTCGAGATCATATGAGGAACTGATATCAGGCAATCTCATGGATAAGAGCAGTTCCGGCGCTTTTACAGGTGATGCCGTGGGTTCTACTGAGAATCTTACACTTACGGACGGCGGAAGGGCCGTTTTAAACGACCTTTTGTCCTCCCTCAACGCTCCTTTGCGCGCCCGTCTTGATGAGGCGGCAAGTGCGATCGTCAGCGACATGGCTGCAAATTCAGGCATCAATGCCTCCATGGAGATTACCGAAGACGGCAAATTCCGCGTTAACTTAAGTTATGCAGGCGGCGAAAAGCCTTTCTCTGCCACACTTACAGTGGACGACGAAGCTACGGCAACAAAACTCTGCAAACAGTGGAAAAACAGCTGCACAAAGGCTTCAGACGAGCTTATCAGGCTCATTCTTTCAGATCAGAATTCCTGATCTTATCCTTTTGAAATTATCTCGACGATTATGAATTCTCCGGGCTGGAGGATGTGTCTCAGATGCTCTGTGCCCATTGATCTCTCATTCAAGAGTCTTCCCTTGTCATCGTAACGTCTGATCACGCCATCCGTGTGACCCAGCTTGTTATCGTTGATCAGGAAGCTCTGCTGTGTATTAGACGAATTCGCGATAATGAGATACGACTTTGGACCCTTATTGAAGCATGCCGCAGTAACGTTCGATACGAACGCGTCGACACTCTGCGCAGAAGACTGGTCAAGAGGTTCCTTGATATCAAGATAAAGTTCATCAAAGCCCGTGAAATCGGTCATGAGTCCGGAGACGGTCATCATGTTGATGAATTCGTCCTTGCCAGTAAACATCTCTTTGCCGGTGAATTTCGAAGGCACAAAGTTTATCGAACAATCGAAAAGGATCATCTCCGCATAGTCAGCTTCGCCTGTCAGCACGGCGGAGAGGATCTTACCGCAGTTGCTTCCGCTCGTATAAAGCTTGTTAATGTATTCTCCGCCATTAGTACCTGATACGACATGCGGTGAATCGTAACGGGCAAGAATATAGCTTGTCTCGATGTTGTCGATATATGTCTCGCTGCTGTCATTGGCAACAAGCGTTGTCTCCATTGTGTGATTGTCAGCATCGGACATCATCGTGCCGCCGTCGTATGTCATACCGTCAAGGAATACAGTCTTATCCTTGATGTCGCTGAAATATTCAGACTGCGAGAACATCGAGATGACGTAATTAACATAAGATGCCTTCTGGACGTCGCTCTTGAATACTTTTCCGCTGTCATTGATCTCAATGTAGAATCTCGTGAACTGTCTGCTCCACGGAAGTGCCGTTCCGTTGTCGATTCTCTTTCCGCCATACTCAGAAGTAAGTGAACCGCAGAGGTATTCAAGAAGCTTGTCGACATCAGCCTGGTTTACATAAGGTCCGATAACGAACCACGGTGAAGAATTGCACTGCTTTACGAGCTTTAAACTGTCTTCAAGCGAATTGGTTACAGACATGCCCGAATAGCCGGAAACCGCAACAGCGCCTTCGCCGTACTGGGCCGTGCTTGCCGTGCCTTCACAGCTGTGGGATACAGAGTCGGAACTCATAAGATAAAGCGAAGTCTCAGCAAATCCGGAGCTTCCGATATTGAGATTATTCAGTCTCATCGCAGAAGGATTACCGGATGACAGAGTATCAGCATAGTACTGCGGAACACCTGCAGTGCCGTAGCTGTCAGGTCCGAGATAGAAATTGTCGACAAGGATAGATCCTGATCCCTCAAACGCGATGCTGAGCCTTACAGAGCCGGCATAAACAACCTGGTCCGTAACAGCGAAAACATAACTGTAGTTCTTGTAGCTTCCGCTAAGCTGTGTGAGCTCGATACCGTATCTTCCGAATCCGTCACCCTCAAGCCAGCAATAGGCTTTCGCGGGAAGGTTATCGGACATTGCATAAAAACTCAGTCTGTAGAATGTACCGGGAATGAAATTATCTTCTGCAATACCGGGAAGCTCCTGTGTCATTGCGTGTACATTATCGCCGCTTCCAGTAAGTCTGGCGCCGGATTTTCCGCTGTAAGCTCTGTCAGTAGAAGCTACTGTGGTTCCCTCGCCGTAAACATTCCATGCGGAATTATCGGAGATATCCCATTTGCCGTCGACACCTGAAGAAATAACCATTCCGCCTGCAGCTTTCTGCATGTGACCTGTAATGAGAATGTCGTCAGAAATGATGTCTACACCTTCAAGATTGCCTTCAAGAGAGATCTCTGAAAGAATCTGGGACTTGTAGATGTCTTTTCCCGAATCGTAGTAAACCTTATCACCGTTTACACCGATGATGTTTTCGATTATGACGTTTTCAGATGTAAGAGCGGCAACCTTACCTGTATGAAGGTTGATCGCAAAGGCTTTCTTATCAGTCGTGCCCGCAATGATCAGTCCGGAATCCGTAAGATAGACTGAATCAAGTTCTGCACCTGTCGACTTTGAGATATTGGTCTCTTCGACCACATAACCGGTTTCCTCGCTCCTGACGATAACAGCTTTAGAGTTGTTAACGACAAAGCAGAAAATACCTTCACTTGCACGTGCGAACGGTGTTGTATCGTCTTTCAACAGATTAGAGCTTCCGATGAGCTCGAAAATGATTCCGTTCGATGAAGAATAGATATTTCCTTTTCTGTCGCTTGCAATGAACTTTTCGCCGTCGGAAGTAAATGAAGTCACGCCTGAATCAGGAAGACTTGAAACAGCTACCTTTCCGTTGTTTACCGTAACGATCTTTCCGTCACTGTAGCAGACGGCAAAAGTAGTTTCATTGCTTCCGATACCGCAGAGCGCACCTCTGTTATCTTCACCCACTTCATACATAAGAACAAGGTTCTTACCGTCCTGTGAGAAATAGATCGAGCCGCTTAATGAAACAGCCACAAAGCCAGTATCGTTGGAATCAACTAAAACAAACTTCTCGTCTGAATCAACTATTCCTGCAAGCTGGCTGTTCGTGACATCATAGATCATTCTTCCGTTATAGGTAAGAGCGACAGCGGTGTTGCCGTAAAAAGCCATGTTCCTGATGCGGTCTTCATCCCAAAGGCCCTTGGTATCTTTTATCTCAGTTACTACACCGAGTCTTGCGGGCTTAAATCCGGTAATGGTTCCGGTGAACTTCTCGCTCATTACACCGTCACTGTCGATGGAAATGATCCTTGCAGTATCACCTTCACAGTTTGAAGTGTCATAACCTGCGGCAGCAACAGCATCGGGCGTAAGGAAAACACTTGAATCTGAAGATCCTGCCACGAGCATGCTTGAATACTCGGTTGAACTCTCGAAAGAAGCATCCCTGACGAGATTTATGTTCGGAATAAGATCACAATTGATTCCCGTTCCTCCGAACGTATCACCTGCTTTATCGGTCGTGACAGCAAGCTCACAAAGCTCAGATCTCAATCCGAAAACTCCCACATAACCAAGGAGTGTCGAAGCCATGACAAGAACAGCTGCAACAACGAGCAGCGTTACTCCGAAACGCTTTTTCTTTGTAATTCCGAATGTCAGGCGGGCATGCTTTTTCATGAGTCTGCCCCGCTTACTTCTTTAATGACGTCTGCACTATCAGCAGATCCTTCTTCTGTTTTTCCGTTATCTTCAGGAAGGGTATCCTGCGTCTGAACAGTAACGGATATTATCTCGGCACTTGCCTTGGCCGCCTTGTCTCTCTTGCGTTTTACGGATACAAGGTACGCAACCGCAATAACAGAAAGCGGCATAAACATTATTGAAACCGTGTTTACGCCTAACAGGAATGAATTGACGTTGTCTTTGGGAAGATTGAAGCAGTCCAGAGACAGCAGTGTAGGCACACCCGAACCGAAGATATTAAAGACCATGTGAAGGATCACTGGTGCAACAAGGCTGTCAGTCAGGTAATAGCACGAAGCAATTATCAGGCCGCAAACGATCGCATAACCGATATGCACCGAAAGGCCGTGCATTA
Source organism: Oscillospiraceae bacterium (assembly GCA_902787975.1). GTDB lineage: Bacteria > Bacillota > Clostridia > Saccharofermentanales > Saccharofermentanaceae > Saccharofermentans. The sequence goes on from CADAIP010000004.1 coordinate 287,353, forward strand.
ATCCGAAGCCGATGGCACAAAGGACAACAGACACCCATGGTCCGAATCCTTTTCGAAGCTGGCCGAAGAAAACACCTCTGAAAGTCATCTCCTCCGTAACCGGAACAATAAAGCTCAATGTAAAAACGTAAAGGAATGAATCCCACAAAGGAATGACTGTCTGGGGCACTTCCGAAAAACGGTAAACGCTGTCACGGTATTCCTCAACAGCTTCGCTTACCGGCTTAAGGTATTCGGCGATGCGGTCAGTTACGACAAGATATGTCGTTACAAAACCGAGCATTCCCAAACCTGTAACGATCAAAGCAACAACCTGGTCGGGACTGAGTCTGCTCATCCTGAAAAGCGGTTCCTTCTTTTTGGCATACAGCTTGTTTGCGATGAACATGGTTACGAAAACCAGAACACAGGTTGAGAAATTGTACGTTCCCCTGTAGATCTTACGGTCTATTCCAAAATATGCAAATACGGTGAAAACCACATATTCAAGCAGAATAAACACTGCAAGCGCTAACGCCGCTTTCAGTAAAGTGTAAATCACGCTCCAGGCTTTCTGCCAAAAACTCATATTTACTTCTGATCTCCGGATGATACTCCGTTCTTAGCTCTTGTCTCAGGTGCCTGCGCTCCGTAGTACCTTCTCATAAAGAACACGAAAGCCTTCTCAAGCTCTTCTCCGTCCTTTATCGAGTAGTAAACCCTGTCGCCGTTCTCAGCTATTGCCGTACGCATGATTACAAGCTCCGGCTTGGAATGGCTTCCATCATCAGGCACGTAGTTATACATGACAACATACTCGGTCTTCATAAGCGTGAACGAGTCGATGCGCGACATGTAGTAATCCTTCTTGCTGTAAGGATCCCTGAGCACGATCAGCTCATCGTTCTTGCTGTCTTTGAGATGCTCGCCGGCGAGCTTGGCCTTGCGGTCCTTCTCGATGGCGATCTTCTTCTTAAGACCGGTAGGTTTGTTACTCGTTTTCTGATTCTTCATCGTCGCCGTAAAGCTCATCGCAGAGCTTTTCGTAATAATCGTAGATTACGTCTTCTTCCTTCTCGACAAGGCTCTCGAGAAGAACGTCGCCGCCCTTATCAACAAAGCGCATGATCACATAATCCTGAATGATCTCGCCGTCTTCATCCGTCTCGTCAGTATCGAGGATAAGAACAACATAGTTATTGCCGTTGAAGAGGAATGTGCTCTCAACGATAGCCTTTGTTTTCTCGCCTGTCTCCTCGTCCTTGAGTTCGATCACTCTGTCGCCTTCATCATCGAGCTCGGCGATTGCATCAATAAGTTCGTCCTTAGGTCCGATCTCAGGCATATTGTTATCTTCTGTCATAGTTTTTCTCCTTTAGGGTTCACGCGCGCGCGTAAACATAATTTTTAATTATAACAAACAATCGGGTAACTTGCTTGATTACAAAGTATTAAGGTAATCCTGCAGAATGATCTCTGCAGCGACCTGGTCAATGACCTTCTTCTGCTTCTTGGCCTTGATGTTGCTCTCGTGAAGATATCTTGAAGCCAGGACCGTCGTATAACGTTCATCCTTGAAAACAGGCTCTATGCCGCATCTCTCGGCCAGGCTCCTGCCGAAAGCCTCAGCCTTGTCCTGTGTCTCAGACCTTGTTCCGTCAGTTCTGGCCGGACGTCCCAGAACAATGGCTTTTACGTCCATCTCTTTGATGATTTCGCAGATGCGGTTTAATGCCCACTCGGGATCCTCGCCGTTCCAATTGACCGTCTCAATGCCCCTGGCAATTACTCTCAACTCGTCTGATACCGCAACACCGATGTGTCTGGTGCCGAAATCTATTCCCATTACTCTGCCGGGTGCATTGCCCATAATCCTGTATCCTTTCGAAAACAAAAAATAAGGCGGCATAAGCCGCCGGTACCGCTTATTATCGGTATCTTAAACCCTTTTACAGTCTGGAGCAATAATCGTTGATGATTACCTCAAGAAGCTCGTCTCTGTCGATTCTCTTGATGAGACCTCTTGCTCCCTTATAGTTGGTGATATACGTAGGGTCGCCGGAAATAAAATATCCGACCAGCTGATTGATAGGGTTGTAGCCCTTTTCCTTGAGCGCGCTCAGTACATAAGACATCAGAGCGTGTACATCAGCGGTTCTATCACCGGATAAATCGAATTTTGCTGTGTTACTGTCCACAGACAACCCCCAAATGAAGTTTTCTTAATGGTTTCATTCTAACACAGTAAATATTAAATGTTATAAAGATTTGATTAATTTTTTACGCTATAAGTCTAAAAATTTCGCTTGCAGGTGCTCTCATCCGATAAACTTCATAAGGCATGTCTCTTTGTCAGAACCGGTGATCACGCCTTTTGCGATATCGCCTCTCGAAAACTCCCTGCCTCCGCATTCAGCAAAGGTCCTTATGTAATTGGCCGTATAACCCTCAGCAACGTTCTTTCCGTCTTTTTCTTCGATCTTCTCGATAAGGATATCCGCTTCTTTTCCGGTCATCGCAGCAGCAAATTCAGCAGAGAGCCTGTCAGATACTTCGATCAGGAGCTTTGCTCTGGCTTTTCTTACCGACATGTCGATCTGAGGCATATCTGCAGCCCTGGTGCCTTCCCTGACCGAATACGGAAAAACATGGATCTTCGCAAACTTGAGCTTTTCTGCAAATGCGATGGTCTCTTCGAATTCTTCGGCTGTCTCACCCGGGAAACCCGTAATGATGTCCGTAGTAAGTGACATGTCAGGAAATTCGGCTCTTAACGCGTTTACGCGGTCTTCGTATTCAGCCGTATCGTATTTCCTGTTCATGCGCTTTAATACTGTATCAGAGCCGCTCTGGAGCGACAGATGGAAGTGCGGGCAAAGGTGCTTTAATTCCTTGAGTCCGCTGATAAATCCAGGTGTCATGGACTTAGGTTCAAGAGATCCGAGTCTCAGTCTCTCAATTCCCGGTACTGCATCGATCTTTTTAAGAAGATCCAGCAACGCCGTGATATCTTTGCCCTGATCCTTGCCGTATGAACAAAGGTGAATGCCGGATACGATTATTTCCTTAAACCCGCTCTGCGCTAGGAATTCTGCCTCTTTGACGCATGCCTCTTCACTTCTGCTTACGACTCTTCCTCTTGCATAAGGAATGATGCAGTAAGTACAGAAATTGTTGCAGCCGTCTTCGATCTTGATGAACGCCCTTGTTCCTTCAGGTGATAAGACCGTGCCGAAATCGTGATATTCGTCAGTCTTGCTGACTTCAGGCCTTACGTGGCTTGTCTTGTGGCCGAGAGCACTGTTTTCGCGCGCGGCAAGAAACTCTTCAACACGTGTAACGACCGTGTTCTTTTCGCGCGTTCCGATAACGATATCCGCAGGAACTTCGCCATTGGAGATCTCAGATGAACAGCCCATTGCGACAATGACAGCCGAAGGGTTGTTCTTGGCCATTCTTCTTAACATCTGGTTGGACTTGCGGTCAGCCTCACCCGTGACGGAACAGGTGTTTACGATGCACACGTCAGCCTCTTCGGGTGAATCAACATTTATGTGCCCATTATCAAGAAACAGGCGCCTTGCGGCGTCTGTCTCATATTGATTAACTCTGCATCCTAATGTTAAGAAATAGACTTTCATTACTGTCTGATCTTAATGTGTGTCTCACGGAGCTGCTGCTCTGTAACTTCGCCCGGAGCGCCGCAGAGGAGATCCTGTGCATTACCGTTCATAGGGAATGCGATAACTTCTCTGATGTTCTCCTCACCTCTGAGGATCATGATCATACGGTCAACGCCAGGAGCCATTCCTGCGTGCGGCGGAGCACCGAACTGGAATGCGCTGTAGAGAGCGCCGAACTTTGTCTTGAGCTCTTCTTCGGAATATCCTGCGATCTCGAATGCCTTCTTCATGATGTCGAGGTCATGGTTTCTTACAGCGCCGGATGAGAGCTCGATACCATTGCAGACGATGTCGTACTGGTAAGCGAGGATCTCTTCAGGCTTCTTTGTATTGAGTGCTTCAAGGCCGCCCTGGGGCATGGAGAAAGGATTGTGAGTGAAGATGTACTTCTTTGTCTCAGCATCCCATTCATACATCGGGAAGTCGTTAACGAAGCAGAATCTGAATGCGTTCTTTTCGATGAGGTCGAGTCTTGCACCAAGTTCGTTTCTGATCTTGCCTGCGCACTCGTTTGCGCGTGCCTCGTTGTCAGCGATAAAGAAGATAGTATCGCCTGCTTCAAGGCCTGCCATCTCCTTAAGTTCAGCCTTCATGTCATCAGGAATGAACTTGTCGATAGGTCCCTTGTAGCTCATGTCTTCAAGAACTTCGAGGTAGCCAAGACCGCCCATTCCGAGCTCATCCTGGGCGAACTTGAGCATCTTCTCGTGCTGGCCCTTGGAAAGCTTTGCGTGAACGTTGATCGCACGTACTGTCTTTCCGTGGAATGCCTTGAATGTGCATCTGCCGAAGAACTCTGAAACATCAATGATTCTCAACGGGTTTCTGAGGTCGGGCTTATCAGAACCGAACTCAAGCATGGCCTGCTTGTAAGAGATTACCGGATAAGGTGCAGGTGTTACCTTTGCGCCTTCGGGTGCAAACTTCTCGAATGCAGCCGTGAGGACTTCCTCGCCTGCTCTGAATACGTCTTCCTGTGTAGCAAAGCTCATCTCGAAGTCGAGCTGGTAGAACTCTCCGGGGGATCTGTCTGCTCTTGCATCCTCGTCTCTGAAACAGGGTGCGATCTGGAAATACTTATCAAATCCTGAAACCATCAGGAGCTGCTTGAACTGCTGAGGAGCCTGCGGAAGCGCATAGAACTTGCCCTTCCACTTTCTTGAAGGAACGATGTAGTCTCTTGCGCCTTCAGGTGAAGATGAAGTAAGGATAGGTGTCTGGATCTCCAAAAAGCCCATCTCAGTCATCTTCTGTCTCAAGAAAGCGATGACGTTTGATCTGAAGATGATGTTGTCCTTAACCTTCTGGTTTCTGAGGTCAAGATAACGGTACTTAAGTCTTACGTCCTCTCTGATCTCTTTCGATGTCATGATCTCGAAAGGAAGCTGGCTGTAAACCTTACCGAGAACGTCAACGGAATGAGCCTCAAGCTCGATCGTACCTGTAGCGATCTTGGGGTTGTATGTCTCCTCGTCTCTGTGCTCGATCTTACCTTCGATCGAGATGCACTCTTCCTTTACAAGTCCGTCAAGAAGGCTTGTGTCACGCATAACGACCTGGAGTGTGCCGTACATGTCTCTCAAATCGATGAAAGAAACGCCGCCGTGGTCTCTGATGTTTTCGATCCATCCGCATACACGGAGTTCAGTTCCTACGTCCTTCTCTGACAGGGAGCTGATGATCCTGTCTCTGTACTGGTTTGCCATATTCCAATCCTTTCTTCGGGGAAACAAAAAACGCCCCGAACTTAAATTCCTTTAAGTTCAGGACGAACATAACATGTCCGCGGTGCCACCTGATTTACTTCGCAAAACGCGAAATCTCTTTAAACCGGAATGCTGTTGGAGTTGTTATTCGTCAGTGGCCTCTTTCCGCTCTGCCTTTCAGCCCGGGGGCAAAGCTCTCTGAAGGCGACATACCACGACTACTGGGGTCTCCGTCATCGCATAATGCGTAATACTACATCATTTAAAAGGCGATTGTCAATATAATAAACTTGACAAAAACAAACCGGGATTGCTCCCGGTCTGAAAGGTTTTTGTTTATTCCACCCACCTGTATATCCAGACGGTACTTGATTCACACCCGTAGAATGAATAACACATCAGGTCACCCTTTTCGTCGCCCGGGTCAAATACCCTGTAAACTTCAATGGATTCAACATATTCATTGCCGCATGTATCCATGGAACAATAATTCGGGGCATTGTCATCAGTGGGCAGGAACTTTATTCCCGATGTGCCGAAAACTGTTTTCGTGGGATCGTACGGACCGTCGAAATACATGGCTGCCGTAGCTGTAAACAGATAATCAGCACCGTCGGACATCGACAGCGAAACATGATAAACATAAGTTACGCCCGGATCTATCCTTCCCGGCACTTCTGAACAAGTCGCGGTAAACTCACAGCTCTGGTCAGCATGGTAACCGTTATCGGGAAGAAAATCAGTATATGAATGGATGTATTCGTCTGCCCCGTAAGTTGTCTGATAATCCGGGACGGCATTATGCGGTTCAGCCTTGAATATCTTCATATCGACAAGTTCCCAGTAACCGGCTGATGCTTCGGTTTCAGTTACCATTACGATCTCTGTTTCCAATTCGGTTTCTGTCTCGGCTTCAGTTACTCTTCCCTTCTGGTTTGTATCGGAATCACCCCAGCCGCCGGAGTTTCTGTCGTCTCTATCCTTATCATTATCATCATCTTCGTCATCGTCGTCATATTCATAACGGTCATCGTCATCATCATCGCGGTGACGTTTGCTGGTTCCGTTTGTGGTAAAGCCGCAGGAAGCAAACACACCCAATACCATTATCAGAGACATGAATAAAGCTAAGTTTTTAATTCTTTTACTAATCACTTTCAACACCTCCTATTACAGATTTAGAGAAACCAATAACCTACTATAAAAATAGTATAGTTTGAACAGAACCCTCAAACCAATAATCAAAAGGTGAATTTGCTGTAAGTATTTTATTAACGGATACAGAATAGGATTTCTAAACCAAAGTTTCAGTAGACTCCACGGTCAAGCGCACGTTCTATTGCCTGCCTTGCATCAGAGTATCTCCTGCTTTCAGGATCCTGACTGCCGCCTGCATTATATCCGCCTGACTGATGGACACCATCTGAAGTCTCAACTCTAATATAATAAGTTGAAGCATCCATGGCACCGTTATTCGTAAATTCTTCCAGAATCGTCATGAAGTCTGCCTCTGACAGACCATCTACCATACTCTTCCAGTTCTCTTCCGTCATCTCAGATTCGGTTACTTCATAGTTGTCTTCAGAAGGCAGTTCGCCTGCAAAGTAATCATAGTCCTTGCCGTCTTCCGGCCAGATAGTATAATGCGTGACATTAAGATCGTCGGTGATGACATACATTTCCACTTCCTGAATGTCTCCGCAATAGATCAGATATGTGACCTTCTTCACATCCAAAGGTTCCTTTTTGGACTGACCGAAGCAGCCGGCAAATGCAAGTACACAAAGCACTGCAGCAAGAATTGATACAAATATCTTCTTAAGCTTTTCCATTACCGTTATTTCCTTCAACGCTGGTAATCGCACGAACTTTTAGTCGGACCGTCATCGCCTGACTCGTAATGTGCACGGAATTCCATGTTGATATCCTTTATCTCGCGCTTACCTTCAATGTAGTCCTGATACATGTCAGCAAGACCTGCCATGCAGCCGTCACATGAACCATCGATATAACCTATGGACTCTGCAACTATCTGCTCGCGCTCTTCCCTTGTCGTGTCTTTTATAAGTAAGCTTTTCATCTTCTGCCTCTTCCTCCGCTTCTGCCGGATCTTCCTCCTGCTGACCTGGGCTTGCCTGCAAATCCGCCTGCGCCCGAACGGCCTAGTCCGCCTCTGGATGAAGATACTCTGGGAGAACTGCCTCTTGAAGCGCCGCCTCTGCCGGATCTGCCCGAAGATGCACCGCCTCGTCCGGATCTTCCGCCCTTCTTAACCTTGTGAGGTTCTTTCACGCGGCCTTTGGACAAGTGCTTTTCCAGCGGATCGCGCTCTTCTTCGAAGCCGTATTCAAATGAGAAATCAATCTTGTTTTCTTCAGTATCTACCTTCTCAACAACGATCGTCACGGGCATGCCGATCGAGAGGATCTTTCCGCCGTGCGCACCTATCGCCCTGTATGTCCTCTCATCGAAGAAATAGTGGTCACGCAAAGACCTGAAAGGAACGAATCCTTCGACCGTGTTTTCGAGCCTTACGAAGCATCCTGCATCGATAATGGAAGATATGACACCGTCATAATGCTCGCCGATCTTGTCAGCCATGTATTCGCAGATCTTGATGTCGTCAGAAGCGCGCTCTGCATCGACTGCATTGCGTTCCATGTCGGACGAATGCTCAGCCGCATTGTCGACGAGTCCCGCGAAGTGACTTCTTGAATTCTCGCCGTGCAGATAACTCTTGATTATGCGGTGAATGTAAAGGTCAGGATAACGTCTGATAGGAGATGTGAAATGGCAGTAGAACTTCGATGCCAGACCAAAGTGACCCAGGCAGTCGGAGCAGTATCTTGCCTTCGCCATCGACCTTAAGAGGATCTCATCCAATGCCGGAAGCGCCGTCTTATCTCCGATGGTTCCCATGAAACGCTGGACATCCAAAGGCGATATCCTTCCGAAAAGCCTTCCCGATGCGCCGAAATATCTCGCGATATTAGAGAATCTCGCTATCTTGATCGGATCCGGATCCTCATGCACACGGTATACGAAAGGATACTTAAGATCGAAGAACTTCTTTGCGACAAATTCGTTCGCGCAGATCATGAACGACTCGATAATGCCGTTAGTGAAGTTGATCGGGTAAGCCATGATGTCATTAACCGTACCGTCGTCATTCAGGATAACCTTTGTCTCAGGCATCTCGAAATTGATCGCGCCGCGCCTGTCTCTCATCGACTTCAAAATCTCTGCGAGCTCCTTCATCTGAATGAGCATCGGGATGATATCGCCGTATTCTTCATCGTCTTCCGGCTGGGGATCAGTAAGGATCCTGAAGCATTCCTTGTAGCTCATTCTCCTGTCAGATCTGATAACGCTCTCATAAAGATCACCGCCATAGATGCCGCCCTCGCGGTCAACCAGCATCTCAGCCGTCATGGCAAGTCTGTCGACATTGGGATTAAGGCTGCAAAGGCCGTTTGAGAGCTTCGGCGGAAGCATCGGGATAACGCGGTCAACGAGATAAACTGACGTAGCTCTCGAGAAAGCTTCCGCATCCAGAGCCGTTCCTTCCCTGACGTAATTTGAGACGTCAGCGATATGGACATAAAGCTTGAAGTTGCCGTTCCTTAGTTTCTCAATGGAAATGGCGTCATCAAGGTCTTTAGCGTCTTCGCCGTCTATTGTGATCGTCAGAAGGTCACGCTTATCGCGTCTTCCACCCGCAATCTCATTAACTATAAGCTCCGGATCGGGATTGACCGGCAGCGGTTCAACTTCTTCAAGCACCTTCTCAGGGAATGTCTGTGACAGACCGAACTGTCTTAAAACAGTCAGCATCCTGACATCGTTATTGCCGTAGTCACCAAGGACTTCTGTTATCGTTCCCCTGCAGTCGCCCCTGTCGCAATTGGGGTTAAGAACTTCGCAAACGACGACCATGTTAAATGGCGCGCCGTTCAAGTGATTCTTATCGATCTCGATCGCGCCGTAATCCGTACTTCTGAAGGAAGGATCGGGGATAACAACACCACCCGTCGGAGTCTGTCTCAGGATACCGATTACTTGATTCTTTACCTGCAACGGACCTCTCGGCGCCTGGTCAGCCAACGTCTGCGGAAGCGCTGTCTGCTCTTCCTTTGCTTTGATTATTCTGTTTCTTCGTTTCTGGGCTGCGCTCATGTTCTCGGCAAAGCCCGCTCTTCTTTTTCTTTCTTCCATATCTGTCCCTCTATTCATTTTTCTATATCTTACTACACAATTTTATTTTCGATAGGGCGCACATCGTGTTGTGTGGAAACAACTCTCGAAAAACCTTTTTCTACACGAAAAGCCCATCCTTGTGTAGAAACAACTCTTGAAGAACCTGCTTTCTACACGAAAATGATCATTTAGTGTATAAGTGGTTCTCGAAAACCTCATTTTCTACAGCACTGTCTAAAACAACCACAAAACAAAACGGGGTGCCTCGATTGAGACACCCCGTTGAAGACTTAATTTATGCTCTTATTACCAAGCCTTGGCGATTGAGAGGTAAAGTACAACGGAAACGATTGCGAAGAGAACACAGCAGATTACTGTCCATGTCTTGAGCTGCTCTTCCAATGTTCTGCCCTTTGCCTTGTTGTAGTATGAGTCGGAAGAACCGCCTGCAACTACACCGATACCTCTGTCATTACCTTCCTGGACGAGGAAGAGAATGATGATGGCAATTGCCAAGATTATATCTACAACACTAAGAACGATATTCAATACTGTCATCTGTTCTGTGCCTCCCTTTACTGATTAGCCTATGAATAATAACACATGGCTATTACTTATTGCAACCGCCTTTTATAAGCTTGCTGATCTCACTGACTGCGAACGGCAGGATAGCCAGAGGCAGGATAACGACCCAGGCAAGCGGGTTGAGCGCTACGTTGTTGAAGATGCCGTTGATGCCCGGAATGTAGATAACTGCTACGAGCATTACGAGCGAGAGTGCTACGGCGATGTTCATCATCTTGTTGGAGAAGAGTCCGAGCTTGAAGACTGAGATCCTCTCTGATCTTGCAGCGAATGCTCTGAAGAGCTCTGCGCAGATCAATGTAGCGAATGCTACCGTACGTGCAACGTCGAGGGGGTGAACGCCCTTGGCTGCGGCATCTGCGAGAACACCGGAGTAGAAGAATGTACTGCCGTTGTTCATGCTCATGAGAGCGATGATAAATGCTGCTGCAACGGATACGAAAAGTCCGACAGACTGCATTGCGATGTGGCCCATCATGCTCTTGTTGATAATGGGTTCCTTCTTGGATCTCGGGGGCATCTTCATGATGCCGGGCTCAGCCTTTTCGCGGCCAAGTGCGAGAGCCGGGAATGAGTCGGTGATGAGGTTGAGCCAGAGGAGCTGGATTGCCGTCAAAGGAGCAGCAATGCCGGGAACCAGTGACTTGGGTACGAGTGAGAGCAGGAAGATAACGAGAATCTCACCTACGTTACAGGAGAGAAGGAATCCTACGAACTTTCTGATGTTCGAATAGATCGTTCTTCCCTGCTCGACTGCCTTTACGATAGTTGCGAAGTTATCGTCCATGAGGATCATGTCGGCAGAGTTCTTGGATACGTCAGTACCCGTGATACCCATTGCGACACCGATGTCGGCTGTCTTGAGCGCCATGGCGTCGTTAACGCCGTCACCTGTCATGGAAGCGATGTGACCGTTCTTCTTAAGAGCGTTGACGATCCTTACCTTATGCTCAGGAGATACACGTGCATAAACGCTTGTCTTTTCGACGACTTCGAGGAGTTCGTCGTCGGAGATCTTGTCGAGTTCCTCACCTGAATATGCATCCATGTGCTTCTCGTCACGCATCTCGAGATTATCGGAAATAGCTACTGCGGAATCTTTGAAGTCACCCGTGATCATTACGGCACGGATGCCTGCTTCCTTACATACTGCGATAGCGTCCTTAGCCTCTGTACGTGCAGGGTCGATCATGCCGATCAAGCCGATGAATGTCATGTTCTCCTCATCAGTGAAGGACTCCTGGGAACCTTCGCCGTGCTCTTTCATTGCGAAAGCGAGAACACGGATAGCCTGGATTGCATAATTGTGGTTGACCTCACGGATCTCGGCACGCTTCTCGTCTGACATCTTCTCAACGCCGTTTGCTGTCATGATCGATGAGCAGCGTGAGATAACGATGTCGGGTGCGCCCTTTGTGAAGCTGATCCACTTGCCTTCTTCGATTCCGGAATGATATGTGGTCATCATCTTACGGTCGGAGTCGAAAGGAAGCTCTGTCTCTCTGGGATATTTGTGCATCGTCTCTTCACGGAACATTCTGACTTTCATGCCGAGTGTTGTGAGTGAGCCTTCTGTAGGGTCGCCGATGCAGGAATAGTCTGTGTCGCTCTGCTTTACGATAGCTGCATCGTTGCAGAGAACGGATGACAGGATGAGTGTGCGGAGAACGCCTTCGATCTTGACGGGCTTGCCGCCTTCGTCAACAACGTTGCCCTGGGGAGCATATCCGCCGCCTTCGACGTTGTACTTCTTATTGCCGTCGTAGATGACCTTAACTGTCATCTGGTTCTGTGTGAGTGTACCTGTCTTGTCGGAGCAGATAACGTCAACGCATCCCAAAGTCTCAACTGCGAGAAGTCTCTTTACGATAGCATTGTTCTCTGCCATCTTTGTCATGCCGATCGAAAGAACGATCGTTACGACTGCCGCAAGACCTTCAGGGATAGCTGCAACAGCGAGTGATACTGCCGTCATGAGAGCGTCTTCCCAAGGCTGCTTCTGAACGAAAATGTCTACGAGCAAAACGATGAGGCAGACTACGATGCATACAACTGCAAGGATCTTGCCGAGCTTGTTGAGGCTAGCCTGAAGAGGTGTATCCTCGTCTTCGATATTGGTGAGCTTTGTTGCGATCTTACCGAGTTCTGTATCTCTGGCGGTAGCTACTACGACACCCTTTGCACGGCCGTATGTAACTGCAGTACCCATGTAGAGCATGTTCTTGCGGTCGCCCAGTGCACAGTCTTCGGGAAGAACTGCTGTAGCGTCCTTTTCGACTGCGACGGACTCACCTGTGAGAGATGCTTCCTCAGCCTTAAGTGAGCTGGACTCGATGAGTCTTAAGTCTGCCGAGATGCTGTCACCTGCATCGATGGAGATAACGTCGCCTACGACTACGTTCTCTGAATCGACCATGACGAGCTTACCGTCACGGATGACCTTGGTCTGGGGTGAGCTCATCTTCTTGAGAGCTGCCAGAGCCTGGTCTGCCTTACCTTCCTGATATACGCCGAGTATGGCATTAAGGATTACGATCGCAAGGATGACGAATACATCGATCCATTCTTCGATTCCGCCGCCGCTCTTGAATGCCATGTATCCGGAAAGTGCAGCCGCAGCGATGAGGATGATTACCATCGCGTCTGCAAACTGCTGAAGGAATCTCTTCCAGAGAGGTACCTTCTTCTCTTCACCTAATGAGTTCGGACCGTTCTTGGCATATCTTAAAGATGCCTCATTTGAAGTCAGACCCTTGACCAGGTCTGTGTCTATCTCTTGTGCTACCTGCTCAGCTGTAGCTGAAAATGGTTTTGTCATTTCAATCTATCCTCCTAGATTAACCAAGACGATATTATACTATATTTCAAGTAAATTTTAGAAAAGGCGCGCCCTCGTCGAATGTACGAATCGGAAGGCATTGAGCCGATTCCGTTAGTACATTTTTATTAATTGCCTACTAAAACAGGAGGATTATTCGTCCATCGGCTCGTCGGCCGGCTGGGCGCCCCAGATGTATTGCTCAAGTTCCGACACACCGTCTTCTTCGATAAGAGCCTTAGAAAACTGGGTCTCATAGAGTTCCCTGTAAACGCCTTCCTTATTCAGGAGCTCCTTGTGCGTGCCGCGCTCGGCAATCGTGCCGTCTTTTACGACGAGGATCTCGTCAGCAGCAAGAATGGTAGACAGGCGGTGCGCAATGAGGATGCTCGTCTTGCTCTTAATGATCGGATCGATCGCATCCTGTATCTTCTTCTCGGAGATCGAATCGAGTGCCGATGTCGCCTCGTCGAAAATGAATATCGTCGGATCCTTAAGAATGATCCTCGCGATCGAGATGCGCTGCTTCTCGCCTCCGGAGAGCTTTAATCCCCTGTTGCCGACTTCGGTGTCGATGCCCTTTTCCTGCTTCTCGATGAAGTCCCAGATGTTGGCTTTCTTGAGAGCTTCAACCATGGCTTCCTCGGTCGCGTCAGGCTTGGCATAGAGCAGATTTTCCCTGATCGTTCCGTTGAAAAGATATGTCTCCTGCGAGACAACGCCGACCTGGTCTCTCAAGAACTTGAGGTCGAGTTTTCTGACGTCTATTCCGTCAAAGGTTACACTTCCGGAATCGACATCGTAGAGTCTCGGAATGAGATTTACGATAGTACTCTTACCCGAACCCGAAGGGCCTACGATCGCGATGCTCTTGCCGGCATTTAGCGTGAAGCTGATGTCTTTGAGGATCTTCTTGGACTCTTCATAAGAGAATTCGACATGCTCGAAAACAATGTCTCCGGTAACCTTATCAGGCGTAACGGCGTCCTTGGCATTTTCGATCTCAACGGGGATATCAAAGTAGTCGAAGATACGCTTGAAAAGGGCCATCGACCTGATCCATTCGACCTGGATGTTGAGCAGGCTGTTGACCGGCATATACATCCTCCCGAGAAGTGCAACGAGCACCGTGATGTCGCCGATCGTGAGGTCGGAATTGTACTTCATCATGAGGATTCCGCCTGCAAGATAAAGCAGCATCGGTCCTACGCTCGTGAAGGTCGTAAGGACCACTCTGAACCAGCGGCCTGCCATGCTCTCCTTGATGTTAAGACCGATCATCCTGCGGTTGGCTTTCTCGTATCTCTCGTACTCATATTTCTCTTTTCCGAAGAGCTTTACGAGGAGCTGTCCGCTGACAGACAGCGTCTCATTCAGGATGCCGTTTACTTCGTCATTTACCTGCTGTGATTCATTGGTAAGAGTCCATCTTTTCTTGCCTGCTTTTCTGGTCGGCAAAGTAAAAAGCGGAACGATGATTATACCGACGAGAGCCAAGATCCAGTTCTTCTGGAACATGGCGATCATGGCAATGATCAGCGTGATCGAATTTGAAAGAATACTGCTGAAAGTGTTGGTGACGACTGCCTTTACTCCGTCAATGTCGCTGGTCATTCTTGTGATGATATCACCCTGGTTATTTGTCGTGAAAAATCTCTGCGACATCTTCTGCAGATGCTGATACATCTGGTTGCGCATATCAAAAGTAATGTGCTGCGCGATCCATGTGTTGATGTATGTCTCGGCGACACCTATCAGGCTTGCCGCAAGCGTAACCGCAAGGGATAAAACGATATAATAAACAAGCGCTTTGAAGTCCTGTTTGAGGAGACCGTCATCGAGGATCTTACCCGTGATTATCGACGGCAAAAGTGAGAAAAAAGACGATACGATTATGCACAGCAAAACAAGGATCAGCTGCTTCGTATAAGGCTTCAGATATGAGAAAACACGCTTCAAAAGTTCAGGCGTGACTTTAGGCTGGTTTTTCTTCTCTTCTTCCGTCAGGAACTGCCCGCCCATCGGGCCGCCCATACCTCTTCCTCCGGGTGGCATAAAACACGTCTCCTTTAGATATATTTATATCGTCAGCAATTGTTCTATGCTACTTTTACCACAGAAATAATTAATTACAAAATACCTGAAATGCAAACGCGGCTCCCTGGTGGAAGCCGCGTCTATGAGAAACAAAAAACATTTAAATCACTAATTAAATGCTCGGGGTTCCTATTAAAGTTCCCTTATCTGCATTATAGTAGTTTTTCGCAAATTGCAAGGATGTCAAATTGCCCTTATCTTTACGGCAAACTTTGGGCGAAAATATGCAAAAACAACAATTCGATTTCCAAAGTATTTTCCCTAAAAATAGGGTCTTCAGCCTTGATTTACTTAACTATAACGTTTGTGATGTGGGGATTTGCACCCTCATACCAATAGAGGAAACCTGTCATATCAACAGTGTCGCCAACCTTGAGTGCTTCAACAGCCTTATATACTGCTGTATCAGAACCTGTGAGGTAAGACTCAACTGTGAATGTGTATGTCTGGCCGTTTACGGAAGCCTTGAAATAGAGGTCATCGCCCTGGCTGCCGGAACCGTCCCAGCTGTAGAAGAATGCGCTGCTGCCGTCATCCATTGCCTCGATCGTAAGACCTGTGAATGAAACATACATGTTCTGATAGTTGATAAGATCAGAAGATGCGAGCTTGTCTGTAACATCAAGAGGAGTTGCTACATACTGGCCTTCTTCGATCTCGAATGTTGCATCGATGATCTCAACTTCGCCGGACCACTCAGACTTGTAACCTGTAACCTTGATCTTCGTGCCCTGTGCAAGCTTGTCATACTCTTCAGCTGTGCAAGGCATGTTGTAAAGGAAGTAAGCTCCGTCAGCATCCTGTGTGTAGAATGTGGCAACGCCTACACCTTCATTTTCCCACCAGCCCTGCTTAGCCTGGATGTAGGTCTCGACAGTAACTTCTGTGTCAAGTGCTGCTGCACTGTATTCAGCATAAGTCATAACGCCTTCACCCTTCTTTGTATCAGGTGTGTTGCCGTCTGCTTCCGGTGACTTCTTGCATCCGATAGAACCCAAAGCCATAGCAGCCATGAGTACAACGGACATAACGATCTTTGCTGTTCTCTTCATAACATTTCTCCTTCTAAGAAGCAGCTCTCATAAGCTTTTATCTCTTTGTCCACCCGAGACTTAAAAGATCACTTAACAAGAGCAATTGTTTATACGGCACCTTTCAAGGCGCCTTCAAGCAAATTATATTAAATCAGCGAAAAAACTGGCGATATCAAACTGCCCTTTTCTTTTTGACAAACTGAACTATAAAATATGCAACTATTACAACCCAGGCCGTACCGATGGAACCCAGCAGAAGCTTTGATCCCAACGGAAGCGGACCCAATTCTTCTTTTGAATTCATGTCATTTGAGCCGAGCTGGTCCAGTCTGTATAGCGACTTAGTATCTTCATACAAAGACTCGATATACTTGTCGTCTATCGTCTGTCCGCGTCTTGTCGATTTGGCAGTGTTCTCAATGAGCTGGCCGGCAGCATTCCTAAGTGATGTCGAGCCGTTGAAAACAGGTGTTACAAAGGTATTCGACGTGTTTTCCAAAAGGAGTTTTGCAGCATCGATCTTGACTGAATAATAAAGAGAATTATCTTCGCCCGAACGCGACAGATATTCCTGATACTCAGCTGAATTTCTCGCCTTCGAAGTTACCGGGACATAACCTTCTGTAGAAGAATATGCGATCTGCACATCGTTCGTTATCATGTACTGCGCAAACAGCCACGATGCCAGGACTTCGCCGCTGTCGGGCTTATTGAAGACACATATTGAAGGACCCTGCGAGATCATGTACGGATTGGAAGGATCATACTGCGGAACGGTCTTAACAACTGTCGTAAACCTTGCGATCTGATTCTCGTGGATGTCAGAAAGCGGGGCGTCCGAACCCATCCAAGTAGCGCCTGCCGTCGAGTCGATCGCAAAAATGCATTCTCCCGCATTGAAGAAATTACCCGGGTAACCGGATATCTTAAATGTCGAGAAAGCACCCGTTTTCGTGTGCTCCGAAATGGTCAACAGATCCTGCTTCGTCGTGTCGTTAAAGATAAGGATATTGCCGTCATCATCAGAGTATCCTGCATCCTGCTGCTTGAGCATCGTGATCAGCATATTGTCTGACGACTTGTAGATAAAGGGAATCATGACATCCTTGCCATTAACTGCATAAGTGCCGTCGGGATTTTTCGCGAGAGCCTTCTCGGATACTTCCCAGATGAAATCCCAGGTAAGAGTCTCGGGGATCTCATAACCCAGCGCCTCGACATATTCTTTGTTGACATAGCATGCTTCTGTCGATCTCATATATGGCAGAGCGAAGATGTGACCGTCAAGAACACACTCGTTAAGGTATTCGGGAATGACTTCTTCCCTAGTGGGTGAATCAAATCTGACTTCACTTCCGCCAAGACCGTAAGCCGGATCGTCGATCAGCGAATCGAGCGGAACGACGACATTATTGCCAGTCTTATAAGTCGCGATATGGTCAGGATAAGTTATGCAGACATTAGGTGTCGTACCGGTCGAGATGTTCGTGATGACGTCGTTATAGATCTTGTTGTAATCCGTATAAAGCCTGAGATTTACCTTGATGTTAGGATAGAGCTTCTCAAAATCTTCTATGGCCTGATTATAGATCTTCGTCTGGGTGATGTTGGTATCGTTCTTGGCCCAGAAAACTATCTCGTAAGTCTTATTGGGATCAAGTCCTTCCGGCATCGTAAACTCTGTCGAACCTTTCTTGCCGTGACAGCCTGTAAGTGCTGGCAGAATGAGAGCTGCCGACATGAACGAAGCGATGATCTTGAGGAAACCTTTTCTCATCCTTTGGTGCCCTCCCTTGATACGCCTTCCATGATCTTGTTCCTGAAGATCAGGAAAAGGATTATGAGGGGCAACGACACTGCGACGACAGCAGCCATCATGGCAGGAATGTTGTCCCTGCCGAAGCCGTTTTCGCGGATCTCCTGAATGCCGTTGCTGACGAGAAAATAGTTCGCATCATCGGTTATGAGTCTCGGCCAGACATATGAGTTCCAGCACTCAATTACCTTAAGGATAATTACCGTGATTATCGTCGGACGGCAGACGGGTATCATGACCTTGAACAGGTATTTGAGATCCGATGTTCCGTCAACTTTCGCAGCGTAATAAAGCTCGTCAGGGACCTGCTCGAAGTTTTCTTTAAGCAGATAGATATAGAATACTGATGTTACCGACGGCAGGATGAGTCCCAGGAAAGTATTGCGCAGATTCATGTTTGTGATGGTAACGAAATTCGTGATGATGACTAGTTCATTCGGAATCATCATGAGCGCCAGGAATCCGATGAAAAGAAGCGATTTGCCTTTGAAGTCGAGTCTTGCAAACGCATATGCTGCAAAGACTATTACGAGCATCATAAGAGCTGTCGTAATAAGAGTAAAGATGAGCGTGTTAAGGAAATACTTAGCAAGCGGCACCTGCGTAAATGCGTTGATATAGTTCTCGAATGTCGGGTCGGTCGCAATGAATCTGGGAAGGCGCTCGCCCATGTAACTTGCATAACTCTTTATCGAAGATAATACCATCCAGTAGAACGGGAAAAGCACTACCACTCCCCAGAAAGCAAGGAAGATATACATGAATGTCTTGAATACGGCGCTCTTTGTCCTGGCGGTCCTTTCAAGCTTTATTATGTCCTGATTTTTAGCCATGGATCTTCCCTCCTTTCTTAACCTTTGGGCGCAGTCTTTTTGCTCACAATGAGGTTGATCACCGTGATCGTAAGTACTATCGCAAAGAGAATTATTGCTGCTGCAGAAGCGTACGAAGGATATCCTCCGCCGTCGCCGTAGAGCATGTCGTAAACATAACCTACCATCGTGTTCATTCCGGCTGCATTAAGGTCGACTCCGAAGATCGCTACTGCATCACTGTATGCCTTGAATGCACCGATAAATCCGGTGATAACAAGATAAAAGATCATGGGTGATATCATCGGCAGAGTGATCTTAAAAAAGATCCTTGTTTTCGATGCGCCGTCGATCCTGGCAGCCTTGTAATAAACGGGATTAACGGATGCCAGAGCAGATGTCAGGATGAGTATCTTAAAAGGCATTACGATCCAGATAACATAGACACAGAGGACCAGCATTTTCGCCCAGTAAGGACCTTCGATAAAATCGACTGTCGTCATGCCGAGTGCCTTGATCATCATGTTGATAAGGCCATCGGTATAAGGCGTCTTCCGGAACAGGATCATGAACACCAGACCTACCGCCAGAGTATTCGTCACATACGGCAGGAAGTAAATGGTCTGGAAGAGCTTTTTGAGCTTCTCTATCGAGTTCAGCGCTAAAGATATAAGCAGCGCCAGTATCGTTGATATCGGCACGGTGAAGATTACGAGGATGAACGTGTTTTTCACAGCCTGAAGGAAATACGGATCTCTCAGAACATAAGAGTAGTTATAGCCGCCGATACCGAAGTATGTCTGCGAAGCCGAGTTATAGCCTTCCTCAAATGAATAGATGAAAACATCGATCAACGGATAGACCATGAAGAAGATCAGGAATGCCAGAGCAGGCGCAAGATAGAGCCAGCCCGAGAGCGTGCCCATTATGCCTTCTCTTTTTACACCCGATTTAGTCATGAGATCTTCAAGCTCCGTTATGCCGAACAGTCTTTAGTCGTAATAGATCCTTGCTTCAGTCTCTTTATCAAACAGCAAGGTCTTATTTCTCTTGATATTGAATCTTACAGAATCTTTTGAAGTGAGCTTTAAATCTTCCGCGCTGATTATCGCTCTGATGTTAAGACCTGTCATCTTGGGGTTCGTCGATACAATGCTCGTATCTCTTCCCATTACATCGACACCTGTCAGGCTGCAGTGCAAAGCGCCCTCTTCATCAAGGATAAATCCTTCCGGCCTGATGCCGCACCAGACCGGTCCGTCCTTAACATTAACTTTGTCCATGACCATGTCTTCGCCGATGTAAAGCTTCTTATCATTAACTTCAGCCTCAAAAACATTGATCGCAGGAGTTCCCAAAAATTTAGCAACAAAGAGATTGACCGGATCGTCATAGACCTTCTGGGGAGCATCCATCTGCTGGAATATTCCGTCCTTCATTACAACGATCATATCGGAGATACTCATCGCTTCTTCCTGGTCATGGGTTACGAAGATAGTGGTGATGCCCGTCGCCTTCTGGATACGCCTTATCTCTTCTCTTGTCTGAAGTCTGAGTCTGGCATCGAGATTGGACAGAGGCTCGTCCATCAAAAGCACCTTCGGCATCTTAACGAGCGCTCTTGCGATCGCAACTCTCTGCTGCTGACCGCCGCTCATCTCACCGGGCTTTCTGTCCATCAGCCCTTCTATCTGTACGAGCTTTGCAGCTTCCAGAGCCTTCTGGTTGCGCTGTTCTTTTGTAAGCTTCTCTTCGCCTTTCAGGTTCTCTAACGGGAACGTGATATTCTGTCTTACCGTGAGGTGCGGATATAATGCGTAGTTCTGGAAAACGAGCCCTACGCCGCGCTTCTCGGAAGGGATATCGGTAACATCATCTTCACCGAAATAGATCTTGCCGGAAGTAGGCTTTTCGAGACCGCAGATCATGTAGAGCACAGTACTCTTGCCGCAGCCGGAAGGTCCCAGAAGGCCAATAAGTTTGCCCTCGGGAATAGTGAAATCGAAATCATTGACGGCAACAACTTCGCTGCCCTTCTTGTCCCTGCTCGGAAAAATCTTCGTAAGGTGCTCAAGTCTTACTTCCATAATCGACCTCGTAATAATGATTCGGTTTTCCTGATTATACTACTTAATCGGCGGAACACTTATGCTACGACGGGTGTTTTCCTGCGCCGGCGGACTTCACCCGCGCGAAAACCAGATCACAAAAAAGCCCGCCGGGACAATTCACGCGGCGGGCATAAAATACACAAATTGTTATGCAGCTTATGAGAGCTTCATGTAGCCGGGCTTGATCCAGCCGAGTTTTCTCATGATCTCGCTGAAAATCAGCGAAAGAACTGCCGGTGTGAAGAAGCAGATGCAGAACATGCCGAGCATTGAATACCAGTTAAGAGTACCTGATGCAGACATTGCGGAGAAGCATCCGATAGGACCTACAAGACCGCATGTGCCCATGCCTGCTGAAACGCCTGTGCACTCGAGCTTGAAGATCATGGTAGCCATAGGACCTGTGATAGCAGAAGCGAGAGTTGCAGGGATCCAGATCTGGGGATGTGTCATGATGTTAGGCATCTGGAGCATTGATGTTCCGAGACCCTGTGAGACAACACCACCCCACTTGTTCTCTCTGTAAGATGCGACAGCAAAACCTACCATCTGTGCGCAGCATCCTGCAAGAGCAGCGCCGCCTGCGATACCTGCGATACCGATAGAAGCGCAGATAGCTGCAGAAGAGATAGGAAGAGTAAGGATGATTCCTACTACTACCGAGATGATGATACCCATGAGGAACGGGTGAAGTGTTGTAGCTGTGTTGATGAATTCACCAAGCCAGTTCATTGCGATGGCGATCGGCGGGCATGTTACGTAAGCAACACCAAAACCTACACCGAGGGTAACAAGAGGAGTAACAAGGATATCTACCTTGGTCTGCTTTGAAACCATCTTACCGAATTCAACAGCGAAGATAACTGCGATGAATACGCCCAAAGGGCCTGCCGTATAAGGCTTATCAAGATAGAAGATGCCGCACTTTCCGACAGAACCCGGATAAGCGTTAGCGAAGTAACCTACTGCGGCAGCACATGCCATAACGAGCATGGGAGCTTTAAGTGCAAATGCAATGCCGATACCGATTGCGGCACCTGTAACAGCCGAAGCAAGAGAACCTGCCTGGGCGATGTAATGACCTAATTGCTTAACGGCCGGATTGTCGATCAAGATGACATATTTAGCGATAGTTGAAAGGATCGTTCCTACAAGAAGTGATGCGAACAATCCCTGCGCCATTCCACCCATGGCGTCAACAAAATAGGTCTTTGCGGATACGTTAATATCCTTGCTCTTCAAGAACTCTTTGAAGGTTTTCTTTTCCTTAGCCTTCGGTTTACCCATCGTAAAACCCCTCCTTGCAGTACCTGATATGTACTTATTGGCAAAATAATATCATTCGCGTTATTGGAATTGTAATAATACATTCGCTATTTTAGGCTCGTTCAATGGCTTGGAATAATTGTAAATTGCACAAAGGAGGCATGTTATAAGTCTTAGGGAGATGCAACTTCCGCTATTTCAAGTGTAGCGTGATATGTCATACGCCTGAATATGACGTGACATCAAAGTCGTAAACCTTTATGAGCATCTCCGGCTTTAATCCATCAGCAATGCACCCGTCGAAAATAACCTTGCCGTCTTTGAGCATCACAGCCCTTGTGCAGCACCTTCTCGCCTGCTCGAGATCGTGGAAGATCGCAACGAGAGTATTCGGTATTCCTGAGGTCTCTCCTGCTGCCCATACATTTAATTTGTCGCAGAGCTCTGCCCTGTATTTGATGTCGAGATTATTGCCCGGTTCATCGAGGAAAAGGAACGGTGACTTTTGCGCAAAAGTCCTTGCCAGCAAAACTCTCTGAAGCTGTCCTCCTGAGAGCTCATCAAGGTGCCTGTCCTGTAGATCTTCAACACCGCAGTCCTCCATGCACTTAACAGCATATTCAACTGCGGAAGCAGGCGCCCCTCCCAATATGCTTCCCGACGAAGCATATGTGCCGAGCATTACTGTCTCACGCACCGTGTAAGGGAAATAAACTTCACTCGTCTGCGGCATGAGAGATATGAGCTTTGCGGCTTCTTTCCTTTTCATTTTGGATATCTCTTTACCGTCAACTGTAACAGTACCTTTATGCGAAATAAGGCCTGACATTACCTTAAGCAAAGTCGTCTTGCCCGAACCGTTGGAACCTCCGATAAAGACCTTCTCACCGGAACCGATCTCAAGATCGATATCTTTCAGGATCTCGGAAGAACCGTAGCCTGCACTCATTCCTTTTACAACGATCTTCATGCGCGTTTCCTCCTTGAAGCGAAGAAAACATATGCGAAGAAAGGCGCGCCGATAAGTGCCGTAACAGCGCCGACGGGAATCTCACGGGGAGACAAGAGCGTTCTAGATATAAGATCACAAAGTGCCATAAAAGCACCGCCGTATATGAACGACATCGGTATAACAAGTTTATGTGAAGGTCCGAAGATCTTTCTTACGACATGTGGCGCCGCAAGATCGATAAATCCGATGACACCGGTAAATGCAACGGATACACCGGTCAGCAGTGAGCATACGAGGATCGCTACGATCTTGGTCTTTTTCGCATCGACGCCCATGGCCTGTGCCTGAAGGTCGCCGAAGCTCATGATGTCCATTTTCCGCGACATCAGCATGAGGCATACAAATCCAATAACGCACACCGGGAAAAGGATCGCGCAGTGCTTCCATCCCCTTGCTGAAAAAGAGCCCATCATCCAGAGGATGAGCTGCTTGGAGTGGTCGGCATTAAGAGTTGATAAGAGATTCATCATGCCGTTTACAAAAAGCGACAAGACCATACCTATCAGCACCACGGTGGTGTTAGATACGCTCCTGTCGATTGCAGACGTAAGCATTAATGCGATGACTACTGTTGCAAGGCCGAATACGAAGCCTGCAAAAGGAAGCATGAATCCTGATAAGACGGGAATCGATATCTCAAGGATAAGTACCAGCGCGGCTCCCAGAGATGCGCCTGAAGAGACACCGAGAGTGTAGGAAGAAGCCAGAGGGTTTTGCAAAAGCGCCTGCATGCACGCGCCGCTCATCGAGAGCGCTCCGCCTACCAGGAATGCCATGACAGCCCTCGGCATTCTGATGGTCCAGAATATCGAATCCATCATGGGCTCCACGCCGTCGGGAGTACCCTTGCCGGTTATGTGTCCGCCTATTATCCCGAAAAGATCTTTAAGCGAGATATAAACACTTCCCTGCCTGATCGCAAGAACGAGTATAAAAAGGCACAGGACGGCCGATATCGCTATCTTAAGTCCTGTGCCCTTCTTAGTCATAATATTACCCGTCAGGAATTATCCGAGAACCTGCTCGAGAACATCATTCTTGATGTCATCGAAAGACTTGGAGAAGTTTCCGTATGTATCAGGATAGATGCACTTTGCCCACTCGATAGTAGCATCGGAGATGTGGTGGTTCGGACGTGAGCATGTGTCCTCATCGATCTGGTAAACCTCACCGTTCTTTACGGCATTGACGTTCTCCCATCCTTCGAGAGCCTTAACCTGCTCAGCTGCATCGGGCATCCAGTTGCAGTCCATGAGGATAACGTCAGGGTTAGCTGCGATAACATCCTCAACGGATACTGAGAGCCAGCCTTCCTGGTCTGCGAAAACATTCTTTGCACCGAGATCTTCGATCATCTCATTCATGTAAGTTCCCTTACCGAAAGTGTAGATCGTAGGATAATCAGCTGAAGGAACGTTCATCATTACGAGAACTGTCTTCTGCTCGCCTTCGGGAATCGTCTTTGCGTATTCCTCAACGCCTTCCATGAATACTGTAAGGCCCTTAGCATATGCAAGACCTTCAGCACCCTTACCTACACATGTTCCGATGAACTTAATGTCATCGCATACACCCTCGATTGAATCAGGTGTGGGAATGTCTGCTACGCAGATTCCGCTGTCAACAAGTGACTGGAAAGGAGATGTGCCGCCTACAGAGCTCATGCCTGATGTGAAAACGATATCAGGAGAAAGAGCTGCGATTGCTTCGTTGTCAGGTGACATCATGTCGAACTGTGCAACACCTGAAGGAAGCTTGTCAGCAAATGAAGCAGAGTTTGTATCGATACCGACGATCTTGTCGCCAAGACCAAGCTCAATGAGGACCTGTGTTGTGGAAGGAGCCATTGAAACGATCTTCTCTACGTTGTCAGGAACAGTGATGGCATTGCCTGCACGGTCCTGGGTCGGCTTTTCGATGTTCATTTCCTCGACAATATCCTGACCTACGGATACCAGGCCGGTGAAATCAGATTCTTCCGCCATCTCCTTGATTTCCGTGAGCTTTGCGCAGCCTGTCGCAAAGGAAATCGTCGTTACTACTGCCAAAATAACCGAAAGTAACTTTTTCATAATTAACCTCCAAAATCAGAAAGTCATAAGATATCTCTTATATAAAACCTTCTATTTTCGTGTAAAATTATAATCTATTGAGATATACTTGAGGGCAGTTGTTGTATATCAAAAAACTATGCATAAGCAGGGCTTTTTATTATGAAGATTAACGAAATACTTGCAGACAAGACACCTACGATCTCTTTTGAGGTCTTCCCGCCCAAGGCTGAGACAGGCCTTAATGACGTAAAAACGGCAGCAGGCGCCATCGCGGCCCTCAATCCTTCCTACATGTCAGTAACATACGGTGCGGCAGGCTCGACTTCCAAAATGACCATCGAAGTTGCCTCCGACATCAAGAATCTTCACGGCGTTACCGTAATGCCCCACCTCACATGCGTTGCTTCAACAAAAGAGCATGTCGCCAACATGCTTAAGCAGATACGCGAAAACAACATCGACAACATCATGGCCTTAAGAGGCGACAAGCCCAAGGACGGAATCGTCTGCGAGGATTATATCCACGCATCAGACCTCATCAGGGACATCAGGGCCCAGGATCCGGATATCTGCATCGGCGGCGCATGCTATCCCGAAGGCCACATCGAGTGCGCTCACAAATCCGATGATATCCATTTTCTCAAGGAAAAAGTCGATGCCGGCTGTGACTTCCTCACGACCCAGATGTTCTTTGACAATAACATCTTCTACAACTTCCTGTACAGGGTTAAGGATATAGGCATCAACGTTCCCGTCGTCCCGGGCATCATGCCGATCACAACTGCAAAGCAGCTCTCACGTTCTGTCCAGCTCTCAGGAACTGCAGTGCCGGAGCGTTTCAAGGCTATCGTCGACAGATTCGGTGATGACCCCGTTGCCATGCGTCAGGCAGGAATAATCTATGCGACAGAGCAGATAATCGACCTTATCGCCAACGGCATAACCCACGTCCACGTTTATTCCATGAACAAGCCCGACGTTGCTTCAGACATTCTCTATAACCTCAAAGGAATCATCAACTAATGCCTTTAGAAGTGGAAATACCCGTAAAAGAAGTCCAGAGATACATGGGTTACCATGGTATCGTTGATATCGCGCCTGAGATGCAGGAAAAGATCCATAAGGCCATAGAGCATCTCGGCACCCAGTCCCACCCGCGCATAATCTCAAAAGAATACCGCATAACGGTCGCAGAGAAGACTGTCACGCTTCATGCGGAAAACGAGGATGTTACCTTTGAATCCGAAGGCCTCGTAAGAAACCTTACAGGATGCTGCGGTGCTGTTCTTCTTGCAGCAACCATCGGTCCCGCGTGCGACATGCTGGTAAGAAGGGCAAGCATTACTTCTGCCGCAGACAGCGCGGTATATCAGGCTGCAGGCGCTGCAGCGATCGAAGCTTTCCTTGACGACTACAACGACAAGCTCAAGGCAAGTTACGAAGCAAGAGGTCTTTTCCTCCGCCCCAGATTCTCGCCGGGCTACGGAGATCTCAAACTCGAGCACCAGAAGGACTGGTTCAGGCTTTTGGACATTACAAAACAGATAGGTATCGAACTTACCGATTCACTCCTCATGGTTCCGACCAAATCCGTCACTGCGATAATCGGCATCGGAATCGATAAAAGTAAAACAGGATGCACAGGATGCAAAGGCTGCAACAGGCACGACACCTGTGAGTTCTCAAAGGAAAGGGCTTGAAGCATGGGCTTACGCGAAAGACTTGGTAAAGAATGGTTATTCTGTGACGGAGGTACCGGTTCGATCCTGCAAAAGCTGGGTCTTAAGGGCGGCGAGCTGCCTGAACTCTGGAACCTCACCAGACCTGAAGACATCAAGAATCTTAACAAGAGCTATTTCGAAGCAGGCTCAAACATCGTAAACACCAATACTTTCGGTGCCAACGGATTCAAATTCGATAACGTTGCCGAGATAGTTACAGCTGCAGTCAGGCTCTGCCAGCAGGCCAGAAAAGAAGCAGGCCGCGAAGACGATGCTTATGTTGCTATCGACGTAGGCCCTACCGGAAAACTCTTAGAGCCCATGGGTGATCTCGCATTTAACGATGCGGTAGAAGTATTCAAAGAGATAATCAAGGCAGGTGCCGAAGCAGGCGGAGACGTGGTCGTGATCGAGACCATGAGCGACTCTTACGAAGCAAAGGCAGCAGTCGTTGCTGCCCACGAAGTATGCGACCTCCCCGTAATCGTCACGATGGTTTACGATGAGACAGGTAAGCTCCTTACAGGCGGCGGTGTTGAAGGCACTGTCGCAATGCTCGAGGGACTTAAGGTCGATGCGATCGGCATCAACTGCGGATTCGGCCCAAAGCAGATGCTCCCCATCGCAGATCGACTTGTTAAGTGCTGCTCACTTCCTATCGTTGTTAACCCTAATGCAGGTCTTCCCAGAACGGAAAACGGCCAGACCGTATACGATGTTGACCCTGATGAATTTGCTGAGATCATGGTCGAGATCGCAAAGCTCGGCGTCCACGTAATGGGCGGATGCTGCGGCACGACTCCGGACCACATCAGCACAATGATCAACAAGGTTAAGGCTCTTCCCTTCACCAAACCCGTAACAAAGAATTTCACTTACGTCACGAGTTTTGCAGACTGCGTTGAGATCGGCAGAAAGCCTGTCGTAATCGGCGAGAGGATCAATCCTACCGGCAAGAAAAAGCTCCAGCAGGCCCTTCGTGACAACAACATAGATTATCTTCTTACAGAAGCTTTGAACCAGGAGGCTGCAGGCGCGGATATCCTGGACGTTAACGTAGGTCTTCCCGAGATCGACGAGCCTTCCATGATGGAGAGCGTCGTATTGAAGATCCAGTCGATCACTAACCTTCCCCTGCAGCTCGATACGACTGATATCGAAGCGCTCGAAAAAGGCCTTCGCATCTACAACGGCAAGCCTATGGTCAACTCCGTTAACGGTAAGGTCGAGAACATCGAAGCCGTCATGCCTCTCGTTGCAAAATACGGCGGTGTCCTCGTAGGACTTCCTTTGGATGAAGACGGGATCCCTGCTACTTCAGAAGGCAGACTTGCAGTTGCAAAGCGCATCTACGAAGCTGCCGACAAGTACAGTATCCCCAGAAAAGACATCGTCATCGACGGTCTTGCAATGACCATCTCTTCTGACCCTGATTCAGCCATCGCAACACTTGATACTGTTAAGGGCGTAAGAGACATTTACAACGGTCATTCGATCTTAGGTGTTTCCAATATCTCTTTCGGACTTCCCGCAAGAGAACTCATCAATTCATACTTCCTTGCAATGGCAATGCAGAATGGTCTGTCATGCGCCATCATCAATCCCTGCAACGGTCCCATGATGGCTTCAGTAAGATCATTTAACGCACTCATGAATCTTGACCCCAAGCTCGAAGAATTCATCGGTGCATACAGCGATTATGTTCCGGGTTCAGGCGTTGCAGCTTCATCCGGCGCGAAAGCATCTTCCGCATCTTCCAACGCGGTTCTTACACTCGCCGAAGCGATCGAGAGAGGCGTAACCGGAAGAGCTGCAGAGGCAATGAAAGAGCAGCTTGATTCGGGAAGAGAATCACTTGATATAATCGATGCCGAACTCATCCCTGCACTCGACCGCGTAGGCAAAGGATATGAAGCGGGAACGGTATTCCTTCCGCAGCTCCTCATGAGCGCAGATGCCGCAAAGGCAGCATTCGCAGTCGTAAAGGAAGCGATGTCAGATAAACCCAGAAACATTAAGGGCCGTGTCATCCTCGCAACCGTTAAGGGTGACATCCACGACATCGGAAAGAACATCGTAAAAGTCATGCTCGAGAACTACGGTTACGACGTAATAGACTTGGGCAAAGACGTTCCGCCCGAAGTCATAGTAGACTGCGCAATCGAGAACAATATCGAAGTTGTCGGCCTCTCTGCGCTCATGACTACGACCGTTGCTTCTATGGAAGATACGATCAAGTTACTGCGCGAGAAAAAGCCCGGCACAAAGGTTGTTGTCGGCGGTGCCGTAATGACCCAGGAATATGCAGACAAGATCGGTGCCGATGCATATGCAAAAGATGCAATGGGCACGGTAAGATACTGCGATTCGGTTTTCGGAGCCTGAAAAGATTACTTCTCTTTATCTTCGCCTATAACAAGCGATGCGCCGCAAAATGAGCACACGCTGGTATTCTCCACCCTGACAGATCCGCAGTTCGGACAGTTGGTGTAATACTTGTGCTTTAAGAACTCCGCCTTAACGTCGAGTTCTTTCTGGATGGCGGTATTTTTCTCTACGAGCTTTTCCGTCTCTTTCTCTTCGTTCTTCTCGTGGAACTTCTTTTTGTAGATTATTCCTGCGACTATGTAAAGAACAAACAGCACCATGAAAATGCAAGGCGTGAAATAGATAAGGTTATCGAAGAAATCGAATACCGGGCCTTCTTCAAGGCTTGAGTTCTCGATCACGGGCACGACCAGTTCATAGAATAGATTAGTCACAAACAAAATAAGGTTGACTACAGCTCCGATCAGACCAATGACAAATGAATATTTGAAGAATTTTTTCATTAGATCTTCTCCTTTGCCGCCGCATTAGCTTTATGCTTTTTGGGGTCAAATGTGGATACGCGGTGTACTGAGGACGGCTCCGTATCCGCAAATGAAGGAACCTCCAAAGAAGTGCCGCAGCTTAAGCAGTAAGTCAATGTCTTGTTTGCCACTGCACCGCAGTTCGGGCAAAGGAACCTCCAAAGAAGTGCCGCAGCTTAAGCAGTAAGTCAATGTCTTGTTTGCCACTGCACCGCAGTTCGGGCAGCTGTTGTAGTACCACTTCTTGCTGAGCTGTGAATTAATGAACTGCTCGGTCTTATTTCTTTCCTCGAATGCCATATTGTCTTCGACGATCCTTAATGCGCATTCGTGAAGGATCTTGTCTCTTGCGCGGATGCAGACAAGCGCTGCAATGGAAAACAGGAGCGTTAAGACAGACATGAAATAGAATACGAATTCGTCGATAAAAAAGAACGCTATGTCTGTCATTATCATGTTCTCGAAAACATCTATTACTGCTTCATAGAAGAAGAAATTAACGATGAAGCTGATGAGCATCAAGATACCCCAGACCTTTGTCTTCATCCAGACTATCTTGGGAGTTCTCTGTTTTGCTTCATATACTTTATTCGCATTTTCGACACCGAATTCCCTGTCAAAGAAAGAGATGCTGTACTGACTGCCATTCTTTGATGCCCATGTACGCTTATCACCTATCGCATCAGCAGGACGGTAT
>CADAIP010000005.1 GCA_902787975.1 Oscillospiraceae bacterium
AAAGTGAGGTGAATACG
Source organism: Oscillospiraceae bacterium (assembly GCA_902787975.1). Lineage (GTDB taxonomy): Bacteria > Bacillota > Clostridia > Saccharofermentanales > Saccharofermentanaceae > Saccharofermentans. The sequence goes on from CADAIP010000005.1 coordinate 18, forward strand.
GTGGACGCTGGTGACAGTTGCGACAAACGAGGGAAACGCGGCCGAAATATCCTTTGTTCCTTAAAGTGCCAGTCGATGACCGTATCGGACCTTAAGGACTAAATGATGTATCGTCACCTCTGTTTGCCCAAAGCAAAGCGGAGGTTTTTTGTTCCCGTCGTTTGTTTACTTTTAGGAGGAGACAAATGGCAGAGAAGGAAATAAGAAGAGATTATCAGGACGAGATAATCTCACTGATGAGGGGTAACGATTCCCCAAGGGTAATTCATTACAAGTTAGAAGATTATCACGCAAGTGACATCGCACAGATCTTAGAAGAGCTTAACGACACGGAGCGTAAGAAGCTTTTCAGGGTCTGCGGTAAGACACTGCTTGCCGAATCTTTCGAGTGTCTCGAAGAAGAGCAGGTAAGTGCTTACATCAATGAGATGGACATCAGGCGTGCTGCGGCAGTCATCTCGGAACTCGAGACGGACACGGCTGCCAATGTTTTAAGGGAGCTCGACAAGGAGAGAAGAGGTCTCATCATCGATGCTCTCGATACTGAAGTCAGAAAAGAGATCAGCATCATCGCTTCATACGATGAAGACGAGATCGGTTCCAAGATGACCGCAAACTTCATCCGTATCGGCTTAGACCTCTCGGTCAAGCAGGCAATGAGCGCGCTCGTTACACAGGCTGAAGAGAATGACAACATCTCGACAATCTTCGTTGAAGATGACGAGGGACTGTTCTACGGCGCTCTCACATTAAAAGATCTCATCACGGCAAGGAGCACGACGGACCTCAACACGCTGATAGTTACATCGTTCCCTTACGTTTACGCCAACGAGCTGATCGATGACTGTATCGAAAAGCTCAAGGACTATTCGGAGGACTTGATCCCGGTACTTGATGAAGACAACAAGATACTCGGCGTAATCACATCACAGAGCATCGTCGAAGTCGTCGATGACGAGTTAGGAGAAGACTACGTCAAGCTCGCCGGACTTACTGCAGAAGAAGATATCAAGGAGCCTCTGCCCCAGAGTATCCGCAAGAGAATGCCCTGGCTTCTCATACTGCTCGGTCTCGGCATGGTCGTATCCACGCTGGTCGGTGCTTTCGAGGCGGTCATCGCACAGCTCACGATCATCATGGCATTCCAGTCACTGATCCTCGACATGGCAGGTAACGTCGGTACGCAGTCGCTCGCTGTCACGATCAGAGTCTTGACGGACGAGAACCTCACGGCAGGCCAGAAGATCAAGCTCGTATTTAAGGAAGCAAGAGTCGGTCTGTCGGTAGGTCTTATCCTCGGTGTGGCATCGGTCATACTGATCGGCGTATATCTCATGGTGATCAAACACAGAGAGCCCCAGTTTGCATTTGCAGTAAGCGGATGCATCGGCGCAGCTTTGCTCGTCTCCATGATCTTCTCTTCGATCGTCGGAACGCTTATCCCGTTGTTCTTCAAGAAGATCAAGATCGACCCTGCAGTTGCGTCAGGACCGTTGATCACAACACTCAACGACCTTATCGCCGTTGGCTGCTACTATGGAATGAGCTGGCTTTTGCTTATCAACGTGATGGGTTACTGATCTTATCAGAATTCCAAAGCGTATACGTAATCGTCCATGTAAAAACCGTTGCCAATATCGTTTTTCTCTTCCCACGCAACGGTGAAGCCAAGCTTCTCATAGATCTTTACAGAAGGGTTATTCCTGTTTACATTGAGCTCGATCCTGTTAAGGCCGAGCTCTTTTGCTTTTTCCTTAAGGAATTCCAGCATGACTCTCGAAAAGCCTTTCCCGCGCTGGTCTTTATAAAGATATAACTTGCTGAGATAAAGCGCTCCCTCTCTCGGATAGAACGCGAGAAAGCCTGCATTAGCGCCATCTTTTTTTGCAAAATAGTAGTTGTAGCCGTGAGAGAGCTGTTCCGTTACCGCTTCAACAGACTGGAACATATCGAGCATGTAATCGTTCTGCTCTTTTCCTATTATGGGATCGTAATGCTCACGCAAAATGGCAGTTGCCATCTCAGACATCTCTTTTATGCCGTTAACGTCGCCTAATGTAAGCTTTATAAAATCCATCTGCCGGCTCTCCCCGAGAATTGCTTGCAACATAATAACATATTAAAAAACAAGGTATAATATCCTAAAAGTTCAGACACGGAGGAAACTATGGAACACGTAACATTCACACCCAAGGGCGTATGCTCCATCCAGATAGATTTTGATTTAGAAGACGGCAAGCTTTACAACGTGCAGTTCATCGGAGGATGCAACGGCAACCTCAAGGCCATCGGCAGACTCGTCGAAGGCAAGGATGCAAAGGAAGTTGCCGGTATCTTAAGAGGCAACACCTGCGGCATGAAGGGCACATCCTGCGCTGACCAGCTCGCCAGGGCAATCGACGGGAAGGTCGGCTGATAAAGGCTTTTACATTATGTTTTCGAGGTCCCGGTGCAACAAGCCGGGACTTAAAACTGTTTTATAAGTAGAAAACCTCGGGAGGGAATTCTTATGAAACTTACAAAGATGATCGCATCAGTTCTGACAGGCTCGCTTTGCTTGTCCGTATTCTGCTGTGGCTGTACGAACACCAGAGAGACGGAAGAAACGAAAGACAACAAACCGGTAGTAGATGAACTTCCCGAAGATGAGGTCCTTATCAGATCAAGCCACAAGAACGGCGCATGGGGATATCATAGTAGCGTGACTTACGTGTTTTCTGACGGCAGTGTGTACAGTTCCAGCGAGTCCTTTGAAGGCTACTATTCATATGGTCAGAATAATCTTACTGAAGAGGACAGGATCGCGCTTCTTAAGAAGTACACCAAACCCAGAGCTTATATAGATGAGAACCAGCTTCTCAAGATCTATCAGCAGGCTATGCAGATCGATCCGGATGCCGAATTCGTATACGAAGATCTGTATGCATGTGATGCAGGCACAAGTGTTGTTGAAGTCAATGTTGACGGCGAGTGGATCAAGCTCAGCGAATCAGGCGACCAGAACGGGGCACTTGATGACCGCCACGCAAAAAAAGCAGATGCACTTATAGAAGGTTTATTTAAGACCACCGATTTTAAAAGTGCTGCCTCCGTCTATTCCGGGAACGAGACATTCCTTGAGACATTCGAGTGCCCCGGCGCAAGCCTTGATAATGCCAGAAGACTTATCACAAACGAAAAGGAATTCAGGCAGTTCGAAAAGGACACCGGCATCAAACTGAGCGAGATGGAAGAATTTGAATATTTTGTCGATTCCAGTTACGACCTTTACGCTCATGTCTGCATAGGCGTTGAGATCATCGAGTACGACAACTACATGAGTCTTGATGAAGTCTCCGCCGACGCATTCATCGTCTCCCCGGACTACACGGGCTTTGCTCTCGTCGAAGATCCCCAGGTCGATATCTCCGATGACATCGTCGAACAGAAAACCTACTGCTACGTCGTCATACTGCCTGGTTACGACCTGAGCGTCTACGAAGATTTCTTACATCACTGATATGAAGGATGTCCCTCGGGGCATCCTTTTTTCGCGAAAAATACCATTCCATCTTAAGTTCCATGTTTTCGAGCAGTTTTAGGTGGAACATCAGGTGGAAAACACCACAATTCCATCTATTCTTCCATGTGTTTGACCAGAATCAGGTGGAAGAAAAAGTGGAAGCCGTTTTCGACGCATGAAAGGATGCCGGCATTCTTTATGTTTTGGTGTTTGATATTTCTCGATTATTCGCAGATGCTAAAAGCCGTGTGCAATTGTTCCTCATTTTTAACCGTAACAGTTGCACAAAAAGGCCGTTTTATGCAATTGTTGGCCCTTTTTTAAGCAAACAATTGCACAGCGGCTACAGACTGTGGCTGAATCTGTTTTCACCCCATCGAAAAAAAGGATGCCTCACTTCACTGAGACATCCCTTTTAAAATCAATTAATTACCCGAATTACTTATACGCCGTATATGTCGTTACGTTGAGTACTGTCTCGCCGTCGATCTGGAGGGCGACGGGGCGGTCGAATGTGACCGTGATCTTGTGGCCTGTCTTTACCTCAACGACCTTTGTGTGGTTGATGTGCTTGCCCTTGAAGATGGAAGGGAAGATAGCGAGCGTTCTGATCTTGCCGCTGCCGTGGAAAAGGAGCAGTGAGAGGAGACGGTCCTTGCCAAGACGGTCCTGGGCGGGCGTGGCGATCATGCCACCACCATAGTAACGTCCGTTCATTGAAGGCGCGAGCCATACTTTCTGATAAGAGAACTTCTGACCATCAACATCGATCTCTGCGTTTGTGGGCTTGTAGTGGAAGAGCAGACCCTTGATGGCGATTCCTGCGTAGTCGATCTTCTCCTTGCCGGCTTCTCTCATCTGGTCGCCGACTTCGCAGCAGTAACCGTCAATGCCGTAGCCGATGCCGTTGATGAAGCGCTTCTTCATGCCGTTAACTTCGACGAAGGGGAGGTCCTTGATGTATTCGTTGATCTGCACGGGAGCGTCGCCGACCTTCTTGCCCAGGTCGTTCCAGAAGTCGTTGCCTGTTCCTGTAGGGAAGAAGTAGAGAGGCTGTACGATGTCGATCCCGTCGGTGTTGTTGATGAAGCGGTTGAGCGTACCGTCGCCGCCGCAGAGATAGAGTTCGTCATCAGGATTGAGACCTGCAAAGAAAGCATTGGCATCGGTGATCTTTGTGACGTCCTCGAAAACCAATTCCTTGCCGCTTAAGAAAGGCTTGATCTCTTCTGCTTTGGTCTTGCCGGTTCCGTTTCCGGAAAGGCTGTTATACAGTACGTAGGTTGACATTATCGTTCTCCTCCTCGTTATTGTCGATATAAGCAAGCATGAGATTTCTTGCATAATCGGAGATCTCGTTGCAGCGCTGTGCCTTTACGTCTTCGGCAGACACTACGTCTAAGACCTCAAAATAAACGTCACTCTTATGAAGCGGGAAATTCTTGCGGATCATGTCGGCACCCTTGATGCCGCAGATGACAACCGGAACGTTTGCCTTCTGTGCGATCTTGAAGACTCCGCTGTGGAAAGGAAGAAGTCCTTCACCGAAGTTTCTTGTTCCTTCCGGATATACTGCCATGGATACTTCATCGTTCCTGATGAGCTCTGCTGCCTTGTTGACTGTCTCCATTGCCTTTCTCGGATTCTCACGGTCTATTGCGAGGAAGCAGCACTTTCTTATGATGTTGCCCCAGAAAGGAACGTGGAAATTCTCTTCCTTGGAAATGAAGGCGAGGTCATAATCTTTGAACATATACCATGTCGTGATCGGATCTAATTTGGATTTGTGGTTGCAGACGAGAAGGAACCTCTGATTCTGGGGAATCTTGTCCATTCCTTTGGTGTGCAGATGCACGCGCCCGAAAAACACCAGGATCCAGGTCGAGCTGTTAAGGAGCCAACGGTAATAGCCGTTGTGCTTGTCATAGAACTTCTTGGAATCGACCAGGCACGCGCTGACCATCAGGAGAAGTGCGTACTGGAGGACACCGAAGATCAGAAAAATAAATAACCAAAGTATATATTTCATCTGAACACCACCATTACGACAATCATAGCAGAAAGAAAATTATTTTGATAATCAAATTTTCGAATCTCTGTTCGTTAAGTTAGCTAAATCGAAAATACATAAATTGCGGACAATAGCAATATCTGTAAAGTGGAGGTGGCAGCCTGACGGAAATTTGTGCTTATTTTTAGGCAATGCCCCTTATCCAAGTTGATTGTTTGCTTAACCATTCTTGCTGTATCATTTATCTTGACAAGAAGCAAAAATAAAATTGTTTCGTGGAGGTAATATGAAAAAAGGTTTAGTTAAACTCATCGCGGGCGCTTTGGCAGGCATGTTCCTCCTTAGCGGATGTGATGCTCTTCCCAAGGGCTCAGACGGACCGCGTGAAGTTCCGCAGACCATCACGGCGGACTTCACAAAGAAGGAAAACAAGGGCAACTGGGTCACATATGGTGACTGCAAGGTAACCCTTAAGGATGGAACAGCTGTTGTTACGGAGCGCAAATCAAGCAACAGCGGTGTTGCAGTACCTTGCCCTGATTACAGAGGCAACAAGATCAAGACTACTGCACAGGCAACGACCGAAAATGACTCACTCACTCTTTCGATGAGATATGAGATCTTCGGCAACGTTACATATGTAAACATTGCAGGCGGCCAGCCTGACGCATCCGGTGCGGTAAGCATTACCGGCACGGTCGAGATCCCTGCAAATGCAGAAAATGCTTTGATCTATCTCGAAGCAAATGACGTAAGAGATTACACGGTTTCTTCTTTTACGGTAAGCATTGAAGGTGAGTTCAACAACCTTACGGGCGTACCTGTTGAATCACTTCAGGATCCTACACAGACAGCTTCTCTTGCAGCTGCTTATGCCGACTACTTCAAGTTCGGTGTAGCTTCACCTGCAACTGTAATGACAAACACAAACGACGGCTTCAGAAAGCTCATCACGACACAGTTCAATTCAGTTACACCTGAAAATGAACTCAAGCCTGACAGCGTTCTTGATGCTGCTACAACACTTGCAGATCCCGCAAAGTACAATGAGTGCCCTGCGATCCATTTCGATGCTGCAAAGCCCATCCTGGACTTCTGCAAAGAGAACGGCATCCAGATGAGAGGACATACTCTCGTATGGTATTCACAGACACCTTCATGGCTCTTCTATGAGAACTATGATGTCAACGGAAATCTCGCAAGCAGAGAGCTCATGCTCAAGAGAATGGAAAACTATATCGACCAGGTCATGAACTGGTGCGAAGAGAATTATCCCGGCGTTATCTATGCCTGGGACGTAGTCAATGAAGCGGCCGCAGATGATGGGGGAATGAGAGACTGTTACTGGAAGCAGACAATTGGTGATGACTACGTTGCTAAGGCATTCGAGTTTGCAAGAAAGCACGGACCTGCCGGAGTACAGCTCTTCTATAACGATTACAACGAATATCAGACATCCAAGCAGGATGACATCCTTGCTTTCCTGAAGCCTATCGCTGAAGCAGGCAACCTCGACGGTATGGGCATGCAGAGCCACATCAGCTCCGGCCTCAATGTCGACAACTATGTTGAAGCTGCCAAGAGATATGCAGATGAGCTCGGTGTAGTTATCCACATCACAGAGCTTGACGTTACAGCACCCAAGTCAGTTAACCCTATGTACGACCAGGGCGTTTACATGAAGAAGTTCTTCACAGCCATCATCGAAGCAGACAAGGCAGGCGTTCCGATCGAGTGCGTAACTGTCTGGGGTCTCACAGATGACATGAGCTGGAAGTCTGCAACAAAGCCGTTGCTCTTCTACGGAAACCTCTCACCCAAGCCGGCATACGAGGGAGTTATGTGCGCTATCAACGGCGGCGAAGTTGCAAAGCCTGCTGACTATGTTGAGCCTGTATCCGATACAACTCCTTTCACAGAGGACTATGAGGACCAGAGTTTCATCGGCGGTCCGAGATACAGCTCCGTACAGAAGGTTGTTGAAGGCGGTCACGACAGTGGTTTCTGCCTCCAGAACACAGAAGGTTATGCTGAGTACGACGGTTATTCGATCGACGTTTCCCAGTATGCAGGACACGTTATCCACGTTAGCTTCTGGATCAAGTCCAAGGCTGATGTCTGCAAGTGCACCGCTGACATCGACGGCACATGGCCTAACATTGCCGAAGTACAGACAGGTTCTGATGAGTGGGTATTTGGCGAAGGTGATTTCGAGATCGAAGAAGGCGCTACTCTCACGATCTATTTCGAGAGTTCCGACATGAGCCCGTTCTTCCTTGACGACCTCGAGATCAAAGCAATGAACTGATAATTCAAACCGATTCTCCGTACAGGACAGGGTGTCTCAGATTACTGAGGCACCTTGTTTTTTGGCCGGGCGGTCCGTGAAAGCGCCACGGTAAATATGCTTCAGGTCTGGTTTTCGCAGGTGCCAAACAATAATAACTTCCGATGTCCGCTCAGCAGCAATGCAAATTTATCGAAAAACAATAAAAAGTAATTGAAAAACAATATAACCCGTGCTAATATAATCCCAACCATGGTAATTCTTTATTAGGAGTAAGGTCAGATGAAAAAGGGATTTGCTATAGGCTTTGGAATCTTTGGTACGATAGCTCTTCTGTTTGGAATGCTTATCTTCATGTTTATCCGTAGTTACGTCAAAGCTTCCAACGGGGATGTATACGAATCCATGACGGTTGAACAGCAGAAGGAGTATGGTTACAAGGCTCTGTATCCGGATCTTGCACCGTGCTTTGAGCGTTATGCAAAAAAGGGTTTGCGTGATGCGGAATATGAGGTCGAGACCTATCAGTACAACAGCCTTGATGAGATGTATGAGGCTTTGCCTGAAGGTTGCAGGGATTCCATTGAGATAACCTTGCAGGATACAGATCCGGAAGACAGTAAAGATATTAAGGGCACATCCGTTAAGCGTTACCGGATCTCATCCGGTCTTCCGCTGCTCGACGAGGATACCATACCTGAAGAATACGAGTTTTATACCTATGGTGTGTTCCACGATTATTACGTATATGAATATGAAGATGGTACTTACCGTTTTGCAACTGTGATAAGTACCACCTGATAAAGTTCTAATATCTGTTGTATTAAGCCTGTTTTTTACCCTTTGCGAAAAGAAGTACTGCCGCAAGTATTATCACCGGCAGGCATCCCAAAAGGCCGAAGCAGTTGGGTCCTAATATCGACAGGTGAGTCTTTCCGCTATTTAACATGAACATGAGAGGCATAGCCGATGAATTCATTGCCGCGTGCATGAGCGAAGGGATCCAGATGCAGCCTGTTTTCTCGTAAGCGATATCGATCAGGATACCGAATGCGCAAAGAGCTACACATATCATGACGGGTCCTAAGAAAGGCTTTCCGAAGTAATCGCCTTCGTAGAAATAGTTGCCGAGAATGATCAATGGCCAGTGCCAGATTCCCCAGAGAGCGCCGCCTGAAAGTCTTCCGAAGACCGGGCCGAGCTTACCTTTAAGGTATGGATACATAACGCCTCTCCAGCCGGCTTCCTCGCCGAGGCTCGGAAGGATCTGCGAAATGGGAAGGAACGTAAGAGACATTATGGTCATTACGGTGACCATCGCATATGGATTTAAGGAAGAAGTGTCGATAAGGGCTCTGGTCTCTTCGGGGAGCATTGCCAGATATGCGTTCAGGCTTATTTCAAACGAGTCCCTGTTGAGAAGGAAGAAAATTCCTGCGCCGATCCAGCTTAAGATCTGGGGGCCGATGAGGGATGCGATGAAGTACTTAAACTTGAACTTCGGCTTCCATCCGAGCTTTTTGAAGGGAAGGCCGGATACGGCTACTGCGATCAAAGGAATGAATATTGCTATGAACCTGAAAAGGAGCAGGCAAAGCAGAGTGTTGCCGCCTTTATAGGCGATTCCTGCAATTGAAAGAGGTATATATGCCACCAGAAAGGCGACAGCCATAAAGATACCGAATTTCTTATTCGTTATTTCAGAAGTGTTTATCATGTTGTGATCCTCAGGATTATTTCTTGTTTTTGCCGAGCTTTGATTGCTTCCATTCCGTGACCTTACGGAAATTCTTGTCGGTAATGAAGATGCCCATAATGAGCATTCCGAACATTATTCCGAGCAGGCCGCCGTTGAGAAAGCCGTAAAGGCCCGTATCGATATCAGGTCCGATGAAGAGCAGGAGAATGTAGAGCGCTCCGCATACTGTTGCGCCGATGAACATCAGCTGCATCCTCTTCATTACTTTCTTCATGTTGTCGTCAGTATAATCTGCTGCCATGAGCATTGTTTCTTTAAGATCCTTATCCATGGTCTCGTTTTTCCTTTCGCCATTGAAGATTTCCCTCATGTCGACATCGTAAAGATCTGCAAGCTCGACTAAGATCGAGAGGTCCGGAAGGTTGCTTCCCGTCTCCCATCTTGAGACTGTTCTTCTTGAGACGTTCATCTTATCTGCAAGTTCTTCCTGAGTAAGATTTTTGTCCTTTCGAAGTGTCTTAAGAAATTCTCCAATCTTCTGCTGATCCATTTCCGTCTGCCTCCTTGAGTGATGGCTTGAGTTTAGTTTTCCACCCGCCCGAAAAACAGGACACAAAACGAGCAAATGCCTTGTTTTCGGGAATGGGACACCAAATGTCCCATAGCTTTTGCATATTATAACAAAGCCTTTTCGCACGCGTGTTATAATAATTTTTAGATTATGGAGGGGATAATATGAGAAAAACTGTAATCCTGTTTTCGCTGATGCTGACGCTTCTTGTTTTGGCATCATGCTCGAAAAAACCATTCCAAACAGATCTTCCGGCCGAACCTGCCGGGTTCGATTATAAAGTTACCGCCGACAAAGTCCTTGAGAAGGGATATTATTCCGAAAAGATCACAGCGGACACTGAAGTGTCTTTCTATGTTGCCAATAACGACGAAAAAGACTCCCAATGGAGTATCTATGTCGTGGATGATGAGCTGACTGATGAAGAGATCGAAGCCCTGAAATCCAGAGAGCCTGACCTCATCAACAACGGAGATATAGAGATAGAATACGGCAAATGGATATATGTTTTCTGCGACGGTCCCACGGAAGATGTCCTTCATTTCGGCTGGATGGCTGATTTCGCATAAGGGGGATGGATATGAAAGAATACTGCGCGGTCTGTGGTCAGCTAATGCAGGTAGAAGCTTTTTCCGGCAAACCGCTCTGTCACCGTTGCGGCAACAGATTCGGAATAACGGACGAAGTTTCTGAAGGCACATACGAAGAAGCAAGGGCTCTTGTCAGAAACCTTAAGTTCGAAGAGGCCATGAAGATCCTGAACGGTCTTGATAAAGATAAGCCGAATGTCATGCTCCTGAATCTTTTGTGCTGCTATCAGGCATTTAATACAAGAGCTCTCGTTGATAAGGTATCTTCAAGTCCGGAAGCCGTAAAGACGCTTTCGATGCGTAAAGATGTGAATGTGATGTTAAAATCACGTGATTCCCTGAACAAGAATCTCATTACCCGTGTAATTGAATGTTGTCTGATCGAACTGACTCTTGCAGGTGCCGATGTCAGCGAACTGCGCGATAAACTGATCTCCCATAAGAAAACAATCAAACAGCGCCCGTCTGCATTTGCGCAGATGGATGCCGAAGAGAATGCCGCGGCTGAAAGAACCAGAATGCTTAAAGAAGCGGCAAATCCGAAGGAGAAATATCTTGATGATTATGTAAATGATTTCATGAATACGAATCCGGCGCGCCTTGATAGAAGTATTTGGAAAGAACCTGCCGATACGCTTGCGGGAAACATCGCACTTGATATTATCGATCTCCTGCTTATGGATCAACAATACAGTCCCAGCGTGATGGGCCACACCAGGCTCTACAACGCACAGAACCGTGAAGCTGTTGAAGAAGAAAAGAGGCGCGAACAGGCCGGTGATTTCAGTCTGCCTGATGATGCCATGAGGACACGCCAGAGGGATCTTCTTAATCTGATAGATAAAGATGAAAAAGAAATATTGTATAAGGAAGAAAAATAATGATCAGAGCTTTACTTACAATCGATGACGTCTCATCAAATAACACACCCGCAATCGTTGATTACTTAAACGCGAAGAATATTCCCGCGATAATGTTCATGGTAGGGCAGTGGGCAGAAAACCACCCCGCCGAACTTATCTATGCATTGCAGCACGGCATGATCGTAGGCAACCACAGCTATACCCATCCTCATTTCTCTGAGATCAGTTTTGAAGAATGCAAAAAAGAGATCGAAAAGAACGAGGAAGTCCTTAATAAGTTTTACGCTGAGGCCGGCGTTGAGAGAAAGTACAGACCTTTCCGTTTCCCTTATGGTGACAAGGGAGGAGACAACAAAGCACTCATTCAGGAATATCTGTCACAGCAGGGGTTCGACAAAGTCGACGATACTAAATTCGGTTATCCTTTCTGGACGGAAGAAGGCCACAACAAGGACATCGATACATTCTGGACTTTTGATTTTGCAGAATATAACATCCGTCCGGGCTCAGGCTTCGGTCTTGAAGACGTCATGAAGCGCATCTACGATAAGGAACCCAAGTCAGGTGCTCCGCTTTTGGCTGACGGAAGCTGCCACCTGCTGCTCCTTCACGCGCACGATGAGACGGAAGCCATGGTTCCTGAGTACTATAAGATCTTCATCGAAGAGCTGCTCAAGAACGGCGTGGAGTTTGTAAAGCCCGGATTTATTTCTTAATCTCGGGATTCCTTTGCCGAGAAAGATCTCTGGAACTCCTTCAGATCGGAGGTCATGATTTTCGCGCTTCTCTTATCGAAGAAATATCTGATGACGATAACGAGCACGAAGACTACTGCGATCGATACCATCTCTGCGATTATGAGCGTAAGATTCTCGATTTTTAAGCCGTTGATCCCGAATGTGAATATAAGGATTATGAGTTCGATCGACAGAAGCTGGATCACTTCTCTTACTATCATCTGCTTTACGGTAAGCTCGCGCTTAGAGTACATGACAATGCCGGGAATTATTCCGAGCGCTCCGTCGATAATAGGTACAAGAAAAGCCGAATAGGTGATCTCCTGGTCGGGCGCGAAGATCGATCCGCATACGAATATCACGATATTTACAAGAGTTACTATGATGAAGAAATTCATCAGATTGTCTTTTATGTTTTCCTTCATGTCTTATACCTTCTTCGAGATGAATTCCTTGAACGGATTAACGTATTTGCGCGAGATTATTACCTCTTCGCCGTTTCTTAAGATGCAGCTGAATCTTCCGTTCAAAGCCGGCTTGATCGAATCGACTTTCATGATGTTTAGCACGACTGATTTGGAGATCCTTAAAAAGCTCCTGCCTTTTAAAAGTTCTTCGAATTCATAGAGCTTTCTTGTGGTCTCATAACAGTCTTTGGAAGAATAGATGAAAGTCTTGTTGTCGACCGACTCGATGTAGAAGATCTCGGTCACGGGGATCGCATATTTTTTCTCGCCCTTCGTGCCGCTTATGTTGCCTTCCAGGTTTTCCACAAACCTGACGATATCGTTGATACGGCCGTCACGAACGTGACAGCCGATCTCGATATATTCCTCTTCGGTCTCGCCGATCTTTTTAACGTTAATGTCCATTATCTGACTCCGGGATAAGATTCGTTCACAGAGAACTGACCTTCTCCTTTAAGATAGCAATCAAAGAAACTGACCGCAAGGGAGTTTACCCGGTCCATCATGTAAGCGTTGTCGACGTTGCCCGAGCCTAAAAGTTTTGCGAGGAAAGGCGAGAACAGCGGAAGATCCGTATAATCCATGTGGAGCGACCCTTCGAAGTATGTGCCGTAGTAAACATCTGCATTGTCCCTGATCACGAAATTCGGATAAGGATAATCCATTTTCTCGATCTCGATCAGTTCGTAGTAGCTTTCCGCATTCTTCAGCTCGAAGAGAGGCACGTGATACTTAACGTCTTCAATGATGTATTTGCCGTCTTTAGCGCCTTTTATGGATCCGAGCATCGTTCCGTCGATGTCGATCACCGCATCAATATCATCTCTTTCCAAGCCGATCTCGACAGCAGTCGCGCCACCCATCGAATGACCCATTACACCGATCTTGTCTGTATCGATGAGGCCAAGAGCTTCCAGAGAATCTTTTTTCAGGGATTCATTTGCAAACCAGTATGCGTCCAGATCGTTTTCGTCTGCGCCTTTTTTAAGCTCATCGAGCACGAAGTTCATGTCACCAACACGGAGCTTCATCCACTTGGCAGATTCTTCGCTGATCTTCTCTTCTGTGGCATCTCCGTTGGCATTCATTACGGTATTAATGAAATCAGGATCAACGGTAACCGTCTTTCCGCTTGTGTCCTTCGTGAAGAACGAGTGATAAGGGTGATCGAGGCTTACGACGACATAGCCCTGGCTTGCGAGCTCGAGATAAGTTGAAGCATTGCTCTGCCAGTATCCGAAAGCTCCATGTGAGAAAACGACGAGAGGGAATCTGTCACCTTCGGATGCATTCTCCGGATAGAAGAAATAAACGGGAACTTCCCTATAAGAACCGTCGCTCTCAAACTCTTCGATCCTGTTCTTATCGACCAGGATGGCACTGCTCTGCTTTACTCCATAAGGGCCGTGAACAGGGAGGCCTTCGTAGTCCGTGAAGATGAATGAAGGGAGCATTGCGCCTGTGATAAGAAGGATGCTTAATATAAGGCTTGCGATCTTTCCGGAGAGTTTCTTTGCCACGGTCTTGTTTTTGTTGATGAGCACCGACACACCTGCGAAAACAATTCTTATGACAAGAAGGATAATAAGTCCCGTGAACCTGAAGCTTGTATCGATTCCGGGAAGGAGCAGCATGAGCGCGAAAAGCACCGCCTGTCCAAGATTGGTGATGAGTCGTCTTAAAGACCATGTCTTTTTAGATGACTTCTTTATCTGGTCGAAGATCAGAAATCCTATCTCAATTGCCGCCATTAAAATGAGTAGTAAATATGCCATAACCACACCTGCCTTTATCTGTTTTGAGGCGAGTATAGTTAACGGGAATCCCAGGCACAATGACTCTTAAGGTAAGATGCAAAAAAGCGTTGTGAAATGCATAAAATGCCTCAACTAATACGATTTACATATTGGTATAATGGGGAATATAAATTTTCGGAGGTATATGAATATGCCGCATGTAGAGATCAAATGCTATCCGGGCAGAACGGAAGAAGTAAAGGCAAAGTGTGCAGAGGAAGTCGCAAAGGCCATTTCAGAGACAATGGGATGCGATCTGTCAAGCGTTTCCATCGCGATAAAAGAGGTCGAAAAGGAAGACTGGAAGTCAAAAGTCTGGGATACACAAATCGCGCCCGAGTGTGACAGCTTATATAAAAAGCCCGGTTATACTTGTGACTGATTAAGGAGGATGCCATGGAATTCACCGATGTAGTAAGAGACCGCTATTCATGCAAGAGTTACGACGGAAGAAAAGTCGAGCCTGAAAAGCTTGAGAGGATCCTTGAGGCAGGAAGACTCGCGCCCACCGCGAAGAACCTTCAGGAACAGCACATCTACGTCATCCAGTCTGACGACGGACTTGCGAAGATAGATAAAGTCACACCCTGCAGATACAACGCAGGCACATGCCTTCTTGTTGCTTTCGATAAGAACAACGTTTATACATATCCGGATTCTGCAAGGGAATCAGGCGTTGAAGATGCATCGATCGTTGCAACGCATCTCATGCTCGCAGCGGCAAACGAAGGTGTCGACAGCTGCTGGCTCAACTGCATCGATCTTGAGCAGATAAGATCCGTGTTCGATCTTCCCGACAACGAGGATGTTCTCATGATCCTTGATCTCGGTTATGCATCGGCAGGAACAGGTCCTCTTTCAAATCACGGAAAGAGAAAGCCTTTGTCGGAGACAGTTACTTATCTGTGATATCAGATATTAATAAGCAATAGTCTGAACAGGAGCTTCTTTAACCTGGTATAGCTCTTTGAACATTCAACCATATGCTCCCTACATAATGTATGGAGCATTTTTATTTCTGCATCAGACAACGAATCTGCGGCGAACGCAGCCTTTTCGGCGATCTCAACTGCCTTTCTCGGGATCGTAAATCTTAACGTGCGTCCCATGAAGCAATAGTAGTGGTAGTATGCGATGGCCTTTTCGTCGTTCTTGTCGGTATTGAATTTTCCGTACCAGAAGATATAGTATGCGACCCTCAGGATCATCACGAATACAACCAATGAGACTACTACTATCAATAAGATGAGAAGTACTTTAAGAGTAACACGCTCGATCTCTTTGGCCTTCTGTTCTGCAGGTGACACATATTCTTCGTCAACGCCTGCAGGATCCGTGCCTTCGTATTCGATATCAACTGACGGAACAGTCTCACCTTCAGGTGTTGTGGGAGCGGCAGCCGTTGTAGGTGTTGCTCCGGCTTCGGTTGTCCCGGATGTCTCTTCGGTCTCTGTTGTATCCGGTGTCGTCTCTTCAGTTTCTTCTTCACCGGTCTCGGAAGGTTCAGTCTCAGAACTCCCGGAAGGTTCAGTGGGTTCTTCGTTATTTCCTAATTCCGGATTCTCGATCTCAGGATAAGCTTTTGTCAGCGCGTCGACACTGTAGAAACTTGCATCGGAAGCGCATCCCGGTGTTGAATCTCCCATAACCCAGCCGTATTCGGGTATGAAGAATTCGAACCAGGCATGTGCCTGCTCAGCTGTGACAATGCTCTCGGAATCGTTAAAGGAATTGTTAACGACATAGCCTCTGACATATCTTGTGGGGACGCCGATCATTCTCAAAAGGACCATGGTGGTTGCAGCATAATGGACGCAGATTCCGCTCTCGGCGTCGCTTACGAACCATGCAACAAAATCAACGTCTTCAGGCGGATATTCCGTATCCCTGTCATAAGGGTGAAGCTGGCTTACAAATTCTGTTACCCTTCTGACTTTTTCAACATCGGACATCTCTGTATATCCGTGGTATACGTCCAGGTACCAGTCGGGAAGAGCGCCGCTCTCGATAAGTGCGCCCTTGGTGCCATAAGGAACCCTGAGACACGTTCTGTAAACATAGGTGTTCAGATACTGCTCAGAATATATGTTGCCCGTCTGTACAGGCAGAGGCGAAGCAGCGAAAACGGTCTGGTTCTGGTGCGTATTGTTGAAAGGATTTACGTTGGAATATTCTGTTGAATCTTCGACGTAGAAGTCGTTGTAATAAGGTACTATGTCGATGGCAGAGTAACCTATCGGGGTTATCTCGACCGTGCATGGTGCTTCCTGATAGAATACCCAGTAGTCGTCTTTATAAACGTTGTTCGTTACTCTTGATGACTTAAGCGTATTGTTCTCGTATGTATCGAACGACTCAACTTTAAGATACATGGTGTGGCCCATGAAAAGCGGTCCGTTGTAAGAAAAATTACGCTTTCTGTTTACCCGGAGGACCGGGTCTGAAGTCGGATTGAATGGTCCGATGCGTTCCAGGTTTGTGCTTGACGAATAGAGAGGGGAGAACATGTCGTAGGTCTCTTCGAAATACGGATTCTTAAAACCGTTTATCGCGTTGTCGAGCATCATGCTGAGCTTGCTGCCGCTGCCAAACGTCTTGTCGACTTTCTCCTGCATCGAGATAAGGATATTGGTTGCGAGCTCATCCTGTTTGTACTTGTCTCCGGGGAAGATCGAACCGAAGAGCACCGAGAAAATGATCACGGGAATTATCAGTATAAGCAGGGCCCTCTCGGCTACTGCACGGCTCTTGTTGCGGAATGCATATGCGAACAAAAGCAGTATTACTCCGGTCGCTGCAATAAGGCAGGGAACCACCCGGGGAACCATGATGATGTTGGCAACAGCGCATACAAATACCGGAAGATATGTCAGAAGTCCTACGGGTATCAGCCTGCGTCTCATCAGGAAATACGATGTGCAGCATACTGCAATCAGATTATATGCTGCAAGGAATGCGAATATCGCAGTGTTTTCGCCCGCATAATCGTCATAATTTCCGGGGAACCAATAGAAAGCGTAGAGCCTGATATAGTAGCACAATCCGAGAAGACCGGTGCGTACTTTGAAAAGGTTTGTGATGAGCAAAAGCGCCAGTATAGCAGGGGCTGCAATGAAGCCGCCAATGCTGAGCTTCTTTTTGTTCAGATAGAATACAGCCGCAAACGCGATCGAAGTCACGAAAGATATGGCCAGGACCGATACCCAGTCAAAATCAAGTTCAAAAGCCGTCCCGAGCATCAGCATAAGTCCTGAGCTGATGCCCATTGTGGTAATGGCAGACGTTATTACCGAGCTTAAGCCGGGAGACTGGTTTTCTCTGACTGATACTATCTTTTCAGTCCTCATGAGACACCTCCTCGGCAATATTTTCACCGGGTTCGTCCATGTCATTCTTGTCATGAGATTCTTCGTTCAGATCGTCAGGTATCCTCATTCTGAGGATCATGGCAATTGCTCTCTGAAGATCAGTCTCTGATTCGACCTCAAAAGCAATCTCTCTTCTGTCGGGAGGAATTATCCTGATCTTATGAGGAGTCTCGTGCTCGATGAAAAATCTTGAAGTGAACAATATCTGTCCGAGATGAAGATCCATAAGATCCCTGTCATGTGTGAGCTTCAGGATGACGCGCGAATGGCCGCCGTATTCTTCCAGCGGTTCTTTGACGAGAAGCTTGTCTTTCTTGGCGGACATCTTCCAGTGTATGGTCTTGACCGGGTCGCCCATCTGATAGTCTCTTATGTCGTAGATCTCAGTGTGAGGCTGCTTTGCCTTGCGGAGGTTCTTGGCCTTGAATCCGAACATGTCGGGCATGACTTCCGGCATTGCGGGAACGGGCATTACGAGTATCTCTTTATCTTTGTTTATCGTCTTGCTGAAATGGAAAAATCCGAAGAGATCGTACACATCGATCTTCGGCATCTTATATGTGAAAGATCCGCAGTGCGAAGTATCCACAGGGATCTTTGAAGTGCCTTTGTCGTGTATTATCAGCGCAAGCTTTTTCGTCGTGCCTGCCATATGGTCAGTTACTTCGGCATTGATCCTGCAGAATGCAAAATAGGAAGCCGTTCCGTTTATGGTGATCCTTATGTACAAAGGAACTCCGACAGGAGCGTCCGTCGGGCATTCCACTTCATATGTCATCGTCTGTGATGCTATGACGCATAACAGAAGTGCCAGAAACGGAACCAGAAGAATTACGATCAGGCAGAACCATGAGACCCACATCTTGTAGCAAAGGAAAAAGATGAAGGTTGAGATCAATGAGACTGAGTAAATGACCCAGGTCTTCCGCATAACTTATCAGACCTTGGGAACAAAAGCAGATTCGAGGATCTCTTTTGCTATGTCAGAAGTCTTCCTGCCGTTGACTTCAGCTTCAGGCGTGAGAATAAGTCTGTGGGTGATAACGGGGAGGAACACTCTCTGGACGTCCTGGGGGACAACGTAGTTCCTTCCGCTTAAGTATGCATGTGACTTTGCCATGGCAGTGAGGGCGATCGTAGCACGCGGGCTTGCGCCTCTCATAAGGTCGCCGTGTCCTCTCGTCCTGTTGATCAGGGAGATGATGTAGTCTACGACTTTCTCGTGGACGAAGACGTTATTTACTTCCGCCTGCATCTTCTGCAGCATGTTTACGTCACAAATTGGGGCGACGCTTTCCATGGGGTTTACGCCGTTTCTTCTGCGCTCGAGCATTGCCTTCTCGTCTTTTGCTGAAGGATAGCCTATTGAGATCCTTACCATGAATCTGTCGATCTGCGAGTCGGGAAGAAGTGACGTGCCGGATGCACCCGTAGGGTTCTGTGTTGCAAATACGATGAACGGTTTGGGCAGCACGTATGTGGTGCCGTCTACGGTAACGCTGCTCTCTTCCATCGCTTCGAGAAGAGCTGACTGGGTACGTGAAGAAGCACGGTTAAGCTCGTCTGCCAGGAACAGATTGTGGAAGATCGCGCCCGGCTGGTACTTCATGGAATCGGTTTTCTTGTCGTACATCGAGAATCCCGTGATATCCGAAGGCAGTACGTCCGGAGTAAACTGGACTCTTCCGAAGTTAAGTCCCATCGTTTTCGAGAATGCCAAAGCCATCGTGGTCTTTCCGACACCCGGAACGTCTTCCATCAGGATGTGTCCGCCTGCCAGGATCGCCGTCAGCATCTGTGATATGACGTAGTCTTTACCGCAAATGACCTTCTTTACTTCATGGATTATTCCGTCAGATACGTTGCCCATATTGTTATCCCCCGATATTATTCTTTATGAGTATACAATAATCTTTGCCTGAGTTGGCCCAAGAATGTGGGAATTTTGCGAAAACTCACGGGCATGAAGGCTTGAAGTACGGCTGCTCATGTTTTTCGCTCGAAAACCTGTATAAACCCTGGAAGGATGGCTGCCCACCTTTTCGCTCAAAACCCTGTATAAACCCTTGAAGGACAGCTGCTCATCTTTTTGCTCATGTTTTCGCCCCCAAAAAACTGTTCGAAAACCTGTTTTTTGTCAAAAATCAGCTTTTTGCTCATGTTTTTAACACGATTTACATAACCAAAAACCTATCCGGGAGAAAATACCGTTTCAACCAGGCAAAACCTGTACACTCACAGGCCTGACTACACAACGGGGGTTACGGGATAAATAACGAATCGTAAATTACAGAATTCAGTTTTGTGCTTAAAGTTCTCAGATCGAATGGCACACCATCAACATCATATGTATAGAAAACATCAAGTTCAGGAAGGAGCCCTGCTCCGGAATAGTTATTGTATTTTGTTGCGGTTATTCGATTGTAATTGGCAGAATTCTTCATTCCAAAGTGTTCATGGAACTTGCATAGATTCAGCTCTTTAATAAGGATTACAAAATCAGAATAAACAGGGTATTTAAGCCCGTTAAGCCAGATCTCCGGCTCGTATTTGAACGGAATTCCATTCTCTGTATAGAATCTGGCTATATCGGCTTCCGCAGCGGAACGATAGTATGTTCCATTGTAAAATACGGTTTTGGTTTCACGGTAATTCGGGTCTGCATCATGCTTCAGACTCTCGAAAAAATCACTGTTTAGTATTACAGCATCGTCAGTACTTCTGTACAGCCGGCGCGTGATCTTCCTCGGCTCGATATCTTGGGGAACCATTCCTATAAAATAACAATTCCAAGTACTTTCAAGTTTTGTAAGCTCGCGTTCCAGTTGATCACGCTTTATAAAACTCAGTTGTAGTTCTTTTCCTGTTATACTGTCTGAACGATATAAGCGTGAATTAACGATATAAACATCGAGTTTCTTTCCGCGTATTATTCTTTTAGTCTTCGTTATTTCAGGCATTGCAGCAAGTTGTTGCCTCAGATAATTTATCTTGAGGGCGAGGTATTCTTTCGGGATGTAAGGTTCTGTTATCTTCATGGCTTGATTATATAGCCGGTGTTTGTCGGAAAGTACCGACAAAACCCGACAAATACTGACAAAGAAACCGGTCGTTAAACTACGTGTTTCAGGCCCAAAACGGATTAAAGAAAAAATAAATAAAATACTACCAAAGGCATCGTGATTCATGATGTAGATAATATCCGGCTGTCAAAATGGCATCACGATGTATGAAACAGAAAATAATAAAGTAAGAACCCGCTGCAGTTATCAAACAGCGGGTTCTTACCTTGAACAAGAAAGCAAACAATTAAATTGTTTCGCGTCAGATTTAGAGGGGCTTATCAGCCCTGGCCATAGTAAGCATTTGCGCCATGCTTACGGAGATAATGCTTGTCTAAAAGTGTCTGCTGCATTCTGCCTGCAGAAGGATTGAGCGTCATTGCGTGGTAATCCATGAATGCAACTTCTTCCATGACTACTGCGTTGTGTACAGCGTTAAAAGGATCGGTGCCCCATGTGAAAGGTCCGTGGGAGAATACGTTTACTGCAGGGATGGCATCAGGATCTTTGTCCTTGAATGTCTCAACGATAACGTTGCCTGTTTCTTTTTCGTATTCGCCCTTGATCTCCTCATCGGTCATGGGACGTGTGCAGGGGATATCACCGTAGAAGTAGTCGCCCTGTGTCGTGCCCATTGCCGGGATCGCCATGCCTGCCTGGGCAAATGTAACTGCCCAGCGTGAGTGTGTGTGGACGACGCCGCCGATGTTAGGGAATGCCTTATAAAGAACAACGTGTGTAGGTGTGTCAGAAGAAGGCTTCCATTTGCCCTCTACGACCTTGCCGTCGAGATCTACTACTACCATGTCCTCTGCCTTCATGACGTCATACTCGACGCCGGAGGGCTTGATTACGACAAGGCCGGATTCTCTGTCGATACCTGATACGTTGCCCCATGTGAATGTAACGAGACCGTGCTTCGGGAGAAGGAGGTTTGCCTCCAAAACTTTTGCTTTAAGTTCTTCTAACATCAGATAACCTCCGTAGCCTTTCTTTCCATGGGGAGAGCAGCCTTGTACTTTGCAAGGAAGTCTGCAAATCCCTTAACGTCGGAATCTTCAGCCATTACGCTTACGCTCTTTGCACCTGCGAATACCTTGTTGTCCAGGAAGTCGGGAAGTGATTCGCCTTCTTCTTTCTGGATCATGTAGGAAACGAGGAGAGCCATTCCGTAAGGTCCGCCTTCACCTGCTGTCTCCATAACGGATACAGGTGCTGCAACGGCTGCACTAAGCATCTTCTGTCCGACTTCGGGAGTCTTGAAGAAACCGCCGTGGCCGTAGAGCTTGTCGATCCTTACATTCTCGGTGTCCTGAAGGATATCCATACCGATCTTCAAAGTTGCAAGAGCGGAAAGGAGGTGTGTTCTCATGAAGTTTGCAAGAGTAAATGAGCAGTCGGGGGTTCTTGCAAAGAGCGGACGGCCTTCATCTAAGTCCGTAACGCCTTCACCTGAGAAGTAGTTATAGGACAAGAGTCCGCCGCAGTCGGGATCGCCCTTTAAGGCAACCTGGAAAAGCTTTGTGTAGAGGTCGTTCTTGGAGATATCAACACCGAATAACTTTGCGAACTCATCGAAAAGATTTACCCATGCGTTGATGTCTGATGTGCAGTTATTGCAGTGGACCATTGCGACAGGTGCGCCTGCAGGTGTTGTAACCATGTCGATCTCTCTGTGTACGCCGAGATCGTGATCTACGACTACCATTGCGAAGTCGGATGTGCCTGCACTTACGTTACCTGTGTAAACACGGACGGAATTTGTGGCAACCATACCCGTGCCGGCATCGCCTTCGCAGGGTGCTATCGGGATGCCTGCCTTGAGGTCGCCGTCGGGATCCAAGAATTTAGCACCTTCTTCTGTAAGCGTGCCTGCATTCTCGCCTGCAACGAGGACCTTAGGAAGGATGGACAAAAGATCCTTGCCTGTAAGCTCGTTGAACTTGGCAACCATCTCCTGATCGTAGTCGTTCGTAGAGCTGTCGATGGGGAACATGCCGGATGCTTCGCCTACGCCCATGACCTTAAGGCCTGTCAGACGCCAGTGAATGTAGCCTGCAAGTGTTGTCAGATAATCGATGTCACCGACGTGTGACTCGTTGTTGAGGATTGCCTGATAGTAGTGTGCAATGCTCCAGCGCTGGGGGATGTTGAACCCGAGCACATCGGTGAGCTTTTCAGCTGCTTCACCGGTTATGGTGTTACGCCATGTGCGGAATTCAGCGAGCTGGTTTCCGTCCTTGTCGAAAGGAAGGTAGCCGTGCATCATGGCTGAGATTCCGATACCGCCGACCTCTGTTAAAGTTACGCCGAACTTTGTCTGAACGTCAGCCTTGAGTGCCTTATAGCAGGCCTGGATGCCGTTGTGGATCATGTCGGACGAATATGTCCAGATGCCGTTTTCGAATTGGTTTTCCCATTCGAAATCACCTTGTGCGATGGGCAGATGATCCTTGTCGATCAGGACTGCCTTGATACGTGTGGAACCGAGTTCGATTCCCAATGCTGTTGTCTTAAGATCCACTTTGTGGCCTCCTTAATTTGTGCGCTTGCTTTTTGTTTTGCGCAGTGTTGTTCTAACGTAAAGTATAACACTCTGGATAATAAGGAAGACGCAAAGCATTGCACCGACGGTGATATTTGTCCACCAGGCCTCATCAAGGCCCAGGGAAGTTACGATGTTCTTAATTGTTGAGAGTGAGAGAACTCCGAAAAGCGTTCCTACGATGTTTCCGACACCGCCTGAAAGGAGCGTTCCGCCGATGATCGAAGAAGCGATAGCGTTCATCTCGGCGCCCTGTGCGTGCAGGGGAGAGCCTGAGCACGCGTGGAGGAAGAAGAGATATCCGCCGATGCCTGCACATAGACCGCAGAGAACGTGTGCCAGGAACTTTGTGAGCTTAACGTTGATACCGAGCATGTTGGCGCTCTGGTTGTTACCGCCGACTGCGTAGAAATTACGTCCGAGTTTTGTCCATTTGAGGAAGCAGAAGAGAAGGACAACTACGGCGAGTGCGATGATTACGCCTATTTCAACATAAGCCGGAATGTATATACCTTTTTTGTTTACCGAACCAAGGAAGGGAATGGTGACTTCAGTTCTGCACAACTTGACGAAGGGTTCGTAAGTTACGGCGATTCTGTCGCTGCTTACGATTGTGGTCATACCTTTTGCAAAGAACAATCCTGCCAGGGTGACTATGAACGGCTGGAACTCGAGGTAAGCTACGAGGAATCCCTGTACGATACCGAAGGCAAGGCCGATAGCCAGGGCGATGCACATCGAAGTGAATACGTTTCCGCTGATCACACCGTCATTTACCTTCTGGAGATATACCGCGCATGACATGCAGACAAGTGATGTTACCTGACCTACGGAGATATCGATTCCGCCGGTGATCATGACGAGTGTCATTCCGCAGGACAGTACGAGGAGTGAAGCGTTCTCGTTAAGGATATTGAAGAACATCTGGGGCTTCAAAAATCCCTGTTTGAGGAAGACAACCGCGCAGGCATACATTGTGAAGAATACTGCGATTGTAATGATAAGAAGGAGATTCGAATCTGTTAAGGAAGAACGTTTCTTAAGCTTGTTCTCTCCCAAGGTGTTAGAGTTAACTGACATATCAGTTTACCTCCTTTCCGACGTTGGCTTGTTTTTTGGCCCTGATCTTGTTTCCCATGTCTGCGAACCACTTGCGGACGAAAGGAGAAGAGATGATGATCAGGAGGATGACTACGACAGCCTTATAAGCTGAGATCTCGCTGGAGCTTACCTTGAACTTGAAAAGTGTTGTTGTAAGGAACTGGATAACATAAGCGCCGATTACGGATGCAGTGAGATTGAACTTACCGCCGCCTAAGTTGTTACCGCCCAATGCTACTGCGAGGATCGCATCCATTTCGATGTTGTTTGCGATAACGGAGTAGGTGATAGAAGAAGTACGGGATACCTTAATGAATCCGCATACTGCAACGCATACACCGAGGATAATGAAAGAAAGGAGCTTGATGAACTTAGGGTTGATA
This sequence comes from Oscillospiraceae bacterium, assembly GCA_902787975.1. Classification (GTDB taxonomy): domain Bacteria; phylum Bacillota; class Clostridia; order Saccharofermentanales; family Saccharofermentanaceae; genus Saccharofermentans. Next base: position 25,000 of record CADAIP010000005.1, read on the forward strand.
CCGTTGAGTCTTGAAGATGAAGCATTGATACCTACGGACTGTGCATAGAGTCTGAGGTTTGTGAACTTCAGGACAAGAGCAATAACGATAAGGCAGATTGCTGTAATGAATACCGGAGTCGGAACGGGGATTCCGGGAATGAAGTTACCGAAGAAACCGAATCTTGCATCATTGATCGAGATGTTGTCGTTGTTGTTGATCCATGCTGCGATAGAACGTCCTGCAGTAAAGAGGATGAGTGTCGCAACCATCGGCTGTATCTTGAAGAACGCTACAAGTGCTCCGTTAAAAGCACCGCAAAGAGCGGATGCGACTACGCACACAAGGAAAGACATAATGAGGACGAATGTGAACCTTCCGCCGCTTACGTTGTCAGGCAAAACCTTAACAAATCTGAGAATTACTGATCCTGCGATGGCAATGGTGGCACCAACGGAAATATCCTGACCGCCTGAAGCGGATGTAACGAGTGTCATGCCGATCGCGAGGATGACAAGCTCTGATGCGTTGTCGATAATACTGATCAGGTTACCTGAGAGGATAAGATTACCGGTACTGCTCGGCTCTAATGAGATCTTAAAGAAAGTAGGATCTGCGAAAAAGTTTACTGCTACCAGGAGCAGAAGCGCCATAAGCGGGAAGAACAACGGATTTCTTACGACCTTAAGCAAGAAACCTTTTGCTGATGTTTTACTGGATGTCATTGGATTCACCTCCGGCAATCGTTGCCATGATCTTATTCTGGTTGAGATCGTCGTCCTTAAGTTCGCCTACGACTTTGCCGTCACGCATGACTACAAGACGCGAACATGTACGGATCATCTCGTCGATCTCGGAGGAAATAAACGTTACGCTCTTTCCTTCTGCTGCAAGCTTTAATACGAGTTTCTGGATTTCGACCTTTGTACCTACGTCGATACCTCTTGTAGGCTCATCGAGAATAAGATACTGGGGATTTGCAAGAAGCCATCTTGCAAGGATTACCTTCTGCTGGTTACCGCCTGAAAGCGACTTGATCGGTGTGTCCTGTGAAGCCGTCTTGATGTTCAGGAGCTTGATATATTTGTCTGCAAACTTCTCGGCCTGTGCACGTGAGAAAGGTTTGAAGAATCCCTTCATTACCTGAAGTGCCAGGATGATGTTATCTCTAACTGAAAGGTCACCGACGATACCGTCGTTCTTTCTGTCTTCAGGAAGATAGCTAATACCGCACTTCATTGCATCGAGCGGTTTTCTGATCTTTACGGCCTTGCCGTTGATCTTTACGTCACCGGCAATTACTCTGTCCGCACCGAAGATCGCACGGACGCTCTCTGATCTGCCGGAACCCAGAAGACCGGTAAAGCCGTTAACTTCGCCTTTGTGGATCTCAAAGTTGAACGGCTTTATTCCGGTCGTTCCGGTAAGGTTAATTGCCTGGTAAACGGGGGTACCGTTATAATCCACTTTTTCTGCATCCGAGTCACTCTTGATCTCGGCCATGTCATCGAAATCCTTACCGAGCATCTTTGATACGAGCTGTACTCTGGGAAGGTCTTCGATAATGTATTCACCGACGAGCATTCCGTCACGGAGAACGGTAATGCGGTCGCATACTTCATATACCTGCTCAAGGAAGTGTGTAACGAAGATAATGCCGACGCCCTTGCTCTTAAGGTCACGCATCAGCTTAAAGAGCTTCTGGACTTCCTGTTCGTCAAGTGAGGATGTAGGCTCATCTAAGATGAGGACCTTACAATCCATGTCTACTGCACGTGCGATGGCTACCATCTGCTGGACTGCGATCGAGCAGTTTCCAAGCTGGTCCTTTGCACTTGCGGGAATTCCGAGTTCATCAAGAAGGTGGTCTGCATCAGCGTTGATCTTTCTCCAGTTTGTGAGAGGTCCCTTTGTGCGTCCGATGTACATATTCTCGGCAACCGTAAGGTTAGGGCAGAGAGTGATCTCCTGATAAACCGTAGCGATTCCTGCATTCTGTGCATCCTGCGGCGACTTGATGTGTACGGGAGTGCCTAAAAGTTTGACATCTCCTCCGTCTTTTGGATATACGCCGGTCAACACTTTAATGAGTGTTGATTTTCCAGCACCGTTCTCGCCCATCAGAGCGTGGATTTCACCTTCTCTTAATGTGAAATCAACCTTCTCAAGAGCGCGTACACCCGGGAAATATTTACATATCCCGCGCATTTCCAAAATTGCGCCTGCTTCCATTTTCTTCTCCTCCTGTTTAAAGAAAGAATGTGCGATGCGATGAGACGCATCGCATCGCACAACTTTCGTGGTTAGCTAAATACTCCGGTTAAAGAGAGTTAGTATCAGATACCGTAGTTAGCAACGTCGTCTGCTGTGATAGTTGTAGCGTCGAAGCCCTTCTCGTCCATGATGACTACCTTTGTTGTAACGCCATTCTTGATGATGTCGTCAATGTAAGCAGCCTGGAAAGGATTGCACTGACCATCGTAGTTCCAGTTGCCTGCGAGGAGCTCTTCAAGTGCCCATGTGTTGCAGTCGAAACCGATAACGATAACGTCCTTGCCTACGCCGTGAGAGATGTTAGCCTTGTCGAGAGCTGCAACAGCACCCTTAGCCATGTTGTCGTTCTCTGCATAGATAACGTTGAATGTCTCGCCTGAGTCGATGACTGCCTGAACGATCTGCTGAGCTGTCTCTTCTGACCACTCTGCTGTCTGCTGTGTAACGATGCTCCAGTTAGCCTCTGCAGCTACCTTATCGTCGAGAGCGCCTGAACGGCCGATCTGAGCGGATGAACCCATAACGCCCTGGATGTGAACGATCTTGTATTCAGAAAGATTCTGGGAAGCGAGCCAATCAACTGCCTGCTGACCTTCCTTAGCCATGTCGGATACGATGGAAGCTTCATAGAGGCTCTCGTCTGCATCGATTGTTCTGTCGAAGAGGATAACCTTGATGCCTGCCTTCTGAGCCTGCTCAAGAACTCCGTCCCAACCTGATGTACCAGCTGCTGAGATCAAGAGATAATCTACTTCGTCCTGGATGAACTTCTGAGCTGCTGCGATCTGGTCTTCGTTCTTAAGGCTGTAGAAGAAAGAAGCCTCATAGCCGTTCTCTTCTGTAAATGTTTCCTTCATGTCTCTGTCGTTAGCTGTACGGTAACCGGACTCGTTAGGATCGTTGTTGATGATACCAACCTTGATAAGTCCGTCTGCTGCAGGTGCATCGGTAGGCGCCTCAGTTGCTGCTGTTGTTCCGTCAGTAGGAGCAGCTGTAGGTGCCTGTGTAGGTGTTGTCTGTGTGCAAGCGCACATACCAAATGCCATAGCACCGATGACTGCGGAAGAAACTAACATCTTTACAAATTTCTTCATAATGATTCTCCTTTTCATTTTGAGGTTTTTCCCCGGCCTTGTGATGTGGTCCGGTGTACTCTGCCCCAAATAAACACCCATCGGCAATAACCCGCAACGAATCTCGTATGCCGTATTGAGAATGGTAAGTTTGCATAAATACAGATTTGAAATTTTCGTGATGAAAACAGACAACTTGCATTGCCTTGCGCTGCTTTTATGTGCCTTTGTGGAAAATCTTTTGCACCGTTGTCGGATATTCTACGATGAACTGTTGAGGTACCTGCACAAATTCAAATTGTCATTATGAACAACTGCGATTTTCTTATTCCGAAATCATATAATTCCGTTTTGGGAACAAGATAAAATACTCCACTTTTTCCGCGTCGAAAAACGACACCTCAAAAATTTAGCGTTACTTTGCACATAAGGCGGACTGTATAATTTTGCCAAGTATAAAAGAGGGGTCCTTTAACCATGGCTGAGAAATATAAAGTCATAGTTAATAAGCTTGAGTTGGAACTCAAGAAGATGAGATCGGAAGGCAGGACGAGACTTCCTTCCGAGCAGGATCTATGTTCTGTATTTTCGTGCAGCAGACAGACGATCCGTGCAGCCCTCGACGTTCTCCTGCAAAAAGGACTGATCGTAAAACGACGCGGCGCAGGTTCTTATATTGCAGATGATTCTTTTAATAACAGAACTGTTTTCTTCATGACTGAAGACTGCGACAGATACCAGAGCCCCGCTCTTATTTCAGGTCTTAAAGAACAGCTCTTAAATTCCAAATACGAACTCAGATCTTTCTCGTGCGGCGGAAGTGTGTCTGAAGAATCTAAGATATTATCACGCGTCATAAATGAGCGTCCCGCGGCACTCATTATCGAACCTGCAAAAGACCTGGTCCCCGATCCGAATTTGCGGCTTGTTGAAGAAATAGAAAATGCCGGGATCCCCGTTATCTATCTGAATTCTTCTTTGGGAAAAATACATGTCGTATCCGATAATTACGAAGGCGGAAGGAACCTTACAAAACATATTCTTGAGACCGGCAGAAAGAAGACCGCATGCATATTCAGAATAGATGATTCATCAGGCCGCGACAGGTATAAAGGATATATCGACGCGCTTCTTGATGCGGATGCAGGCTACGACGAATCAAGATGTTTTCTTATGACATATAAAGAAGAAAAAGAGATCATCTCAGGTGACAGCAAAAAGTTTGCTTCATTTATCGATAACGATCTTTTCGGATGCGATTCGGTAATCTGCCAGAACGGCATGGTCGCACACCAGCTCATTTTCCTTCTTCGTAAAAGGGGAGTATCGGTGCCGGAAGATATTCTGGTGGCATGCTTTGACAACGATTATTATTCAGATGATTCCGGAATCGTTTATGCCGGATGCGACATTGATTCTTACTGCAAGACTCTTGCCAGATCTTCGGTTGCACTGGCTGAAGGGCGGAGTGCTACAAGCGTTACCGTTCCTATGAAGATCCCTAAATAAATTACGACAGTTTTTAGGCCGGAGACTTTATTCCGAAAGTCACACTGCACTGCGACTTTCAGCGTGTCATTCACTGATATCACAGCGTGTAATTTTTGGTCAAAAAATGCCGTAAAATTACATAAAAAGCTGTTTTTGTGCAATTTTCGAGTCGAAAATCGCGAAAAATGTACATCACCTGACTATTGTCTGTTTTAGTAAGCGATATTAAGGATCAGTTATCAATATTCTCTCGAGTCAACAAATTCCTGAGTGATGTTCTGTGTCGTATAAGCAGATTCATCAACATATACATGCTTAGGAATCTCTTTGCCGCTGCGGTAGTCTTCGATGAGTTCCTTTACGCGAGGACCGAACAGCGGATTGCACTCGACACAGAGATTGATCTTGCCATCATGACAATACTGAAGTGCTTCTCTGGTTGCATCAAAAGTGATTATCTTGACCTGACCGCCGTTGCCGTAGGTGATGCCTGCTTCATCAAGCGCTCTCATCGCGCCGAAAGTCATGTTGTCGTTCTCGCTGTAGAGCACGTCGATGTCACTGTTTTCTTTTAAGTAATCGGTCATTACCTCATATGCTTTTGCTTCAGTGAAGTCACCGTAGAGCTGGCTTGTGATCTCCCAGTTGGAATGCTTTGCTACTGCATCTTCAAGAGCCTTTGTACGCTGGATCTGCGCGGTCGCACCGATCGTTCCCTGAAGGTGAAGTATCTTGATCTCAGTGTCTTCGGGAATCTCATCTTCGAGCCATTCGACTGCGAGATTTCCCTGACGGAGGAAGTCAGAGCCGACGTTTGTAAGATAGAGACTGTCATCTTCGACGGCAACGGATCTGTCCACGATGATTACTGGAATACCGGCATCCTGAATCTCAGTCAGGATCGTCTCCCAGCCTTCTTCAACTGTCGGCGCAATGATAATAAAATCAACGCCTTCAAGGATGAAGCGGCGGACGGCTGTGAACTGATTCTCCTGCTGCTGTCTTGCATTTTCGATAACGAGTTCATATTCGTCATCATCTGCAAATGTGTCGGTCATGGATTTTGTGTTTGCCACACGCCAGTCGGATTCGGAACCGACCTGTGAAAAACCGATCACATACGCATCGTTTTCGGCGGGCTCTGTTGCACGGATGCCTGTGCATCCGGCCATGCCTAATATCATTGTCATGCAGAGCAGGATACTAAAGAATCGTTTCATTATCGATGTCCGCCTTTCCGGGTATCTGTATGCTGATCGAAGTTCCTTCCTGCGGTGTGCTCTCGATATCGAATCTGCATGCATCACCGTAAAGGATCTTCAGTCTCTTGTAAGATGATGTGAGACCGAAGCTTCTTGTATCTTCGTTGAGGACTCTTGTCTTCAGGCTTTCAAGTTCTTCTTTATTCATGCCGAGACCCGTGTCTGATACCTTGAGTATGATGTCGTCGTTCTCGCGTACACCGGTAACGATTATCTTACCTTTGCCGCGCTTGGGCTTGAGTCCGTGATAGATCGCATTCTCGACGAGAGGCTGCAAAGTCATCTTCGGAAGTTTTGTATCTTCGATCGACGGATCTATATTGATCTCATATTCCATGATATCCCTGTAACGGACCTGCTGGATCTCGAGATAACTCTGGATATGCTGTTTTTCTTCGGCAACGGTTACGATGTCGCGGCCGTCACTGAGGAACGAACGGAAGTAGGACGACAGGCTCGTTACCATCTGTTCTGCCTGATCGTTCTTGCCGATCTCGATGAGCCATACGATCGCATCGAGAGTGTTGTAAAGGAAGTGGGGATTGATCTGCGCCTGGATAAGTGACAGCTCGATGTCGCGGAGCTTGATCTGCTCCTGGCGGTTTAATTCGATCTGCTTATCAAGTCTTGCGGCCATGTCTTCGATACCGGCAGAGAGAAGTGCGAGGCTTGTGTCATCGGTCTCGACCGGAGTATGAGGACTCAGGTCACCGCCGCCGATCTGTTCAACGCGGCTGTTCATCTCAACGATAGGATCGGTAATGCTTTTCGAGAGTTTGACGGCACGGCTCAAAACGATAGGGATAACGAAGATCATGACCAGAACGACGAAAAGGATCTCTACGGTAAGCCAGAAATCTATCTGCTTCTGGATGCTTGCCATCTCGCCTGCCTCGTAATAAAGATACGAATACATGTACTCTTCGATGAGGCCTGTCGTGATGTAGATGTTGGTCTCAAGCTGATTCATGCGGTCATCGTAGCTGGAAGTGTTTTCGATGTCCTGCATGTATATGCTCAGCTTGTCGCAGAGCGAAAGAACGCTGGTTATCGACTTGCGGCCGTCGGAGTTCGATGTGTTCTGAAGAAGGTCTTCTGCAAGGGATCTTGCCGATTCAACATCCTCCCACGGCATTTCGTCGCTGTATCCCGTTACGTAGAAATACATCTGCTCATCGATCTCCTGCTTGAACTTCTGGTTAAAGCCGGATACTTTGACGATGTTTCCGGACACGGATGCGTACATCAGGTTACGTGTCAAAAGCATTACGAAAATACTGACCAGTATGACCGCGATCGGAATAAACATCTGAAGCATAAGGCGGTACATTTTTTTCTGTACCGTGTTCGAGCTTTTTCTCCTGTCGGAGGAAGACTTCATTATTCCGTGACTTCTCCGTTACGATACTGACTGGGTGTGCAGCCCTGGTTCTTCTTGAATACGAATGAGAAATATCTGGGATCCCTGTAACCGATCTCGTTTGCGATCTCGCCGGACCTCTTGCTCGTGTTGCGCAGCAGGATCTTTGCCTTTGCCATTCTCTTCTTGGTGATGTATTCGACGAAGGATAATCCGACCTTGTTTGAGAACAGTGCGCTTAGATAGTTTGCGCTGATGTTGATCTCTTCTGCAACGGAATCGAGTGAGATGTCTTCATCCGCATAGTGTTCGTTTATGTAATCGACCGCATTGTTGATGATGTCGTTGCCGCGCTTCTGGGCTTCGGCATCGCGCATCTTGATCGCGACTGAAAGCGCTTCGTTGAGATAGGGCTTAACTTCCTCAGCCGTGATGTTCGTGTCGAACGTGGGGAGGCTGTTTGCTATCTGTTCGGAATCGACGTCTGCTTCCTTGAGCGCGAGCTCTACATTGACCCTGATGCTTACGAGCAGGTAGTAGCGGAACAGGATCGAATTGACGCTCGATTCAAGGCTCTTCAAATAGTCGTCGGCAAATGTCTCGACTTCGCCCGCAGTACCCGTCTGGACGAAATACCTGATGATCATGGGATCGAACTTGCCGGCATCGATCTTATGGAGCTCGCTCTCGTCAGGAACGTACTGCTCTGACTTGATCTGCTCTGACGTGAAGATATGCTGGTTAGGGAAGATGTGTCTGTATGCAAATGCGCGGTTCGCATCCTGATAGCAGGATGAAAGGCCGCTCAGTCTGTTCGTCGCGACGCCGACAGCAACGTGCCAGTCGAGTGTGGCCGAAGCCTGTTCGCAGTGCTGGCCGATCATCTTGACGCACTTTTCCTCCATACGCTTCAAGCTCTCTTCGTCGCCCTTGATGAGCACGGCATATGAGAACAGATTGCATCTGAAGATGATGTAATCGGGATACTGCAGGAACTGGTTTAAGAGATTTTCCGTTACGCCGGAAGCCTCATCCGAATATGTGGACTGGTCTAAGTCCCTGATCGAGAATATAACAATGTTATATCCGTCGGCCGAGAGGTTTAAGTGGAGCTTGTCTGCCTCTTCGTAGATCTCCTGTACCGACAGGGATCCTTCTACGAGCTTCTCGAAAAACACCCTGTGTGACAGACGCTCGAACTTCTTGAACTCCTGTTCGTAGAGTTTTACGTAGTCTTTCTGCTCGTTCTCTTCGGTGATCTTCTTGCGGACGCCTTCAAGGGCGTTGATCATGTCTGTCTTGGTGACAGGCTTTAAGAGATACTGCTCGACGCCGATCTCGATCGCTTTTCGGGCGTACTCAAAATCGCTGTAACCTGAGATTACGATGATCTTGATGTTGGGGAGCTCTTTGGTGACGGTCTTGCTTAAGGACAGTCCGTCCATGAAAGGCATTGTGATGTCCGTGATGAGCACATCGGGCTTTAGCTTGCGGATCATGGGCAGGGCCATCTCGCCGTCGGGAGCATCTCCGACGAACTCGAAGCCGTACTTCTCCCACGGGATCATGTCGCGCAGACCTTCACGCACGATGCTCTCGTCTTCACAAATAAAAACCTTGAACAGATCCATCAGGGGTCCTCCGCTATTATTTATTTCATTTTATCATAGGAGATACGCGACTATTTTATTCTTTGTGTTTGAAAAGTTCAGAAATAACGGTCCCATATGCCCACCTCAAATCCTAAAAAACCCTTGATATTATTGGGCTTTGTGATATTTTTCACCGAAATGTTGTATAATGGCTGACAGGGATAAAATAAATAATAAGGGTAGATTAAATGAGCGACAAGAAAATAAAGGTGTGCCTCGTAGGTTCGTCCGGGGGACATCTTGATCATCTGTATATTTTGCGTCCCTTTTGGGAGGATAAAGAGCGCTTTTGGGCTACTTTCGACAAGGAAGATGCCAGGAGCCAGCTTAAGGGTGAAAAGATTTACCCTGTCTATTATCCGTCGAACAGAAGCCTTAAGGCTTTGATCATCAACACGCACAGAGCAATTAAGATCCTCCGCAAGGAGAGACCTGATCTGATCATATCAGCCGGTGCCGCACCTGCCGTTCCATTTTTCTATATCGGAAAGATGATGGGTGCCAAGCTCATTTATATTGAAACTTTTGACAGGATCAACAAGGCTTCGCTCTCCGGTAAGCTTTGCTACAAGATATCCGACCTTTTCATCGTCCAGTGGGAACAGATGAAGGAGGTCTTTCCTAAAGCTGTTTATTACGGGAGTCTTTTCTGAGCATGATAGTAGTTACAGTCGGAACGCACGAGCAGCAGTTTAACCGTCTGGTCGAATATATAGACCACTGGGCCGCGGAGCATGACGAGGAAGTCATTGTCCAGACCGGCTATTCCACATATCAGCCCAAACACTGTGTCTGGCAGAAGTTCTACAAGCAGGCAGAGATGGATAGATTTATCCGCGATGCAAGGATCGTAGTCACACACGGCGGTCCCTGCTGCTATATTGAAGTCGTAAATCTCGGTAAGGTTCCCATTGTTGTTCCCAGACTTCATGCTTTAGGCGAGCACGTCGATAACCACCAGCTTGAGATTGGACGTGAACTCAAAAAGCAGAGACACAATATCATCCTGATAGAAGATATCAACGATTTAGGTGACATTCTTACCCATTATGATGAGATAATAAAGAGGATGGATGCCAAACCATACGAGCCTGACATTGAAGGCTTTTGTGAGAAGTTATCCGAGGCTTGCGACAAACTGTTCAAATGAGGAGCAACCGATAGTGCCCGATAATCCGAGTCTGTCTATAATCATTCCCGTTTTCAATGTTGAGAAGTATCTTTCAATGTGCATTGATTCGCTTTTGAGAGCGGAAGGAATAGAGAAAACGGACATTATCCTTGTTGATGACGGGTCATCGGACAGATCGGGAGAGATAGCTGACAGTTATGCTGCTGCCCATGAGAATATCCGCACATTTCATAAGGAAAACGGCGGTGCTTCTTCGAGCAGAAATCTCGGAATCAGAGAAGCTTATGGGAAATACATTTTCTTTTGCGATTCCGATGATGAAGTAGATCCGGCGTTGTTTGGTGATTTCATAGCGAAAACTAAATCTTCTTCAGCGGATGCTTTCCTTTGGGACTGTGACATCATTTATGAAGAAAAAAGCATCCTGTCACGTAAGAATACAAGTTACTTCTCGCATTGCGGACTTGAACGGACCACGAAAACCTATACGGGAAGACAGGTTGTCGAATCACTCGTCAAAGACGGCAAAGGTCTCATAGCAAGCGTCTGCCTTGGCGCATACAGAAGGGATTACCTTCTTGATAACGGATTTTTCCTTGAAGAGGGGACGACATATGAAGACGAATTATGGATCCCTCAGGTATTCCTCAATGCCAAAAGCGTAGTTTACATCCCCGAGAAGATCTATCTGTACAGGATACGCCACGGCTCTGTCACCAATCCCGATCATGTTGATCTCGAGAAAAATGTTAAGGCCATGATGTATGTGTATCCCAAGCTCTACAGATACTATGAAGATACACTTGCAGACGATCCTTTGAAGAAATATCTTGAAGGGAATCTGACTAAAAGATATCTTCACATGATCTATAAATACAGGTTCTGGAGGTTTGACAGCGGGAAAAATATAGACAAGGCACTTTTAAAGCGAACGGCTCTGAAACTCAGACACAAAGCCATGGTACTGGGACTTAACCTGTTTATACATTAAAATGAACCTATGACCGATAGCATTTCCAATTCAGACACTGCATTGTCAGTCGTGATCCCTGTGTTTAATGCTGAGAAATATCTCGGCAGTTGTCTTGAGGCTTTGTTGAAAACACAGGGCATTGAGAATGCGGAAATAATCCTTATAGATGACGGGTCGGCTGATTCTTCTGCCGAGATAGCTGAAAGATACATTAAGTCCCATAAGAACATAACTCTTATCCGTAAATCCAACGGAGGTCCTTCTGAAGCCAGAAATGCAGGTCTCAAAAAAGCCTCAGGCAAATATGTTTTCTTTTGTGATGCTGATGATGAAGTAGATCCCGGATTGTTTTCGAAGGTTATAAGAGACATCGGGAATTCAGGCGAAGACGTTATTTTATGGGACGCTGAGATTTTCGATGATGAAGGAACCATATTTCCTAAAAAGCGTGAAGACTATTTTATCCATCTGGGTCTTAATGCAGATGACGGAATAATATCCGGACAGCAGGCAATAAATAAACAGCTTGATGAGTGCATGAGTTTTCCCGCAACCGTTTGGCTCGGATTACACAGAAGAGAATTCCTTCTTGATAATGATCTGTATTTTGCAAACGGCATTCTTCATGAAGATGAATTATGGGTGATACAGGTTCTGCTCTCAGCAAGGAGCGTAAGATATATTCCGGAGAAGATATACCGGTACAGGATACACAAAGGTTCGATCACCAATCCCGAAAAGACAGACTGGACCAGAAACATTGAGTCCCTGTTGTATGTCTATCCCGTGCTTTATGGTCTTTGTGATGAAAAGATAGAAGACCAGGCTCTTTGCAAAAAACTTAAGGCAACTTTGACGCGACGTTATCTTCACATGATCTTTGAATATGACTTCTGTAAATACGGATTTGCCGGACAAATAGATACCGGTCTCCTGTGGAAAACTTCCGGGCGTCTGATTGATAAGTGCAGGGTGCTCCTTCTGTCTGTCAAAGTGTTTTTCTATAAAGTCTTTAAGAGAGGATAGCAGCGTTGGAAAGTAGCGCAAAACAGCTGAAATCTGACGGAATAATTCTGTCGATCATCATTCCCGTCTATAACGTCGGGGATTATCTTGAACGCTGTCTTGATTCACTTATCAGCACCAAAGGAATAGAAGACACTGAAATAATAATCGTTGACGACGGTTCTACTGATATTTCAGGTGAAATAGCAGACAGATATTCTTCTGAATTCGGGTTTATAAATTGCTTCCACAAGACTAACGGCGGCCTTTCTGATGCGAGAAATTACGGCCTTGAAAGAGCATCCGGCAAGTATGTTTTCTTTCTCGATTCGGATGACATGGTAATACCTTCTGCGATGGAGAAGATCATTGATACTGCGGATAAAAACGATGCTGATGTTCTGCTGTGGGATGGAGTGACTATTAATGAAGATGATTCCGTTATTCCGTCAGATCTCGACCGCATCCTGGTCCATAATGGACTTCCGCAAAACAGCGTGATGACAGGCGTTGAAGCTATGGTTAAGCAGATAGAAGATCACAACAAAGCTTCCATGACTGCATGGCTCAGGGCGGTCAGAAGAGATTTCCTGAAAGACAATTTTCTTCTGTTTGAAAAGGGCCTTATACACGAAGACGAACTCTGGACACCGCAGGTTATGTGCCATGCAGAGAAGGTTTTGTATATTCCGGAGAAAGCATACTGTTACCGCATCAGAGAGAACTCGATAACGAATTCTGATTCCGGTGAAGAACATGCGAAGGCATTCATCAGGATAATGGATGAACTTTACGAGCTTTATACCGGAAAGATTACAGACAAAGGATGTCAGCGCCTTCTTCTCGGGAATTGGGCCGATACGTATTTCTGGGAAATCAAATCGCTGGAATTTTATAAGTTTGAGTGCAGAAACCAGCTGCCAAGACGTAAAATATTGAAATCAGCCAAAGGCTTTAAGAATAAGATGAAGGGCCTTATTCTTCAGGTGTTCGGAGTAAGAACATACTGCAGGATGGCAGGCTCTTCCAGGGATAAAACGCAATGATACCGAAGCTCATACATTATTGCTGGTTTGGCAAAAAACCTCTTCCGAAAAAGGCTGTCAGCTGCATTGACAGCTGGAAGAAGATACTGCCTGAATATGAGATCCGCGAATGGAACGAGGATAACTTCGACATCAATTGCTGCGCATATGTTAAGGAAGCATACGAAGCAAAGAAATGGGCATTCGTTACTGACTACGTAAGGCTTTATGTTCTGGTTACATACGGCGGTGTATACATGGACACGGACGTGGAGATAATAAAGCCTCTGGACCGGTTCCTTGAACATCAGGCATTCTCCGGATTCCAGACCGATACCGAAGTTCCCACAGGCATCATGGCATGCGAGAAGGGCTATCCGCTTTTCGATAAACTTCTGCACGATTACGACGGCCGCCATTTCAAAAACGATGACGGGTCATATGATGATAAATTTACCAATGTTGATGCAATAACTGCTTCATGTGTTGAAAAAGGTCTTATACTTAATAACGAACTTCAGGTCATAGACGGTTTCGCGCTTTATCCCAAAGATGTTTTCTGCGCGAAAGATTACAAGACCAGGGATGTTAATATAACCGGGAACACGGTTTCCATTCATCATTTTGCAGGAAGCTGGACCAACCCTGAAGATAAGATGGAGGTCCGTATCCTTGAGAAGACCGGAAGGAAAAACAAGAAACTCGGAACTGTTCTGTCGGCACCTGCAAGAGGCGCAAGAAGAGTGCGATGGTCTGTTGAGAGCAGGGTAAACAAAGCAAAAAGAAGGAAGAACAATGAGCAATAAAGCAGGCGGAAGATCACTTTTCCAAAATGCGGTCTTCAGCGTGATATACAGACTGCTGAATATTCTGTTTCCGCTTATCAGTTCGGGATATGTAGCGAGGATCCTGACTCCTGACGGAATCGGCCGTCATGCTGCAGTGCAGAACAACGTCTCTTATTTTGTCATGCTCGGTTCTCTCGGTATTCAGGCGTATGCCACGAGAGAGATCGCGAAAAGAAAAGATGACAAGAAGGGAAGGGATAAGCTCTTCTCCGAGATGATGATAATCAACGCTTTCATGACCGTTGCCGCCATCATCATTTTTGTTGTATGTCTTGTTTTCGCTCCCGTGTTCAAAACTGAGATCAAGATGTATCTCATATGCTCCATTGCACTGCTATTTAATTTCATAAACGTCGACTGGTATTTCCAGGGAACGGAAGAATTCCGTTTCATAGCTATACGTTCATTCGTTATTAAGGCGCTGATGCTGGGTGCTGTTTTCATCTTCATTAGTACGCCTGAAGATCTCTACAAGTACGCACTCATATGTGTTCTTGCAAATGGCGGAAATTACCTGATAAACGTCATTTATGCCTGCAGGACAACGAGATTCAGCTTCAAAAAGACGAACGTTAAACGGCACCTTAAAGCACTTGTTTTTCTTGCACTTTGCGCGGTTTCTTCTGAACTCTATGCAAGGGTCGACATAACGATGCTCGATCTTTTCAGCAACAACCAGAATGTTGCATATTACACATATGCACAAAAGATAATATTCCTTATCGTCACGACAGTCAGTGCAATTACCGCAGTCTTTCTGCCCAGACTCAGTTACCTTTACGAGACCGATAAGGAAAAGTTCAACAAGCTTACAAAATTCGGGCTCGACCTGATGATCTTCATCTCTTTCCCGGCAGGCATCGGGCTTGCCTGCGTATCATATCCGCTTATCGATCTGTGGCTCGGCACGGACTATCTGTTCTCTGCGTTCTGCCTTATCGTTCTTGCGCTCATGATCCCCTTTAAATGTATCGGTGACATAGTATGTTATCAGGTCATGCTCTGCGCGGGACAGGAACTCAAACTGATGATCTCATATTTCATCATCGTAGCGGTAAATTTCATAAGCAACCTTTTCCTGATCCCAATCATCGGATCTTTGGGCGCATCCATTGCATCCCTGTTCTCGGAGGTGTTCGGATTCATATTGATATTCGTTCTGGCAAAGAAATACATGAATTTCAAATCAGACAAAAAGAACCTTATCAAAGTCATCATCTCAACATTCTTTATGTTTGTTGTACTGGTTGTTTATGAGTTCCTCGTAAAGTCCGTGACGGTATCTCTTTTCGGAGGCGTGCTTGTCGGCGGATCATTCTACATAATCCTGAACATCTTATTCAAGAACAGATTCTTTACCAAAGAATTGTTGAATGCCATTAAGTCCAGATAAGAATCCGTTAAGCGATCTTCTCCACGATCACTGCCGTTTCTCCGGCCTTTTCAAGTTCTCTTATCTTCTTTATACCGAGCATTATGACCGCTGTTATGACGAGGCAGATTCCGGATCCGATGATCGTAATGGATGAACCTGTTCCGACACCCTCGCCGGTGAGCTTTCCTATTGCATCGGCAACAACTCCGCTTAATCCGTAAGCCACTACATAACCGAGCTGTGAGATGAAGCCCAGGAAGGCCCACGCTCTGCCCTGAAGCTCAGGTGCGATGTTGATCCTGACGAGATAGTCGAGGCAGTTATTTGCAAAAGGCAGCGCTGCGAAAAACAGGAATCCGAATGCGCAGATGATGTAGACATTTCTTGTTACCGCAAACAATGCCATCCCGACACCTGATACTGCAAGGCCTATTCCAAGTACTCTTGCGAAGTTCTTCTTGATTCCCTTGATGCCTAAGATAATGCTTGTAACGAGCATTCCTGATGCTGCCGCCGTCTCAACGATTCCGAGTGTTTTCGAGTCTGCAAAAGAGAGCACGAAAGGCTCACCCAAAACCTGGAATACGCCCATGAAGAGACATATCAGGGAAGATACAATGACGAGAATAAGAAGGCCCTTGTTGCCGGATACTGCCTGCCATCCTTCCTTCATGCTCTTAAAGAACGGTTCGGGATTGGAAGGCTTGCTTGTCTTGATAGAGCTTCTTACGACTGCAGCAGCAACGACTGTAAGGAAGAATGTGCAGATGTCTATTATGAGTATCAGCTTGATGTCGCTTGCCGCAAGAAGGAATCCTGCGATCACGGGTGAGAAGAGATATCTTGCAGAACCTGCCATCGATACAAGACCGTTAGCCTTTGAATACTGTTCCTTTGTGAGAAGGTCAGTTATGGTTGCAGTGTACGATGGTTCAAGGAGAGCGGAGAAGACCGAGCTTATGGTGGTTCCGAGATAGATCTGCCAAAGCGCGGCTTCTCCTGTGAGCATGCAAATGAGAATGAAGAGGACGCCCAGGCCTGAAAGACCGTCGCCGATCATCATGAGAAGACGTCTGTCATAGCGGTCAGCAAGAACGCCTGCTGGGATCTTGAGGACAAGTGCGGGAAGGAAGCCCAGGAGTGTGAGCATCGCCATGTCTGCAGCGCTTCCCGTCTTCTGGAAAATATAAAGACCAAGACCGAAGCTCGTGAGGCCTCCGCCTATTGATGAGATCAGTTCGCCTGCCCAGAGCAGAAGAAACTTACCGTAATTATTCTTTGTCTTTTCCATTTTAAGCCAGACCGCCTTTTTGATTTTTCTGACCATACTTTACTGTCTGACGGGGAGTAAATCTTGAGATAACTCTTACACATTCCTTAAATATTTCTTAAATCGATGCGGGCACTCTTTAGTCAATAAAAGAATTATTCTGTTATAATACGAACGTTATATATTTCTAAAGGAGTATGTTATGGACAAGTTAATTGCTTTCATACTCTATTTCGTGGTAGTCCTTGGCATCGGTATTTTCTTCTTCTTCAAGAGCAAGGGCAGCGACGAGAAAGAGTATTTCCTCGGCGGCCGTCACATGGGTCCTTTCGTTACTGCGATGAGCGCGCAGGCATCGGACATGAGCGGCTGGCTGTTGATGGGTTTCCCGGGTTCGCTTTTCGCGTTCGGTATGGGACAGGTTTGGATCGGAATAGGTCTTGCACTTGGTACGGCCGGCAACTGGATCTTCGTTGCCACAAGACTCCGCCGTTTCTCAAAGGCATCAGGTGACTCGATCACTCTCCCTCAGTACCTCACAAACAGATTTGCAAGCCAGAGCCCCGTGCTGAAGGTCGTATGCGCTATCATCTTCCTCATCAGCTTCACGGTTTATGTTGCATCCGGCTTCGTTGCAGGTACAGCAGTTTTCACATCTGTCATTCCGACACTTGCTGACAATCCGCACCTCGCAATGATCATCTTCGCAGTATTGATCCTCATCTATACATTCCTTGGCGGTTACAAGGCTGTATGCTGGACAGACTTTTTCCAGGGCATCATGATGCTCATCGCACTCCTTGCAGTACCGATCGTCATGAAGGCTGTCGGCGATTTCGATCCCGTTTACTATAATGCTTTCACAAATGCAGCCGGCGATGAAGTTGCCGCATTCGGCACCAATCCTTTCGCTGCTCCCTGGCAGGAGATCGTAACAGGTCTCGGTTGGGGACTGGGCTACTTCGGTATGCCTCACATTCTCGTACGCTTCATGTCTATCGAGAAGCCTTCACAGATCAAGAAGTCAGCTACTGTTGCCATCATCTGGGTAGTTCTTACTCTCGGTGCCGCAGCAGTTATCGCTTACCTCGGAAGAACTTTCATCTTGGGCGACGGAACATCTCTTGCAGAACTTCTCCTTCCTAATGCACGTAAGAACATCTTCATCGAGGTCGTAAGCAGAATCTTCCCCGGCTTCATCGCAGGAATCCTTCTTTCCGCGATCATTGCCGCTGCAATGTCCACTGCTGACTCCCAGCTCCTCGTTGCTTCTTCCGCATTTACGAGCGACATCTATAAGCCGCTCCTCCGCAAGAACAGCGCTTCCGACAAGGAGATGCTCTGGGTCGGCCGTATCGTAGTTCTTGTTGTTGCAGTCGTTGCTTTCTTCATCGCACGTCAGGGCCTTGATGACTCACAGTCCTGGGCCGCAGACATCATGAACATGGTTGAGAACGCATGGGGTCTCTTTGGTGCATCCTTCGGACCTGTCGTTATCCTCTCACTGTTCTGGAAGCGCTTTAACTACGCAGGCGCAGTTGCAGGAATCATCGGCGGCGCTGTTGCAGATATCACATGGCTCCTTCTCTTTACGAGCACGATCAGACCTGCAGCCATCTCCGACACAGGCATTTACGAGATCGTTCCCGGCTTCATTGCAGGCCTCATCATTGCAGTCGTGGTTACACTTGCAACAAAGGCTCCGGGCAAGGAAGTCGAAGCAATCTATGCCAAGGCTACAGATAAGTCTGTTGACGACTGATCTTTGATCTTTTCGAAAACTTACACAAGAGGATGTCTCAATACAACGAGGCATCCTCTTTGCAATTGTTGCTCTTTTTGGGGGGTAACAATTGCATAAAAAAGACGATATTGTGCAATTGTTGGCTGTTTTTTGGAGTAACAATTGCACACCGGTCATGCTACTTCACCAGGTTAAGAGATCTTGCTATCATCCTGATGTGATAACATAAGACAGAATATAAAAAGGGGATATGGCTCATGAGTACGGTAACATGGATAAAGTGCAAAACAGACAACTGTTATTTAGTCTCAAACGGAAAAGACGCATTCCTTGTTGATACCGGTAGTGCGGTTAGTTACGACAAGGTTTTGGAAGAATGCAGCAAGTACAACATGAAGCTGATCGTTCTGACGCATACGCATTTCGATCACGCCGAAAACGCTGCGAAACTGTCGAAGCACTTTGGCATTCCGGTGGCATGTCATGAGGCGGATGTTGAGCTTTTCGATAGCTTCGACAAACAGCCGATGGAATCGTACGGCATCGTCGGCAAAGTCGTGCTCGGCACGTCACTTAAGGTGTTGAGACAGACAAAAGTCGAGAAACCCGACAATCTCATTTTCATCAAGGACGGCGACGATCTGTCGGCATATGGATTTGACGCAAAGATAATCGGACTTCCCGGTCACACCAAAGGTTCGATCGGTGTCGATGTCGAAGGAAAATATCTCATCGTCGGCGACGAACTTGATAACTGGATCAGCCCCGCGACGGGACATCTTTATAACGATCTTGATGCGATCAGGAAGAGTGCCGGGAAGATCGACGGGCTCGGTGAGAGAACCATTTACTATGGTCACGGCAAGCCGACAGGAAACAGATTTAAGCATTTTTAAGACGGACACACCGTGTCTAAACCCCGAAAACACGGCAATTCCCGCTTTGTGTCGTGTTAATTTTGAGAGGATTATCATATCCTGACTCTATCCGGAAGGAGGCCCGAACTTTGGATCAGAAGAAAACAGGACAGTTCCTTAAGTCTTTGCGTAATGAAAAAGGACTTACTCAGGAGCAGCTGGCAAAGCAGTTCAATGTCAGCAACAGATCAGTCTCAAGATGGGAGACCGGAACAAATCTTCCGGACATCTCACTGCTGGTCGAGATTGCCGATTTCTACGATGTCGATGTAAGGGAGATCATAGACGGGGAGAGGAAAAGCGAGATGATGGATAAAGAGACAAAAGAGGTCGCCGAGAAGATGGCGGTCTATGCAGGCAATGAAAAGGGACGTTTGTTAAGGGGTGTCCAGATAGCCGGAATTGCCGGTGTATGCGTGACGCTGATAGCACTCGTGCTTCAGATAATCGCATATGACATTAATAATCCCGACTTAAAGAGATCATCGGCGATCTTAATGACATTCCTGGCATTTGTTGCGATGTCGATAATCACCTTATATGTGACCGGCATTCTTAAGAGGATCTCCAAACACAGAAAACTTGTAATAGCCATAAGAGTGACCATTATCGTTCTGCTTTCTGTGGTGACGCATTACATAGTCGTGGGCTTTTTGCTGCTCGGCATGTTTGCCGCTATGTTCTACAGCGCAAAGATCAAAACCACAAACGATATTTCGGATTACAACACGTATATCCATGACGGCAAACCAAACAGTGAATACACCATGGGCAAGCAGCCGATCTTCGATATCTTCCCGGAGACGATCGATGTTCCCGCAGATGATTTCCAGATCACTTACTACAACCCTTGGGATCCGCAGTATCTTGTCTACATGACGCTTGATTACGGCGACGCCTACGATGAGGAAATGGCAAGGCTTGAGGCGATCGGCATTGAGGAATACGAGGGCATCTATACCGTTACGGGCGAGCCTGAAGGCTACGATATCGTTGCGATGGATTCCGATGAATACAACGGTTTTGTCTATGCCATGATCCCCGAAAACAAGGATGGCAACACTAAGATCACCTACTGCGCGATCGTGTTCTGCAACTATTTCCTTGACCTGGATGTTCACGAGTATATGAAGGAAGAATACCTGCTTCCGGGTTTTGATGCGACAGATGATAACCCCTATAGGAAGGAAATGATGGGCACCTGAAAAATAAATATAAGGTTTCACGCTTATAAATAAACGGTAAACAATCTCAAATTCTTATTACAATTTCGACCTCCCGCTTTTATAATCAAGTCATTATAAAAGGAAGTGCGGGAAGGATCATGTATTATGCCAGTATAGGAATAATATCGATAATCGTCCTTGTCCTCGTTAATTTCGAGGTGCTGGGCAATGGGAAGAGTTCATTTCCTAATGAACTCCGTAATAAGTACCGCCAGTTTTTGATTGCCCTTATCGCATATTTCTTTGTAGATGCAATGTGGGGACTGCTATATGAACAAAGATGGGTAGTGGCTGCATATATTGATACTATCCTGGTGTTCTCCTCGATGGTTCTGTCCGTATTATTCTGGACAAAGGCTGTGGTTGTATTTATCGGGAACAAAGGCAAGCAGACTAAATTATTTGTTTTTGGCGGATGGTTCATTTTCGGTTTTGAAATGGCAATCCTTACCGTTAATCTGTTTGTGCCGATCGTATTTACTTTTACCGCAGAGAAAGAGTATGTGGCACTTCCCGCAAGATATATCGCTTTGCTTATGCAGATGATAATGTTCTTAGGGACAGCAATCCATGCTTTTGCTGAATCGGCAAAAACCGAGGGAATCAGTAAAGCTCATTACAGGACAGTAGGCTGCTCAGCAATCATTATGGCGGTCTTTATTGTTTTGCAGATGCTGTTCCCCTTCATGCCTTTGTATGCACTGGGATGCCTTTTTGCGACATGTACTATCCATTCATTTATTTACAGGGAAAAAGATATCGTGCACAAACGCGAGATGGAGAATGCCTCGAAGAAGGCTTACAGAGACGGTCTTACCGGAGTCAATAACAAGCTCGCTTATCTTGAATCATTGACGGAACTTGAAAAGCAGGCTAAAGATCACAGTTTTGAGGGATACGGACTGGTCGTATTTGATCTTAACGGTCTGAAAGCAATTAACGATACCATGGGCCACGAAGCAGGCGACGAATATCTGAAGAAAGCCTGCAGACTAATTTGCGAGCATTATAAACACAGTCCTGTTTACAGGATCGGCGGCGATGAATTCGTTGTAATCCTCACCGGAAGCGATTTCGATAACAGGGTATATCTCCAGACGCAGTTTGATAAGAAGATCGATGAGAATGTCGGCAACGACAGTCTCATAGTTTCCAGCGGAATGGCTGTTTTCGATCCTGAGATAGATGAAAGCTACACTGAAGTATTTATCCGTGCCGATAAGAGGATGTACGAGCGCAAGATGGCGTTGAAGGCATTAACTGCTCAATAACATCAAAACATTAATAAAAACCAAAGATAAATTGAATATTTCGCCCCGCTGTTGTTGATAAAATGGAACCATCAGATAAAACTTTCAGCGAGGTGTTTTTATGCTCGATCTCAAGGGGAAATGGGTCCTGATAACAGGTGCTTCACGCGGCCTCGGAAGACTTGCCGCAAAGCTCATGGCAGAGCAGGGCTGCAATCTCATCCTGCAATCAAGAAGCGTGGATCACACTTTATTTCTCGAAGAGGAAGTTAAGGCTTTGGGCGTTAAGTGTCATTCCTTTGAAGCTGATCTTAACGATATCCCGTCGGTAATGAAGATGCTCTCTGACATTGACGCACTCGGTGTCGATGTTGACGTTGTTCTCAACAATGCAGGTCTTCAGATCGCATACAGACCTGAGTACTGTGTGACACCTCCGGAAGATTTCTCGGTCAGTTTCAATGTCAACACAATTGCTCCTGCGATGATCTGCTATCACTATCTTCCCGGGATGCTCGAAAAGGGTTTCGGTCGCATCGTAAACACCACTAGCGGCATCGACAAAGAACCTGAGCAGGCAGGATATTCGGCAGCGAAGGCAGCACTCGACAAGATAACGAAAGACATGGCTTCGAGACTTGGCGGAACAGGTGTAACAATGAACCTTACCGATCCCGGCTGGTGCAGGACGGACCTCGGCGGCCCCAATGTCCCCAACGCACCCGAGAGCGCGATCCCCGGAGTAGTCGTCGGAGCATTTGTGGATAATGATGTAAACGGTCAGATTTTCCGCGCACAGGAGTTCTCCGGAATGAGTCTTGAAGACGCGGTCGCAAAAGCTAATTCAATTAATTAAGCAAAGGAGATACGCATGGAAAATTTCACCTTCTATTCACCTACGAAATTCGTATTCGGCAAGGGCACAGAGAATGAAGCAGGAAAGCTCATCAAGGCATTTGGCGGAAGCCGTGTACTCATCCATTACGGCGGCGGAAGCGTTGTCCGTTCAGGCCTTTTAGACCGTGTAAAAGCTTCTCTTGAGGCGGAAGATCTTGATTATGTCGAACTCGGCGGAGTTAAGCCCAATCCGAGAAGCGGACTCGTATATGAAGGTATAGATCTCGTAAGAAGAAACGGCATCGACTTTATCCTTGCAGTAGGCGGCGGAAGCGCGATCGATTCTTCCAAGGCCATTGCAGCCGGCTCTGTTTACGAAGGTGATTTCTGGGACTTTTACTGTGGCAAGCCCATTCTCAAGGCACTGCCCGTAGGTACGGTTCTTACTATCGCAGCAGCAGGCAGCGAAGGTTCCGGCGATTCCGTAATCACAAAAGAAGAGGGCATGTTCAAAAGAGGCGCGAGCGGCGAAGGCATAAGACCCAGGTTCAGCATCCTTAATCCTGAACTTACTGAGACGCTTCCTCCATACCAGACAGCATGCGGCATCACGGACATCATGGCTCACCTCTATGAGCGATATCTTACAAACTCTAAAGACGTTGAAGTAACCGACCGTCTGATCGAAGCTCTTCTCATCACCATGAAGAACGAAGGTCCCAAGGTTATCGCTGATCCCAACAACTATGAAGCAAGAGCAAACATCATGTGGGCAGGCACAATGGCACATACAAATTCATGCGGTGTCGGCCGTTCACAGGACTGGAACAGCCACAACATCGAGCACGAGTTATCTGCTCTCTACGACTGCGCTCACGGTGCAGGCCTCGCAGTAACAATGCCCGCTGTTTTCAAGTATGTAATGAAGCATGACGAAGCGCGTTTTGCCCAGGTTGCAAAAAGAGTCTGGGGTGTCGATACGGCAGAAGAAGGAATCGAAGCTTTCAGGTCTTTCCTGATCTCGATCGGCATGCCTTCCACACTGGGTGAGCTCGGCGGAAAAGAAGAGGATATCCCGACGCTCGTCAAAAACCTCTGTTACGGCGACGGGCGCGACGGCACGATATCAGGCTTTGTCACTCTCAATGAAGATGACTGTACGAAGATATACAAGAACATGATCTGATCTATGGGGTGCCGCATGGCACCCTTTTTAGTTGAACAGGTTTTTGCTTCAAATAATTGCAGAACGGCTATAATAATAAAAAACGCTAAAGGAGGAACGGTCATGAGCAAAATCGATATTCAAAAGGTAAGCATTATTGAACTTGAAGTTGATGCCATTGTAAATGCAGCCAATACAGCCCTTCAGCATGGCGGCGGAGTATGCGGCGTGATATTCGACGCAGCCGGTGAGAGAGAGCTCCAGGCAGCATGCAATAAGTTCGGACATTGCAATACGGGCAATGCAATTATAACTCCCGGATTTAAGCTTCCTGCCAAGTACGTCATCCATGCGGTCGGCCCCATCTGGCGCGGCGGCTACGATAACGAACCCAAGTTCCTTTACAGCGCATATACGCAGGCACTTACCCTGGCAAAAGAGAACGACCTGCACTCCATAGCTTTCCCGCTGATCTCAGCAGGCATCTACGGTTATCCGCAGGATCAGGCCTGGCGGAAAGCGCTTCAGGCGTGTCACGATTTTATCGAAGCGAACGGCGATTATGAGATCGATATCATTTTCGCAGTGATAGATGACGATATAATGAACAAAGGCCTTAAGGCGAGGGCTGAACTTAATATCTAATAACGGCAAGTTTTGGTAAAATATGACCTGATCTGATTTTAACGGAGAGGTGACCTTAAAGTGTATTTCCTGATTGAAGATTCGTTGAGAGCTGTGTCGCGCGAAGATCTGAAGGGCGCGAAAAGCCAGTTTGTCGCAGTCATGAATTCTGAAGAGTGGCAGAAGACCAAAGATACTTTCGAGATGGGAATCGATATCGATTTCGGCATGGATGATATTTTTCTTACCAAAGCAGAAGTCAACTACGATTCTCTTACAGGTACATTTGCCATTCCCGACAGAAATAATCCTTCTGCAGATGACATGAAATTCGCTTTTGCAATGGACGAAAAGGGAATAGTTTTCATTGATGACACAGGCACCGCAGAAAAGATCATCAACGGCGTCCGCCATACCAAGAAGTGGAAGATCCCGAGCCTTGAGAGATTCCTTTATGACTTCCTGGACCAGATAGTTAAAGACGACTTGAGGCTCATGGAAAACTATGAGACCGAGCTTGATTCAATGGAACAGGCGATCATAGACGGCGACGAGGATCTGCCGTCAGGACGTCTGAACGATATCAGAAACGACATCCGTTACCTGCGCATCCACTACGACCAGCTTATGGATCTTGCTGCAGAGCTTCAGGAAAACGAGAACGGATTCTTTGAGATTGAGAATCTAAGATATTTCAGATTATTCATCGACCGCGCTGCAAGACTTCACGATACGGCTTCTTCCTTGCGTGATTACACTATGCAGCTTCGAGACCTTTATAAGGCACAGCTCGACATCAAGCAGAACCGCATCATGACGGTGCTCACTGTCGTTACGACAATCTTCATGCCGCTTACTCTCATCGCAGGCTGGTATGGAATGAACTTCCGTGTCATGCCCGAACTTAACTGGGAGTGGAGCTACCCGGTAGTAATCGCAGTCAGTATCGCCATCGTTATCGGAAGTCTCCTGTTCTTCAAAAAGAAGAAGTGGCTCTGAGGTGGCTAATCCGTTTATAGCATTATCAAACAGGATCTCATGCGCGCTCGACAACAAGCGTGACCTTAAGATATGCGGCGAGAAACTCGGCGTATTTGTTCCATCTCCTTTTGACCAGGAAGTAGGTGCGACAGGCTGCCAGTCGGCGCCCTATAAGGGACTTGATGTCGTGCTGGAAGACCTAAGACTCTCATCTGACGATTCATTTATCGACATCGGCTGCGGCAAAGGCCGTGTTCTTGCTTATCTTGTCGGCAAAGGCGTTCCGTGCAAATTAACGGGCATTGAGATAAATCCCGAGGTAGCATCTGTCGCAGACCGCTGGACGAAAAGATACCGCAATATTGAGATCGTGGAAGGCGATGCTTTCGGCCTGGATTACAACGACTACACGGTACTCTTCATGTACCGTCCGATGGAGAGCGACGTGTTCAAAGGCTTTGTAAATCTTCTCGAAATGACGCTCACACATCCCGTAAAGTTTTACTACTATGCCGACGGCCAGAGCGGCTACTATCTGAATGAAAGACCGGGGTGGGATCTTATGAGACGCGAGGAGTTGCATTCCGCGCGCGGGTTTTATATTCATAAGGTGCCGCAGCGGTTTTCGGTGTGGCAGTACACGCCCTGATTCTTATCACAGCAGACAGCATTTTTCATACGGCGCTTTATCACACCACATTTGTTATAATTAACATGTCGGCAGCGGCTCAATGATATGGGGAGAAATTAATGCGGCTTCGCAGAAAACTGTTTTCGAGCAAGGACCCGTATGACTGCGCTAAACAGCAGTTGTTTATTGACGCGTGCAAAGAAAACTTTGACTACCTGATCACGCACTGCGATGACTACAAAAAGATCTGCGAAGGTCTTAACATCCATTCTTCAGAAGACATTAAGAGCGCAGAAGACATACCGTTCATTCCGACCATGCTTATGAAGCAGCATGATTTCAGGTCGGGAAGTTATATGATAATGGCGACTTCGTCCGGCACGAGCGGCAAGATGAGTCACATCAGATTTGCTTTCGGCGATCTGTGGTCGGCATTGAAGATGTCCATAAGAGTCACGAGATATCACGGCATCATGACCGCAAAGCCCTGCCGCTACATCGTCATGGGATATAAGCCGCACAGGTCGAATAAAACAGCGGTCGCAAAGACGGCATATCTTACTACTTTCCTGGCTCCCGCATTAAGCCGCAAATTTATCCTGAAGCATACGCCGGACGGATATAAACCTGATTTTGAGAGCATCGTTGAAGCGCTCAAAAAATATGAGAAGGGCAAGGCTCCCGTGCGCTTCATGGGCTTTCCCTCGTACACGTTTTTCCTGTTCAGACTCCTCGAAGAAAGAGGGCTTTCATTTAAGCTTCCCAAGGGCTCAAAGGTCATGCTCGGAGGCGGATGGAAGCAGTTCTACCAGGAGGCTGCAGACAAGGAAACGTTTTATAAACTTGCAAAGAAAACCCTCGATATCGATGAGGAAAACATCGTGGAATTTTTCGGTGCGGTAGAGCATCCGATACTTTACACGGACTGTTCGCACCATCATTTCCACGTGCCCGTTTACAGCAAGATCGTCATTAGAGATCCGGATACATTAGAGCCAATCGGCATGGAGAAAACGGGACTTGTAAACCTTATATCGCCGCTTTGCAAAGCCACTCCGATATTGTCCGTAATGACCGATGATCTGGGCATCCTCCACGACGGGTCGAACTGTCCGTGCGGCGTTAAGTCGCCTTATCTGGAGATCGTTGGACGCGTTGCTCCCGATGACATCAAGACATGTGCGGCAGGCGCTGCGGATATTCTCAAGGGGGTGAAGGTATGATCCTTTTCGACGGTAAAACTTATGAGAGTTCCGAGCAGGACCGCCTCCTTACCGAACTCGAAAACAAGATCCCTGAGATATTGTCCAAACAGCAGTTGTCTCCTGAGGTAGTTATCGATGCGGTAGAGCAGCTCCGCGCCGATCTTTTGAAAGGAAAGTTTGACGATCTCCTGGAGGTCTTCCCTAAGGATACGGTCGACACATATAAGATTCAGGCAGAAGCACTTTTATCCAAAGAACACCTGCATAAAAAACTTGAGACCGAACTTGGAAATACTGAAGAATACGTCACTGATAAGATAGACGGATTTTCGCAGATAAAGGTAAAGAAAATGCCTTTGGGAGTGCTGTTCCACATCTCGGCAGGCAACATGGATTTTCTTCCTGCCTATTCTCTTGCAGAAGGTCTCATGACAGGCAACATCAATATCCTGAAGCTTCCGTCGGCTGACAACGGGTTATCCTTGAAACTCATAATGCAGCTCATCGAATACAGGCCTGAACTGAAGGATTATATCTATGTTTTCGATACCGCATCGACAGACATACAGGGCATGCGCAAGATGGCAGAACTCAGCAACGCGATAAGCGTCTGGGGAAGCGACATGGCGATCAAGGCGGTGAGAGGTCTTGCACCTACAGGCGCGAAGATCATCGAGTGGGGACAAAAGCTCGGCTTCTGCTACATCTCAAAGTTGGGCGAAGTGAGCAGTGCTGATAAAGAACTCAAAGGTCTTGCCAAGCACATAGCTACGACAAAACAGCTTCTTTGCAGCAGCTGCCAGGTCATCTATATCGACACCAATGACATGAATGAAGTGAAGAGTTTTGCTTCTAGATTCCTGCCTGTTCTTGAGGCTGCCGTAAACCGCAACGCAACGCAGGAGATAGGCATCCGTGCAAGGGACACACTGGTCTCATATACTCAGAGATTAAAGAGTTATCTCGGCGAGGAAGAAAGGCATGACAACGTATTAAGAGGCAAAGGATGCAGCGTGATAGTTGCAGAAGACAGCCATCTCGAATTGTCTCCCATGATGTGCAACGTCCTCGTAAAGCCGCTTGCTAAAGCAGACATCGGAAAGACTCTTTATGCGAGCAGATACCATCTCCAGACGGCAGGACTTATCTGCCCTCCTGAAGACAGAAACGGTATTGAGGAACTGTTCACGCAGTGCGGTCTTATCAGGGTAACAAAGCCTGAAGACATGAGCGCATATTTCCCGGGTGAATGTCACGACGGTGAGTATGCGTTAAGCCGCTACATGCGCATCGTAAATATCGAACGCTGATAAGTTTAAATTCCGAATCCCGTATTGATCTGATTTAACAGCCATTGGAAGAAGAACAGCAATATGCGCGAACCGATGACAGCTCCTGCGATGATTCCCAGGATCATGAAGAACTTCTTGAAAGACTTCGGCCATGTGCCTGCGATACTTCCTGTCTGTCCGTTGACGAGGACACGGTAGGACGTTCCATGGTAATCGAAAGAAGTGATCCAGATGGGCGCGAGAACGTATTTCGCACGGATGTTGGAAGCTTCCGGTTTGAATTCCAGTTTTGTTACATGATCGGCGCCTTCCATTGCCTTGATCTGGTTCTGGATCCTGTTGTAGATCTTGTCCATAGCCGTATTCCAGGCAGCCTGACCGTCTATTGTATAGCTCTCGGACCAGAAACCTGCGAGAAGATTCGGATCGTATCTCTTCATGAAGTTGAGGTCAAAATTTGAGACACCCTTCCAGAATGAATCATTCTCAAGACGGCTTGTAGCTATTATGGTCAGGTTCCTTATAGGGAGCTTGCATACACCGGTAGACTTGTGCCACTTGGTATAACGGTCGTCGCCGCTTCCGTAATCTACACCGAACTTTCCCGAATAGGGGGCATAAGTGTCGCAGTCGAAGATCCAGTAAGGAACATATACGCCGGTAAGGTCTGTGATCTCCGCATTCTTGGCGATATCCATCGGCGCCATTTTTCTTTTGACGACCCAGTCTTTGAACATAGCCTGGGCCTGTTCCTTGCTGATCTTGAAGGGAATGACACCTGTAGGTTCGAGCATTCCGCTGCTGGTTGTCTCGGTGATCGAATTAGATCCGCAATAAGGGCAGAGGCCAGACATTGCGCTCTGGTCAGCAACGAAAGTACCGCCGCATGTGCCGCAAACGATGAGCTTGTTTACCATGCGCAGATAATGCTGGCCTGCCGTATAGTTCAGGTCTTCAAGCGTGTATCCGATTCCGGGTGCTGCGGGCATGGTGTTGAGTGCTACCGAAGCTCCGCAGAAGTTACATACAAGTCCGCCTGTTGCAGGATCGAATGCCAGTGTCGCACCGCATGAAGGACACTTGTTGTCAGTTGATGTCGTGCCGTTTACAACGGGTGTGGGTGCCGGAGGAATGATGTTTTCCCCATTTCCGACGGGTGTCGGCGGTGTAGCCGGGGCATTTCCGTATTTGATTGCAAGATAATCCCTCTGCTCTTCAGGAGACATCTTCAGGTATGCTTCTCTCTGACGTGCAGAGCTCTCGTTCAATATGTTGCTATCCATATCTGTTCCCCCCTTCGTACAGATATAACCTTATTCCGTGGTGAAGCCACCATCTGATATTTTATCAGACTTATTCACGCGGGTTAATATCCCGTGGTTTACGATGCCTTTGAAAACAATTTGTAAGGGGGATTTACCGGCATTTGGGGAAGCGCTGATATGACGCCAGTACAACGATCTGATGAGATCAGCGCTTCCTATTTGCCACACGTAGTGTAACACGGCGAGGCAGGTGAATATGCGTGAAGGCTGGGTGAAGGATGAGTGAAAACTGAGTGAATCACATGACGAACAGATTACATGAATGTGCTTGACGAAGGATTTTGCATGCTGTATTATCTCGGCAGAATTCTTAAAGACGGAGGAACACCAATGAGAAAGACCATCTGCTGAAGTTTTATATAATGCCTCGCGGATAAGTCTATTTTTGTGTGTTCATTTATATTTGCATTTTTATTAGCCGCGGCCGGGACTTCGTGTCGCGGCTTTTGATTTATCCGGCAGAGGATTTTCGAAAGGAGAATCATTATGCCAGTGATTAACATTAACAATTTAACATTCGGATACGACGGGTCTGAAAAGACTTTGTTTGACGACGTCACCATTACTCTCGATACTTCATGGAAGCTCGCTCTTGCGGGCCGCAACGGCAGGGGCAAGACCACTTTCTTCAAGCTCCTCCGCGGCGAACTTCCCTTTGGCGGAACGATCACCGGAGTTCCTGAGACGATACTTTTCCCTATGGACGAATTGCCCGAAAATGAGGACTGGAGAGTCAGAAAAGAATTAAACCTCATGGGCGCCGATCCCGACATCATGTGGCGTCCGATGGAGACTTTATCAGGCGGTGAGAGGACCAAGCTGATGCTCGCAAATCTCTTTGCAGCAGACGGTATCTATCCTCTCATAGACGAGCCCACGAACCACCTGGACAGACAGGGAAGAGAAGCTGTTGCCGACTACCTTTCCACGAAGGACGGATTCATCCTGATATCACACGACCGTGCCTTCCTTGACCGCTGTACCGACCACACGCTGGTCATCTCGAAGACCGGGCTTGAGCTTGTCTCAGCGACTTATTCGGTGTGGTGGGAGAACAATGAACAACGCATGGAAAATGAGCGCGCGAGAAACGACCAGCTCAAAAAAGAGATGAGTTTAATCGATGCCGCCATGAAGAAAAATGCGCAGTGGTCGTCCAAAGCTGAAGGATATAAGAACCGAAGCAAGGCACCTTCCAAGGTTGCGGAAGATCATTTCAGGAGAGCATACGAAGCAGAGAAGGCGAGAAAACTCATGTCTGCTGCCAAGAATCTTGAGAGAAGAAACGAGCGCAAGCTTGAAGAAAAGCAAGGCCTGCTTAAAGACCTTGAGCGCACCGAGACATTGAAGATCACGGGAACAGAGCACCATAACAGGACACCGGTAATCCTTAAAGACATTACCCTGAAGCGTTACGGTGATCCGGTCGTAGAAGGCTTCAGCCTCACTGTCGAACGCGGCAACAAGATCTCTCTTCAGGGCAGAAACGGCTGCGGCAAGAGCACACTCATAAAGTATCTGGCGGGCTTGGGTGAAGACGAGGGAATAACTGCAGAAGGCGATATCTACATCGCTCCAGGTCTTAAGATCTCATATGTCGGTCAGGACACATCTTCGCTCTCCGGAACGCTCTATGACATCGCCGGTGAAAGAGGATGCGACAAGACGATATTTTCGACGATCCTGATCAAGATGGGATTTACCAAAGAGATGCTCTACAGGGATGTATCAGCACTGTCCCTCGGCCAGAAAAAGTTCGTCATGATTGCTCTTTCTTTGTGCGAGCATGCCGATCTCTATCTGTGGGACGAGCCGCTTAATTACATCGATGTTTATTTGCGTCAGGAGATCGAGCGCCTGGTGAAGGATAACAATGTCACGATGCTCTTTGTCGAGCACGACCGCACGTTTGCCGAGTCGGTTGCTGATGTCGAAGTGAATATGTGAAGGGGATTTATCTAAAGAAACTCTCCGTGCGCGGATCGCGTTTAACGATTGCGAGAAAGCCTTTGCCGTCGAAGATGAGTGCTACTTCGGTCTGTGGCTCGAACCTGAAAGTGTTCACCATGCCGCAGTAACCGAACATGCTCTCTTCGCCGTCGATTATCCAGCCGCCCTCAGCTTTCTCGTAAACCATATAAGAAATGAGCGCGGTGTTACATTCAAGTTCTTTGGGAAGAAGCATCTTAAGATACTTTTCGTAGTGTGTTGCGCGCGCCTTCTTGTAATCGCGGTCATCAAGAATGAAATAGAGTAAGGGAAGAAATCCTGCAGATAACACAAGCATTGCGCATCCTGTTGCCGCGAAAAAAGTCGGGTGCGCATTTATGAAGTCAGGGAACAGAAATCCGAATCCAAAAAAGAGTACGGCCGCAATGCCGGGGAGGATAAGCGACTTGCCGAGCGATGCGCGGTGCGTCTTCATCGCTTTATAAGGCTCGAACATTACGAGTTCAGGATTATTAAGCAGTATCTCCCGCTCTTCAGGCGTGACCTTACGTTTCATCTCAGATGCCTTTGCAGAATGAGATTATCTCTTCTTTTCTGGGTTCGACGTCTGCTTTGTTCTCAACGGAAGTGAGCCCCATGTGATCTGTGCATTCTATCTCAAGATGTCCGTAGAAGTGTTCGATGCTGCCTATAAGGCGCTCGCACTCGGGCATGTTGGGACCGGTCCTCAAAGCGATTGCATAACCTTTCTTTCCGGGCTTGATGGTTGCATGAGGTTCGTGTGTGTTGCACCAGGGAGTGACCCTGTCGATGAAGGACTTGTATTGTCCCGGAATGTCTGCCCAGTATGAAGGAGCGACGGATACGATGATGTCTGCCTGATCGAATTCGTTCATGATATCGCAGATGACGGATGCATCAGGCATCACGCATTTTGCGGTGGCGTGGCAAGAGCGGCAGCCTTTGCAGAAAGCGAATTTGTAATCGTCTATGCAGATGCTTTTGGTGTCGTAACGTGATGACAGTTCAGTGCATACGGTCTTAACTATCTCAGCCGTGGCGCCTGTCCTTACGGGACTGCAGTTGATCACAAGTGCTTTCATTTTGCTCCTCCTTCTTTACGGATATCCATGAAGATATCGACTTTGTTGCGGTGATATTCTTTAAAGCCGCACTGCTGATATACGTGGAATGCACGCTCATTTGCGACGAATACGACCAGGCGGATCCTCTCAAGGCCGAGGTCATTAAAGCCATAATCGATCATGCGGCGGAGAGCTTCCGTGCCGAAGCCTTTATTCTGCATAGAGCCTGTGATCGCGATCCCCCATTCGGCGTCATCGCCCTTGCGGTCGAAAAACTCTGTGTTGCCGATAAACTTGCCTGTGGATTTCTCGATCATGGAATACATGGTCGCACCGCTGTCGAGTTTATCCTGCATGTATTTGGTTTCTTCTTCCAGGGTGTAGGGCTCTAATCTGTCGCTGATGTGCTTTGCGACATTTTCGATGTCGTTGACCATCTCAAGATAGTCAGGTATAAGCTCCATCGTGGCTTTTACGAATGTGATTCTTTCTGATTCAAATACTTTTTCCATAATAGGCAATTATAACAATAATTGCCGGATCCAGTACCCGGGATAATCGAAAACATATCTTATACAGATATAGCCCCGTTGCTTAATCAGTTATTGTTTTAAATCTTTTAATAAAGTTGTGAAGAGTGATTAACACAAGACCTTTAGAATGATAATTGTTAAAGTGCTGTTTTTGGGAGATGTCTGACATTGCTATCGCGTTACGTTTATGTCGCTATATTTGTTATTTTGATACTCACGTTGCTGGCGTGTGCCATTATTGCCAGCCGTCAATACAAGGAACTTGGCAAGGCTGTATCGTGGCTCGACATAGCATTTATCCCGCCTATTTTGGGCAACGCGATAATCGTTATTGCGAAACGCAAATGGTTAGCGCTCGTCGGATGCTATATCTATTATGTCGGAATGGACTTCGTTATTTATGAGCTGGTTAAGTTCACCGAAGTATACTGCAAAAGCACACGTAAACCCAGGAAAATTCCGGGATGGATCAAGTGGGTCTTGCTTGCCGATGCAATCCAGCTCCTTATAAATCCTGTTACAAAGCATGCTTTTGATGTCCGCTGGGATGTCATTAACGGAGAAGTGTTCTACTTCCTCGTGCCCTTAGCAGGCCAGTATATCCACAGACTGGTCGACTACGGATTGTTCTTTGCAGTCATTATCACTTTTGCGATTACCATATTCCGCAATTCACGCATCTACAGGGAAAAGTTCATTATCATGTTCGTATCGATCCTGGCTGTCGGTGTGTGGGAAACTGTTTTTATTTTATCTAAGAATCCCATAGACCGTTCCATGATCGGCCTCGGAGCATTAGGAATCCTTGCTTACTATTTCTCGATCCATTACAGGCCTTTGAGACTTCTCGACAAGATGCTGTCGGGTATTGTCTCAAATGGTAATGCTGCATGTTTTATCTTCTCGCCTAAAGGCAGATGCGTGTGGGTCAACAAGGCTGCATGCAACCTGATCGGCGTCATGGAAGATAATTGTGAGAATGCACCTGAAGAGATCGAGTATCTGTTTAATATAAAACTAAGAAGAGGCAACTGGTCTGAGCGCCACTCGACGGGTTCCGGAGACAGCATCAAGTATTATCTTTTCGAGAACCGCGACGTATTAAATGAGAATGGCAAGATCACCGGCTTCTACCTCAAGATAAGTGATGTTACCAAGGAGCAGCTCAAGATCAGGAGAGAGCTTTTCGAGGCTACGCACGACATGCTTACGGGCCTTTATACCAGTGATCATCTCTACAAGATCGTCAAGCAGGCGATCGATGTTCATAAGGACACTGATTACATGATCCTGTACATCAACATCAAGAGCTTTAAGGTCGTAAACGACATCTTCGGCAATGACTTCGGCGATTACGCGATCAAGTGTTTTGCCGAGAGGATGAAGGCGGCCTTCTCGAAAAGATGTCTTTACGGGCGACTTGGCGGCGCCAACTTCGGTGTCCTGATCCCGAAGGATGAATTCAATCCTGAAGCAATCGAGCGTCAGCTTGCGCTCATCAAGATCACGCAGGATTCCGCAAATTATCCTATCCAGTCCCAGACCGGCGCATATGAAGTCGACCGTGCGGAGAAGGATATTGCAACGATGTTTGCCAATGCAAGACTCGCTCTTACATCGATCGAGAAAGACGATTCCGTACATATGGCAATATATGACGACAAATTAAGAAACGAGATCCTTTGGAACCAGGAGATCACGGCACAGCTTGCGGATGCCATCAAAAACCGTGATCTTAGGCCGTATCTCCAGCCGATTGCAGACAGCGACGGAAACATCGTCGGATGCGAGGCGCTTGTCCGTTGGATTCACAAGGACCATGGCTTCCTCGCGCCGTTCAGATTCATTCCTTCACTCGAGAAGAACGGTCTTATCGTTGAAGTCGATAAGTATATGTGGCGCTGCGCATGTGAGATCCTTTCAGACTGGAAGAAGCGCGGATGGAATATGTTCGTCTCCGTCAACATCTCGCCAAAGGATTTCTACTATCTTGACGTTCCGGAATACATAAAGAGTCTTGTTGACGAGTACGGCCTGGATCCGAAGCAGCTCCGTGTTGAGATAACCGAGAGCGTAATGGTTACCGATTCCGACAAGGTCGTTTCCATCATGCAGGAGTTCCGTGATCACGGATTCATCGTTGAGATGGACGACTTCGGCAGCGGCTATTCTTCGCTCAACATGCTTAAGTCACTGCCCGTAGACGTGCTTAAGATCGACATGAATTTTCTGGGAAAGACAGATGACGAGCAGAAGGCGGATACCATCGTTAAGAACGTGATAAATCTTGCGATGGATCTCGGGATCACATCACTTACTGAAGGTGTTGAGACACAGGGCCAGTATGGTGTTCTTGCAGACATGGGCTGCAAGCTCTTCCAGGGTTATTACTTCTCAAAGCCTGTCCCGACTGATGAGTTTGAAGAGCTTGTTATCGTTAAGAGAAAGTAAGCTCAGCTACATCATAACCATTGTCTTTCAAAGCATTTATTGCCTTGTCGAAGTTTTCTTCCTTAACGAAAATATAGTCGGTGTTATATGTCGACACCGCGAAAATGCCGACCTTGTTTTCCGCGAGGATGGCCGATATCTTCGACAGGATCCCGATAAGCGAGAAGTCAAGAACGCCTTCGATCCTGAAGCCTTTCCAGCCGTCATCTCTTACGAGCGTTTTCTCAGGCACGTCTTCGGTCTTGCAGACGAGAGATATCTCTTCATCGGTTTTTGCAGTGAAGCAAAAATCAATGCCCGACGGGAGATCACCGACGGACATGAGTTTGCAAACCGTAAATCTGTAGGGAATAGTTTTAAGTTCCATATGAATTGATGTTCCTTCTGATAAATGACATTTCTGGTGACTTAAGGTATTCGAGTCTTGTCATATTATCCTTCATATAAAGTACTGTCTCCGATTATAACAAACACTCATGTTAAAATAGTAAGTGAATTAGAAATTCCTGAGGGGGTAAAGGAATATGCGTTTACGTCGCCGTCTGTTTGGTGCACTGCAGATAATCGTACCTATCCTGGCATATCACGCGTTAATCATTTTCGCTGTCTATAAACTCATTGACAGCACAAACGATGAATATATTCCTCAAACTGATTCGATATATGCTTATACATATAATTTTTCATATGAATACTCCGATAATAAATGGGACAGAATACGTTCGGAATACCTGGCTGCAAGTCACATAGTTCCTGAAGATGAGACCAGAGGAATTACATTCGATGACATTCCCGACATAAGCACCTGGGATGGTGTGAAAAAGATCTATGTCCGTAATGATGTTGCAATCGCAGAAAAAAGCAGACTTGAACGTGAAGGTGAAGTGTTCAACATAGCGGTGCCTGCGGATACCATAGCCCATTACAACTACTACACGCGCATGTTACAAGAATTCGGCTATCAACCCGGCTACTCCGATATTCCTGTACTCGATGTTTACAAGTACGAATATATTGTTTTCAATTACGACGGATTGAGATACGAGAATGTTTATGCCGAGCCGGATCTATATCTTTACTACGAATACGATCCTTCCACATGGGATCAGTTCCGTACGGACCTTGATGCATATTACGAAGACAAGACGGATGAACCGTATCCCCACATACTCATCTCTGTTGATGGTGATTCAGCCGCAATCCAGCAGAAGCTTGTAAGGGAGTACCCCGCTTCATGTTACGTATCCAAAGAATTTACGTCCACCTGGAAGACATACCGCAGAAATAAGTTGATTATCACGCTTGTGACAGCGCTTGTTTTGACTGTCGCTGCGGTCATTGCGCTAGAGATACTCTTTTCAAAACTTAAGAAGCGTATATAATAGTCCAATCAAAAACGCGGAGTTAACATGAAAAAAGTAATAGCAGCAACATTAACGGCAGCGTTGCTTCTCACGGCGGCGTCATGCGGAAGCAAGCCTCAGGAGACATCTGAGATAACGGCAGCAACTACTGTGGTTGTTGAGACAGAGACATCGGCGACCGAAGCGCCTTCAGAGACAACGGCTGAAGAGACCACAGCACCTGTAGAGATACCCGCCTGGGAAGGCTCATGGCAGGCTACTGATACTGAAGAACATTTCGAGATCAGCAGTGTTACTGCTGACGGATTCAAGGTAGTTTTTTGGCACTATGAAGAAGGCCAGATCGAAGAATTCATATACAAGATGGAATTCGATAACGAAGACAGAACGGTTGCTTCCGAGATCGGCACAGGCAAAGATCACGGTGGCTGGGAATACACCTTTAATCTCAACGGCGACACAATCCTGGTCCAGTCCAAACTTCCTGACCAGACGTTCCAGAGAACAGAAGCTGCTGAGACATAAAATAGAATCTCTCCGAACGGGATTATTCACGAGAAAAATCATGTACGTAATTCATACAGTAATTAAGATGTTTTACTGTACGGTTTACGTATTTCTGCCCGAAAATACGTATTTCATACAGTAATCATGAAGTTTTACTGTACGATTTACGTACGCATATTCATCAGTCGAGTTCGATACTGTATATTTTACGTACCCGCTTTCATCAGTCGAGTTCGATCTCGATAAGTTTTCCTATCTTGTCCTTCGGCAGTATGTTGGAGCCTTCGCTTACGATCTCGCCGTCAACACTTATCTTCTTAACAGCAGATGCATCGGAAGTCTTCTTATATACGACCGTGAGAGGCTTGCCGTTGAATTCAAAGCTTACCGAAGCTTTTCCTTCGTCATCAAACTGTGAAGGGAGGAGCTTGGGCTCAAAGCACATGTCACC
Organism: Oscillospiraceae bacterium; assembly: GCA_902787975.1. Taxonomy (GTDB): domain Bacteria; phylum Bacillota; class Clostridia; order Saccharofermentanales; family Saccharofermentanaceae; genus Saccharofermentans. The sequence goes on from CADAIP010000005.1 coordinate 63,257, forward strand.
GTAGGAACCCTTGATTCCGAACATCTCGGTGAGGACTGTGAGCATCAGCCAGCTTGCTGCACCTGTGAGGTAGTGGTAAACGCCTCTGCCCTTAGGGTCGAAGTATTCGGGAACGCCGGGATAGATCTTACTGTCTGCAAAGTCAGTTGCGTGAGCGTAAAGTGTACCCAATACTTTCCAGCCTTCAGCCTTGAAGCCTCTTGAATAGAGGGCATTGCCGAACATTACGGTCATATGTGAGAAGACTGCGCCGTTCTCTTTCTGGCCGTAGGAGAAGCCGAACATACGGCCCATGTCGGTCTTAACTTCACGGAAATCCGTATTGAGTTTGTAGCCTCCGATGGAAGCATCATAGATATATTTATCTGCGGATTTAACGATCTCAGCGATCTGATCTTCGGATGCGATGCCGGACATGACAGTGAAAACCTGGCTTGTGAGCATCATGGCAGGATTGCCGTGCTTGTCGCCGTTCTTTTCGAGGGCGTTGCCACTGTTATCGTAGTAACCGTTGTAGCGTGAATAGCCTTCAGTGTCGGTGAACCATTCGGTCTCTCTGATGTGAGTGGTGATCCATTCGGACTTCTTCTCGAGGTCATCAGCGAGCGTGTCGATCGCAAATGCTTTCTTGGATCCGGAGAAACCTGTCTTAACACCTTCACAGTACTGATTTAATACAGACTGGAGCTTAGCCTCGTCATAGACACCTAAGAGGCCTTCCAGCTCTGCTGCAGCTTCGATAGTGTCCTTTCCAAAAGTCTTCTTATACTCTCTGAGGATCGCTGCGAGCTTTTGGTAGTTGCCCGCATAAGCTGCCGTGAAGGCAACGCTCTCGCCCTTGTCCTTGCCCATGTCCAGAGCGTCGTTCCAGTCAGCGCCTCTGAGCTTCATGTGGCCGTGATCGCCGACATCGAAGAATGAGGCGAAGTTCTGGAGGAGGAGATGCTCGATGACAGTACCTTCAGACTTCTTGCTGAGATCAGTATCTTTATCAAGGAGCTCTTCGCCGCGCATTACCTGGCGGTCGATGAAGTAGGGAGCCTTCTCGTCAAGGATCTTAAGGTCGCCTGTCTGCTTGATGTAGAGATCCATCGTCATGAAAGGCCACATAGCGTGATCCATCCAGACTCTTGTGATGCCGTTACGGTCAGCGATGAATTCGCCGCTTCCGCTGCCGATGATGGTAGCGTTCGTGCCGTCCGTTCTGACGCCGCCGAAGTTATCGACGAGCATTCCCCTTACGTCCGACGGATCCATGATTATCAGCGCGAGGCAGTCCTGCCAGAGATCTCTCCAGCCTCTGCCGCCCTTGCCGTAATCGTGGTGCGGCAGGAACGAGCATCCGTAGATCCTTCTGAGCATCGGCTGTACGCCAACCCAGTACATCCAACTGTCGAAAGCCTTATCGCCCGTGTGGAAACTTACGTTGTTTTTCCTGTCCCAATATTCCTTATTTTTCGCAAGCTCGCTCTCGAAAACATCGCCCTTCAGATACTTAACTGCCATATTCTCGATAATGCCGGATTCTGCTTTGATATCTTCCTCGTTGTCGGAGGGCTTTGACATGTCATTTATCGCAAGCGCGAAAATATAATCAGCACTTTCTCCCGGTGCAAGAGTCTTCTTCGCAAACTGCGCAGCACCCATGGCCTCAAAGCCGTCTGCACGCGTTCCGGGCAGTGAAGCCGGAGTTCCCGTAACGGGGAATCTCGGGTTATCAAAAGCACCTCCCTCGCCGATGAAATCCTCAGCGATGGGACAGAAGGAGACCGGTTTGGTTCCGTCTGCTTCAGAAGCGAAAAATCCGTAGATCACCTTATTCTTTCTGTGCCCTCTCTCATCGAAAGTGAGAGTGGGATCGTTTGTGATGCCGTATTCGGTAACGCTCATTCTGTTGAGCATAGAAGTAACGTTTCTGTGGTCCCTGATGTTGTCTGCGGAACGTCCGTAAATGGGTGTTGCCGCAGTGGGAGTGAAAGTGACTTTTGAAGATCCGGTGTTTGTGATCTTAACTCTCGTGAGCTCGATCTTATCTGAAGTCTCTACAGGTACGAATGTTGTAACTTCAGTCTTTAAGTCAGTGCCGCTTATTGCGCGCTCAACTTTCTGCCAGAGGAGACCGCCGTAAAGGGTTGCCTTGTCTTTGCCGGAAGTAAATCTTTTCGCATGGGAAGATGCGGAAGCACCGGTTGCGGAGACGAGTGTGCCGTCCTCAAGGCATATCCAGAAGTTTCTGGTGGAACGGTTGTTGTGAAGATTATCCGAGGAGACGGGCTCAAGGATAAACGTGTTCTGCGAAGTCTTGAGGTCGCCTCCGAATTCCGGAGTTAGAGATCCCATCATGCCGCTGGCAGCGCCTACGGGGAAATACAGATAGCTGTAAAGATCAGGGTCTTCAAGCTTAAAAGTGCCTTTATTATCGATGAATTCATAACCTTTCATGGGCAGGGTCTCCTTAAAAATGAATCACTTCTATCATTATAAAAAATCCTGCCGACTTTGTCCTTACGCTTTTTTAAAAGTATAATTTTATTGATGAAACGCGTATTCCTGAAACTCAGATATCTTCTGCTGGCGATCGTAATGATGATCGCCGGCTATATCTATGTCTATATCGTCGGCAACGAATATCTATGCAAAATCGAAAACGTACCTCACCCGGCAGACGGTACCGCCCCTGTGGAAGTCATTGAAGACGGCGGTCTGGATACTCTGGAAATAATCTATTCACGTTATGAAGGAAACAGCGCACATGTAAGAGTAAGATCCAAAAATCCCGGCCGTGCTTATCTGTCAATTCAATCGGGAGACCAGAGTTCTTCAACTGCGGTGCTTTATGTTCACAGCAACGGGATCATCACAAGCGAAGATTACTTCGGAGATTTTACGGGAAGCTTCTTCATCAGGGTCAGTCTTGCAGTTTATCTGGCCATTCTTCTGATGGATCTCATAATCATGTACATAAGAAGCCTTCGCAAGAATATTTACAGGTCCAGGAATATTCTTTCAAGCGGTCTCATCATATTCCTGTCAGGAAGCTTTCTCATGAACCTTGTTAATTTGATAAGGATCCACAACATGGGACTGATGGATGTGCTTTCAAGCTTCCTGGATTTTCTCCAGACATTTGCGATCCTGACGATGCCCATCGCTGTCCTGATGGCTATCCTTGCAACAACAAGCAATATCCGTCTTCTACGCCGCGAAGGCCGAAGCTGGCGCAACATGCTTGCAACGATCCTGAGCATATTCCTGCTGATAGCCACTGTTACTCCTGCGACCGTCGGATACATTCTTCAGAATTCAACACTCATAGACGTTCACCAGTACACCGGCCCCGGCCGTTTCATCGGCATGTTTATCGAAAGAACAGCCGGCATAATCGTCGTTTATTTCGAGTGCATCCTTGCCGGATCGATCATTCTCGGTATCAGGGCAGCACGTCACATTCCTGCTTTTGACAAGGACTACATCCTGATACTCGGCTGCCAGATGCGAAAAGACGGCACCCCCACAAAACTCCTTCAGTCCAGGATCGACCGCGCTCTCGAATTCGCATCAATGCAAAAAGAGGCAACGGGTAAAGACATAATCTTTATCCCCACCGGCGGCAAAGGCAAAAACGAAGTCATCACCGAAGCCCAGGCAATACGCGATTATCTCTTAAGCAAGGGCATTACGGATTCTTCCATACTGGTTGAGGACAAAGCGACCAACACCTATGAGAACTTTCAAAGATCAGTGGCGCTGATCAAGAAGACGACTAAAAAGAAGGTTCCTAAGATCGCCTTCTCCACAACCAACTATCACGTGTTCCGCGCCGGTTTTCTGGCATCAAGACAGCAAATCAAAACAGAAGGCATCGGCAGCAAGACCAAGAGTTATTTCTTCATAAACGCATTCATCAGGGAATTCATCGCGACCGTCTATTACAAGATCAGAACGCACCTTCTGGTCTTCACGGTCCTTATGTCGATCAACATCGCCGTCACGCTGATGACCTATGTGTCGAATGTAATACTCTCATAAGCCCTGCTTCTTACTGACTTCAAGGTCACACCAAAAGTCACACTACACCATGACAACTACTGTGACTTTTTTGCCGGGGAAAGTGAAATTATTCGTTCAAAGCTTCGCTCAGAGAAAACGGTACGCCCCTAGGACCCCTGATAGCGAATATTCCGTACTCGTCACCGAGCACAGAGAAGGTGAATGCATCACGCTCGTAGCACTTGAGAAGTTCGATCTTCATGAGTGCCGTGATGGAGAGATTCTTATCCTGATAGTCATAGGGAATGTCTGTTTCCAGAACCCTGCATTTATAGAGGATCGCAGATACCGGTGCAGCGACGTACATGTAGACTGTGTCACCCTGGATTATGCCGGCGCCCTGCTTCCAAGTGATGATGCTGTTTTTCGCAAACGCCGCTTCAACATCGTAAAACTTCGGGTTTGCGGGGATGATCCATTCTTTGGGCTCGCGTGTTTCTCTGACCTTCTTGCGGCGCTTTGACGCTGTTGCATTGAAGCTGACGTCGATTAGTTTTTCGACTTCGGAAGAATGCACTGTTCCGTCCAAAAGAACGGTTATCCAATGCTGTTTGTTCATGTGGTAGGCAGGCATGATTCCGGCTTCTTTTATTATCACATCACGGAAAAACACATCGTCTATCTTGAGGTTTATTACGGACACGGAACCGCTGCCGTCTAATCCGAGCTTATCCCTGTCAACTTCCATGATAAGTGCGAACCACTTTTTGTTGTCCTGATGGCGGTATACTGCGTGCTGATTGTATTTCGGCCAGGGATATTCAGGCTCTGCGCCGTATTGGTCCTTAATATATCTGTCAATTAAATTACGGATATCAGCTCTTTTGGCCATGACAGATCACCCCATGGAATTTTGAGCAAATTATATCACAAGGGATATACCGCGGATCAGTAGACGACCTTGTTCTTGCCGGTCTTTTTGCCCTTGTAGAGATTCTCGTCAGCGACATTGACCCACCTGTCGATGGAGTCATTGCCGGAATAATCGGCGAGGCCTGCAGTGATGGTGACTTTTATGTGGTCTTCGCCGAATGCGAAATCTTCTTTTTCAATGGAGGCGCGGAGCTTTTCGATGAGGGCGCTGTTATCAGTTATTGTGCCTGATGTCAGGATTAGGAATTCCTCGCCGCCCCAGCGTGATACTTTGCTGTCCCTGCAGATGTCTTTCAGGATGCGCGCAACATTGACGAGCACGTAGTCACCTGCGTTATGACCGTATCTGTCGTTGATCTTCTTGAAGTCGTCGATGTCGATCATGGCAACGGAATGGGGACCGTTTTCTTTGGTGGCGGACTCAAGTCTGCCGACCATGTAATGGCGGTTGTAAAGACCTGTCAGGCGGTCTATGAGGGCAGTCTGCTTGAGCTGGTTTTCGTAGTCGCCGATGAGGCTTAACATGAGTCTGGAATAGAAGACCAGGAAAGCTATTACGATGACCGAATTGAAAGTCCAGAATGCACCCGCGATCGAATTATCGACCGGATAGACCGGTCCTTTGAATGCAGTATATCCGGTGGACAGGAGGTAGCAGATGGCGATAATGCTGCTTGCCACAAAAGCATTGACCTTAGTCCTGCCGAGCTTGTCAGCCATGTATTCAGTGTAGAAGATGATAGGTATCATCGAGAAACAGTAGAGATGGAAACCGATCTTATATCCAAGACAGAAAGTGCACAGGCACATATAGAATGTGATCCAGAAATAAACGAGTCTTACATAGATAGCGAGACGGTCTTTGAATATCAGGACATAGCCGAGGATGTAAACGAGTAATGTAGGGATGCTGAACCAGATAAGGATCGAAGCTTTGCACAGGAAGAAGAACCCTGCAAGCGCGATTACGAGAAACAGGATGACACTGTTGATGATATATGTAAATCTTCTGATCCTTGTAAAATCCAAAACCAGTCCTCCTTTTCGATAGTTAAAGTATAAACGCCTAAAAAAAGCATGTTGTGAATGAATCGAAAACAAATATTAAAAGATACTATATAATATTAACTGTTCGGCTATCCGAACAATCAATTTGGGAGGAATATAAACCATGAAGATCGGATGTGTAAAAGAGATCAAGAACAACGAGTTCCGTGTGGGACTTACACCTGACAACGTCAAGGCCTATATTGCTGCCGGCCACCATGTTTACATGGAAAAGGGCGCAGGCGTCGGTTCTGGCTTTACTGACAATGAGTACATCGATGCGGGCGCTTCGCTCATCGACAATGCCGCCGAAGTATGGGCTCTCGTTGACATGATGGTCAAGGTAAAAGAACCCCTGCCGGAAGAATATCCGTTCTTCAAGGAAGGACTTATCCTTTATACATATCTCCACCTCGCCGCAGACAAAGAGCAGACGGATGCCCTTCTCGCAGGCAAGGTGAAGGCAGTTGCTTATGAGACACTTCAGGAAAAAGACGGATCGCTGCCGTGCCTTGCTCCTATGTCACAGATCGCAGGCCGTCTCTCTATTCAGGAAGGCGCCAAGTATCTCGAAAAGAAGTTCGGCGGCGAAGGCATTCTTCTTGCAGGCGTACCCGGCACACCCAAGGCAAACGTTGTTATCCTCGGCGGAGGTACGGTCGGCATGAACGCTTGTAAGATCGCAGTCGGCATGGGTGCAAACGTAACCATTCTCGACGTTAACCTCAAGAGACTTGAAGAGCTCGATAACAGATTCGGCTCACACATTCAGACTCTCGTTTCCAACGATTCAAATGTTGAAAGAGCAGTCATCAACGCAGACCTCGTAATCGGTTCCGTTCTTATTCCGGGCGGCTCCACACCTAAGCTTTTCAAGCGCAAGTATCTGCCTGAGATGAAGAACGGCGCAGTCTTTGTCGACGTAGCTATCGACCAGGGCGGATGCGGTGAATCTTCACGAGTTACAACACACGATGATCCTGTTTATGTTGAAGACGGCGTCGTACATTATTGCGTAGGCAACATGCCCGGATCAGTTCCGAGAACATCAACGATCGCCCTTACAAATGCAACTCTCCGTTATGGTCTTGAGATCGCAAAGTCAGGACTTGAGGATGCATGCAAGGCAAATCCCGTAATAGCTACAGGTGTTAACTGCTATGACGGCAAGATCGTAAACAAGAATGTTGCGCTCGCACTTGATTATGAGTGTGCAGACCTCAGCGCAATGATCTGATCACAAGTAAAAACAGGGGTTGTCTCTTAAGTGAGGCAACCCTTTTAACTAAACGCGAAAATGGTAAATCAACAGCGGTATCAGCAGCTGTTAAGCCGGCAATCTGATTATATGGTGCGGTAAAAGGAGATAAGTGTATGTTAGAGATTTTCGGTATCATAAGCCTCTGCAAACTCAACAAGAGGAATGCCATTGCAAGAGGCAGGAGACCCGGCCTGTTTATTGCGCTCACGATCATCCTCTGGGTTGGCATGGAGCTTCTCGGTTTCTTCATCGGAAGCTTCCTTGAGATCGAATATGGAACAGTCTTCATTGCTTACGGCTTTGCCGGTTTAGGCGCGCTAGGTTCTTTCCTTATCGCGAAATTTGCGCCCAAGGGCGATTATGTTGATCCTAATTCAAATCCTGTTGTAATGAATAATCCGAACGATCCCATGCTCGGCGCATACAACGTTCCGATCGACCAGACATCTTATGCACCTTATCCGAACGCTCCCGCACAGGGTATACCTGTTGACCAGTATGGAATGCCTGTTAACACACAGCTCAACGAATTCGGCATGCCCGTAGATGAGAATGGCAACTACAAGCCCGTTCTGAACCAGTACGGCATACCGATCGATCCTACGGCGGTCAATGCGCCCCAGCCCGTCTATCAGGCACAGCCTTCTCCGGCTGCACCTGCTCCCACTGCGCCTGCTCAGGCGGCACCCATACAGAAGAAATTCTGTGGCAACTGCGGTGCGCCCATAGTTGATCCCGGCAGTTCATTCTGCGATTCCTGCGGCTCAAAACTCTGATGTCCAAAACTCCGCAAATGCATTGAACTATGCATTTCTGCGGGAGTATAATTGGCGTATGACATCTGTTATAAATCTATATGCTGTTTTTGTCGGCGATGGCCTCGGCGTAGCAATTCTGCTGCTCATCCTTGTTACGAGAGGCTGGAACATTCCGGGCCGTAAAGAAGAAAGCCGCCTTTTGCTTTACATGCTGATCGCTTCCGTGATCAACTGTGTTGTTGATGCTGTCGTCGCATATTGTGACGGACTTCTCGTACCCGGCTATCACGTCATACTCGTTCTCGGAAACGTTTACCTTTACATCTATAACATGATCATCGGCATCTTCCTGATCCGCATGATCATAAAGCACATCGACAAGAAGCTGACCAAGCTCCAAACCGGTTTTTTCATTGCGCTATGCATCTTGGAGACGGCACTTCTTGTCATCAATTTCTTTAAGCCGGTCGTTTATGTCATCGACAACACGAACCACTACCACAGAGGTGAGCTTTACTATCTGTTCGTCCTGATCGGTCTCGTGCTTGTTCTCTACGGATTCGCTTATTATTTCATCTCGAAGATCAAGAATCCCTCGCTCCGCTATTTCCCTGTTGCGGAGTTTTTAAGTCCGGTCTTAGCCGGAATCATCATTCAGACGATCATCTACGGAATCTCTTTGATTCCGGCATGCTTTGCGATCTCACTTGCAGGCATCGTCATCTCGCTTCAGAACGAGTGCATCTACATCGACAAGCTCACCGGTGTCTATAACAGATTCGAACTTGATAAGGAATTAAGAAGACTCCAGAAGCGCCGCAAAGAAAAGATCGTCGCATACATGCTCGACTTAAACGGCTTCAAATCCATCAATGACGAGTACTCACACGAAGAAGGCGACCAGGCTCTTATCGCGTTTGCGGGCATACTGAACAGCGTTTTCGGATCCATCGGAACGGTAATCAGATTTGCAGGTGATGAGTTTGTCGTCATCGTCCGCAAGGCAAAAGAATCAGATATTGAGATATACAAAAAGAAGACCACTGAAGCGGTTGAGAAATATAACGAGACTTCAGGCAAACCCTATAAGCTTTCCGCGGCCGTCGGAGGCAAGGTTTTCGACTTCAGCAGTGATGATACCAAAGATCTCGTAGTCGTCATCGACGAACTCATGTACAAAGACAAGAACGATTTTTATAAGACGAACGAGCGCAAGAGATAATCAGCTGAGTTTTTTATTGATCACAAACTCGGCTATGAAGCATGGTATTATTCCGATCAGATAACATATGAGATCGATGGTCGAAAAGCCCGTCCCAATGATTATCCTAAGCAATTCATTGGTGATCCCGAACCTGTCGCAGAAACCCCATAGCTGAAGAAATTCAACTGCAAATGCAAATATCAAAATGACGCCTGGAATGATGAACCACGGTGTCTTTTTATTTGGAATTATTGTCCTGACGATCGTGTATAAAAGGATCACCACCAGTATGTCGCCCAGATAGATCCTGACCCAGCCCTGTCCGAACAGGCCTATCAGGATCTCGGTGCCGAGCAGCAGGAGCGATATCAAACCGTATATTAGTCTTCTCAAATCAGTTATCCCCGTTTACTTTTTCGCAGTCTTCGTCCGTACATTATACACGGTGGCGGTTTCCTCAAAATACAAATAAAAAATTTTTAATGTATAATAACCACATTAAAACTCACGGGGGATAACATGATCAGAAAGACAGTAGCAGCAATCCTGCTTGCCGGAATGACGTTATCAGCATGCGCCTGCACCGCTGACGCTCACGGCCCTAAAGCTACAACGGTATCCTTTGCCCATGAGTTCGTGGATCCCACGACCGAGACGACTGTCCTGGAAATTGAGACTGGTGAATTCGTTGAGACTGTTACCCTTAAAGGCTCAGGAGAAGGCGAGACATATCAGTTCAGCTACGATTCCGATATTCTTCAGTACACAGGCCAGGGCGGCAATTTCTATCTTTGCGGCAGCACCGCTACCGAATGCTATCTCCACATCATGGTCCAGAAAGATGACGGCACTTTATATGACACGACAAAAGAGTCGGTCATGGGATGGATCCTTAAGGAATTCAAGCTTAACTCCGGAAGTCGCGCGTTGAGCTACGCCACCAGCGAAGATAACATATTCAATATTCTCATCGAATCCGAAGGCAAACTCATCAAGGTCCGTGTAGGCGCGGCAGACAAATGGCCCTACTCGGTCGAGCAGCTTGCCAATGCGATCGACAGCGGATTCGAGACAGAAACTTAATAGAGGATTTCATTTGACATCTTCTTTTTGCAGAATGCGAATTAACGAATACCTAAAACGTACAGTAAAATGACCTGATTACTGTACGATTTACGTATTTTTACCGGAAAATACCTGATTCATACAGTAGCCGGAATGATTTACTGTACGATTTACGTACAAGTGTCAGCTGACCTGTCGAAAATGATACAAATCCGGAAGATGGAGATACAAAGTTTATTTATGAAAACAATACATGTTGTAGCCGCGATAATCAGGAAAGACGGAAAGATCCTGGCGACCCAGCGCGGCTATGGTGAATATAAGGACGGGTGGGAATTTCCCGGCGGCAAGATAAACGAAGGGGAGACTCCCCAAAAGGCGCTTGCCCGCGAGATCAAGGAAGAACTGAATGCCGATATCACGGTCGGAGATCTTCTCGTCACCGTAGAGCACGACTACACTGATTTCCACCTCTCAATGCAGTGTTTTTGGGTTGAGCTTAAAGACGATTCACACATCGAACTTCTTGAACACGAAGCAGCCAAATGGCTTTCCGTGAATGAATTGGGAAGCGTTGAGTGGCTGCCTGCTGATATTAAAGTAGTTGAAGCCATAAAAGGCTGATATCACATCGCGAAAAAAGGACGTCCCATTGCTGAGACGTCCCTTAGATTCAAGTAATTGTTCCCTTTGCTTCATTAGCCTTCGATGGCTATGGTGTTATTTCCCGGCAGTTCCTTTAATTCCTTCTTCGGAATGCAGAGTCTTAATACGCCGTCTTCGAATTTGGCCTTAACATCTTCGACCTTAACGGCATCACCGACATAGAAGCTTCGCTGCATGCTGCCGGCATATCTTTCCTGACGGATGATCTTGCCGTGGTGGTCTTTCTTCTCGGTGTCGTGATCCTTGGTCGCGCTGATGGTCATGTAGCCGTCTTCAAGCTTGACGTTAATCTGGTCTTTCTTGAAGCCAGGAAGATCAACATCCATCTCATAATCAGTATCGGTCTCGTGGACATCGGTCTTCATGAGGTTTCTTGCGTTCTTTCCATAGAGGTGCTTGTCGATATTGGCAAGTTCACGCTGTGTAGGTAAGCCCCAAAACTCGTCGAACAAATCTTCTCCAAATAATCCGGACATCAACATAATAATCATCTCCTTTGATCGTTGTTATCCGAGCATTAGAGCGGAGGTCTGATCTATCGATCTTCGTTCCTTTGTTCCAACTGCATTATAGTCCCCTGGTTAGCACTGTCAAGGTGAGAGTGCTAATTCAAATCTGAACATTTTCCGGCCTTTAATTTGTGCAGTTTTTAAGCCGCCGCTTTTCCGGAGCGGACCTATAATATTGGGGGTTTTCAATTTTCGGGGATATTTATGTTAATTAAGATCAGATACGGAAATACAAATACTTTTTTTATAAAGGGCACGGGTGCGGGCCTTCTTGTCGATACCGATTTTGCAGGTACGCTGCCTGCTTTTTATAAGGCAATTAAGGCGCAGGGAATTCAGGTGTCCGATATCACTTATCTGTTGTGCACGCATTACCATCCTGATCACTGCGGGCTTGCAAGTGAACTGATGGCTCAGGGCGTGAAGCTTTTGGTTATGGAATCACAGGCCGGTTCGCTTCATTATTCAGACCCGATCTATGCGAAGCAGCCGCATTTGGAATATGTTCCGATTGAAGATGACAAAGCTTTGGTCTTGTCCTTTGCCAATTCGCGCTCGTTCCTTTCAAATCTCGGAATCGAAGGTGAGATCATTTCGACACCGAGCCACAGTGAAGACAGTATTTGCGTCATGCTTGATGAAGGAATCTGTCTGGCCGGAGATCTTGAACCTTATGAATATCTGGCAGCATATACAGATAACGCTACACTTAAGGCTGACTGGGATAAGGTGTTAAGCTATTCGCCCAAGCGCATCTGTTATGCGCATGCGAATGAGAAGATCATCAGTGATTAATCCTCTTCTATAGGAGCACCTCCGGTGAGCGTAAGATCGTCAGGCTTATAAACTAAAATGGGTTCTTCGTCTTCAACTGCAACCTCGCCTGCAAGCGCGGTTTCGGGAGTGTTATCGGCATCTTTTTTGCTACATTCGGTCTGGTTTGTGCGTATATCTGTAGCACCTGCAAGATCGGGCTCTTTTTTGCCAAACGGATTAGTGCAGCCGGTTACCGACAAAGCCATGATAGCTGCCGAAATGCCAATGGCGTAGAGAGGCTTCTTGTAATCTTTAGCGGGTGTGATCTTCATTTTCCTGCCCTCCGGGTTGTTTTTTACTTTAAATACAGTTATAAAGGGCAGAATGTTGCAGTTATTTTAATTTCATTCCGACATTAAACGCGTCGCCGACTTTATCACCCATGGCAAGATAAGCGTTGTTGCAGGGATCGAAAGCAATGGGCTTAAGCTTCTTGGGATCGATCTTGCCGTCTGTTACGACGTTCTCGTCAGCTGAAACGTTTACGATCTCGCCTATGAGTATGCCGTTCTCAAAACTCTTAACTTTGCATTCGAGAGCCATGGGGAGTTCATCGATCAGAGGTGCGTTAACATAAGCGCTCTTGGTTGCATGGAAGCCGGCTCTTGCAAACTTATCCGGAACCTTGTCTGCAGATTCAATGCCGACATAGTCACAGGCAACGACCTGGTCTTCGGTGCCCATGCTGACCGTAAATGCACCTGTGACGGCGAAGTTCTTCGTCGTCTTATGCTCGGACATGCTGATGGTTATCTCTTTGAAATCCGTCGTGATTCCCCACGCTGCATTCATCGCATTGGGGACTCCGTTCTCATCGTAAGTGCCGACGATAAGTACCGGCTGGGGAAGCATAATGGGGTGTGCACCGAAATCAACTCTGCTCATATTAAGTATCTCCGTTCATATACACTAATGATACATTTTGAAAAAGAAAAACGCACATGTTATATTCCTGATGTAAGCATTTTTTCTGATCCGGAGGTCTCCTTGAAAGTCGTAGTCGCAATGGATTCATTCAAAGGAAGTCTTACTTCTCTTGAGGCAGGGAACGCCGTTAAGCGCGGCATCTTAAGATCTCATCCGGGGGCTGAAGTTACCGTCATTCCGCTTGCTGACGGCGGCGAGGGAACCATTGATTCCATTGCTCCATATATAGGCGGCATCGCGAAAACATTAACTGTCACAGGCCCTCTCGGAGTAAAGATAAATGCAGATTACATATTCGATCCCAAAACAGATACCGCATATATTGAGATGGCAAAAGCTGCGGGCCTGACCTTGATCTCACAGGAAGAGCGTAACCCCAATTTAACGACCACATATGGTGTCGGCGAGCTGATGAAAGATGCTATGGAAAACGGCGCCAAAAGACTGGTTATCTGCATCGGAGGCAGCGCCACAAATGACGGCGGGGCAGGCTTGCTCCAGGCACTGGGTGCGAAGCTTACGGATAAAGACGGCAGCGATATAAAACAGGGCTCGGCAGGTCTTAAAGATTTATGCAAAGTCGATACAACAGACCTCATCGGAAAGGATATAGACATAACGGTCGCGAGCGATGTCACCAATCCTTTGTGCGGACCTGACGGCGCAAGCCATGTTTACGGGCCGCAGAAAGGTGCTGATGAGAAAGCCTGTATTGAGATGGATTCGTGGCTTAAAAACTTTGCTGAGATATCAGGGTTCGATCCGTTTGAAGAGGGCACGGGTGCTGCCGGCGGAATGAGTTTTGCATTAAAGAATTTCTTCGGTGCAGAGCTTAAGTCAGGTGCGGATATTGTGATGGAAATAACCGGTGCGGAAAAGCTTATCAGTGAAGCTGATATCGTCATAACAGGCGAGGGCAGGATGGACAGCCAGACCGTGAACGGCAAAGCACCGTATAAGGTCCTTTTACTTGCAAAGAAAATGAACAAGCCCGTGTATGGGATCACGGGCCTGCTTGGGAGTGGTTATGAAGAGTGTCTTAAGGAAGGTTTCGTGCGGATCGTTTCGCTCATTGATCCCTCCATGGACACAGAGGAGGCAATTAAAAGCGCCGAAGATACGGCGGCAATGCTTTTCGAAGATCTGTGATCATCCGAAAACATAGAGATAAGTGTTATCTCCGTCATGCCTTACATCATATATACAAGACAGAAAATGGAAATGTTGCACTAAGCTTTCAGTACTTTGTGCGGATCCTCTTTCTGGCGAAGAGGGAGATTATCATGGAAACGAGGCCGAGTGCAAGATAAACGACCGCATATGAATAGAACTGTGTAAGATCTTTGGACATGTAAAGCCAGATGCCGAGAAGGAACAGACCTGCGTTTCCTATCGGCATGTACCAGTAACCTTTGATGTCCTGGCCGGCGCAGGCTCCCATTACGATTGAGAAAACAGGATCGATCGCATAGAAAAGGATCATGCTTACAAGCATGCCGCTCATACTGTCGGCAAACATCTTGGCAAGCCACGGCAGACCGAGCATTATCATCGTAGCCGCGATTATCCACAATAAGACTTTAAAGAAATAACTCTTCATGAAGAACGTCCCCGAATTTTTCAGGCTTTATATTATAAAACTATCAGTCAAAGGTCAAAGAATTTGCCCTTGAAAAATAAGTTTAGCGTGTATATACTTTGTATAAACATATCAAAGGAGGCACGAATATGACCATTACTATCCAGAAATGGGGGAACAGCCAGGGAATAAGGATCCCAAAGCATTATCTTAACGAGCTCAGCTGGTCTGAAGATGAGATGGTCGATCTTTTCATCGAAGACGGCAAGATAATAATCGAGCGCTCACGTCCGGTGCAAAGGAAAAATATCGTGGAACTCTTTGAAGGCTTCAACGGAAAGTACGAGCACGTTGATTTTGTATGGGATGATTCTGAGGGTAGAGAAGCATGGTAAAGCAGGGCGACATTATCAAGGTAAGTTTTAATACTGATTCAGAACAGGAACAGCAGGGTTCTTATCCCGCGATAGTTGTCAGCAATAATGAGTTTAACAAGCGGACGAAGCTTGCAGTCGTCTGCCCGATTACAAATACCGACAACAAGTTTCCTCTTCATGTTTCTCTTGATTCAAGAACGAAGACAACAGGCGTGATCTTATGTGAACACCTAAGGACGCTGGATCTGAATGTGAGGAAGTGCAAAGTAGTAGAGAAAGCACCTTCTGACATTTTAATGAAGGTAACTGATATCGTCACGGCAGAGATAGAGATAATCTGATCCTGTATCAGAGGTCAAAGATACTTATCTGATTTTTGTTCTCAGGAAACTCCTGCATATATTCAAAGCACTTGTCAGGATCGTAAATGATGCCGTTGTCTTTGCAGGTCTTTTTGAAAATCTGCATCAGATGTTTTGAATTGGGACTTGATACCACATAGGAATTTCCATATGTGGCAATGTATTTCTGTTTGAGATAAGGGAAGTGTTTATCGAGCGCGGCATAGAAATATTCGCGGTCGCCTTCTCTTAAAGTGACGCCCATGTCAAAGCAGATGATCCCCTTAACGCCGACACGCACGCATTCGTTCAGAATGGCCGTGATGTTTTCTTCTGTGTCGTTAATGAAGGGAAGTACCGGGGTGAGCCATACGACTGTAGGGATGCCGCGCTTCTGCATTTCTTCAAGCACTTCAATGCGCCTTTTTGTGTTGCAGACATTAGGTTCTATTATCTTGCAGAGTTCGTCATCGTAAGTGGTGAGTGTCATTTGGACAACGCACTTGGTATCACGGTTTATCTTATCCAGGAGATCAATGTCTTCGAGTATCATGTCTGACTTGGTCTGTACGGCAGCGCCGAAGCCGTGTTTATAGATTATCTCAAGACAACGCCTTGTAAGTCTCAGATCTTTCTCGCAGTGCATGTAAGGGTCAGACATTGATCCTGTCGCGATCATGCACTTATTGCGTTTGGATGAGAGTGCTTTCTCGAGAAGTTCCGGAGCATTTTTCTTGACTTCGATGTCTTCAAAAGGATGGGTGAACTGATAGCACAGGCTCCTGCTGTCACAATAGATGCAGCCGTGCGTGCAGCCACGGTATATGTTCATGCCGATCTCTTTGCCGCTGCCCTTTAATATGCCTTTTGCTTCAGTGAAGTGCATGCCTTACAAGCTCCAATTAAATGTTTGAAAATGAAAATGTATAACTATTCTAACATTTAGTTAACAATAAGATATTTTTAGCGTGATACAATCGCATTATGAACCTGGATTATACTTTCTTTTATACAGAGGCCAATGTTGTCTGCATAATCATTTTCGTAATGCTGCTCATCAAAGATCTGGGCGGTGTTGGCAGACAGGCCAAACAGATCACGTTCATAAACATAGTATTTGCACACATACTCTACTTTGCTTGTGATATCTGTTGGGTACTTATAATGGCCCGTATAATCCCTTTTACGCGTATTTCGGTCTCAATCGTTAATATCCTTAACGCCATATTCTTAAGTGCCATTACAAGTTTTTGGTTCATATATGTTGAGCTTTCCCAGGGCGAGAAATACATAACGGTCACCAAAGCAAGATTCATTGCTTTGATACCTGCCATGTTTGAAGCAGTGCTTATTGTCTTTCTTTTCATAGCAATGCCGGGATTTGTCATTCAGGAAAACGGTATGCCGACATTAGGTTACTATATTGTGTTTCTGTCAATTCCTCTGATATATGTCGTAGCGAGTACGGCAAGGTCATTCTTAAGAGCATTCAGGAAAGAGAATTTCGCGGTCAGAAAACAGTATCTGGCATGTGCCATCTATCCGATCATCATATCGATTACCGGCGTGCTTCAGACACTGTGGCTTGCTGCGCCATTCTTCTGCTTCGGTTCTACGATAATGATGCTTTATGTCTATATCATTTCGCTGAACGACCAGGTATCGATAGACGAGCTTACGCGTCTTAACAATAGGACGCAGCTCAAAAAGTATGTCGCAGGCGAATCTTCCAAGCAGAATAATGACAGATCGACACGTTATATCCTCATGATCGACCTCAACAAGTTCAAGCAGATCAATGACCAGTATGGTCACGTTGAAGGTGACATGGCGCTCAGGAGAACCGCTGATGCACTCAAGATGGCATGCGGTGATAATACCTTCAAGACATTCATTGCACGTTACGGCGGCGACGAATTCATCATCATCACGAAGACCGATAATGAAGAGCTCGTTAAAGAACTCTGCCATACCATCAAGAATACTGTCGTCCGTTTAAACAATGAAGCGGGCTCGAAATACGAACTTACGGCGAGCATAGGTTATGCCAGCTACAACGGTGATCTCACTGCCTTCCAGGCGGCGCTGAATGAAGCTGATGAAGCCCTTTACAAGGATAAGGCGGCAAGGCGTTAAGTTTGCTAAAACACCTGTAAACACACATATCTGCTATTTACATATTTGGCGGTGCGTTAGTATAATATCGCCATGAGATTGTGTGTTTTTATAGGGGATATGTATAGGGATTTTGCCCTGTCCATAATGAAGAATCTTGATTACTATGCCACTGAGAAGGGGCATGTTATTGATGTCTTCGGAACATGTTCCATCCCCACGACCAATCCTCTTCACGTAGTCGGTTTTAAGAGCATATTGGACCTGCCGGAAATACATAATTACGACGGCATCATTCTATGCTACGATACCCTGATCCATGAAGGCATGGCCAAAGACCTTGTCGAAAATCTTCTGACGGATACGGAAGCTCCGCCGGTTGTCTGCATAAGAGCAAGGATCGAAGGTTTCTATAACGTAATTCCCGATAACAGGAGCTTGATGTACGACATCGCAAAGCATGTCATCTCCAAGTGCAAGACCGGTGACATCGGATTCGTAACGGGTATGGATGATCTCATCGACTCAGCTGAGAGACGAGAAGGCTTCGAGAAGGTTATGAAAGAGTTCGGTTATGAAGTGGATGAGAATAAGATCTTCCACGGAAACTACTGGATCACCCAGGGTCCTGAGATGGCAGACTTTTTCATTAAAGAAGACGGCACTCTCCCTGAGGCCATCATCTGTTCCAACGACTATGAGGCGATCGCGCTTTGCAACGAGCTTATCCAGAGAGGTTATGAGATCCCCAAAGATACACTTATCAGCGGTGTCGACAATGCACTCGAAGCAAGAGAACATATACCATCGATCACTACGATAGAGATCTCGAATAAAGGACTCGTGGATACAGCAATGAATATCCTTGAGGAGATCAAGAACGGCGGAGAGCCTGAATACGACACGATCATTCCCGGAACGATAATCCCGCGTGAGACGACAGGTGATGCCGTCGAGCGTAAAAACATATATAAGACCATGACAGATCTTAATGTCGCATCTTCGGTATCAATGGATGACATGAGAGAGTTTGTCGTAATGGACGATCTTTTCGAAGGCGCGCTCTCACAGGAAGAAGCGATCCTGATAGCTCTTGACCAGTTCAAGACAGTTAAGAGCGTTAAGTCCTGCTATTTCTGCAGATACCGCGAGAACGACAGGTCGCTCGTCGGATATTTCAAGAACAGGGGAGAGAGCCAGGTAGGCAACAGGTCGTTTCCGAACGAGAAGCTCCTGCCTGATGACCTTGAGGGTGACGACGGAATGCTTATCTTTTTCGCGCTGTCCAACAAAAATGAAGTTTACGGTTATGCTGCAGTTTCTTTCGATACGAGCATCCACATGTTCATCGATTTCAAGATCGAATATCTGCTCGCGAAGGTCGGTTACACGATCAACAAGCTCGACCTTTACGAGAAGCTCTTCGGTATCTCCGACGTAATGAGGCTTTATATTTTGGATCCTCTTACGGGCACGTTCAACAGGCGTGGCTTCGAAAAGAACATCTCCGAGAAGTTCGATGAGGACGGCAGGAAGAAATGTGATCTTGCGATAGCTTCCATCGACATGGATGACCTTAAGCTCATTAACGATACATACGGCCACAACGCAGGCGACGAAGCGATCAAGGAGATTGCGGGATGCCTTGAAGGCGCCCTTAAGGAAGGCGAGTTTGTCGCAAGAATGGGCGGAGATGAATTCGCAGCCGTCCTGATCACTACCGAAGTCGGAAGAGTCGCCAAGTTTAAGCGGACAGTAATGAACAGCATCGATAAGATAAACAAGTCCGGCAAGAATCAGTATAAGCTCGGTGCCAGCATCGGAACAGCCGATCTTACTGACTGGCACAGAGTCGTTGACTGCATGAACAAAGCGGACAAGGCCATGTATCTCGAGAAGAAAGCGAAGAAGGTCGGCAGGTAAAACGCGACCCGGGTTTGCACTAAATCCCTAAAACACTTGCTTTGAAGTCTACTGATTGTAGACATTTTTGGCCGCAAAACTGATTGAAATTGCACCCGGTGATTTGATACAATGCTCGAACTGACTATTCAGGCATAAAGAAAATAAGCATATGACAGAACTAAAGAACGACAGATCCTATATTAAGACGCTTCTTAAGATCGCCATCCCGATGATGGTGCAGAACGGCATTTCAAACTTCGTAAACCTTCTGGACAATCTCATGATCGGAAGCATTGGTACTAACGCGATTTCCGGTGTCGGAATCGCCAACCAGCTTATGTTCGTCTTCTTTCTCGTTATCTTCGGAGCCACTGCCGGAGTCGGTATCTTTACTGCCCAGTACAAAGGCAAGGGCGATACGGAAGGCATACGCTATTCATTCCGGTTTAAGCTCGTATTTAATGCAATACTTTCCGCTATATGCACGCTGTTTTTTGTTCTCTACTCGCGCCATTTGATCAACCTTTTCCTTTTGGGTGAAGCGGACAATCCTGCTGATGCTGCAGAGGCACTCGAGATCGGTGTCAAATACATACACATAATCCTGATAAGCCTTATCCCTGTAGGACTTACACAGGCTTACGGAGGTACTTTAAGAGATCTCGGAAACACAAAGGTGCCGATGTTTGCATCCGTAGCTGCGATCTTTGTTAACCTTATCGGCAACTGGCTTTTGATCTATGGTCACTTTGGTCTTCCTGCCATGGGAGCGGAAGGTGCGGCAATCGCAACCGTAGCATCCAGATTTGTTGAGCTCGCTATCCTGATCATCTATACAGGTAAGCATCCTGATCTTTTCCCGTTCATAAAGGGAGCTTTCAAGCACTTCCATGTTCCCGGAAGACTTGCCGGCAGGTTCATCTTAAGGGCGCTTCCGCTCATGGCTAATGAGACTTTCTGGTCACTTGGAATGACGACCATCAACCAGTGCTACTCATACAGAAGCTTTGATGCCGTTGCTGCGACCCAGATCGAATCCACCATCTGGAATCTCATGGGTGTGGCATTCATTGCCATGGGTGAGGCCGTAGGCATCATGATGGGTCACATATTAGGTTCGGGCGAGCTGGAAGATGCCAAAAAGAAGGCCGGCACAATGCGCAGGTTCACGGTGCTGTGCGGACTGGTGTTCGGATTATTATTGGCGGGGATCTCATTCGTCTTCCCGCTTCTGTATAACACTACTGATGAGATCAGAAGCCTTGCGACAGTTTTCATCCTGATAGCTGCTGCCAACATGCCTTTCTGCGCTTACACGCACGCTTCGTACTTCATCATCAGGTCCGGCGGCAATGCACTTATAACTGTTCTCTTTGACAGCGTATTCACGTGGGTCATAGTTGTGCCTTTGGCAGCCTATATGAGCTATTTTACGGGCATTTCCATCATCTTAATGGTAGCCATTATAAGAGCCACGGAGATCATAAAGTGTCTCATTGCCTTCGCGTTCGTAAGATCGGGCATCTGGGTAAGGAACATCGTAAATAAGTAATCTGATTATTTATTTAATGCATTATAGAAGGCAGTCCGGATCGCTCTTTCCGGACTGTTTTTTCTTGCTTTGTTAACAATATTCTCATTTATTAAGAACTGCTTTGCTTATTATTCACATAGAGAAAACACCATAGAAATATCAAGGGCGTAGTATTAAGACATAAAGTTTTATTATGCGGGTCTTAATGCCCGGAATGAGGATTATTGAAGTGAATAAGAGATTGGTTTTGGATAAGGAGGACATCATGGTTTTCGATCTTGCTAGATATATTGATGAACCGCTGGTGTATTTTGACAACAATAAGAAGATAGATGATCAGAAGGTATTTTTGCTCGGCGTCAAGATCAGATCGGACATAGTCGATCTTCTTGTCAGCGGTGTTAAGGCAAAGGACATCATGGTCAGGAAACTCGATCCCACTGAGGATGAGAGTTATGCGCTGATCAACATGGTTGCTGACTCAGTATTGTCCGACTGGGGAATTGAACTTGCCGGTCCTTCTGATGCCGGTGAAGACGTTCAGTACGGTGATATAGAGACAGGAGACGTTAAGCTCCTTAAGAAGACGATTACAAACTTTAAGATATCCGACTCCAAGAACAGGGAGGGCGCGGTAATCAGGGCGGTCAAGGAAGATCTGGATACCATCAGCGACCAGCTCAACAACGAGCTCAATGCATTCCCGCAGCCGATGAGAGAGATGATCATGATGACCATCGTAGACAGACTCCATTCCTGGGAAGAGTCGAACTGGGAAGAGAACAACTGGGATTGAATTAAATTTCCTCCTTTTCATTTTCAGAGTATTTAGCAATAAAGACACCTTCTGGAGTTCCACAGAAGGTGTTTTTATTTTCGGGTATATGGATACCACAATAAAAAAGCTGCCTCGTTGAGACAGCTTTTTCAGTATTATCTTTTCTTTATTAGAGCTGAGGTGTAGCGTTGTGCTGTGTTCTGTCACTCTTGTTAACATGGATGAACATGTTGTGCAGGAGGTTAACACTCGTAAGGATAACTTCACCCTGGTTGAGCTTTCTGACGTGCTTGATAGCGTAATCGTCGAGGTGGCTCTCTACGGCATGGATCTCATCGTTGAGCATGAGTCTGTGGATGAGCATCGTACCGACCTGACCGAAGAGGATAGGAGATACGTCCTTCGGGTTCTGTGTTGTCAGGTAAAGGAAGATACCCTTCTTACGTCCTTCTCTTGCGAGGAGTGTGAGACCGCCGTGATATTCCTTCTCGGAGTATCTGGACTTGGCATATCTGTGAACCTCATCGATGAAGAATACGAACGGTGCGATGTTGTCGCGTGACATTACGAATGTACTTACGAGGTCGATTACCATTCCGCCGATACCTTCAGCAGCACCGAGAGCGGATGTATCGATGTAAAGACTTGCTTCAGGGAGATGAACGAACTCTTCGATAACGTCGAGGAGGTTATACATATCCGGATCGTCAGAGAAGAATGAGAGGAATCTCGTATTCGTCATCTGATACTGGATCTTCTGGATGAGAGAAGCGTTCATGTTAGCCTTGAGCGTATCGTAACGGTACTTGAAGTTGTAGTTGTTGTCTCTGTCAGGCTCGCAGATGGACTCAGCCTGGATCTGCTCAGGGAGGAGCTCGATGTTGAACTCTACGTCGTCCTTACCAACGGAAGCGATGTTCTCCTGAACTTCCTCGATGTCCTCACCGATCTTGGCATACCATCCGTCGCTGCCGATCTTTCTCATGTAACGGAGAGATGTGATAGCTTCTGAAAGTACGGCACCCTGGCTGCTGTTCTCTGTCTCGAAGAGTTTTTCCCACTGTTCCATGGAAATCTTACCGGGGGAAACTGTTGTATCTACACCGAGTGTCAGCTTTGTGATCTCGTCATCGTTGAATGCGTTCTTGTACTCGCCTGTAGGGTCGATGATGAGAGCTTTACGCTTTGTTGATACGACCTTATCGAGAATAGCGAGAGCTGTAGTAGACTTACCGCTGTTCGTAGCGCCGATGCACATAAGGTGACGGTTGAAAAGCGTGCTGGGCTTCAAAATAACGTCAGCTTCAGATCTGTTAAGGAATGTTGCGAAAGGCGGGAGGGGTTCTTCATCTTCGTTGCCGAATTCGAGAGATTTCAGGAACAACTGATAGATCTCATTTGTTGCAAGATATACTTTATCTGTAATACCAAGAGTCTTAAAACCTGCAAGATCAAACTTATCCCTGTCAGGTGCCATGAGAGCGATGGTATCGATCTGGATCTCCATATAGTCGCTGGACGCTGCATCACCGCCTGCTGTGTCGAAAACGTTCTTTCTTGATGCCTTGTTCTCGAAAACTTCACCAAGGAACAGTCCGAGGACTGAATCGATGATTACGTAAAAGTTAATTGAGTTAGGCAAATAGGAATTGTTAAATTTGCTTCTGTCAGCCATTAAAGAGAGGTTATCAATCTGGGCGGTACAGTTACTACGGTATACCTGTGTAACCTTTCCAATGTAATACTCTTCAAGATTATAACCTTGATACAGCTCTTCAAGTGTCATACTAAAGCCTCCATGGATTTGATAAAAGTGTTTCCCTTTTCGGGAAAGCGCACATATAGATTATAAATGCTAATCGGATATTTTGTGTAGTTTTTATGTAAAAAATCTAATAATAAAGAAATAGCGCAAAATGAACAGAAAAATTACTTAAAAATCGACCTAAAACCGAAATTGCCTTTATCCTATTGCATTTTCGGCTTTATTGGGGGTCACCGGCCGGAAATAAATTGTTTAACATTGTTACAGCTACGAAACATAAGGGATTCGGGCATTTTGCTAAATTATTTTTGACAGTTTCCGGGCGCGGAAGACGGAGCACTTAAAAAATAAGAATTATAGAAATTATTCATAATCATTTAACCTTAGGCAGTTTCCAAGGACAAATTTTTGCAACTATTCTGTGCCATAATCTGTTTAATTGATAAAAGCAAATCAGACATCTGACAGGAGGATTCCCAATGATAGAAGCCAGATCCCTGACCATGATCTATGGAAACGGCCACCAGGCTACCGATGAAGTCTCATTCACCGTCAAGGCAGGTGAGATAGTCGGCTTCGCCGGACCTAACGGAGCGGGAAAGACCACTGTCATCAAGATGCTCACGGGTATCCTTAAGCCCACGTCAGGAACCGCAGTAATAAACGGGTTCGACATAAACAAAGATCCCATAAATGCAAAAAGATCATTTGCTTATATCGCCGATAATCCGGATATCCTCATACAGCTTTCAGGCCTTGAGTATCTGAATTTCATCGCCGATATGTATGAGATACCTGAAGATGTAAGGAAAGAAAAGATCGGCACTCTTTCTGAGAGATTCGGCATGAAGGATGTCCTTACAACGCAGATGCGCGAATATTCGCACGGAATGAGGCAAAAGCTGATGGTCATCTCGGCTCTTATCCACAACCCTCCGGCGTGGATCCTGGATGAGCCCATGACCGGACTTGACCCGACGGCGGCTTTTGAACTCAAGCAGATGATGAGAGAACACGCAAAAGCAGGTAACGCCGTGCTTTTCTCGACCCACGTTCTGGAAGTAGCCGAACAGCTCTGCGACAAGATCCTGATAATCAACAAGGGAAAGATAATCAGGGAAGGAACGCTTGAGTTCCTTAAGCTTAATAATCCGGGCATGTCGCTTGAAGAGATCTTTGTAAACCTCACGGGCAATCAGGAGACATAATTATGAACAAGACCAGGAGCTTATACAAAGCTTTCAGTTCGAATCTCGAGATGCCAAAGCCCACCGGTGAGAAGAAGGTAAAACTCTATAACAGATTCGGTATGATAGCTTTCATAGGTATTATGGTGCCGGTATCTGTAGTTGTCGGCTATGTTACTTATGTGCTTACGGATCTTCTTTGCAAGTTCGACGGTTTTTCGTATGGTCTCCTGTCTGAGATCGATCTCATCTCCGCATTTGCCATGATTTTCTGCATGCCGCTGATGTTCAGTGTGCTGTATTTTTCATCTGATCTTCAGTTCCTGACTGCCCTGCCCGTATCATCAGTCCAGCTTTATACAGCAAGATTCTGGCACACGTTCAAAGCAGAGAACGTGATGACGTCCGGTTTTCTCATAGCGATTTACATAGGATATTTTGCAGCTATCGCGAAAAACATGGGTGCGAAAGAAGCTCTCCATCCGGTTGCGCTCATAGCAGCAGTAGTCGGATTGTTTGGTTCACTCCTGCTGCCGCTTCTTTATTGCTCGATACTTGCGATGCTTCTGGTACTGGTCTTAAGAAAGTTCAACCGCGCGGATATTTACTACCATTCGTCACTGATCCTTTTCGCAGGATTTGCAGCAATGTTCCTGTTATCTTTTAAGGGTTACGGCGGAATAAACGTAATGAACTATCTCGATTCGCTCGTTTACAGCAGCAATACTTTCACGGCGATATGCAACGTATTGTTCCCGACAAACTATCTGACGATACTTTCCATTACGACGCATTCAGTGGTTCCGCTGCTAATATCTGTCGGAATACTTGTTGCGCTTTATATGCTCTCGCTCCTTGTTGCCCGCCTTACATATCGGAAAGGTCTTTTCGCAGCTGCCGTCATCAGCAATAAAAAATCAGCGCGCAAGACTGCATCCGAATACGCAAAGCGTTCGGTATTCAAATCGCTCCTGCTTAAGGAATACAAGGTTCTCATGAGAACAATGACGTACCGCATGAACTGTGTTTACGCAAATCTTTTGTGGCCGGTTGCAGCCGTGATCTTTATTGTGGAAGCTCCTAATCTTGAGGCCTTCAAGGTTTTCAATTATAAGCTTCAGTCTCAGGATCCATGGAGTCACATCATTTTATATGTCGCATTTATTGCCATAGCGTTCATTGCATCAGGTCTTAATTCGATCGCATCTACTTCCTTCACCCGTGAAGGTGTACACATAGACATGCTTAAGTATCTTCCTGCAGATCTCGGTAAACAGATCCGAGCGAAGGTCACTATTGCGGTTTTGTTCACGTTCATTCCCGTGGCGTTAGCGGTAATTCCGGCAGCAGTATTCTTCGGTGTTGCAGTATGGATCCCGCTCTATGTCGTTACGGCTTTTATCTGTGTCCTGATCGCAACAATGATCGGTGTCATAATGGATTCGATCTCGCCTTACACAGTATGGTCTGACGAGCTCTCAGCCCTCCGTGGAAATCTGAACTGTTTCTTTAATCTTGCAGCCGAGATGGTCGCTGCACTTTTGATCGGCGGCATTTCATACGGACTGTTCCTTTTGTCTTCAAGTTCCGTAATAACAATTGCAGTGATCACCGCAATAATCGTGATCGCCGGAGCTCTGATAGTGTTCATCGGACTACCGCGTGTAAAGAAGAACATCGATTCGCTGAAATGATCTTTTGTTATTTGCTATAATGCAAAAAGAGATTATTTTTCAGAGGCACATATGACAGACATCCTGATCGTTGAAGATAATGAGGAATTGGGCGCGCTCATAAGGGATTTTCTTGTCCGCGACGGCTTTACGGTCACCTGGAAAACAACCGGTGAAGCCGGCCTTTCTGCCCTTAAGGAAGACAAGTACCGCCTGATGCTCTTAGACGTCATGCTTCCGGGTTTTGACGGCTATGAGACACTGCGTATCCTTCGCAAAGACTTAGGCCTTCCGGTCATCATGATGAGTGCCAAAAACGACGACCAGAGTAAGATCCTAGGCCTTGATGTCGGTGCTGACGACTACATCGAAAAGCCATTCTCTTTCCCCGTTCTCTCATCAAAGATCAAGGCGATACTCCGCCGTAATTACGATGCTTCCGAAGAGCGCAAAGAGCTTTCATATAAAGACATAAAGGTCGATCTCGATGACATGACCGTACGTAAGGGTGACAAGGTGATCCCTGTAAACGGCAAGGAACTGGACATTCTCATCTACTTTCTTAAAAATCCCGAGAAGGTCATTCACAAGGAAGTTCTGTTCAATGCCGTATGGGGAACCGACTGCATCTCTGAAATGTCGACGCTTACCGTATACATAAGGTGGCTCCGCGAGAAGCTTGAAGACGATCCGAAGAATCCGGAATATATTCACACCGTTTGGAGAGTCGGTTATAAGTTCGGAGGAGAATCTTCCAAATGAGAAAATACATAGGAAAGTATTTTCTTCTTTTCTTTTTCTGCATGGTCCTGGGACTGGCCGTATTTTTCTATCTGACCGGTAAAGACAACGATACAAAAGGTCAGAGAATGACTCTCATTAACCGTGTAACCAACGAAGTATCTTCTGCCGGCAGTGAGAATTACGGCTCTAAGCTGAGCGCACTTATTGCAGATAACAATTGGGAGCAGGAGTACGGCAAAGACAATGTTCCTGCCAAGATCAGATATGTTGAAGGCGGCATTAATGCTGACGGTTCAGTCATTACCGCACAGGATTCAACTGTAGTAAGCATCACGGAAGAAGGTGAGTTCAGAGGCCTCCTGGTGTTTACATTCGAACAGCAAAAGCTGTCAGATAATATCCTGTTGTGTGAACTGATAATAGCTGCAGTATTCGTTGTTGCCGCTCTGTTCTTTGTTTACATCGACCGCAAGGTCATCCTGCCTTTTAATAGGCTCTCCGAATACCCTGAACGCATCGCCAAAAATGAGAATGCAGCTGCTCTCCCGGAATCCAAAAACAGATATTTCGGCAAGTATATCTGGGGCATGAACATGCTCCGTGACCGCTTGTCAGGCGACACCAGAAGACTCCGCCAGCTCGAGAAAGAACAGCTCACGCTTGTATCAACCATCGCTCACGGGATCAAGACACCTGTTGCCAACATAAAGCTGTATTCTGAAGCAATAAAAAGCGGCCTTTACCGTGACAACGGAGTCCCTGATAAAAAGGATGCAGAAGTTGCCGGCAAGATCGCAAAGAACGCCGATGACATTACGGATCTCGTAAAAGAACTCCTGGACAGCGCGTCGAAGGGCGTGGTCGTTTTCGAGCCTCACATCGAAGCATTCTATCTGCCCGAGATCGGGAAGTTTATCAAGGACGAGTACGGCAACAGGCTTAACGTGCTGAGGATCCCGCTCACGGTCGAGATGAACAGCGATGTCATGATAAACAGCGATAAGGACGGCATTACGCGCATCCTTACGCAGTTCATGGAGAATGCTATCAAGTACGGTGACGGCCGCGGCATCACCGTTGTTGTCGATAAGAATGAGGACGGCTACGTGTTTGCCGTAAAAGATAAGGGCAGCAGGGTTCCTGAAAATGAGATTCCTTATGTATTTAACAGTTTCTGGCGCGGCTCCAATGCAGAGCAGGTCGAAGGTAACGGACTTGGCCTTTACGAAGCGTCTTTCATTGCGCGCAAGTTAGGCGGCGACGTTGCCGCACGCTATCTCGAAGATACTGAAGAGATGGAATTCGAGGTGTTTATTCCGCTGTAATGCTTGCCGGTACATATTTTCGAGTGGCGGAATAATGCTCAGATAAATGCTCATGTTTTTGATGTTATTTTCATGAGCAAAAAACTGGAAATCGCAAAAAGACAGCTTTCTGCTCAGCTTTTTTTAGCTGTTTTCATGAGCAAAAAACTGAGCAGCCCGTTCGGATAAAGAGTGTTTGGCAGCGGTTCGCTTAATCACTCTGTTTATTGCATAAACTAAGCAGGTTATCTTTGACTTTTTTATATTCCAATATGTTTGGTACTAATACTATTGTAATGAGAAGTATCCCAATCAATGCCTTCATCCACGGATTATTAAATAACTGCGTTCTATGGTCTTTGCCGATAATAACTATTGCCAGTATTATCAATGAGCATACATGAATCAGACCAGGATGGAAATGCACATGTAATTCCGGTTTCCCATCTTTTCCGTCTTTAACTGCTGCCTTAAAACTGTATAAATGTATTCTGGAATTATCGTGCTTGTCCTTTTTTGATATTAAGAATCCATCAGGTGTGTTAATGCCATAAAAGAGTTTATTATCTGTCCCGGATACATCATTACGTTCATCTGAATAATCAATTGATTCGGCAATTCTGGAATGTATCTCACTGGAATTGCAGTTTGTATTCAATTTATATCTCATGTGCATATACCTTATAAAAGATTATTCAGACGGGTCTTCCGGTCTGAATATAGTATACAGAAAAAATTTTTCCGGCTTTAAGGATTTTTTAATAGTTGAATACGAAAATGTGCTCATGATGGAAAGGGAGGTACCCAAATGGGCACATTGATCAGGACAAAGGATCTCTGCAAGACATATATAGTAAATAAGCAGAGTAATAATGTACTTCAGAATGTAAATCTTACGGTGGACGAGGGCGAGTTCGTATCGGTCATGGGACCTTCGGGCTCAGGCAAATCCACGCTCCTTTATACCGTGAGCGGTATGGATAATGTTACGGCCGGAAGCGTGTTTTTCGACGGCGATGAGATCTCCGCAATGAAGGACAAGCAGCTTATCAATTTAAGACTCATCAAGATGGGTTTTGTTTTCCAGCAGATGTACATGATGAAGAAACTCAGCATCATCGACAACATCGTTCTGCCGGGATTCCAGGCGAAGATAAGACCGAGGGAAGAGATCAGAAAAGATGCTGAAGACCTTATGAGAAAGCTTGGCATCATCGATGAGGCGGACCGCGAGATCACTGAGGTGTCGGGCGGCCAGCTTCAGAGGGCATGCCTTTGCAGAGCGCTTATCAATCACCCGAAGGTCATATTTGCAGACGAGCCTACGGGAGCCTTGAATTCAAAGGCTTCCGGCGAAGTCATGGAAAGACTTCTTGAGGCAAACCGCATGGGTACGACGATCCTCATGGTAACCCACAGCGAGAAGGTCGCATCGATCTCAGACAGGATCATCTATCTCGTGGACGGCAACATCCAGGGTGAACTGATCCTCGGAAAGAAGACTGAAGACGATCTCTCCGCAAGAGAGCGCAGGGTAAGAGACTGGCTTGAGGAGATGGGTTGGTAATATGTATTTAAGAATGCTCAAAAATGATATTAAGGACAAGCCCGGACTTAATATCGTAACCTGTATTTTCATGATAGCTGCGGTTACTTTTACGGTAATCGGATCGACCATGATCTATGCGCTTTTCGGAGGCGAGCAGAAGACTTATGAGAAGTGCAATTCATCGGATGTATTTCTCAAAGTCGACAATGATGTTGCAGACAGTGAAGGCCTTGTTGAGAGCCTTACAAGCGACATCATGGAAAAGCCGATCATCACGGACTGCATATATGAAGAAGCTGTGTTTCTGAATTTCGGATCACTCGAATTCATTGGTGATAAAGTTAGAAATGATGCTCATTACGGCTCGAAAGTGATCATCACGGACATGCCCGAAAAATACGACATTCCGATCGATTTCGACAACAATTATTTTGAGGTTCAGAACGGGTGCGCTGCCGTATCACAGGTACTCTGCAACAGATTCAATCTGAAGGTTGGCGACAAGGTCAGGATTACGACCCAGATGGGAAACACATATGAGTTTGTCATCTCGGTCATCTATAAGAATCCGGCTTCGACGCAGATCGACAGAATATATCTTTCTGACAGGGACAAAGAGATCTTTTATTCGGAGTGTCCCGTGAAGAATGGACTGTACACCTGTACGGTCGTGCCCGGAATAAACGATTACATATCAACTCTCAGAGATTCAAGCACAGACCTGATGCTCAAGTATGAGATCTATCACACATACGGATATGCATCCAGGATCCTCTTCATGAACAACGATGGACTTTTCGCGATCATCGTTACGGCAAGCATGCTCGTCGTGGCAGTTGTGATCATGGCAATGACAATGATTACTATCGACTTCAGTCTGAAGTCTGCCATCAAGAGGGAAGAACGTGAGATCGGCATGATGAAAGCGATCGGAGTATGGTCCCTTTCATATAAGACGCTCTTCATCGTGAAGTATCTTTTCTTCGCGGCAATAGGCGGCGTACTCGGACTTCCTTTGGGATTCTTCTTAAGCAAACTTCTGTTCAACAAGTTCGTCATGCATATCATGTTTCCTGACGTTAAGATGATGATCCTCATTGGCGCGGCAGCGAGCCTTGTGACTGTTTTCCTGATAATACTTTTCAGCTTCTTTGCATTGAGAAGAATGAATAAGATCAGCGTTATCGATGCGATCCACGGCGAAAACAGGGGCGAGAGATTTAGCGCTCTTCCCGGACTTTCACTTAACAAAAAGAAGCATATGTCCGTTCCGATGTTCCTTGCGGTAAGCGATATCCTGAGGGGATTTAAGAGATACTTATTACTGATACTTGCATATATTCTCGGAATCTGTGTAGTCATGTTCGTTGTAAGACTTAATGACACGATTATGACCACGGATTATGCACACAGGTATTTCCAGCAGGGAAGGCTGGACTTCCTTGTCACGATCGACGATTCATATTACGAGAGACTCTATCTCGGCAGCGGAAGCTTCAAGGGCGCGGTAGATGTTATCAATGACAACTTTGCAGCCAATGACATTCCCGCCCGCATCTCGGTCAAGATGAACGGCAGCGCCATCTTCAGATATGAAGGCGGAGAGACAATAGGCCAACTCGAATGGACGGACGAGCCGATGACAGAGATCTCCTATCTGAAAGGAAATGCTCCGAAGCTCAGGAACGAGGTTGCGATCGGTTATTACACTGCGACAGAAAGAAACATAAAGATCGGCGACACCATAAATATCGAATACGATAAGTATTCAGATGACCACATAACGTTCAATAAGGTCAGTGAGGATTTCATCGTAACGGCATATGTCGACCAGTTCGGTGCAAACATTCCCACGGTATTCATGGGCGACGATTTTGAAGGCTCGTTCGTAACAGACGGAAACTATTTCAGTTGTGAGATAGATGCTCCCGCAAGCCAGCATGAAGAGATCATCGAGAAGATGCAATCACTCTATCCTGACGGTGAGATAACGGTCCTCAGAAACAGTGAGATCATGCCCCATTATCTTGTGGGATATCAGGAGATGTTTAATCTCATAATCATCATCGTATCCCTGATCTGTGCCTTTGTCCTGACGCTTCTTACGGCACTTTACGAGAACATCTTTATCGATGAGGAGACAGCGGACATTGCGC
This sequence comes from Oscillospiraceae bacterium, assembly GCA_902787975.1. Taxonomy (GTDB): domain Bacteria; phylum Bacillota; class Clostridia; order Saccharofermentanales; family Saccharofermentanaceae; genus Saccharofermentans. The sequence goes on from CADAIP010000005.1 coordinate 95,440, forward strand.
TTCTCAAGAGTATGGGATTCAGCAAGAATACGATACGCACATGGCATTTCTTAAGACTGATGCTGCTGGCTGCGTTCTCTCTGATACTTACATATGTCTTCATGGCTACAGGCGGAAACTTCCTTATCGGAAATCTCTTCAAGAGCATCATGAAGTGCGGTGCGTTCTCGTTAAAAGTTCTGCCCGTAAACAACTTTGTCATCGTGCCTGTTCTTGTGCTGGCAGGTCTTGCACTTGTTATCTCCCTAATGGCGGAAATGACAGGCAGGATCCAGATATGGAAAGTGAGAAACGAATAATGAAAAAATATATAAAGATATCAGCAGCACTGCTGTTAACATCAATGTTCCTTACGGGATGCAATGCGGCTGCACCGGTCGTCGTCGATGCAAATCTTGCGATGACTCCCGTTGATTCGTACAACACAAAACAGGTTCGCGAATACACCGATGCGGGAACGATCGAAGAACCCATAAAGACGTTTTCTTCTGATGACGGACTCTGCGTCATCAAGGTCATGCCGAGCTATTACGACATCACTCTCGATTACGAAAACGGCAGCAGGGCAGAGGTCGGCGAGGCATACGGAACTCTCATCAGAGAAAAGATCCCCGAGTTTATAGAGAAGATGGAGCCGTACCTTTATGAGAATATCAGAATGGCTTACGACGGAGAGTTTTCAGCTGACGCAGTTGAAGAAAGAAGAGCCGTGCTTTTCGAATCCATGAGACCTGAATATCAGGAAGAGATCGCTGCATTTGCCGAAGCGATCTCAAACGGTGCGCATGGTATTGAAGAAGATCACGTTCTCAGTTACGAGGAAGCTATCCTCATGCAGATGATCCCCGACGCACTCCGTCCGACATGCTGCAGCGCGCTTTCCTTGTGGGGAAGCAAGACCACAACAGGCGACAGGATCACATTGAGAAATCTCGAGTGGAATCTCGGATCGAACAACCAGATGGGCATGATCAATGCCGTCACACACATGAAAAACGGCAACCGCACGCTCACGGCCATATCGGTCTTAGGACTTCTGGACATCATTTCTGCCATCAACGACGACGGTGTTTTCGCAGCGATCCTCGATGTCGGATCAAAGCATAAAGAAGCATTTGTTTACGAAGGCAAAAAATGCTACACGATGGAGCTCCGCTATGCTCTGGAAGAGTTTGCCACGGCAAGAGAACTTGGTAAATACATGGTCGGTAACAGCGGTGATTTCACATGGTGCCACAACCTCATGATCTCCGATGCCAACGATTCATTTTGCGCAGAAGACTGTGTAAGTGAGGTCTCCGAAAAGGGTCTCGGAAAGTCAGTTCTCCGTGACGCTGACACGCCCATCTTTGAAGGACTTTCATGGGACAACGAGGATTCGCTCTGCGTGGTCAATTCATTTACGACGGCAGGCAATCAGGACGGCTTTACCGGATCTGATTCAAACACTATAAGGTTTGCAAAATACAACAAGTGGGTAAGTTCTAAAGACAAGTTCTCTCCCAATGACGTTAAGGATCTTATAACTCAGGAGATCGTTGACCAGTATAAGGTTCAAAACGTCCACGGCGGCGGAAGCGCGCAGCTGATCCTGGTCGACTATCACACGGGTTCGGTGCAGGTCGCATTCTCAGGGCCTGAGGGCGTCGTCGACAAACCGGACTTTATCGAAGTTGAAGTAATAGGCGGGTAGGTTTTTTCGAGTTTAAAAATCACAGTAATAGTCACAGTCATGCCGATGTACATTTACCCCGGCAAGTTAACACAGACATCCGTTTTTATATAGTAAGAAGTCTAAATGTATCGTATTATTGATATTGTTACGGACAAGCATGGAGATAATAAGGTATATGACAGACATTCTTTACAGGACAGATTCTGCGGACAGGTTCCGCGAATTACCGGGTGAGACTTTTAAAGATATTGCGCTTAGCGAAGTCATCGGATTCATGGCTTCCGATCAGGAAGACCAGGGTATCCTCAAGGACATCATGACCAAGATCCCTACTGATATTTCTGACATGAAGTACCGTCAGGATATCGTTAAGGACCTCATGGCAAACCAGGATCTCTGCAAGGCCATAAAAGAATCCATCAGTTCTATAAAGGTATTAAGATACTACGGAAGCGGCCAGAAGAGACTGCACGACAGGGATAATTCTTTGTCGTCTCTTCTTGAAGAATTAAGAGAGCTTAAAGTCTGGGTCGAAGTTGTCGAAAAGCTCTACACCGCACTTAGCGGAAGCGACCTTAAATCAAAAGGTCTTACAGGCTTAAGAGACCAGCTTAAAGTCATCAGCGAGGATGAGGAATTCAAGTCAGTCAAGCCTGATATACAGAAGATCCACGAGGACCTTTCTGCAGCAAAAGGTGCCGTGGTCGGCGTGACTTTCACGGCTGACATGGATATTGAGAGCGTTTCCGCGATCGAGTTTGTCGACTATAAACCGAGATCGACTTATACCATCATGGACATCGCTGTAGGTTCAAAGATCAGGAATCCGTTCAACGACTATAAGTATCAGGATCCGCTCCTGACCGCCATGACGCCTTTCATGAAAAAGCACCTCTGGAAGCATTACGGCGAGATAAGACATCTTATCAGAAAGCATTCCAAGTACGATTCAAGGATCCTCACGAACCTCTATAACGGTCTTGTGTTCTACTTGAGCGTTGCCAACATGGGCAGACGTCTGAAAGATTCAGGTTACGTTATATCTTTCCCTGAGATCGATTCCGGTAAGGCGCCAGAAGTAAAAGGACTTTACAATATCCGTCTTGCAGTAGCAGGCGAGAAAGAGATAGTCAAAAATGATTTCTCATTCACCGATGACGAGAGAATCTTCATACTGACAGGTCCTAACCGCGGTGGTAAGACTATCCTTGAGCAGGGATTGGGACTTGTATCAGTCATGGCATCTCTGGGCATGTTTGTTACTGCTGATTCGTTCAACGGTCTGCCGTTCGGAAAGATTCTTACGCACTTCCCGATCGATGAGAACCTGACTATCAATTACGGCCGTCTTGGCGAGGAAGCAGTGAGGATCAAGGAGATGGTTAAAGAAGCTGACGATAACACGCTTCTGCTCTTTAACGAGTCTTTCTCGACCACTTCTTCTGCTGACGCTTTATATCTTGCAAAAGACCTTATCCACATCCTTAAGGAGAAGGGTTCTTATGTGATCTTCAATACTCACATTCATGAACTTGCAACAGACATTCCTGAGATGAATGAGTGGGAAGGCAGGGGCAGGATCGTCAGCATCGTTATGGAGATGAAGGATAACAAGAGCACGTTCAAGGTTAAAAGAAGTGAGCCTGACACGAGTTCTTATGCAAGAAATATCGCCGAGAAGTACGGCATTACATACGAGCAGATGAAGGAACTGTGATTTATATATCTGCAGTATTTTCGAGGGGACAACAGGATGAAAAACAATTCAATTTATAAGAAGATTGCCTGCGCGCTTGTGCTGGCAAATATCATTACAATGTTGGGTGTAACGGGATGTGATACAAACGAAGATCCCATTAACACCGGAACTGCGGGAACGCCTGAATCGACGGAGGCTCCCTTTACTTCAACGGATGAACTTTTCGGAGCCGGGGATAAGGATTATTTCATTCCTTTCCAGAACCCGGAAACAAGTTACTGTTCCATCTCGGACGGCCTGGCAGTTCCCGTAAGACAACAAGGAATGGGCGGCTGCTACTGTTATTCTGCAGTAAGTTCGATGCAGGTCAAGTATTTAAAAGAGCATGGCGAACTGCCCGACCTTAATCCGAATGATATCATCTACCGGATTTACGGAGTTACTGAGACATCCGAAGACGGTGTGCCGCAGTATCCTGAAGAGAAATTCTATATTTCCTCAGGTCTGGAGACAGATCTCGGAGGCGATGTGATGATGGTCGCAGGCGCGCTCTGCGCAGATCCGCTGAACGGATATGTTATCAAAGAAGCCAATATCTACGGAAGCTATAACACGGATGATGCGGACTTCGACAAAGTAACGGAAGAGGATATAAAGAATGCGGTCCGCGAAAACGGCGGCGTATGCATGTGCGTTAATTACAAAAAAGACTGCAAGTACATCAACGGATATTATACTCAGAACCATCCGGAAAATAGCGAGGATTCCGATCATGTTGCTTTGGTCGTCGGATGGGATGATGATTTCCCGGCAGACTGTTTTGCCACACCTGCATCAAGAAACGGTGCGTGGCTCGTCCAGAATTCTTTCGGCGTATTCTGGGGCAACTGCGGCTACTATTGGGTGTCTTATGACATGCCCGTTCCGAATCTCTATGACTGCAGCGTAACCAATGAATACTCGTCTGCAATATCCTTCGGCCGTAATGTATATGGACAGGTATATTCAACCGATATTATCGAAAAGGTGCTTAACGGTGCTGATCCCACTGCCTTTACTCTTGAAGAAGTGCATGCAAGTAATGATGTAGTTACAGCATCCGTATATGACCATAAGGGTGCTGTCGGCGCAATCGGTTTCTGGACGACAGTTCCCGGCCAGCCTTATACTATCGAGATCCGTCAGGGCGAATTCGGCAAGGTCCTTGCTTCGCAGAGCGGCACATTTGAATACACTGGTTATCACACTGTCGAATTCGAGAATCCTGTCTCAGTAAAGAAATTCACAGTAGTCGTAAAGACCGCCGGCTCAGCCTTTTTCGAAGGTTCGGCGACTGATGATTTTTCCGCCCGCACTATCTTCCAGAGGATTCCCGGTCACTATGAAGCCAAGTGCCGGCCGGGCAGATCATTCATCCAGATTGGCGAAGATTGGGTTGACGTAACAGATCCTGAGCTCATGTCACGCCTTGGGCTTGATAAGCTTCCTCCTGAACTTCAGGAAGAGGTGGCAATGCCGGGCGATCCGTGCATAACGGTGCTTTTTAAATAAACTGCAACAGATTTGAGAGCATCTGCACGTGAAGCAGGTTTTGTCCGGCATTTGCCGAACAACCGGGTGTCAGATTATAAATAATTAAAAAATTTTGTTACATTCGGGACTGATTTTGTTTTCATTTTCGTAATTCATGTTTATTTTCCGGGCTTTATAATTTTCCTGTAAGCAGCTTTATGGGCTGTATTTCGTCGAGGAAGTTTTTAAGAATTTATGGGAGAGATCTGTATGGCAGCGAAAGAATTGAAAGATTACAGCATTAATGATGTTCCGGCTTTGATTTTGGATAACGTTGATTCAGTTATCGTAGTCGATTCAAAAACTGATTCGTATAGGGCTTTAAAGCGCAATGGCATTTTCGAGAACTACATCGAAGAGAGCGGAACCTATCACGATTTTATCGTAAAGCTCTGGTTCCATATCGATGAGACAAATGCTGAGGTCACGGAAGATTATCACGTGTTCGTTGACAGCACGGGTAAATTCACCGGAAAATATTCACGCCGCATTAAGATCCATCTTGAGGGCAGTGAGAAGCCCAGCATCGCCCAGATGACGGTTTATCCTATCGAAAACAACGAATACTATCTCTTCATTCTCGACGAACTTAATGAGGAAGAAGTCGTTCAGGAAGTTGAAACCACCAAGAAGATCAGCACGATCCAGAATTCTTATCTTTTCTCAATGTACATCGATCTCGCACAGGATACGACGAGCAGCATAAACATTACCGAGATCTCCGACAACGTTGTTAATTCCCAGCTCAAGTATTCCGAGTGGAGAATGATGATCGTCAACATGTTTATGCCGGAAGATCAGGAGCAGTTCCTCCGCCGTACTGATCCCGAGTATCTCAAGAAGAACTTCACTCCGGGCAAGACCTCATCTTACGACTGCCTGATGCGTAATCTTGAAGGCAAGTACATCTGGGTAAAGCTTATATTCAGCCGTGCGCAGACATGGGTTGATGACGATTACAGATTCGTCTTCATGGTCCAGGATATCGACGAGAATTCCCAGGAGACACTTAGTGCTCTTAAGAAGTATGAAGAGATGGCGATCAAGGATCCGCTCACGAAGGTCTATAATCACGGTGAGATCGAGACACAGATGCACAATGCTCTGACAGGTCTCCAGAAGAACAACGAGAAGGCATCCGTCATGATGGTCGACCTCGATCTCTTCAAGAATGTAAACGATACATACGGTCACTCTACCGGCGACACAACGCTCAAGCTCTTTGCCGGCATGTTGAAGGAGATGGCAGCAGCAAACAATTCACTTGCAGGCCGTTGGGGCGGTGAGGAATTCGTTGTAGTCTGTCTCGGCATGAACGGCAACGAAGTTTTAGAGACCGCTGAGAAATTCAGAAAAGACGTGGAAGCATATGAATTTCCTGAGATCGGCCATATCACATGCTCCATCGGTGTCACAGAGCTTAAATCTGAAGATACTTTTGATGAAGCATTCGACCGTCTCGACAAGGCCATGTACAAGTCCAAGCACAATGGCCGCAACCAGGTAACGATCCTATAAATCCTTTCACATGATATGGGAAGAGGCTGTCTCAGATGAGGCAGCTTTTTCTTTGTTACTTACTGAGAATGGATTTCTGGATTTAAGTAAGTAAAACAAGTGCTTCTCAGGCCTGATCTTTTCGAGTTTTACTTACTGAAAATGAGATTTGCGATTTCAGTAAGTAATTTGTTGGTGTAAAAAGCCTTTCTGCTCAGATATTTACTTACTGAGAATGAGTTTTCTGATTTCAGTAAGTAAAAAATGGGCTTAGCACTACGTTTTTTCCAAGAATTTACTTACTGGATTAGCGTTTCCCGATTTCAGTAAGTAATCTGAGCTTATATGAGTCCATTTTCACCCGGATTTTACTTACTGAAAATGAGATTTGCGATTTCAGTAAGTAAAGCGATCATGAGCGAGATGCAACCATAGTTCGTCATTTAAAGATAAGGATTGTTCGGCTGCTGGGGATTATAAGGCTGGTTATAAGTCTGGCCGCCATAAGGTTGTGCATAAGACTGACCATAAGGCTGTCCATAAGACTGCTGGCCCGCACCCGCGACCGCACCAACACCCATGCCCTGATCAGCGGGCTTGGGGCATCCGCATTTACCGCAGAAATTATATGTTGAGAGAGTCCAGCAGTTGGGGCATGTCCAGGAGCTGATGACCTGGCGCTGTCTTCCGCACTTTCCACAGAAGTTGAGGTAATTGACCGAGCCGCATGTGCATGTCCAGACACCGACAACGTTCGGAATATAAATGGTCTGTTCCTTTTTGTCGGGAACTTCGACGATGCAGAAATCGTTTTTCGAAGACTTGACGATAAGGACGATCGAAGATGCGAACATTCCGGCCATGAAGAGGAGCCACAAAATGAGAGTAATGCCGACAAGTGAGATCTCATCGGATGAGCCGCCGCCCATCAGGATAGCGTCATAAACACCGTGGATAAGGGCGGGAATGAGCATCGCGAGGATCAAGTGAAGAGCGAACTTGCCGTTCTTTTTCGTGAGCTTGGCATACTTGGCCCTGCTGTAGAAGAAACCCATGTAAACGCCGAAGCAGGCGTGACCGGGGATCGAAGTAAACATACGAAGGAGCGCTGTTCCCGCACCGAAAACCAGCGTGTAACCGATATTCTCGATGGCAGCGAATCCGAGCGAAGCGAAGACCGCATAAACGATAGCGTCATAGCTGTAATTGAAATTCTTATTTTTCCATGTGATGAGGAAGAGGACCAGGAATTTGCTGAGCTCTTCGGCAGGACCTACGACTATCATTGCGTGGAGGATGCCTTCGATCATGGAGTCGGTGCCGATTACCATTCCTCCCAATTTCTCGAGAATGAATGCAGGGATTACAGATCCGACACCTGCGAAAAATATGGCGATAAGAAGACCAAACGGTTCTTTCTCTTTTTTATCGTTGAAGTAGATCATCAACAGAAGACCTACTACCGGAATTAATGCTAATGAAAATATCACGGCTGCTCTCCTTATTATGTTCCTCAAATATAAAAACAAATTTAGGATAACATTTTATATAAGAAGTGTCACATATATAATCGATTTGGAAATTTCGAAAAAAGTTCGGATTGCCTGTTGACTCTTCCCTTGGGGCACCCTTTAGGATGTGGTCATCAAGCAATAAGGAGGTTCAGAAAATGGACGAAAAAATGACTTCAGGAGAGATCGCAAAGAAGGCGGGAGTATCACAAAAGGCAGTCCGTCTTTACGATGAGAAGGGCCTTTTGAAGCCCACAGAATATTCAGAAGGCAACTACCGTCTCTACGACAAGGAAGCTCTCGAGATCTTAGAGAAGATCGTTGCCCTCAAGCAGATCGGTTTCTCTTTGGAAGAGATCCGCGATAATCTCGTAGCAGGCGATGCAAAGGATATCGAAGAAGCCTTGAGAATGCAGCTTGCGGTTATGGAAGAAAAGCGTTACCGCATCGATATGGTGATCGACGCGATCAACAGGACACTGGCACGCAAGGGAGAATCGCTCGACTGGGATGACGTGGCAGGAATCGTACAGAGCGTAACGGTCGACCAGAATGCTGACCGCAACCACTGGCTCATGATGCAGCACACTGTGCCCGGGGAAGACTGGTATGTTAAGGTTTTCGATTCTCTTGAGTTCGGCAAAGAAGAAACGGTATTGGATCTCGGATGCGGTTATTCAAAGCTCTGGAGAAACAACTGGAAGGACATTCCGTGCGGTACCAAAATTTTCGCATACGATATCCGCGGCAGCTGGGCTGATGACTTTGAGAAGTTCCTTGAAGAAAACAAAAGCGACCTGCCTGAAGGTGTTGATATCAATCTTGTTTTCAGTGATCTTGAGAAGGAAGAGGCATGGGGTCTTATCGAAAAGGACAAGACTTACAGCCGCATCGTTGCACACTACATCGAAGATGAGCTGAAAGATGCAGAAGCGCTTGTAGCAAAGGCATCCAAGGTCCTCGACAAAGACGGGTTCTTCTCGATCAACGGACCTGACGTAAACACATGGAATTTCTTCTTTAAAGATGCAATGAAAGAAGCAGGTATAGAAGTTCCTTTCATTGACGACGTTATCGCTGATCAGGAGAAAGAACGCGACGAATTCAGGAATATGGTCTCCAAGTATTTCGCGAAGGTCGACGTCATAGGACTTCAGAGTTCTTTCAGATACGATAAGGCTGACGACCTCCTCCTTAAGATGAAGGATACTTATGAAGGCCAGGAAAAGTTTTTCGCTAAAAATGCCGACAAGATCAAGGCTTACTTCGAAGAGAAACTGGAGGAGAAGGGTGAGATCCTGATCACCTGCGACTCGCATTTCTTACATTGTTACATCTGATTCCGAATGTGATTTACGGAACGGGTATTTAGCACATGTCAGGTTGTCTCAAACGGGGCAGCCTTTCATGTGTTTTAAGCGTTCAACTGTCTGGAGCCTGTCTTGCGCCGCGATATCTGAGCAGTACCAAATTCGTACAGTAAACGATCTCAGTTACTGTACGAAAAAGGTATTTGCAGGAAGCGATCGCCGTGCCCATATAATTGTGTAAATTCAAAATAAAGAGCCAAGTGGCTTAACCTTGTATAATTTTAATTGCGACAAAAAATCAAGGAGGTTAAGTACA
>CADAIP010000006.1 GCA_902787975.1 Oscillospiraceae bacterium
GCAGGACATGGAGTTCACAGTTGAGCACGGTAAGCTCTATATGCTCCAGACAAGAAACGGTAAGAGAACAGCTCAGGCTGCTATGAAGATCGCTTGCGATCTCGTTGACGAAGGCATGAGAACACCTGAGGAAGCAGTTGCAATGATCGATCCCCGTAACCTCGATACACTCCTTCACCCTCAGTTCGATCCCGCTGCTCTTAAGGCTGCAGAGGCAATCGGTAAGGGCCTTGGTGCTTCTCCGGGAGCTGCTTGCGGTAAGATCGTATTCACAGCTGACGATGCAGTAGCTTGGCACGACAGAGGAGAGAAGGTAGTCCTCGTAAGACTCGAGACATCTCCTGAAGACATCACAGGTATGAAGGCTGCTGAAGGTATCCTCACAGTACGTGGCGGTATGACATCACACGCTGCAGTTGTTGCCCGTGGTATGGGTGAGTGCTGCGTTTCAGGTTGCGGCGACATCGCTATGGATGAGGCTAACAAGAAGTTCACTCTTGCAGGCAAGACATTCCAGGAAGGCGACATCATCTCCCTCGACGGTTCTACAGGTAAGATCTATGACGGCGCTATCGCTCAGGTTGACGCTGATCCTAACAATGGTTACTTCGGCCGTATCATGAAGTGGGCTGACGAGTTCAAGAGACTCGAAGTACGTACAAACGCTGATACACCTAACGATGCTAAGAAGGCTCGTGAGCTCGGTGCTGAAGGTATCGGTCTCTGCCGTACAGAGCACATGTTCTTCGGTGAAGGCAGAATCGACGCATTCCGTGAGATGATCTGCTCTGAGACAGTTGAAGAGCGTGAAGCTGCTCTCGAAGTTATCCTTCCTATGCAGCAGTCCGACTTCGAAGCTCTCTATGAGGCTCTTGAGGGACATCCCGTTACAATCAGATTCCTTGACCCGCCGCTTCACGAATTCGTTCCTACAGAAGAAGCAGACATCAAGGCTCTCGCTGATAAGAAGGGTAAGTCTGTTGAAGAGATCAAGACATTGATTTCTTCACTCCACGAGTTCAACCCTATGATGGGTCACAGAGGATGCCGTCTCGCAGTTACATATCCTGAGATCGCTAGGATGCAGACAAGAGCAGTTATCCGCGCTGCTATCAACGTTAACGCTAAGCATCCCGACTGGAACGTTACACCTGAGATCATGATCCCGCTCGTATGCGAGATCAAGGAGCTCGTAAACGTTAAGAAGGTAGTTGTTGAGGCTGCTGACGAAGAGATCAAGGCTGCAGGCGTAGCTATGTCCTACAAGGTAGGTACAATGATCGAGATCCCGAGAGCTGCTCTTACAGCTGATGAGATCGCTAAGGAAGCTGAGTTCTTCTGCTTCGGTACAAACGACCTTACACAGATGACATTCGGTTTCTCCAGAGACGACGCAGGCAAGTTCCTCACAGCTTACTATGAGTCCAAGATCTTCGAGTCCGATCCGTTCGCTCGTCTCGACCAGAACGGTGTTGGTAAGCTCATGAAGATGGCTATCGAGAACGGTAAGGCAGTACGTCCTGACCTCCACCTCGGTATCTGCGGCGAGCACGGCGGCGACCCGACATCTGTTGAGTTCTGCGACGAGATCGGTTTGGATTATGTATCCTGCTCACCTTTCCGTGTACCGATCGCTAGACTTGCTGCTGCACAGGCTGCAATCAAGCACAAGGCTTAATTAAATAATTAACATTATGTTATAAGATATGCCCGGAGCGAGTTGCTTCGGGCATATTTCTATTTCAATTAATCCATTAGGTATATCATCAGTAACTTAGATGAACCGGCTCTCTTGCCGGTTTTATTTTGTGTGGCCGAAAACCATATTTAGACAATTTCTTCCATTTGTCCTAAATGTGCAATCTGTTACATCTAACCCGAAGCGGTTTATGCTATACTCCACGATAGAAAATGGTTGATGGCAGCGGAAGGGAGGGCTGTTTTTGAAGATCGATCCGACAGTAAAAAAAGAGACAATATATGTATGTGTTGTCACTCTGATACTCAGCATGCTGATGGAATCGGTATTTCTGATCTTAAGGCAGTGGCATCTTACTGTTCTGTTCGGAAATCTTGTAGGAGCAGGCACAGGCATCCTTAATTTCTTCCTTCTGGGCCTGTCTGTTCAAAAAGCAGTCAAAAACGAGGAAACGAGGGCAAAAGAGATCCTTCGTGCATCCCATGCCCTGAGATACGCGCTAATGGTTATTCTTGTACTGATAGCCATACTTATCCCGTCCGTATTTAATATGTGGGCTACACTGATATCCCTGCTTTTCGCGACCATCGCTGTCTATACGAGAGCAATATTCAATAAAGATAAGAAAACCGGTACAGCTTCTGCGCCGGCTGCTGCAGATAATGCTGATAACGGAGGGGACGGGGAAGAATGAGCATAGTGTTCCTTATTCTCAGCATCCTCTCGATGGCGGCCGCCATAGCCGTTAAGGTTATGTTTGTCCCTGCATCTGACGGTATCGACATATCGGGTGCACATGTATTCTTTACCATCAAAATGCCGATACAGGATCTCCCGATAACTGAAGCACAGGTCAATTCCTGGTGTGTGATCCTTGCAGTTCTGTTCCTGTGCCTTTTTCTTACGACGGGTCTAAAGACACGTAACATATCCATAAGGCAGATGGTCGCAGAATGGATCGTGGAGAAGGTGACAGGTCTTGTAAGGACAAACATGGGAGAATACTTTGAAGGTTTTGCTCCTTTTATAGCCGCGATCTTAGGATTATCAGGTTTTTCGAGCCTCTCATCGCTTTTGGGACTCTTCCCGCCGACATCCGACATCAATATCATCGCCGGCTGGGCAATACTGGTATTCTTCCTAATCACATACTATAAGATGAAGGCCGGCCCCTGGATCTATCTTAAGAGTTTCGGTCAGCCACAGCCTCTCCTGGCTCCTCTTAATATCATCAGTGAGGTTGCCACTCCGATATCCATGGCATTCAGACATTACGGAAATGTCTTATCCGGTTCGATAATTTCGGTGCTCATAGCAGTGGGACTCACCAAATTGTCTAACAGCCTGTTCTCATTCCTGCCGGGAGCACTTGCCGACTTCCCTTATCTGAGGATCGGTATTCCGGCTGTACTGTCGATTTATTTTGATCTGTTCTCAGGATGTCTCCAGGCGTTTATCTTCGCCATTCTTACCATGCTGTATGTGGCAGGCGGTTTTCCTGCTGAGGAATATGCCGCAAGGAAAAAGAGAAGACAGGAACGCGCTGCAGCCAAAGCCGCACGTTCACAGACCGCTGGAAAGCATGCGGATAATTAATATATAAACAACATACGGAGGTATTTAAATATGTTGGAACTTGCAATCGGAATCATCTTAGGAGGATGCGCTCTTGGTGCCGGCTGCGCCATGATTGCCGGTATCGGTCCTGGTATCGGAGAGGGACATGCAGTTGCTAAGGCCTGCGAAGCTATTGGCAGACAGCCTGAGTGCAAAGGTGATGTTACTTCAACAATGCTCATGGGATGCGCTGTTGCAGAGACAACGGGTCTTTATGCGCTCGTTATCGCCATCCTCTTGATCTTTGTTGCACCGGGAAGATTCGTGGATCTTCTCATGACTACGATCGGCGGCTGAAACGGAGTCTGACACATGCAGGATCTGGATATTATTTCAGTAAATATCTGGCATATAGTCATCTCGCTCGCCAATCTCGTAATACTCTTCCTTATACTCAAAAAGCTTCTTTTCAAGCCTGTAAAGAAGATCGTTGATAAGAGGCAGAAAGAAATCGAGTCTGAGTATAAAAAGGCTGAGAAGACGCAGGCTGAGGCTGACGCGATAAAGGCTGAATGGGAAGGTAAGATGGCAACAGCGGAAGCTGAGGCCGATAAGATCATAAGTGATGCAGTCGAACGTGCGGACAGCCGTAACGAGGTCATGCTCTATGAGTCCCGTGAGAAAGCTGATCAGATCATCCGTAAGGCAAAGGCCGATATCGAACGTGAGAGGAAAGATGCAAGAGAAACAATCAAGAAAGAGATCGTTGACGTATCTCAGACCCTTTCCGAGCAGATCATCGGACGCGAGATCAACATGGATGACCATCGTGACCTGATAGATAAAGCCATTGATAAGATAGGTGAAGAGCAGTGACTAATGTAGGAAGAGAATATGCGATCGCATTATTCGAAGCCGCCTATGAGGACGGTTCACTGGATGCTGTAAGAGAAGATCTTACAGAGATCAGGAAGCTCCTTAAAAAGGAGCCGGATTACATCTCTTTCCTGATGAATCCGGGAATTCCCAAGGAAGAGAGGCTCGATTCATTATCCGAAGCTTTCGAGGATAATGTCGAAGACCTTCTGTATTCATTCCTTGCGGTAATGGCCACAAATAACCATATGAACGAATTCTTCACTGCTGCGAAAGAATTCGAGAAGATGTATGAAGACTATAAGAAGATCAGTTTTGCCGTTATTACCAGTGCGGTCAAACTGACTGATGAGGAAAAGAGAAAGATCGTGACACGCTTAAGAAAGGTTACCGGCAAAGCCATCTCGCCCATATATAAGGTCGATGAATCGATCATCGGCGGAATTACCGTAATCTGTGACGGAAAGTTCTTTGACGGAAGCGTTGTCAGGAACCTTAAGAACATAAAGGAAGTGATATCGTAAATGGCAGGAAAACCTGAAGAAATAAGCAATATCATTAAAGAGCAGATCCGCAATTACAAGACCCGTGTGGATATGGGTGAAGTCGGAACTGTTGTATTGGTCGGTGACGGCATTGCCTCCGTATACGGACTCCGCAACTGCATGTCAACAGAGCTTCTGGAATTCGAAGACGGTTCAGTCGGACTAGCCCAGAATCTTGAGAATGACACTGTCTCGGTTGCGATACTTTCCGATAAGAATGATATCAGGGAAGGAACAAAGGTTAAGCGTACAGGAACGGTTCTCTCGATCCCTGTAGGCGAGAGTTTCTTAGGAAGAGTAGTAAATCCTCTGGGTGAGCCTATTGACGGCAAAGGTCCTATCTTCGGTGAAGCCAGAAGACCTGTTGAGGCTGAGGCTCCCGGCATTATCGAGAGACAGAGCGTATCAACACCTCTGCAGACCGGTATCAAAGCCATTGACTCCATGATCCCGATCGGACGCGGCCAGCGTGAGCTCATCATCGGTGACCGTCAGACAGGTAAGACCGAGATCGCAATCGATACGATAATCAATCAGAAAGACAAGAATGTCATCTGTATATACGTTGCCATAGGCCAGAAAGCTACATCAGTCGTATCCCTGGTCGCTGATCTCGTAAGAGAAGGCGCAATGGCATATACGATCGTTGTGTCTGCAACTGCCGCTGAGAGTGCACCGGTCCAGTACATAGCTCCTTATTCGGGTTGTGCCATGGCTGAGTATTTCAGAGAGCAGGGCAAAGACGTTCTCATCATTTACGATGACCTGTCAAAGCACGCTGTCGCATACAGAGCTCTGTCACTTCTTATCAGGAGACCTCCGGGAAGAGAAGCTTATCCGGGCGATGTATTCTATCTGCATTCAAGACTTCTTGAGCGTGCGGCATGTGTTTCACCGGAATTCGGCGGCGGTTCCATTACCGCGCTCCCTATTGTCGAGACACAGGCAGGTGACGTATCCGCCTATATCCCGACAAATGTTATCTCCATCACTGACGGACAGATCTTCCTTGAGACAGAGATGTTTCACAGCGGCATTATTCCTGCGATAAATCCGGGTATCTCAGTATCCAGAGTCGGAGGATCTGCGCAGGTCAAGGCTATGAAGAAGGTTTCCGGCGAGTTAAAGCTCTTGTACTCGCAGTACCGTGAACTTCAGGCTTTCGCGCAGTTCGGTTCGGATCTTGATGCGGATACACGCGCAAGACTCCATCTGGGAGAACGTATCGTGGAAGTGTTAAAGCAGGACCGTAATGCACCAGTTCCTGTCGGAGGCCAGGTTGGAATCATCTATGCGGTAATCAACGGTTATCTCAACGATGTTGCACTTGATGATATCAAGGATTATCAGGAACGTCTGTATGAGAAACTCGATCACGAGCATAAAGACTGGATGGCAAGGATCAGCCAGGGATCCTGGACTGAAGAAGATGAAGAGGAGCTTAAGGGCGTCCTTAACAGGATGAACAGGAAATAAGACATGGGCAAGGATATAAAGTCTTTAAGGACCAGGATCAAGAGTTTTGATTCCACATTGCATCTTACGGGTGCAATGGGTCTTGTTGCTTCATCAAAGATAAAACGCGCATATGATGCCATGGCTGCCGGCCGTGAATATTCAGCTGCCATATCTGATGTTACGAAGAGACTTGCTTCATGCCCTGAATGCAGTAAGAGTCCTTATTTCGGCATTAACCGTCCCAAGCCGGAAGAAGATACTGAAGATGGTTCTGTCTCTGCAAAGAGTGTTACAAGACTTATCGTAATAGCCGGTGACAGAGGACTTTGCGGCGGATATAACGCCAATATTTTCAGGACTGTAAGGGATATGGAATATGTTGACATCCAGCCTGTCGGAAAGAGGGCCTTTGCGAGATACCGTCCTGAGACTGAAGAGGAGCTGAACGATGATGAGGAGCCTTTATATCAGTCTTCTGAATACTATACATATGAGGAAGCCGAGGCTGAAGCAAAGCTCTGCTGCGAGGATTTCCTTGCGGGAAAGATCGACCGTGTCGGTATCGTATATAACAGATATGTGTCGATAATCAGCCAGGAACCGGACGTTTTCTGGATCCTTCCAATGGAGAGAGGAACGGAAAGATGTGTTGATACGGGTGTTTTCGAGCCGTCACCTGAGGAACTGTTCGGGAATATCGTTTTGAAGTATTTTGCAGCCAAATTATTTGCACTCGTAAAAGAGAGTTTTGCGTGTGAGGTCGCTGCGAGAAGAATGGCGATGGACAGCGCTAAGAAGAATGCACAGCAGATGATCGATAATCTGACGCTTGAATATAACAGAGCCCGTCAGGGTACGATTACTCAGGAGATCACTGAGATCGTAGCCGGTGCGGGAAAGTAGGAGGTTCGTAATGGACAGTAATAAAGGAATGGTCGCTCAGGTAATGGGCCCTGTCGTGGACGTAAGGTTCGCTGAAGGGTGTCTGCCTCCGATCAACAATGCTCTCGAGATCATGATAGGCGAGAGACGTCTCGTGGTCGAGGTCGCCCAACATATAGGAGACAGTACGGCAAGATGCATCGCAATGTCTTCTACTGACGGTCTTAAGAGAGACTCCGAAGCAATCGATACGGGTAAGCCTATAAGCGTTCCTGTTGGACGTGAGACACTGGGAAGAATATTCAATGTCCTGGGTGAGCCTACTGACTTAAAGCCGGCACCGGCAAATGCTCCCCGTTGGGACATTCACAGACCTGCGCCCGAATATGCTAATCTCTCATCAAATAAAGAGATCCTCGAGACCGGAATCAAGGTCATCGACCTTTTGTGCCCTTATTCCAAAGGCGGTAAGATCGGTCTGTTCGGAGGTGCGGGAGTAGGTAAGACCGTGCTTATCATGGAACTTATCAACAATATCGCCAAAGAGCACGGCGGCCTTTCCGTTTTCACCGGTGTAGGCGAGCGTACACGTGAAGGAAATGATCTGTTCAATGAGATGAAGCAGTCAGGAGTTCTTGATAAGACCGCCCTGGTATACGGTCAGATGAATGAACCGCCGGGAGCACGAATGCGTGTTGCTCTGTCAGGCCTTACAATGGCTGAATACTTCAGAGATAAAGAGGGCCAGGATGTGCTCCTGTTTATCGACAATATCTTCAGATTCACGCAGGCAGGTTCGGAGGTGTCAGCACTTCTCGGAAGAATGCCTTCAGCTGTAGGATATCAGCCAACACTCGCTAATGAGATGGGTGCTCTGCAGGAGAGGATTACCTCGACCGTAAACGGATCCATCACATCTGTCCAGGCTGTATATGTTCCTGCGGATGACCTGACCGACCCTGCGCCGGCAACGACATTCGCACACCTTGATGCCACTACGGTATTGTCCAGAAGCATCGCTTCACAGGGTATCTATCCTGCCGTTGATCCTTTGGAATCCACGAGCCGCATCCTGTCACCTGAGATCCTTGGCAGGGATCACTATGAGACTGCAAAGGAAGTTCAGCGTATTATCCAGCGTTATACGGAACTCATGGATATCATCGCGATCATGGGTCTTGATGAGCTGTCAGATGAAGATAAGGTGCTGGTAGAACGTGCGCGTAAGATACAGAGATTCTTATCACAGCCTTTCCATGTATCCGAGAAGTTTACCGGTATCGAAGGCACATATGTGCCGCTGTCTGAGACCATCCGCGGTTTCCGTGAGATCATAGAGGGTAAGCACGATGATCTTCCCGAATCGGCATTCCTCTTCGTCGGAACGATCGATGAGGCTGTGGAAAAAGCTGCAAGAAGCGGTAAGAAGTAATGAAAACATTTGAACTCAAAGTCATAACGCCGAAGGGCGCTGTTATCGACAAACAGGTATCAGGTCTTTATCTCCGCGGCAGTGAAGGTGATCTTGCCATATTTGCAGGACACATACCTTTTGTAACAGCTGTCCGTGAAGGCAAGTGCACCATAGTCTACGATGATGCATCAGATGATACTGAAGCGGAGATCGGAGCAGGTATGCTCAATGTTACCCGTGATAATGTAACGCTTATTACCGAGACATGGAAAGCTTGAGCTGATTTTAATAAAATCCTGAAAAGAACAGGGCTGCCTCATATGAGACAGCCCTTGTTGGTTTATGTTAACGGTTATATCAGACTTCGCCGACCGAACCGCTCTTGTAGATATATTTCTCTCCGGAATGGGCAGCAGAGTAATCCTTTGCAGATTCAAACACTGCTTTCGCCCTGTTTAACTGTTCGATGTTATCCTCATCAAGGATACTGCAGATTTCTGATATGCCTTCGTCATTGAAACGGTTAAGGCCTGAATCAAGTTTTCCTGCACCATCGCGGAGAAGGAGGATCCCTTCAGTGAATTCGGGAATGCTGTCCTGAAGAGTAACGATACCATTGTAGAGTTCCGTTGCTCCGCTGCTCAATTTGTCCGCACCGTCTGCCAACTGTTCGGCACCGCTCTTAAGGGCAGAAGCACCCTGAGCACACTGGTCAACTCCGTCGGTATAGCTCTTAAGACCGATATAGAAAGCATTGTAACTGTCCAAAGATGCCTTAAGAGTGATAAGACTCTGGGCGCCTTCAGATGCTGCTGTTAACTTGGACTGTACGGTATCACTTGCCATGGCCTCGCTGATGGCTTTGTCGATCTGCTCATCGGTGTTCTTATCTATCAGGGCCTTGATCTCGTCACCGGACATCTGCTCATCAACTTTTTCCGCGATCAATGCCTGAACGGCATCGCCGGACATCTGGATATCAGTCTGTTCTGATACTGCCTGACGTATCTGTTCACTGTCTTTCTGCAGTTCCACCTGTTCGCTGATCATTGCTTTGATCTCGTCTGATTCCATCTGTTCATTTACTTTGGCATCAATAAGTGAACATGTCTCCTCTGTGGCCATCTGCTGCTCTATTGCATTGTTTATCTCAGTTTTCGTGCTGTCATCCAGAGCATCGAAAGTGTCTTCGTCCAGACCTTCTGCAGCCAATACCTGAGATCTGACCTGATCTTTTACTGCAGATGTTACCTGCAGTGTGACCTGTGATCTGACAGCTGATGTAACCTGATCTGTTACTGCCGGCTCTGCCTGCTCCCAGACAGCATTTTCGACCTGTGATTCAACTTCGGCTCTAACTGCTTCGGTTACTCTTGAGGTGATATTATCTTTAACGGCACTTTCTACCAACGCATGAATCTCGGCTCTTTTTGCTTCGACTGCAGCCGTGACTTCGGATAAAGCCTGTGTATATACGGCGTTGTCATCAAGGGAAGAAATCAATGAGTTTAATACTTCCTGATAGTTATCGATGGTGAGGTCAGGACAATCAAGACCCGCATCACGGATCTGCTTGGTTGCTGTGTCGAGCAGTGCATTGAAAACCTGTACTGCGCCGCCGACGATATCATCACTGTTTGAAGATAATTCATTAAGACCTGTACTTAATGAGTCAGCGCCTGCGCTTAGATCGTTTGCGCCTTTATCAAGTTCAGCGGTGCCGTTCTTTAATTCCAGTGCACCGTCCGCGAGTTTATCAGTTCCGTCTGACAGTTTGCCGCATCCGTCGTAAAGTGTGTCAAGGCCGCCGCAGAGAGCATTGGAGCCGTCGAGGATCTGCTTCATTCCATCTGAGAGCTTATCTGCTGATCCGCTCAGTTTTTCCGTATCTATATCAACATCATCTGTAATGTCGAATTCCGAGAGAAGATCCGGCAATGCGACAGACATTGTCATATCGAGTGCAAAATCTTCCACATCAGCGGTGATCTCCACATAATCCGTGAGTTTGTCTTCTATTTCTTTGATGTTATCGTTTGAACTGTCAGGATCTATCGCATCCTTAAATCCCGGGACGGCAAGGCCTACTACAAAGAATCTGCTGCCGTCATCAGTAACCTTGCCTGAGTTTACGGTGACATTGGAGAATTTTTCCTTATCGAGAACCATTCCAGACATCATGGTGATGGGAACTGTGATCTCTTCGGTCTTACCGTTGATGCTGATATTTGTTTTGACATGATTGTCATAATCAAAACGGATGGTAACCTTTCCGCTCTTGCCTGCAAGATCTTCAGGCTTTATCCGGTTGCCGTTAAGGTAATAACTGATCTTTACGCTGACGGGGATATCGGATTCTTCGCATCCGCTGAGCTCTTTAATGTTTCCTTCAGCATCGGAGATCACATAGAATGTCTCGCTGGTATTAACGGGTTGTCCGAAGTCGCCTGAATATGCGATCGTACTTGTGCCGTACTTGGCTATCGGATCAGTATTTTTGACATCATCCGTGGTGAATGCGCATCCGGCGATGTTTGCCGACATGGTCATTACAAGTAATAATGACAATGCTTTTTTCTTATCAATATTGTTTTTCATATTAATATGCCTCCTGATGTTTAACTTTTACTTTTTTATTCATTCCCAACGTTGTCGCGCATATGACTCTGTCAAAGACATAGAGCAGCGGAGGGAGTATCAGTATTACCGCGAGGACGGAGATAACGGCACCTCTTGCCATCAGCATGCACATGCTGCTGATTATGTCTATTTCAGAGTAAACTGCTACTCCGAATGTCGCTGCGAAAAGTCCTGAACCGGATACCAGAATCGACGGGATCGAAGTATAGAGCGCGGTGTGTACTGCTGTCTTTTTATCCTGCCCTCTGATCCTCTCGTTCTTATAACGTGTCGTCATGAGGATCGCATAGTCAACGGTCGCTCCCAACTGGATGGTGCTTATGCATATCGGCGCGATGAACGGCAGGCTCTGACCAAGATAGTGGGGAAGACCTAAGTTGATGAATATCGCGAATTCGATGACGGATATAAGTATCATCGGAAGGCTTATGCTCTTTTCTGCGAATGCGATGATGATGAAGATGGCGACGATGGATATTATGTTGACGACTCTGAAGTCCTTATCGGTAGTCTCGATCATATCCTTCATGCAGGGTGCTTCACCTATAAGCATTCCGGTGGGATCGTAATGCTTTAATATCATGTTCAGATTATCTATCTGATTGTTTACCTGATCTCCGGCTACTTTATATTCGGAGTTGATAAGGAACAGTTCCCATTTATCGTTCTCGAGGACACTCTTTAAGGAGTCCGGAATAATGTCTGAAGGAACGTCAGAACCTAACAGGCTCTCGAATCCGAGTATTGTTTTGACACCGTTAACTTTTTCCATCTCACGGATCATCTCTCTCTTTGTTCCTTCATCCAGAGAAGAGTCGACAAGGATCATGTGTGTTGATGCGATATCATACTCGTCACGGAGTTTGGAATTCGCGATAACATATTCCATGTCTTTGGGAAGGCATTCTCCCATGTCATAGTAAACTTCATTCTCCGTCTTTTTGTAACCGTAGAATGCAGGCGGAATAAGAAGCGCGAAAACAATGAGAAATACAGGGAACACCTTGATCAGGTGACCGGCAAACTTTCGTGTGTCGGGAATAAGGGAACGGTGTGATACTTTGCTTAACGGTTTATCCAGCATCAGTATCAGAGCAGGGAGAACCGTAACGCATCCGATGACTCCTAATATGACACCCTTGGCCATGACGATGCCGAGATCGCGCCCCATCGTGAAAGTCATGAAGCACAGCGCCACAAATCCCGCAACGGTCGTAACCGAACTTCCCAATACGGAAGTCAATGTCTCATTGATTGCCTGAGCCATTGCGGCTTTGTGATCTTGGTTCAGGGTTAACTGTTCATTGTAGCTGTGCCAGAGGAATACCGAGTAATCCATTGTTACTGCAAGCTGCAGTACGGCAGACAGCGCTTTTGTGATGTAACTTACCTCACCGAAAAAGTAATTGCTTCCGAGGTTTAAAAGTATCATCATTCCTATGGATGCCAGGAATATGAGAGGTATCAGCCAGTTATCCAGCAATAAGATCATTGCTGCAAGAGCGAGAGCTACTGCAATGCCGACATATATCGGCTCTTCTTTCTCGCACAGATCCTTAAGGTCTGTGACAAGGGCTGACATGCCTGCCACAAAACACTGTTTTCCGCAGATGCCGCGGATCTCATGTATGGCATCCATGGTAAGATCATCAGACGTCGATGTGTCAAAGAAGACAGCCATCATAGTTGAATTGTCTGTGTTAAAAGCGTTATAGAGTCTGTCCGGCAGCATTTCCATAGGAACTGACATGTCTGCAAAAGAATCGTACCAGACAACAGAATCAACATGATCGACCTGTTCGATCTCAGCCTTTAACCGGCTGACATCTTCAGGAGCCATGTCCTCCAATATGATCATAGAGAATGCGCCTTTACCAAAATTGGATAAGAGTTCGTTCTGGCCCTTAACTGTTTCCATGTCTTCCGGAAGGTAGTTGAGCATATCATAGTTGATACGCGTGTTTACCATACCGAGTAAGGCGGGAATCATTAACAGTAATGTCAGGATCAGTACCGGGAAACGGTATTTAACGATAATCTTTCCCGTTTTCATTCACGTTACTTCCTTTCTTGCGGGCATTAGCCCTTTATCGATTGGAAGTATCGTATTTATTTCATACGGAATGAATGGTCATTAGACCGTGAGTATACAAAAATCAGACATTTTGCGTTTTTTGTTCGAAAACCGGTCAGGTGTTTTTGGCTCTGTCGAGCATCATCTCGGCAACACCCGAACGGAGTTCCAGAAATCTGATGAGTCTGTCACGTTCATCGGTCTTCATGCCGCGGTTGATCCATCCCATAACTTTGCCAAAGCATTCATCTTCATAAGAGTGAAGGATTATCATGCGGTCTTCTTCTGATATATCGTCAGCTTTGAAGAGTGCTTTTCCGTATTCTGAGATAACATATTCGCATATGCGCCAGAGATGCAGCTCAAAGAGTGCTCTGTCTGCCGAACTGCAGACATGCCATATTATCTTTCTGTTCTGTTCAGCGAATTCCATGATAGCGAGCATGGCTGAATTGATTGAATCAACGGAAGGGTACCTGGCGATCAGTTCATCCGCTTTCTGTTCCACGATGTATTCTATAAGAGCCGGAATATCTTCAAAATGGTAGTAAAAAGTATTACGGTTGATATTACATTGATCAACTATGTTCTGAACGGTGATCTTGCTGACCGGTTCGTTCTCCAATAAAGTCATGAAAGCATCACAAATATATTGTTTTGTTCTGACTGCCATGATGAGCACCTCTGTTTTTTTATTAATTATAATACAGAAAAAAATGTCTTAAGTGTCTACTTTCAGAAATGAATCAGGACAAAATACTGAATATGAGATGAAGGAAGGTTTTGTATTAGCTGATTGTAATATACATGCAAAAGAAAAAGTAACATATCTTCCCATTTATATGATTATGTTCATCAAGAATGATTCAGAAGATTACTATTTGAATTGAAGCATAGACATGATGGAAAATTGTTTTAGGTTAGCCTCGATGTTTACGCCACACCAGACTGCAATTAAGCACAAGGGCTGATACAGGTCATATAACTTGAATTAACTAAGCCGGAGGAGTTGATCCTCCGGCTTTCTTTTGGTCATATATTCTCAAAGGGCATTATTCCAATGCCGAGAAAGTATATCTGTCATGTCTCTTTTGCATTTATACTCAAATTGTAAAGGAGAAAACACTATGGCAGCGTTTGACAGAGTCAGAAGCGGCATCCCTGAAATGGATACCGCGATCGATAATATAAGGCTTGGCGACAATGTCGTTTGGCGTGTATCTGATCTGGAACAGTTCAAACTGTTCATGAGACCATATGTTGAACAAGCCATAAAGGATCAACGCAAGATCATATATTTCAGGTTTGCGAGTCATGAACCGCTGATAGAAGACCGTCCTGAAGTAAAGACAGTCGTCATTCCGCTGTCGCACAGGTTTGAGACTTTTACAGTTGATATCCATTATGTTATCGAGCAGGAAGGCTTTGATGCATTCTATGTTTTCGATTGCCTGTCAGAGCTTCAAGCGGCATGGGCGACAGATCTCATGATGGGTAATTTCTTTAAAGTAACCTGTCCGTTTTTGTTTGTCCTTGATACAGTTGCGTTTTTTCCGATTATACGGGGAAAACATTCGGTTGATGCGATAAATAAGATACTTAACACGACACAGCTGTTCTTTGATGTTTATTCTGACAGTAAGAACATTTACGTCCGTCCTGAAAAAGTGTGGAACAGAAATTCCGATACGATGTTTCTTCCTCACACGTATGAGCCTGAGACGGGCAAGTTTCAACCGATATTAGACGGTGTTAAATCCAGCAGATTCTATCAAACATTAGGTCAGGCCCAACGGTCTTCAGAAGATCAGTATCAGGATTCATGGGACAGGTTTTTCAACCGTACAAGGATCCTTCATGAGAGCCAGGCTGATATTGCAGAAGAGTGCAGCAGAATGTGCAATATCATGATGACAAGAGATGAAAAGATGCGTGAGATGGTGAAGAAGAATTTCACACCTGAAGATTATTTTGCAATCAGAGATCACATGATAGGAACCGGAATGATCGGCGGCAAGGCATGCGGTATGCTGCTTGCAAGGGCAATAATCAGGAATAAAGAACCTGACATAGCAGAATACTTAGAGCCGCATGATTCCTTCTATGTTGGATCGGATCTTTACTACACTTATATCGTCGATAATGATCTGTGGGCTCTGCGCATAAAGCAACGTACGGAAGACGGTTATTTCACGCTCGCTGATGATTTTGCCAGGAAACTCATGGAAGGCAGCTTCTCCGATGCGATGCGTGAGCAGTTTCTGCGGATCATTGAATACTATGGACAGGACCCTTATATCATCAGGTCAAGCAGTATCCTGGAAGACGGTTTCGGGAATGCTTTTGCCGGTAAATATGAATCGGTTTTCTGTGCAAACAGAGGTTCGCTTGAAGAGCGCTTAGAAGAGTTCGAGAATGCGATAAAGACAGTATATGCAAGCTCCATGAGCCTTTCTGCTTTGGATTACAGAAAGAGAAGGGGCCTCGATAAAAGAGATGAGCAGATGGCACTTCTCATTCAACGTGTATCAGGTTCTTATTACGGCAACTGCTACATGCCTTGTGCTGCAGGAGTCGGATACTCATATAGTCCATACAGGGTAATGAAGGATTCTGATCCCACATGCGGAATGTTAAGACTTGTAATGGGTCTTGGTACTTCAGCTGTTGACAGGACAGAAGGGTCTTATCCCAGAATAGTAAATCTCGATATGCCGGAGAAATCCTCTTATTCATCTTCGGCAGATAAGCACAAGTTCTCTCAGGGCAAAGCCGAAGTTATCAATATGACGACACATCAGCTTGAGAAAATGTCATACGATATGTTAGAACCTGTCATCCCAAAATATCTCGAAAACATTTTGCTTGAGCACGATTACGATGCCGAATCAAGACTTCGTGAGATGGGAAGACCGAGGCAGGTCAAGTTCATCTCATGTAAAGGTCTTGTTGCCAACAAAAAACTAATGGATCAAATGAAGAGAATGCTTCATTGTATCCAAGAAGAATACGATTATCCTGTTGACACGGAGTTCACCATTAACATCTCGGATAATGGAGATTATTCTGTTGATCTTCTTCAATGCAGACCTCTTCAGGTGCAGAGATCCTCAGGCGGAACAGTCATACCGGAAGGCATCCCGGAAGACAATATCCTGCTTGAGAATATGAGCTCTTCAATGGGTCTTTCAAAGGCATCTGAGCTGGACATAATTGTCTATGTTGATCCCGTGAATTACTACAATATGCCGTACAGGGACAAGCCTGCCGTAGCAAGGCTTATAGGTAAGATCAACTGGCATTATCGAGAGTTAAATAAGCACATGATGCTTATCGTTCCGGGTCGTGTCGGAACAACATCTCCCGAGCTCGGAGTCCCCACATCTTTTGCTGATATAAGCGCTTTTGAGATCATTTGCGAGACCGAAGAGACCAAGGCCGGTTACAATCCCGAACTGTCATACGGCAGTCATATTTTCCAGGACCTTGTCGAGGCTGAGATCCTTTATACTGCAGTGTTTAATAATGCGAAAACAATTCACTTTCATCCTGACAAACTTCAACGCTGTCCTGATGTTATAAGTGATTTTGATGGCGCGGAAAATCTCTATGATATAGTCCATGCTTACGACGTGTCAGGAATAAACTGTAAGGTCTATAACGACATTGCAAATGAACATATGGTGATTACGTGTTGATGAATATGGAATACGTTTGGACAGATGGAAATAATGAGGTATTTCAGAGGTTTTATCTCAAGACCGAGGAATACTACAGCAAGATAGTAGGCGGCAAAAAGAACAGGACAGGTTTTATTCCATACAATCTGTCTGAGAGTATTTCTTATGTGCTTTTAGCTTATGCTGATGAAAAACCTATAGGTTGTGCAGGCCTCAAAAGGTATTCTGATCGGGATGTCGAGATCAAACGTGTCTGGGTAGAACCTGAGTGGAGAGGAAAGCACATTGCCACCAGTCTGATGGATCTGCTTGAAGATAAGGCGAGACAGATCGGATATAAAAGGGCGATCCTTCAAACCAGACCGATAATGCCTGATGCGGTTGGCTTATATGAGAGCAGAGGATATGTGCTGATTGATAATTACCCTCCATACGACAAATTAGAAGGTGCCATTTGTATGGCATTGTGCTTATAGGAGTTTTTATGGTTACATGCATGGACGTAAACAATCTGAAACTTGACGGGATGGAACTCGTCGCAGGCGAGAGCGGACTGAAACGAATGGTTTCGTGGACGTATCTTGTTCAGACCAGGCCTTATGAGGATCACATGAACAGAGGCAATTTTGCCCTGATAGTCGTAGATTATATCCGCTTTGATTTCAAAGAGGTCAGGAAGAGCATGGATGAACTGAATGATCTTGGCATCTCGGGGCTCGCAGTATCGGTTGTTGACGACAAGGAACCCATCCCGAAATCGATAATAAAAAGAGCAAATGAATTGTGTCTTCCACTTTTCAATGTCAGATGGAAAGGCGCATCTTTTGTCGATATTTCGCAGAGTATCGGAAACCTTATTCTTGAGACTAATATCATGAACAAACGCACCGGCGATTATCTTTATAATCTCCTGTTCGGATACAACGTTAACGACAGATATGTTGAGAAGATCTCAGGTCAGTTCGGATTTGATTTCAACAAGCCGTACAGAGTAGGCATCATTGCTGTGGACAGAACTTACGGCATCAATCTTGAACAGGATGAACATCTTTATGAGTACTATGCGAACTGTCTTAATTCCGAAGTCATGAAGATGGAAGGCCGTCCGATGTTCATGAAGTTTCTCAATAAATTCGTTCTTCTTTTCGAAGCCAAAGAGAATAAAGAGATAGAACATGAGATCGAGAGAATGCTCAGAAAACTTGATGACAAACCAGAGTTCAAAGGTATTATCAGCAGCACATGCATACTCGGTACTCCTTACACAGACCCCAGTAAATTCGGTCAGAGTTATCAGGAAGCGAAAAGTCTTATCCCCAAAAAAGATTATCTTCCGAATCCCAGGAAAAAGAAGGTCTTAAGTGCGAGTGCAATGGGAATCTACAAGTATATGTTCCGAGGTAACGACCAGAGGGAGATACTTGCATACTGCAATAACAAGTTAAATAAACTCGAAGAATATGATCATGCGAATGGTACTTTTCTGCAGGAAACTCTGCTTGCATATTACATGAACGGCTTTAACAGTGCGAAGACAGCTGAGGCACTTTTCATACACAGAAATTCTCTTATTAACCGTTTGAAAAAGATCGAAGAACTCTTGGAAATAGAGATCTCAGACTACGTTGAATACCTTGATTTATTGAACTGTATACTCGTGAAAAGACTGATGTTTTTGTGATATCAGACTGTGCATAGTGTTCAGTATGAGTGTGCGGTTCGCACGTTGTAAACGCACGGTTACTTTCCTAAAATTCGTCACAAGAAAAGGCACAGTGAAACGATAGTTTCGAGGGAGCCTTTCCTTAATGGAAGGCATTTTATTGTGACAAGGAGGAGTAACAATGAAAAAGAACAAATTCGGAAAGAGCGTTTTGACAACGGCAATCGTATCATCCATGGGATTGTTTGCTTTGGCAGGATGCAGCACAGGAGCTGCAGCAACAACAGCAGGCGAGACCGGTGGATCCGCATCAGGCAAGGAGGTCTTAAGAGTTGGAATGGAGTGTGCATATGCTCCTTTCAACTGGACGCAGGATGAGGAGACCACTCCTGACGGCAGCAAGGCTGTTAAGATCTATGATTCAACGTTTTATGCATATGGATATGACGTAGCGGTATCACAGATGATCGCAGACCAGCTCGGTATGGAACTTGAGATACACAAAGTAGAATGGTCTTCGATCGGTATCTCACTTGACGCAGGCGATTACGATTGCATCATTGCAGGTATGGGCCGTACAAAAGAAAGAGAGATGTCCTACTCATTCACAACACCTTACTACTACAGAGATAACTGCATCGTAGTTAAGGCAGACGGAGCATATAAAGACGTCACAGGTCTCTCACAGCTTGCCGGTACAGGTTGTAAAGTAACAACACAGCTCGGAACAGGCTGGATCCCGCTTCTTGACCAGATCGACGGTGCTGTAACAGGTTCCAATTACGAGACAACCTCAGAGTGCTTCATGGCAGTTTCAAACGGTGTTGCAGATATCTGTATCGTAGATCTTCCTACAGCTCAGTCAGCACTTCTTACTAATAAGGATCTTAAGATAATTACATTTGATGAGAATGACAGTTTCTCAGGTGATGAAGAGATGGTAAATGTCTGCATCGCAACAAGAAAGAGCGATACGGCATTGAGAGATAAGATCCAGGGTGCAATGGATGCATTGGGCTGGAGCGACAAGGCTAAGATGGATGATCTTATGGCAAAGGTGATCGGTCAGCAGCCGGCAGCGAGCAGTGCACCTGCTGATGCAGAATTGATGATCGACATTGCCATTTTCGGCAAAGAAGATTATTTCATCGCGTAAACACCGATAGCGGAATAGCAGCAGTCACATACTAAGTTTTAATTCACCTGCCGGGAGGAATATCCTTCCCGGCGGGTAATCTGAAAAGGATGATGACTATGGGACTTTTAAATTATGACTTAACTAATCCTCAGACATCCATTGAGTGGATGATCTACTTAACAGGTAAATACTTAAAGATGTTCCTGGACGGAACTTGGCTGACACTTTATATCGCGGTATTAGGTACGATCTTCGGTTTCATTCTCGGATATATCGTAGGTATCATTCAGGATATGAAGACCGGACTTGGTGATAACCCGGTAAAGAAAACTCTTGTAAGGATCTTAAAAGTGATCGCAGCGGCTTATGTGGAAGTCTTCCGTGATACTCCTATGATCGTTCAGGCCATGATCATCTACTACGGCATCAGACAGCTGGGCGTAAATATGGCTCCTGTATTTGCAGGAATTCTCGTAACTCTTCTTAATACAGGTGCATACATGGCAGAGACAGTAAGAGGCGGTATCGGATCGATTGATCTCGGACAGAGAGAAGGTGCATGGGCAATGGGTATGTCACCCATGAAGACCATGATCTACATCGTTCTTCCGCAGGCATTCAAGAACATTATTCCTGAGATGGCAAATACATTCCTTACCAATCTCAAGATGACATCTGTCCTCAACGTAATTGCGGTTCAGGAATTGTTCATGGCGGCAAAGACCGTAGGCGGCAACTACTACAAATATTTCGAGAGTTACCTTGTCATTGCAGTCATTTATTTCGTTCTGTGCTTCGCATTCAATAAGATCTTCAATTTCATGGAGAAGAAGCTTAAAGGCAAGAAGGATTACGCGCTGGCTGTCGAGTATATGGACAATCAGTAAGGAGGAGAAGTTATGGGTGCTACAGTTATCAGCATTAAAGATCTCAGTAAGTCTTTCGGCAAACATGAAGTTTTAAGAAAGATCGATATGGAAGTCAAAGAAGGCGAGATCATCTGCATAGTAGGATCATCCGGATCGGGCAAATCAACACTTTTAAGATGCATTAACAAGCTCGAAAAACAGACTTCCGGCAACATCTTTTTCCGCGGCAAGGAAGTAAGAGATGTGCAGCGTGAAGTAAATGAATACCGGGCTAAGGTCGGCATGGTTTTCCAGTCGTTCAACCTCTTCAATAACATGACTGTTCTTCAGAACTGCATGCTGTGTACAAGGAAGGTTTTGCACCTTTCAAAAGAGGAAGCATTCGACCGTGCCATAGCTCATTTAAAAGAAGTCGGAATGGCACCGTTCATCAACGCAAAACCTGATCAGTTATCCGGTGGGCAGAAGCAGAGAGTCGCGATCGCCAGAGCCCTGTGTATGAACCCTGAAGTGCTTCTTTTCGACGAGCCTACATCGGCATTAGATCCTGAGATGGTAGGCGAAGTATTAAATGTTATGAAGGATTTGGCTACGACCGGTCTTACCATGATAATCGTTACACACGAGATGGCTTTCGCAAGGGATGTCTCAACGAGAACGATATTCATGGACAGAGGTTATGTAGCTGAGGACGCGCCTCCTTCGGAACTGTTCAGCAATCCGAAGAACCCGCGTACAAGAGAATTCTTGAGCAGATATCTGGCGGGATAAAAGGAGGCAGATATATGAAAAGATTTGTTGTTACATTTGCAAGAGGATTCGGTTCGGGCGGTAAGGAGATCGCTTCGATCCTGGCCCACGATCTGGGCATTCACTGCTACGAGAATCGTATCCTCACTCTCGCAAGCCAGCTGAGCGGACTTGACGAAAAACTCTTTAGTGAGGTCAACGAAAAGATAAGATCCAACGGCGGTTTCAGAAGCATGATGCGCGGACTGCCGAGATCGAGAAATTACATCGCGAAGAACGAGAAATTCGTTTCCGATGACAAGCTCTTTGAGTACCAATGCGAGATCATCAACAACCTTGCCGATCAGGAATCTTGTGTGATCGTAGGTAAGTGTGCCGATTACGTGCTGAGGAGCAGAGAAAACGTGGTGAGTATCTACATCGAGGCGCCCAGAGCATTTTGCAGACAGAGAGTAATCGAGAACTTGGGTGTTACACCGGAAGTCGCTGATGCGACCATTACACAAACAGATAAGTACCGGGCAGATTATTATGCATACTACACTCATGGCAACTACTGGACCAATCCCGTTAACTACGACATGACGCTTAACAGCGAGAAGGTAGGGCTCCGGGATTGCGTAAAGATCATCGAACAGTTTCTTATCCTTAAGGGTTATATAACTGAAGATGAGATTGGCAAAAAAGTTAAGAATGAAAAGAAATAACAGGGGGCAATTATCATGAAACTTGCAGATACAGGACTTACATCACAGGACATTAAAGACAAAGTCAGTAAATATATGATAGAGACATACGAGAGATTCGATTTTCTCGCAGAGACCGCAAAGGACCAGTACATCTACGATGAGAACGGCGAAGCTTATCTCGATTTTTATGCAGGCATTGCAGTCAACTCCGCAGGCAGCTGCAACGAAAAGGTAGTAGCCGCAGCGGTAGAGCAGACCAAGACTTTGATGCATACATTCAATTATCCATACACGATCCCCCAGGCGCTGCTTGCAGAGAAGGTCTGTGAAACGATCGGAATGGACAAGATCTTCTACCAGAATTCAGGTACTGAAGCTAACGAGGCCATGATCAAGATGGCGCGTAAATACGGTATCGAAAAGTATGGCCCCAACCGTTATCACATCGTAACAGCCAAGATGGGATTCCACGGCAGAACATTCGGTGCGATGTCAGCAACCGGCCAGCCGGGTAACGGCTGCCAGATAGGTTTCGGTCCTATGGCATACGGCTTCTCATACGCTCCGTATAACGATCTGCAGGCATTCAAGGACGCATGCACCGAGAACACGATAGCTGTCATGATCGAACCTGTACAGGGCGAAGGCGGAGTCCATCCCGCAACAATGGAATTCATGAAAGGACTCCGTGAATTCTGTGACGAGAAGGGAATGCTTCTACTGATCGATGAGGTTCAGACAGGCTGGTGCAGAACCGGCAAGGTAATGAGCTTCATGCATTATGGAATCAAACCCGATATCGTTTCAATGGCAAAGGCCCTTGGCGGCGGTATGCCGATAGGTGCTATCTGCGCAAAGGCGGAAGTTGCAAAAGCATTCTCGGCAGGCTCGCATGGAACAACATTCGGAGGACATCCGGTAAGTTGCGCTGCAGCTCTTGCACAGGTAAATGAATTGTTAGACAGGGATCTCGCAGGCAACGCAGAAAAAGTCGGCAATTACTTTATGGAAAAACTTAAAACTCTTCCTCATGTTAAGGATGTAAGAGGCCAGGGCTTACTTGTTGGTGTTGAGTTCGATGATTCCATCAACGCCGTTGATGTTAAACACGAATGTCTCCACAGACATCTTCTTATCACGGCAATAGGCGGTCATATTATCCGTATGGTACCTCCGCTCATCATTACAGAGGAAGATTGTGATAAGGCATACGACATAATCAAGGCTTCTGTGGAGGCTCTTGGTTAAGGAGGCGTTTACATATGAAGCATTTTTCTTTTTCGATTCCACAAAATGTGTATTTCGGCTGGGGGTGCCTTAATGATCTTACTTCCATAGCAGGTAAGATCGGTGCAACGAAAGCATTCATAGTCTCAGGTCCGCATCTTATGAAGACAGGTTATGTTGATATGTGTGCGGAAAAATTAGCACAAGCAGGAATTGCCAGCGAAGCTTTTACGGAAACAGAGGGGAATCCGTCAACAGATACAGTCGAAAAGGCAGCTTCTAAGTTCAAGGTCAGCGGGGCAGATCTGATCGTTGCATTCGGCGGAGGTTCGCCTCTTGATGTTGCAAAGGCAGTTGCGTTATTAGGAAGCTACGGCGGAAAGATTACAGATTACGAGGGCGTTGGCAAAGTGCCCGGTCCGGTAGTTCCGATGATCGCAATCCCCACCACCGCAGGAACAGGTTCGGAGGTTACATCCTTCTCTGTAATAACCGACCATTCAAGAAATTATAAGCTCACGGTAGGAAGCACTTATCTTTTGCCTTCTTATGTGATACTTGATCCTGAACTCATTACCACAGTTCCGCTAAAGACATCTGCTTATTGCGGAGTGGATGCTCTGGTACACGCATTGGAAGCATATCTGTCATTGGCTTCGTCTCCTTTCTCAGATATGATGGCGCTTCAGGCATT
The DNA here is from genome assembly GCA_902787975.1 of Oscillospiraceae bacterium. Taxonomy (GTDB): domain Bacteria; phylum Bacillota; class Clostridia; order Saccharofermentanales; family Saccharofermentanaceae; genus Saccharofermentans. The sequence continues at coordinate 23,856 of CADAIP010000006.1, forward strand.
AGAGTTAATCGGTTCTAATATCAGAGACTACGTTGCAGACCGGAAGGACCGTAACGCTGCTGAAGGAATGCTGCTAGGCTCGCTCTTTGCCGGCATCGCTTTCTCTCACGCGAGACTCGGTGACGTTCACGCAATGAGCCATCCGGTCAGTGCATATTTCGATGTGGCACACGGACTTGCAAATGCAATATTGCTCCCGGTAGTCGTTGAGTTCAACGCACAAACTGACACCGGAAAATACTACGAGATATACTGCCGTGTTGCAACAGATCCTGTTGCAAAAACAGAATTCAGATCCGAGTATCTTGCTAATGAATTACGCTTCCTGAACACATCACTCGGCATACCGGGTTCACTGAAAGAAGTCGGAGTCGACAGCAGCAGATTCGAAGCAATGGCTGAAGATGCTATGAAGAGCGGCAATATAGCAGTCAACCCCAGAAAAACAACCAAGGAAGATATCCTTAGTCTGTACCATCAGGCGTACTGATATCAGATTAAATATATTAATTTAAAGGAATGTCTCAGGATGCTGAGTCATTCCTTTTTGTTAGGAAATTACACTAGTGTTGAAAGGGCCTGTATAGTGTACAGTTTTTTGCCTATGTAAAACGCACTAAAACATGGGCAAAAATCTGGATTTTGCAAGAATCAAGGTTTTCGTACAGTTTTTCGAACAAAAAACATAGGCAAAAAAATAGGCAATCGTTGTGGCCTATTTCGCCACTTCGGTACCTGAACTGTTGCTTAAGTATCTTATGGCGAAAATAATGCTGAGTGTTTCACATACTGCCTGCAAAGGTAGCGAACCGGAAAAAGTATCCTGAGGAAATTACGGTGAACCGGCAGCTGACAGCGAATTGTTTTGTGATCTCAGTTGCCGCCTTATTCTGTTTATGTGCCGTTCAAAAGATCCGTTGTTTATAAGTTCAGTCAGGACGAGCTGCTCGAATGTCGGAACCGTGCATGAATAAAATCCGAGTTTCTTATTAAATGTCTCTATCAGGTGTTCAGGAAGGACCATATAGCCCACACGGAGTGCCGGAGAAATGGTCTTTGAGAAAGTATTCAGATATATAACATTGTCTTTTGTGGCCATCGAAAAAAGCGTCTCAACGGGTTTGCCCAAAACGGAAAATTCAGATTCAAAATCGTCTTCAACAATTATCCTGTCAGATGAGTCAGCCCATCTTATGTATTCGTGACGTTTGGATGCGGAAGCTGATATTCCCGTGGGGAAACTTCTGAACGGTGAAATGTGCAGGACCTTTGCTTTTGTTTTGTTAAGTGCCTTGCTCTCGATTCCGTCATTTCCGAGCGCGAGCAATTCGTATTTAACATTCGCGTTCTTATATACTTTTCTGATCTTTTCGTAAGAAGGATCTTCCAATGCGAATAACCTGTCATCTCCTATAAGACCTGCGATGAGATTATAAAGGTATTCAGCACCTGATCCGATCACGATTGCCGAAGGATCTATATGAATATCTTTGTTTCGTGCAAGGTATTTTGCAATGGCTTCACGGAATTCCAAAAGACCTGCATTAGGTGATTTTAAAAGTATCTCATCCTGACGGTTGGTAAGGATGTTTCTCATTGTTTTAGATAAGACGGATACAGGGAAGACCAGACGGTCTGAGTTGCTGCCCAATGAAGTATTAGTTGATTGCATTTCATCCGGGAAAGATGAGAAACCGTCTGTGACGCGGAAGTCAACAAAGTAGCCGCTCTTCTCGACGCTTCTGATATATCCTTCGTCACGGAGTAGATCGTAAGCGTGTGCTACTGATATAACGCTTACGCCTGATTCAGATGCAAGAGTCCTTTTGGACGGGATCTTTGTATTGTAAGGATACACTCCGTCCACGATGTTTTTCTTGATCTGCTTATACAATTTCATGTATGCGGAGTCGTCTGTTTTGTTCTTCATCTGGTTATATAAAAAACTCCTGTTCTGGATATTTAATATATTCAGATAAGTTGTACCATAGTGTCATTCAGAAAACAACTTCTTCAGGAGATATGGTACACAGCTTCACATCCCGACGGCAATAGGACACATTAACCTCGGCGATCTGGTCATATTGGTAGCGGCATATATCCTTGGTCCCTTCTCGGCGATAGCAGGTGCAATCGGTGCAACGCTCGCAGATCTTACTGCCGGTTATCCGCAATACGCAATACCTACTTTTTTGATCAAAGGAATTATGGGACTTGTTGCAGGACTTCTTATGAAACGCAACAGCGAAAACAAAGTTCCGTTAGTGCGCAAACTCATAGCTGCAGTAGTTGCCGAACTGATAATGGTAGCAGGATATTTCGGATTTGAATCTTTGCCTTTCATGTATGGCGTAGAAGCAGCATTAGGTTCAGTAGTACCTAATCTTATCCAGGCAGCTGCAGCGATAATCGGTGCCATTCCTCTTACCTATGTAAAGCTGTTCGACAGGATACGCGTATAACAAAATAATTCATATTTATAGCGGACATAAAAGGAGAATGGCCGGCGTTTTGCCGGCTGTTTTTCTTAATAGCCAATCCCTGAAAGTTGTTTATTCCAAAGAAGTTCCTGTCCGTCCTCTGGAGGATATGTCGATCAGCTGCAGACAGCACTGCATATGTCCTTCAGGAACCGTCAGAAAATGTACCGAACGAAGAGACATTCCCGGATCAACGGCTTTTGTTCCGTCCGTAGTCGGGCTTATAATAGCAGGTGAAATAATTAATGATCTTTGCGAAGGCTACCGTGAAAGGGAGATGTTGAATTCATGAAATCCATCCTGATCAAAGACACGACACGTGAAGAACGCGAAGCAATCGTAAGGGCATCTCTTGATTGTGGCGGCGGTTGCGAGAATTGTTCGTCCTGCTGGCTTGGCGGCGGATCGCCATGGGACATTTACCAAGACTATATCGACGGTAAACGCGAGATCAAAGAAATCAACATGGGATATATGGAAGAATACCGCCAGAACAGGCAGATCACCTGAGGTTACGGTTAGTGGATATAGCACCTGACTTAATAAACTCCACCGAAGAAGAACGGAGAGAATATATAAGAAACAGATTTCCGTGTATTGCGTATTGCGATATGTGCGGCCTGTGTAAGGTCTTTCACGGCAAAGATCCTGAATCGGCCTATGAAGATTATATCCTCGGGAAGCGTTCATTTACTAAAGTATCTGCTGATTATAAAGGGAGATAATTGCAAACGTCTTTTGGCGTTTTTTGTTTTCACAATATCGGATTTTGATTTGTTGAAACATGTATCAATTTGATATATGATTAATGTATCAAAATGATATATGGAGATTTGTCATGGCAAGTGATAACAAAATGAATCTGGTGATTCTGGGTCTGCTCGATCATGAGGACCTTACCGGATACGATATCAAGAAGCGGATCGACGGCAGTTTGCGCTATTTCTGGAAAGGCAGTTTCGGCAGCATTTATCCTGCTCTGTCTTCTTTGGAAGAGTCGGGCCTGATCAGAAACGTTAAGAGTAAAAGCAGCGAATCGGGAAGAGAAAAGATCGTTTATAAGATCACCGCTGCCGGCAGGAAAAATCTTCTCGCATGGCTCTCGGAATCGAAGTCATCGAACAGCCTTAAGTATGAGACTCTACTGAAGTTATACTTTGGCGGAGTTGCAGATAACGAAGTTTCAATTGCGACGGTAACTGAATTCGAGAAAGAGGTCGAATCTGATCTCGCTGTACTCAGAACATACAAGGATAATCTGAGCACAGTGCTGGATGAGAGAGATCATGTCTTTTTCTATTTAACCGTCACCTTCGGTATTGAGACATACGAAGCATATCTTCGCTGGTGCGCCGATGCGAAAAAGATTCTCTCAGGAAAGAAGATCGTGAGGAACAAAAGATGAAAAGGATAATTATCTACTATTCACTGTCAGGAAATACAGAAGAAGCAGTTAAGTTAATAGCTGAACTGCTTGGTATTGAGACTCTGAAGATCGACACTGTAAAAGAAATGCCTAAATCATTTGCTGCGCAGCTTTTAATTGGCGGCGGTCAGGTCGCATTCAATAAGATTCCTAAGCTTAAACCGATTGATAAAGACCTTAGCATCTACGATGAGATCTTTATCGGAACACCAATATGGAACAGCAAGGGAGTGCCTGCCATCAATGCTCTGTTAAAAGATGAGACTGTCAGTAAGAAAGTCACCGGCCTAATCATTACATCCGGCGGCGGAGAAATAGATAAGTGCGTAAAAGCATTAAAAGACAGGATCCCGAATGTGAAATACCAGGTCTCTCTGCTCGACAGGAAGCATCAGGATTATCAGCAAAATGAAGGCAAGATAAAGAAGTTCGTTGAAGAGGTAAACAACTAAAATAAGCGCGTGTGGGCCCGGCAAATAATCACTGATCAGTACGAGTGATATAATTATCCTGTTGGGAGAAAAATCAAATGGGAAAGTCAACGGGCAAGACCAAAAACAGATTCAGTATATTGTGTCTTGTAGGATTTATTCTAACGATCCTGCCTCTGCTATTGCTGCCGTTATACCTGATGTTTCCAAGAAACTTTTTGGTAGGGAAAGCGCTGCCGGTATCTTTCTTGGTGCCGATTCTCGGATTCATAGTATCAATAGTAGGACTTATAACTGCGGGTATAAAAGGCAAAAGAGGCAAGGGATTTGGTATAGCGGGAGTCGTTCTGCCAAGTCTTGCCGTGACTGTAATTGCCTTAATTCTCGGTCCTTTTTTTATAGGAAACGCTAGAACAGCCACAAGGCTTGCGGAAAATGAAATGTATCCGTTAGGTTATATGGGAGAGCCCAAGAACACGGAATACGATGTCAGTAAGTACAGGATTCCCGGAGAATATGTTTTCTATTCCAATGACCTATCCGTCAGCGAAAATGAATTTGAGGCGTATGCCGAATCCAAATTGCAGACAATAGAGAACACAACTGATATGAGTATCAGAGGCGTATATCAGGATTACAATTTTCTTATAGTCAGAAGTGACAAGCGAGATGCATGGCTGGAATCTAACAGTTCCGGCGGTTTCCAATATAATGACGGATATGCTTCTATCTCCTATGCAAGACAGGGAATGGAGTGGATGATAATTCCGGAGACACTTGCTGTATACCTGGATCCATCCGACAAATTTATAATCATTACTAATTGCAATGACTACAAAGTTATAGCAGAGTTTTTCGAAGGTATAGGAGAGGCTGTGCCGACTGAAGCAACGACTGAAGAGACTACAGAAACACAAGCACCCAACCCGCCTGAGTTTTATGATGAATACGAATCAGTCGTTTACCTCAGAGAAAACATTAATGAGGATATGTCCTTGCTCGACATAATCAATGTTTTCGATGAATCGTGCAAATATACCAGGGATGAAGATATGGATATGTTTAACCTGGAATTCGGTACGTTCAATTACAGCACTTACGATCATTATGCCGATGAACATGTCGATTTGGGTAAGTACTACTGTTTCTGCATGGAAAGATGGTTTACTGCCGAGGACGGGCATGATTATATAATCTACGTAAGTGTCCTATATGAGGTTAACGACACCAATAAGGACTATAAGCACGTTAGGATGACTGATATCGATATCCCCAAAGGCTGTTCCGATTTCTTCGATTACCTCCGCAAGTCATATGCATACGATTACGCCTCGACAGAAGACATAGCCGGAGTAGACATCTATATGATAGATATGGATTCTTATCAGGAGTATTAACGTGGATCTTTTCTCAAACGATAAACAAAACAAACTGATCAGCGATGCTAAAGACTACATTGCAAAGCTGTTTGAAGGACACTCGGACGGACACGATCTTGACCACAGTCTGAGAGTGTTTTCAAATGCGGTTGCTATCGCCTGCAAAGAGCCTCCGTGCGACATGGAAGCAGTCGCGCTCGCAGCACTTTTGCACGATGCCGACGACCACAAACTTTTCGATACGGTGAATAATCAGAATGCAAGAACGTTCCTTGAAAGTCACAATGTTGACAGTGACAAGATAGACTTCATCTGTACAATCATCAACTCAGTTTCATTCAGCAAGAACAGAGGCAAGACTCCGGATTCTCTTGAAGGTAAGATCGTCCAGGATGCTGACAGATTAGATGCTATGGGTGCGATCGGAATTGCACGCACATTTGCATATGGCGGAAAACACGGCAGGCCGCTTGATGGCGGAATAGAACATTTCCACGAGAAACTTCTTCTTTTAAAAGACGAGATGAATACCCAAACCGCACGTGAACTTGCCGAATCAAGACACGCATTCCTGGAAGAATTCCTCGCACGTTTTGAAGAAGAGAATAATGTGGAGATATAATTTGATAGTAGTGTTTGAATTGTTGCATAGAAGGAAAGTAACATGAAACGCAGAGTGAGAGTATCGATAATCGTATGTATCGTGTTTGCGTTGCTGTCTTCCTCTGCATTCTTTTTGTATGGATATTTAGGAGGCGGGCATCCTGGAATCAGCAGTCAGTCCTTTGCGCCCGTCAGGATCAAAAAAGTTCATGATGAAGAGGATATATCGGTAAAAATATATCCGGTCGGGATATTGCCTCACGGCTATGAAGCCGGTGAAATCCCGTTGAATTCCATTAAGAAAGGCTGGATCATAGCGCAATACAAAGGATATTGCCGTGTGATGTTTGAGACAGATGATGAAGAATACTATTATGTTCAACCGGTACCAAGAGACAGGTTAAGGGTGACCGATCTTACAGCAAGATTGGGAGATGAACCGGAAGACCCATTTGCAGAAGGTAAAACGGTAATGCTCCCTGATTGTTCTGTCAGAACGGAATTGGGCGATTATAATTATCCGAGATACGGGACACTACTCTGTGTAGCAATTAATGCCGTATTCATCCTTATTGCAGTCGGAATAAATCTGATAGCAAACGCGGTTGAAAAGAGAAGGTGATGATGGCTTTGTCAGAACCTTTTCCTGTTTTCGACGATTCAGTCTGTCGTTTGTATTATGTTGAAGGAGCGTGTAAGTGATATGAGTAATGATAAGTGGTTTTGTACCGAATGCGGAACTCAAAATAGCGGTAATTTCTGTTCCGAATGCGGAGCGCAAAGAAAGACAGATGAGCCGGTTACGTGTACATGCGGTTTTGTATATACCGGTAATTTCTGCACCAATTGCGGCGCGCCCCGTCCTCAGCTCCGTTCATCGGTTAACGGGAATACATGGCCTCTAACTGATATAGAGAAGACGGCTTTGGTCGAGCACGGCTGGCGCGATAACGCCGGCAAGTTCAAAGCCGTTTTAAAAGACGGGAACTGTACTTCAAGCTATACTGTCTCTATTTCAGATGGAGAAGAAGATACACTCCAAATAGATACTGAATATAAGTTTTCTCTTCAGGAATTGGGCATGGTGAGTATGGCTTATTCGATTCAGAAACTCGAACATCCTGATGAGGATTTCATCATTTATCCCAGAGATGTTTTTTATCAAAGTGAAGGCAGAGGCTTATATCAGATAACAAAACTCTGGTATGGTTCTGACACGCTTCATGCAGATCTGAAGAAGTGCAGAAGTTACGATCATTTTACTTTGGATCTTGTGCTTGACGATAATGTGACCATCGCATCTGATACTGCACCGGCTATAGGCTGGACCTGTTCCAGGTGCGGCAAAGAGAACCAGACTGGTGAATTCTGTGACGAATGCGGTGAGAAGATAGAGAAGGTTGAACTCTTTTCGTGTTCTTCTTATCAAACATGTAATCCACCCAAATATGAAAGCGCGACTGTATATGAGTATTCCGATACTGAACTCATTTGCGTTATCTTCAATGACGGAAAATCAAAGTACAAGCTGCTCCCCAAAGACATAGCCGGTACTGCCCTTAACATCATCAAAGAATATGGTATCGATAAGTGGAAGGACTATGAGAACATTAATAATCCCATGATGGGCGGAAGCGTGTCTGTTATGTACAGAGACGGAGATAAGATGGTCGGTTCCACAATGGACCACATGGGTTCTGCCGTATCCGGCGCGTGTTGGAAACTGATGTTGCTGTTTAACGGAAATTGATCTCCGTTAATCTTCTTCTGCCATATCGATTACCCTGAGCAGAGTCTGATCCCACTGCTGACGGACTGCATATGAGTTGGGGTTGGTTCCGCTATTGAAGATATCATTTCTGGCATAGTATTCATCCAATGTGTATGGGATGTAGATATCGGGTTCCGTTCCGTAGTATGAGTCTTCAGGATAATTAATGTTTACCGTTGGAGCATAAGCGAACATGAAGTGTGATTCCGGAAGATAGCACTGCATTATACTGCCGCATATTCCCTCACCGGAGGTGTTGGTTCCTACGACAACACAGTTATCGTATTCTTTGCAGATACGGGTCATGACATCGGCAGCTGAGAAGGTGTTGTACGATGTCAGAAGGTATATTTTATAGTCCTTGGTTGCTTTTCCCTGAACAGTGAAAGTCTCTGTATAGGAGTAGTTTTTGCCTATGGTGGAGAAATCAGAAAGATTGTCGAAGGTGGTTTCAAGGAAACGGTAGATTGCACTTCCGTAGAATTTCCTTGTGTGGCTGTTCTTTCCCCCGTAAACGTGGCTTTCAAAGGTGACGTCGTGGGAGAAGATCACGGGAAGGAGCTGCTTGGTGACAAAATCAATGCTTCCGCCACCGTTCGCACGGATGTCCAGGATTATGGTGTCAGCATCCGCTTCTTCCAAAGCATTAGTAAGTTCGACCGCAAGTCTTTCTCCTTCATAGGTGTTGCAGCTTACTGAATTTACATAGACGAGCTTTTTGTCGGGATTTGTTGAGATCCTGTATGTTGAAGGAATATAGTCAGGAGACATAACGTCAGTGACGGTTGTATCGCTTCCAGAACTTGTATCTGCCGCAGCTTCCTGATCTGCAAAAAACTCAGGATACACTTTTCGGGATAATAATGCTGCGTAATCGAATCCGGGATCATCATAAAGATCGATCGTTAAAGTGGTTCCGTCTCTAAGGAGAAGTTCTCCTGTATGCTTTTCGCCGATGCCGTCATTGTAGATGAGGTAACTGCGGAAGAAGCAGTCATTGATTCCGTCGTATTTTGGCGTGTAGCAATCGTATACGTCAAAGCAGATGTCTTTCGGATCTCTTCCGTCAATGGAGACAAGTGCGGCGCCGATATAGTCTTCGTTGTATTTTGGAAGAATATTGTCCGTAGCTGTTACGACATAAGAACCGTTGACATAAGTGAACCCGACCAGGTTGTATCCGAGGCGGTCTTCCACATCATCACGGAATGATTCTTTCCAGGAGTAAGTGTAGTCCTTGAACTCCTGCGTGCCGTATATTTCATTCAGCATGTATTCTGCATGGGCCGCATTGATTTCGTAATCGGGAAGGCCCATGATGTTATGACATCCCGGAAGGACTGCAAGAAAAGCGCCGAGATAAGAGAAGTATTCGTAGTCGGTATCGGCATTGACTGCCAGATCACGATATCTGTTGTAGATGTCATCATAAGAGATGCCGTATGCCTGCTCGATGCGTTCTTTCTCCGGATTTTCAAGGCAGACGATGTCGTACATGTAATCAAAGTCTTTGAGCCTCTGTTGTTCCGTCATCTCAACATTGATAAGGTTCGCACCTGTATCTTCAGTCAGGAAGTCGGTTTTGTTGCTCATTATTATGAAAGGCAGAACGATGATGAAGAACGCCGACAGCAATAAGGCTGTGATAACCGCTACTATGCTGAGTATTACGATCTTTGCCTTTTTGGACTTCGGCTTCTTTTCTTTCTTACCCATATCGAAAAACCTTCCTTACGCATCAAAATTCACGTGTAATTATATCATCTATAAATGCTCTTACCCCTCCTTCTCGAAAATCAGGCATCGAAAACTGCGGCGCCGGAGGATAAACATACCATGATAAGAATGGAATATATGTTTAATGCTATAATGATTTTATTGTGGTTAAAGTTAAGAAAAACAAAAAGAGGATTCACTTATGTACCTTTATATCGCATACAGAAATCTTAAAGATCACTACGCGCAGAATAACGCGTGCGGCGGCCCGTCTTGCAATAACGATTATAGATTTACCGCTATATGTGACGGGGTTTACTATCTGCTCACAAAGGGCAACATGAACTATGCTGTCTCAAAAGAAAACGGTGATAAGTTCATAGAAGAAGTTAAGAGTAAATGCAACGGTGAGCATTTCGGATTCTTTCCTTTGGTTCCGTCTCTTAACGGAAAAGAAACCGCAGCCGTTGTTGAGATGTCGCAGGACAGAAACCATTTCTATTATGATATGGATGATGATCTTCTGCTTCAGATGTTAGATGACCTCAAGGCGAAGTCCGGCGAACCATTAAATGAGCGCGAATTAATGAATTACTGCTATCCTAATCCGGCTCTTCCGGAGGGGGATTTTGAACTATGTGAGATCTATCACGGCATTTATTTTAAGCCTGATAACACCCCGGTATCCGTTATCAGGTCATTCGATCCGGATAAGAAGATAAGCTGCCTTAATGTGAACAGAAACGGATCATCCATTCAGATTAGAACGGGTGATAATAATGTCATAAGCAAGGTGCCAGAAGATCTTATTTCATGGATAAAAGAGAAGGTCAGGGAGCTTTGCAGCGAGCCTGCAGAGGCATATGTTGAGCCCGGCAACTGGGAAGGCTATGTCAGATTCGGCAAAAAGAAAGACAGGATATTTACGGATCCGGATAAGACGCTGGGACTACTGAACGAGATCGCATCGAAAAGTGAATATGAGAAAACAGAAGTAGCAGTCAATACTAATATGCAGGCCATAAATAATTTCACGATGGGTGCTTTTTCAGGATTAAACATGATGGGCGGAATGGCCGTTAATCCTTCAGCCACATCTGAACAACCGGCTGAACCTGCTTCAGGTGGAGCCAAATGTTCATATTGCGGCGCTGATGTAACAGGCAAAAAGTTCTGCACGGAATGCGGCGAAAAGGTCGGATAAAACAGCCTTAAGCGCATTCGTATTAAGTCTGTAAATTTAAGAAGCCAAAACTGTATTTAATACGAAGTCTTTTAAGTCATCAGAGTGCTTAATGACATAGTCTTTGAGGGTGCCGGAGTCGAAACCTGTCTTGACGGGTTCGGGAGTGATAACAGTGTCATCTTCATCTGACACAATTACAGGCCATTCGCCGATTATCTCGAGTTCTGCCATGATGAGCACATTGTCTTCGAGATATACCATAGAGTAGATCGATGCATCACAAACGTCAGGTTCCCATCCGGCGAACCAGTTCTCGCCTTCTTCCTCAACGCCTCTGTAGTTCTGATAATGCTCGTGCATATTATTGAATGCTTTTTTAGACTGCGAAGATGAATTGAAAACCATGAAACTGAGATGTTCGCGGGCAGTGCTCTTTTCACCGGAGTACCATACGTAGAGATTATCCGGACCGTTGTAGTTATTTTTTCTGACATTCCAGTTTTTATAGACTTTGTATGCGGTCTCGCCGTAATCCAAGTCATATTCGGATACATATTTTTTCTCAAACAAATGGGGTGGATTTGCGTTTCCGTTTGCATAGACAAGGGGAAGATAAACAGCTGCACCCAATACCAAAACTAAAGCTGCTGAACATATGGCGATTATCACTCCAACCTTTTTCTTCTTTTTCTGCTGTTCCATACTTTTCCCTCCCGTATTTTGTCCTTTGATTTAAATACATTTTGGTAAGCTGATTTGTTGCAGAACACCTGATATCTGATTATGGAGGTCTAACGTTTGCAGTTTATCAGGGATATTGTCAGACTTTGTCTGCTTGTTGATTTTGTCCTGCGTGATATTCTAAAAACAAGCAGGTTGACAAGTAGGATTTAAGAATAACCGTTCAAATCTTGTGGGGATAAGATCATGGCGATATCTGAAAGTGTATCTCTGAGAAAAGTACGGCGAAGAAAAAAGATGTCTGCAAAAGACGTTGTCTTTTACACGATCCTTTATGCTTTCTTCCTGCTGTTTGTTGTGGTAACCGTATATCCTTTGATAAGAATACTCTTATATTCATTAACTAATTCTTATGATATGCCGTATGTTGTTTTTTTTCACTTACCGCGTGAGTTGACATTTATAAACTATGGATTATTTTTCGATAATGATGCATTTCGTCATGGCCTGGTTATCTCTGTCTTAAGAGTGCTGATAGGAACTTTTGCAGGCACGATGTGCAGTTCTTTGCTTGCGTTTATTCTCAGCCGTAAGAAGTTCATATTCAAAAAGGGCCTTGCTGTTTTCTGGACCATTACGATGTATGCCCAGGCAGGTCTTGTTACGACCATGTTGCTTTATAAAAAGCTCTATTTGCACCATACGTTCTGGGTTTATATCATCCCCTGCATGGTGAGCATACTGAACGTAATGGTCATTAGAACTTACATGAAAAGCATTCCTGATTCATTTGAGGAATCGGCACAGCTTGACGGTGCAGGTTATATGAAGATATTCACGAGCATTGTCATGCCATTATGCAAACCTGTTTATGCCGCAACAGCTCTTTTCTTGGCCGCATATCAGTGGAATGCCTGGTTTGACAATTTAATATATAACCATTTTGACGACCAGTACGCGACCTTAATGTATGAACTTATGAAGAGAATTAATGATTTCCCTTACCCCAGTAACAACGCCGGTTGTTTTCCGTCTTATCCTACCGTCACGGCTGCAGGAATTATCGTTGCTGCCATTCCATTGATCATAATATATCCGTTCTTCCAGAAATGGTTTGTAACAGGACTTACGGTAGGGGGCATTAAGGAATGAAAAAGATAATATCTGCGCAACCGATGATGATGTTATCTTTGCATCAGGCACCTGACTTGTTGATAAACGCCTGATTGAAGACTAAAATCAGGTTATGAAAGAGTTGATACCTGATAAAGAGCTGACTTTTGAGTCGCTTCAGAAAGATCCTGAGATCGCCGTCATAAGCGATGAGGTCAGTACGCGTGAAGAACTGCTCGAGACGTTTGCCAGGTATCTTAAGCTTTCAAGACCGAACAGAAGATATTCTGATTACTATTCCGTAAAGCTGTTCGGATGCAATGTCCCGAACATGTTTTTCAATATGAGTTACCGTTTCAAGATTGATCCGCCTTTCCCTGTAAACGAGACATTCCTTGTAACAGAACCTGATCTTTACTACAACAAGCAGGCCTTCGATGAAGGTAAAGTAAACCTCTGTTTTGTGATCGGCTATTCCGGTTCAGGTAAGTCGCATCTTACAAGAGAATATGAAGGGAATGGAATCGAAAAAGTAGAACTTGATGATCTTGTATGTGCAAAAGATCACTTCACTTTGAAAGAACTTAAGAAGATGGGTGATCTTCTTTATTCGTTCTTCTCAGGAGAAGGTTCAAAATACTATATCTCGCGTAATGAACGCCCCGTATTTGCAAACCACGCTGAAGTTTTCGTTGAGTTCATTAAGTACGCACAGGAGTATGCCGAAGAACATAAGGATAAGAAATTCATACTTGAAGGCATCTGGACATATCTGTTTTTTGACGATCCTTCCAAGTTCGATAAGTATGCCGTCTTCATGAAGGGCACATCTCTTGTCAAATCAAAATTCAGAAGGATGTTAAGAGAATCCGAGAACAGTATTTCGACTTCGCTGGACAGGTTTTTCGATTTTGGAATATATGCTGCCGATACCACTTTCCGCGATATCAATGTCGATAAGTGGAGACGTCATTTCGAGAAGAAGAAGGCGACAGTGATGAAGCTCGAAGACAACAGATACACGCTTCTGGCACAGAATTTAATGAAGCGTGTGAATTCCATAAACGACTTCTATGTTCACGGAAACGCCGCTGGAATAAAGAGAATAATGAAGCGTACTTCAGAGAACAAGAGACTTGATAAGACTGAAAAGACCATCATTGCCGAAGAGTGCAAAAGAGCGCTTGCTGATCTCAAATAACAACCGCAACTGAATCAGACATACATATTAAGGATTTGACATAAAGCTTTTCCGGGGTTTGCTATAATCGTTTTGTGAATGATAGAAACTTCCTTGCAGCATTGTTGCTTCAGGTAAAGGAGGCGCCATGAGACTCGGAACTTCAAGTCCGCTAATGCACAATTCAGCAGAAGAATGGGCAAAGAATCAGACGGCTTTAGGATGCCGCGCAGTTGTCTTTCCGCTCTCGTCAGATGATCCCGAAGAGAAGATAAATGAGTATGTCAATGCAGCAAAAAAGCACAGTCTTCTCATTGCCGAAGTGGGCATCTGGAGAAACGCGATGTCGCAAGATCCCGAAGACAGAAAAGTGCAAAGGGATTACTGCGTAAACCAGCTTAAACTGGCTGACAGGATAGGCGCACGTTGTGCCGTAAATGTTGCAGGTGCGTTGGGCCCCAGATGGGACGGACACTATAAAGAAAACTTCTCCGCAGAAACCAGGAAAGAGATAGTTAAGATGGTTCAGGAGATAATCGACCGCGCAGAGATCACCAACACGTATTTTACGTTGGAGCCCATGCCCTGGATGATACCGACAGGACCTGAAGATTATGTAAGGCTCATCGAAGAAGTTGACCGTGAGCACTTTGCGGTCCACATGGATATCATCAACATGACCAATTCCCTTGAGCGCTACTATGAAGCGGAAGCCTTCATTGACCGCTGTGCCGAGCTTCTGGGGAATAGGATCCGCAGCTGCCATATCAAGGATGTTCATCTTAAGGAAGAATATACTTTCCAGCTCGAGGAGTGTGCTCCGGGCAAGGGCGAATATCCGCTGCGCTATTACGTCTCTAAAATGAATTCGCTCGACAAGGACATGCCCATAATCCTGGAGCACCTTAATACCGATGAAGAATACATCACATACATGAATTACCTCAAGGAGGTGCTAAATGGCATATAACAGGATTTCCGACGCGAACGAGATCACGGCACGCTACATGGATTCGCTCCTGATAAAAGAGCGTCTCATTGATTCCGTCGTCGCAGATACAAGCATCGAGTTCTTCGGCGAGACATTTTCGAGTCCTGTAATGACTCCTGCGTTCTCGCATCTAAAAGAGTTCAACGGACGTGAACTGACCGGTCTTGAAGAATACTCCATCGCTGCCAAGGACCTCAACATCTTAAACTTCGTCGGCATGATGGAAAACGACATGTTCAAACGCATCGCTGATACGGGCGCGAAAACGGTCCGCATCGTAAAACCCTATGCTGACAATGAAAAGGTAAGGGATCAGATGAAGTTTGCCGAAGACTGCGGCGCATTCGGTATCGGAATGGATATCGATCACATCTTCGGAAATGACGGACTTGATGTCGTCATCGGCGAACAGATGGCAGTGCAGACTTCCGACATGATCAGATCTTATATCGAATCGACAAAGCTGCCGTTCATTATCAAGGGTGTGCTTAGCGAAGAAGAAGCCGTAAAGTGTGCTGACCTTGGCGCAAAGGCGATAATCGTAAGCCACCATCACGGCAGACTTCCTTATGCCGTTCCGCCCATGATGGTCCTGCCTTCGATTAAAAAGGCTCTTGAAGGAAGAGACGTTAAGATAATCGTAGACTGCGGTATTGCAAGCGGTTCCGACGTGTATAAGTGTCTTGCATTGGGTGCGGATGCCGCGGCTGTCGGAAGAGCAATGATTCCTTCACTTGAAGATGGCGGTGTCGAAGGCGTATCGAAGTTTATTAAGGGAGTTAACGACGAACTGAGATTTGTCATGAGTTGTACAGGATTTTCGCATGTTGCCGATATTGATAACAGGTGTATAGTAAAGGCATAATCTTGAATATTTACGGGTATTACTGCCATGTCTGAATACAAATACATCACATTAAGAGAGTGTCCTGAGCTTAACGAAGCGGCCGCTGAATGGTTTAACAAGAGCTGGGGAGTTCCCAAGGAAGCATATCTTGAATGCATAAACGCTTATCTTGACGGTTCGACCGAATACGGCTGGTATATCTGTCTGGATGGAGACAGAATCGTTGCCGGCATGGGCGTGATCGATAATGACTTCCATGACAGAAAGGATCTGAATCCGAATGTCTGCGCAGTTTTCACTGAGCCGGAATACCGCTCACAGGGTATAGCCGGAAACCTTTTGAATCTTGTTGTCGAGGACATGAGATCCAAGGGTGTTACTCCGCTCTATCTCGTAACTGACCATGTGGGCTTCTATGAGCGTTACGGCTGGGAATTCCACTGCATGGCTCATGGAGACGGCGAGCCCGAACCTACCAGACTTTATATCCACAGATAATCATCTGAACAACTGATTATTAAGCAAAAGAAAACAATATTCGAACGAGTCTGTTGCATGCCTGAAAACATTTGATTAACTTGTCAATTATTGTTGTTTTTTGAATTTGCAATGTATTAGTATTACTTGTGTGGAGAGGTATATTATGCGCAGATTCAACATGAGAAAAACAGCAGCTTTGATTCTGAGTGCAGTTTTTGTTATGGCCTTTTGGGGTCAGTCTGTTTTATATGCAGACACAAATGTAAAGACCGTACGCGTCGGCTGGTACGAGTCGCCGTTCAATAATATCGACGAGACCGGCAGGCGCTCGGGCTATGCATATGAATACCAGCGCAAGATTGCCGCATATACCGGCTGGACCTATGAATATGTCGAAGGTACATGGACTGATCTTTTCGGAATGCTCGAGAGAGGCGAAATCGACATGTTAAGCGACGTTTCCTACACCAAGGAACGTGCCGAAAAGTTCCTTTACCCGTCGATTCCCATGGGAAAGGAGAATTATTATATTTATAAGGATTCGACTAATCCTGATATCAGTGCCGAGGATCTGACCACATTGAACGGCAAGCGTATCGGCGTTACCAGGAATAGCATTCAGACAGGCATTTTCCGCGACTGGGCAGAAAAACGCGGCATTACCACAGATTTGATCGAACTTGACATCTCTGACAACGATTCCATAAAGATGCTGTTGAATGGCGAGCTTGATGCCTTTGTCAGCCTCGACAGTTACGGCGATGTTGAACTCATGACCCCTATTGCAACGATCGGATCTTCGGACTTCTATTTTGCTATCAGCACGTCAAGGGTCGATCTTCTTAATGAACTTGAACCTGCTCTTTTAGCCATACAGGCAGAGGATCCATACTATTCTGAACATCTTTACGATAAATATCTTGATAATTCGGGCGCCGAGAGATATTTGAGCACCGACGAGCTCGTATGGCTCGCAGATCATGGTAAGATCCGCGTGGGTTATCAGGATAACTACCTCGCATTCTGTGCGTCCGATCCTGTCACTGGTGAACTGACCGGTGCGTTAAAAGATTATCTCGATTACGCATCGAAAGAAATCAACAATGCAGATCTCGAATTTGAGACAATAGCTTATCCCACAGCCGAAGTAGCAATGGCGGCTCTCAAGAATGGTGAGATCGACTGCATGTTCCCCGCAAATCTCACTGCTTACGACGCTGAACAGATGGGTGTCGTCATGAGCCATTCCATGATGAGTACGGAAATGCTGGCTGTTGTACGTGTCTCAGATCAGCATTCTTTCTTCCAGCAGGATAAGATCACCGTAGCTGTAAATGCAGGCAATCCCAACTATGACCTCTTCCTTAAGGAACAGTTCCCCGATTGGGATTCTGTTCATTTTATCGATACTCCGACATGTCTTCAGGCCGTTGCAGACGGGAAAGCAGACTGCGTTATCGTTAGTAACTACCGCTATAACAATATCTCGGAACTCTGTGACAAGCTCAAACTGACAACGGTATCTACCGGCGTTGACATGGATTATTGTTTCGCTATAAAGGATGGTAACACCACTCTTTATGCGATAATGACAAAGGCTACAAGCCTTGTTCCGGAATCCGTTGCGCATTCGGCTCTCAATTTCTATGCTACTGAAGATTCGAAGGTGACTTTTGGTGAATTGGTACGTGACAACCTCGGAATAATAATGTCTGTGGTATCTGCAGTTCTGCTCCTGTTCCTTATTTTGTCTGTTCGTAACGTTAAGCTCATGCGTAAGACTATTAAGGGCAAAAAGCAGCTTAAAGACCTCAACCAGAGAGTCAATTATGATGCTCTCACTTCTGTCCGTAACAAAGGTGCTTTTACCGAATATATAGATAATGTTCAGTCCAGGATCAGTAACGGAGAGTCTTTCGGTGTAGCTGTTGGTGTCTTTGACTGTAATGACCTCAAAAAGATCAACGATATGTACGGACATGAAAAGGGCGATGAGTACATCAAGAATGCATGCCACTTTATCTGCACGACCTTCCGCCGAAGTGCCGTATTCCGTATCGGAGGTGATGAGTTTGCAGCAGTCCTTATGAATGAGGATTTTGCGAACAGAGATAATCTTACCGATATATTCACGAATGAGCAGGAAGCCATCAGCGCCTCCGCATCGGATCCTTGGAACCAGCTTCATATTGCTATGGGCCTTGCAATCTTCTCGTCTGATTCTGATGGTTCTCTCAATGACACCATAAAGCGAGCTGATGAACTCATGTACGAAAACAAGAGAATCTGGAAAGAGTCCCAAAAAACAGTAAGTTAGTTTTTCGCTCGGTTCCCTTCTCATATAGTTAACATATAATTAACTTAAAAAAGACAAAAGAATCTGACAAAGTGATAGAATTGTCTTATGGCAGAGAAGCGGAACAGCAAGGGCAGGTTTTTAAAGGCCGTTCTGGGAATGGTCCTGTCATTGTGCGTGCTTATTACCGCCGCTCCCGTTATCGTCAATGCGGACGGTGAACCTCATGTTGTAGATCCTACGGGAAAGAACGAGGGCTACGCAGCATTCCTTTATGACAACACAACAGGTCTTCCCACATCGGAAGCTAATGCAATAGCTGAGACATCAGACGGCTTTATCTGGATCGGAAGCTACGGCGGACTTATCAGATATGACGGCAACAATTTCGAGAGATATCAATCCAACACGGGAATCGCGAGCGTTGTAAGTCTCTTTGTAGACAGCACTGACAGACTCTGGATAGGCACAAACGATAACGGTGCAGCCGTTATGGATAATATTGGAAATGTTACGATGTACGGAAAGCCTGAAGGTCTTCCTTCCGCTTCCGTCAGATCATTTACCGAGGGTCCCGACGGAGATATCTATATTGCTACCACGCAGGGAATCTCTTATGTAAATGCTGATGGCAGCCTTAATAAGATCGATGATCCCAATGTCAACGGCGTATACGTAAAAAGCCTTGAATCAGGTGTTGACGGACTTATATATGCCCTTACGGTAGACGGCGATATCTTTACTATTAAGGACAGGGCTTTGGAAAGTTACCACAAGGCTGAAGATTTTGGCGTTGAGGATGTCCATGCATTGGCGACAGATCCCAACAATCCCGGTTATCTGTATCTTGGTACAAAGGGATCGAATGTCTGGTACGGCAGCTTTGAAGACGGCTTCCCCAGAGACCAGAGGATACATATTACTCCGCTTGAATACATTAACTCAATCAAATGTGAGGGCGACCGCATCTGGATCTGCGCCAACAATGGTGCGTGTGTATATAGAGACGAAGAAGTGGAGATGCTCAAAAATGTCCCCATGACATCGAACGTTGAAGGTATCATGGCAGATTTCCAGGGTAATCTCTGGTTCGTTTCTTCAAGACAGGGTGTCATGAAGATCGTTCCAAACCAGTTTACGGATGTTTTTGATGCCAATGATCTCGACGAAACTGTTGTTAACACCACATGCTATTGGGATGATAAGATTTTTATTGGTGCGGATTCAGGACTTACTGTACTTGATAAAGAAGGCGTAGTTTCCAGCATTGAGATCAAAAATGCGCAGACCGCTGCAGGCGAGCATCTCGGATATCTTGAATTGATCTCGATGATGAAGGGTATAAGGATCAGATCCATTATCAAAGACAGTAAGGACAGATTGTGGTTCTCTACCTATAGTGATTTTGGTCTTGTCAGGTTCGATCACGGTAACCTGGTCACTTTCGGTGTTGATGACGGAATTCCTTCAAAAAGAGTTAGGGCTGTCTCGGAATGCAGTGACGGATCGTATATCGTTGCCTGTACAGGCGGTGTGGTTGTCATCAGAGACGATAAGGTGGAAACGATATATGATGCATCTTCCGGAATCACTAATATCGAGATCCTGACTGTTGCCGAAGGCTCTAACGGGGATATCCTTGCAGGAACGGATGGTGATGGAATCTACGTTATAAGCCCTTCTGCAGAAGTAAGTCATCTTGATACATCAAACGGCCTTATGTCTGACGTTGTCCTGAGGATCAAGAAAGATGTCAGCCGCGATATCTATTGGATCGTAACGAGCAACTCGCTGGCGTATATGACGGCTGACTATAAGATAACTACTATCAACAACTTCCCGTATTCAAACAACTTCGATCTTTACGAGAATTCACTGGGAGAGATCTGGGTGTTAAGCAGCGATGGTATTTACGTTGATAAAGCTGAAAACCTTATTGCAAATGGCGAGCTGAGTCCTGTCTTCTATGGCATCGAAAACGGCCTTCCGGTAATAGCAACATCCAATTCCTACAGTTGTGTCACTGATGAAGGCGATCTATACATTGCCGGTACTACCGGTGTTGCAAAAGTAAACATCGAAAAGGGCTTTGAGACTGTCGACAACATTAAGATGACCATTCCTTATATCGAGGCAGATGGTGTTAAGGTCTATCCTGATGCAAATGGCATATTTACAGTTGCTCATGACGTTAAGAAGATTACGATCCATCCTTTCATCTGCTCATATATGCTTATGAATCCTACCGTATCATATAACCTTGAAGGTTTTGATAAGACAGTCATGAGTGTTCACAGAACTGACATGACGTTCATCGACTACACCAATCTCAAGGGCGGTACATATACTTTCAGCATGACCATCTCCGATGCGATGGGACACGGAAGCAACAGTTACTCGATAACCATTGTTAAGCAGATGGCGATCTATGAATACACATGGTTCATTCTCTGCGTTTCTTTACTTGGTTTTGCCTTGATCGTACTCGTGGTCTATCTCTATGTCAGGAAAAAGACCAAAAAACTCTTAAAGAAACAGGAAGAGGACAAGATCCTCATCAGAGAGATCGTTGAGGCATTTGCGAAGACGATCGACTTGAGAGACAAATACACGAACGGCCACTCACAAAGAGTTGCCGAATATACGGCAATGCTCACCCGTGAACTCGGTTACGACGAAGAGACTACCGAGAAGTACTACAACATTGCTCTCCTCCACGATATCGGCAAGATCGGTGTTCCGGGAGAAGTATTGAACAAGCCGGGTAAGCTTGATGACGAAGAGTACAAAACGATCCAGTCACATACGGTGCTCGGCTACAATGTTTTGAAAGATATCAGCATCATGCCCGAGCTCTCGGTCGGTGCGGAATCTCACCATGAGAGACCCGACGGCAAGGGCTATCCTAAAGGCCTCAAGGGAGACGAGATCCCGAGAGTTGCCCAGATAATCGGAGTCGCAGATGCTTTCGATGCGATGTATTCCAACCGTCCTTACAGAAAGAGAATGAATTTCGAGAAGGTCGTATCCATCATCAAGGACGCATCCGGAACGCAACTCACGGAGGACGTTGTTGAAGCATTCTTAAGGATAGTCGACAGGGGAGGATTCAGAGCTCCTGACGATGTGGGCGGAGGATCCACAGAAGATATCGTCAACATTCATAAACGCTTCGAGAAGGAAGAAAAAGAAGAACACGAGAAACAGGAACACGAAAAACAGGAAAAGGAAAAACAGGATCAGGAAAATCCAGGTGAAGATAATAAGGAGCAGTCGTAAGACTGCTTCTTTTTTGTATAATAGAAGATACATCGTATATCACCGTGAGGGCATAATGGGCGACTACGATGAATTTGAAGATATCGAAGAACTTATAAAGTTTATTCAAACAGGAAAGAGATAAGGGGGATATTGCGATGGAACAGACAAGAAAGTGTCCTTCATGCGGCGGTACAATGATATTCAAACCCGGCTGGGACAGCCTTTTGTGCCAATCGTGCGGTCATAAGGAAGTCATTCCCGAACTGGTATCGAAAATACCTGTTGAAGAACTGGATTTCCTGACAGCCCAGAATACTGCAAGTCACGACTGGGGCATGGAGGCAAAGGTTGTTGTCTGTAAGCAGTGCGGTGCCCAGACGATCCAGAACAGGCTTCAGCTCTCAGGCCTTTGTCCTTTCTGCGGTTCCACTACAGTTGAACAGGCTGATCCTGAAAAAGACATTATGGCTCCTAACGGAGTTATTCCTTTCAAGATTACCGAAGAGCGCGCCCTGTATATATTCAAGGATTGGATCAAGGACAGAACACTTGCTCCTGATCTCCTCGCGCAGAATGCGCAGCTTAATAAATTCTACGGAATCTATGTCCCTATGTTTACGTTCGATGTGCTTACAGAGAACCGTTACACGGGCCATTATAATGAGAACAACAGAACTCTTTTCAAGAGTGGAAAATTCCAGTATCAGGTCGATGATTTCCCGGTCGTTGCAAGTAAGCAGCTCTCTTCAGATAAACTCCTTT
This sequence comes from Oscillospiraceae bacterium, assembly GCA_902787975.1. GTDB lineage: Bacteria > Bacillota > Clostridia > Saccharofermentanales > Saccharofermentanaceae > Saccharofermentans. The sequence goes on from CADAIP010000006.1 coordinate 46,459, forward strand.
TATCTATTATAAAAGAATACTGGACAAGAGAAGCAAAGCCATATACACCCGAAGCATTGGCTGGATTCCCGTGCGAGCATTATTCCATTGGTCTTACTGATGCATGGAACAGTCTTGGAGATGAACTGAGATTCCACCTTCAGCAGCAAGTAAACAAGCAGGGCGATTCACGCTATATCATGGGCATTGAGATGGCAACAGATTATTTCAATCTCAAATATAAATATCTGATCGTACCTGTCTGGATCAACTCTTTCTTCTACGATAATAAACTATACACGATCGTTATCAACGGACAGACCGGAAAGATCAACGGTCAGTGGCCTAAGTCATTCGGTAAGTTTGTCGAGAAAGCTGCATTATTGTTCCTGGGCGGAGGCATTACCTGATCCTTTCTTATTAAATCAGGATATCCTGAGAAAGTAATCCTGATCGATAATCATACTTGACGAGAAATAGGTAAGATGTTACATTGTTGGTAACATATTACCTATTCGGAGTCTGCGTATGAAGATCAATGAACTCGTCACTAATGACATAGTCGACTTTTCCGCCATACCGCCGCAGTATTTTTTGCTCGGTCTTTTAAGCGCGTTTGAGAACCGCTTCCAGGCAATGGCAGATAAGATGATGGGGGAGATCAGCTGGAAACAGTTCTTCGCTATCATCTGTATACAGATGTGCAAAGAAGCACCAACGATAAACGATCTCTCAGATGTGCTCGGAAGCTCACATCAGAACGTCAAACAGATCCTTTTAAAGCTTGAAGCAAAAGGTTTTGTCGCATTCAAAACGGACGCAAAAGATAAACGCAAACAGCGCATTGTTCTTACAAAGAAATGCATGAACTTCTGTGCCAAAAACGATGACGTCGGAAAAGACGTTATGGAGAAGATGTTCGCTGGTATTCCCGAAAAAGATATCAATAAAACAATCCAGACGATAATGAAAATAGAAAGCAATATGAAAGAGGAATAATGATGAAGGGTATAGTCATTTATAAGTCGAAATACGGATCGACAAAGAAGTACGCAGAGTGGATCTCAGAACGTACCGGTTTTGATTGTGTGGAATCAGGTAAGATTAATGCTAAACAATTAGCTGATTACGATACAGTAATCTTCGGCGGCGGTATATATGCATCGGGCATTGCAGGAATCTCATTTTTAAAGAAGAATATCGTCGCGTTAAACGGAAAAAAAGTAATTGCATTTTGTTGCGGCGCATCACCTGATGATGAGACATTTCTGAACGAGATTCGTAATATGAATTTGAAGGATGAACTGGCATCCGTTCCGTTGTACTATTGTCGCGGAGCATGCAGTTTGGACGGAATGTCATTCAAGGATAAAACACTTTGCAAGATACTCAGAAAATCACTCGAGAAGAAAGATCCTAAAGACTATGCCGTATGGGAAGCAGCACTCGTTGAAGCAGTCGACATAGGCAAAGATTGGACAGATATTAAATACATCGATCCGATAGTCGAAGCGTGCAATAAGTTATAATCTTTGCTCTGGCAAGATGAGGAGACAGAAGTGATAAATAGGATAATGAAAGATAGTGGAAACAAAGCATATGTTAAGGATTTAGAGCGCCTGGACCATTCGCTTGAGTCCAATCTTGTCACTGTAAAGAATGATGTCAATTATGCTGGTGATAATGATGCTGAACATACACTTGATGTTTATTATCTTGACAATGACAAGATGAAACCGGTTCTTGTTGATGTTCATGGCGGTGGGTTCATTTCCCATGATAAGAAAATAGATAGCGTGTTTGCAAATGTTATGGCTCAAAAAGGTTTTGTTGTCTTCACAATTAATTACAGACTTGCATATCCTGAACATAATGTTTTCGATCAGATCGAAGACATAGATAAAGCAACACGCTGGATAGTTAATAACGCCTTAGCATTTAAAGCTGATACTTCAAAAATGTTCATAGCAGGACATTCATCAGGAGGGGTAAATGCTATTGCTGAAGTTCTGTTAAGTCTGAGTGAAAACATGAGAAGTGATTATGGATTTAATTCAAGGAATTATTTCTATAACGGTCTCATTCTTGATTGCGGTCTTATGCAATTCTATAAGAGCAGTGTTGCATATAACGGCATGAGAAACATGGTATTTACCAAAGGGTATAAAGACGATAAGAGATATTGCCATCTTATGTTTGATAAAAATGATGAAATCATGAAGTTGCCTTCAACTGTGATCATCACAAACAAATCAGATGAGCTTAAAGCAATGTCTTACGATTTCAAAAAATTGCTTGAAAGAAATAATGTTAAGAATGTGCTTTTTGATACGGGGTCAGATGGTCATATGGGAGTGATATTTAATCCGCTGTCTAATGATTCTACATTAATCGATGATATTGTTTCTTTCTTTAATGATGGTATTCATATCGTTCCGTATAATGATTCATTTAAGCAGCAGGTTTTTGATTTTACCGATAAGTGTTTTGAAGAATTAGGTAAGAAATTCGAGCCGGATGGAAGACATGATTTCTATAACAACATTGGTGACAATTTTGTGGTTTTCTATTGCCTGTTTGATCAGGATAAGTTAATCGGAACAGTCGCACTAAAAAAGATTGATGAGAATACAGTTGAACTAAAAGCGATGTATCTTGACCGCAGTTACAGAGGCAAAGGTCTTGGCCGTCGTCTGATGAATAAAATTGTAGATGAAGCAAAAAGGTTAGGGTATAAGAGTATAGTTCTGGATTCTATGTCTCAGTATAAAGATGCATTGAGATTATATGAGAGGACAGGATTCAAAAACACTGAACGATACAACGATAATTTATATGCCGATGTATTTATGATATTGGATCTGTAATTACAAACAGGGATTTCAGTTACGACATCCCTGTTTTTTCTCTATCCCTATTACCGCTATTAATTACTTTCTGTATTCCAAAATATCACCCGGCTGGCAATCCAGCGCATCGCATATTGCTTCCAGTGTTGAGAAGCGGATGGCGGAGATCTTTCCGTTCTTCATTTTCGAGAGATTGACGTTCGACACGCCGACTTTCTCTGATAGTTCATTCAGCGACATCTTGCGATCCGCCATTACTCTGTCTAATCTCAGTATTATCTGTCCCATATCCTATCCTCCTTACAGTGTCTCGTCTGCCTGTGTCTGTAAGGTAATGCCATAATCAAGGATAGCATTAACTGCGATAGTTACAAGGATACCAAGAATTGCAGGTCCGGTTCCTGATGTGAGGAACAGTACAACAGATGTTGCGATAAGCACTGTCTTGATCCTCTTCTTGACGGTAACGGTGAAGGGATTTCCTTCTTTCTCGATTATCGCGAAAACCGATCTTACCAGGAATATCAGAGCAACTACAGCTACCATGATGAAGCTCATTGAAAGAATATAAGTTCCGTAAACAACACTCATCGGATGGTCATCTATTGCAGCCTGTACGGCAGGGATATCGGAGTGGATATCAAGAGGGATAGATCCCAAATTGATATTGACTGCGGAAGCAGATCCGATCTCATCGTTAGTTGAGACAACACCTGCAAATCTTCCTGATGTCACCATGTCATCGAATTCCTTGCCCATGACCAGCACCTTAACGCCGCCCCAAATGCCTACTGCCAGCATGAATATTGCAAGCGCCAGAAAGATATTGGCAGCAATTTTGCCTGCATGGCAACTCTTCTTGATCTTTGCGATCTTTACACTTTCTTCGTTCATAAATCCTATCTCCTTACAAAAATCTATCACCTTCGAAGATGGCTTCACTATACTCTGTTAATTAATCTTTGTCAACAACTATTTAACGATAATCGTTAAAAATTATTCGGAGAACATTATGAATGTGCGTGACGGATTTCTTCGTGTGATATATAACGTGTTATTATTTATAGCAAATATAACCTTACCGGAGATATACTCATGATCGATTACGAGACCATAGCAAGGAACAATCACCGCAGCGGAATGAACTGCTCAGCAGCAGTTTATGATGCGCTCGGACTTAATAATCCCAACATGACAGAACCGCCTTTCCCGAGATCGATTGAAGGCAAATGCGGAGCCGTGCTTGCAGCAGAACAGACCATCAGGGAGATGGGCGGTACAGAAGCAGATGTTGAAGAATTCGAAAGACGTTTCAAAGAAAAATACAAGCACTTAAAGTGCGTCCAGCTCATGGGCTTCCTCAACGGCAAATGCAACGACTTCGTCGGCGAAGCTGCAGCAATTGTTGCAAGTATGGGGATAATGAAAGATAAGGAGTAAAGGGGATTCTTAAAGATGCATGGATTTAGAAATGCTCCACAACGTGCAAAGATACTCGATGGTGAATTGTTTGCTTACATAGAATTACAAGAATAACATTTTGAATTGTTAATGTTACGTGTGTTTCGGTCGCCACGCATTATGCCGAATAATAAAAACCCCCTTCTGATGTGAAGGAGGCTTGGTAGGAAAATATTAATAGTGATGATAGTTCCTTTTCCGGCTTATCAGCGATAGGAGTGTTGCCGGCATCGGTTGAACTTTATTTTTGATTCGTTGACGGATAATCTCCTATAACTTGTCCGCCATCGTCATCAATGATTACATAAGGATCATTATCATCTTTTTTAATGATCCAGCCGCCAGATACTTTCTCAAGTTCTTCACCGGATAATGTCTTCTTTTCGTCTGCCATAAATAATCTCCTTTCGCATTTATATATTCAAATTATAAGAAAAAACAAATTAATATGCTGTAAATGAATTGATAACAAAAATGCTTTAAGGTGCAAGCTCGGCGCGTGCATCCTATGGTTTTGTGAGAATCTTTAGCTTCACCCCTTCCACGGCCTTTCTTTTCCAAGCCATCCATTTGCTTTCCAGTACTTGAAGTCGGTGTATTCGGGATTGTCTTTGCCAAGGCCTGTCTGCATCTTGCGGACGATGTGGAACTTCGCTTTGGCAAGTATTCCTGTGCGGGCGGGTTTGGTGTAATCGATCTTTGCCATTTTGGTGCTTAAGTTTGTGAGCTTTCTTGTGATCTTGTTCCTTTTCTTTTCGGGAATTTTTTCCCACTTGATGTCGCTCATGAGCTTGAAGCCGCAGGTCTTGATGTAAGTGATGCCCCACCAGGAGAGTGAGTCCTTGATGTCTTTGGCTGTGCTGTTTTCGCCCGCGCCTAAGCACTGGGTGATAATGACGGCTCTTTTGCCGAACATCTCTTTTGCGGGGCGGTGAGGCATCCAGCGGTAGCCAAAGTGATCGAGCAGCGCTTTCATGGCGCCTGTCGTGTGCATCACGTAAGCAGGTGAAGTGAAGACCAGGAGGTCTGCTTCAAGAAGCGCCTTTTCGATCTTCTGAACTTTCTCTGCATCTTTACAGAGTTTCTGATCTTTGCCGAAGCACTGGATGCAGCCGATGCAAAAGCCTGGGCCGTCTTTGGGAAGATAGAATTCCGTGATCTCTGCCTTGCCTTTGAATGGTTCAAGGAATGTTTCTTTTGCCAAGTATGTGATGCCCTTTTTCTCGGTGCCGTTGATTACTGTGATCTTCATTATTTTGTTCTCCCGTAATGTCTGTTGAATTGTATTATGTGTTCGTCTAATGTCTTGAGTGCTTCGGGCTCTCTTTCAGGATCCCTGTCGCACATCGTAAGAAGGAAGTAGATCGGTGCGTAGAAGTGGAGGGTCATTATCTTCACGTTGTCAGTGTGAAGCATTCCTGCTGCTGCGACCATTCCGAGAAGCATGCTCTGGTATGAGAGCGGATCATCGACATAAAGCTTTGTGTAAATCCCTGCAAGTTCCTTGCTGTTGAACTGCTCGATCGTGAGCATCTTCCGGAAGCGTTTGTTGTAGTCGTCGTGAAGATAGAAGAGGAAGAATTCGCGTCCGAGTTTGAGAAGATTTTCTTCAGACATGTTCTGATATATTTTCGAATCCACGGCAGCATCGGTACCGCTGATCTGAAGTGCTTTGGCCTGCTCAGCGAATCTGGAATTCATCAGATCGATTATGGCGTCGAAAATCGCTCTTTTATTTTTATAGTGTTTATATAATGACGGCGCCTTTATTCCGACCCGCTCAGCGATGTCGCCGACAAAGACATTCGCGTAACCTTTCTCGGAAAAGAGTGTAAGTGCTTCATCAAGAATTCTCTGCTTTGTATCCATAATTACCTCTCGATCACCTCTCGAAAATGTTGGCTAATTCAAATTAGCCAGATTATAGCTAATCCAAATTAGCCTGTCAACATGTTTTGTTGTTTTAATAAACCTATTGACTTAGTGGGTTAATGGAATTAATATACGTACGATAAAAAGCGAAAGACGAGGGAAAGACATGATTTATGCTGACAACGCGGCAACCACTCCAATGAGTGAAGCTGCAATCAACACAATGACAACTCTTATCAGAGAAACTTACGGAAATCCTTCAAGCCTTTACGAGTTCGGCCAGAAGGCAAAGGAAGTATTGGAGCAGGCAAGAGAAGATACTGCTGCGCTTATCGGTGCTGATGCCAAGGAAATAATATTCACATCAGGCGGAAGCGAAGCTGACAACCAGGCGATCATATCAGCTGCAAAGGCAGGCGCGCTCAAGGGCAAGAAGCACATCATCTCAAGCAAGTTCGAACACCATGCTGTTCTTCACACATTGAAAAAGCTCGAGAATGAAGGATTCGAAGTTACACTACTTGATGTTCACGAGAACGGTATCATCGATCCTTCTGAAGTAGAAGCAGCCATCCGTGAAGATACCTGCCTGGTAACGATCATGTACGCAAATAATGAGATCGGTACAATTCAGGACATTAAAGGTATCGGTGCAGTCTGCAGAGCTAAGGGCGTTATCTTCCACACAGATGCAGTTCAGGCAATAGGACACCTTAAGATCAATGTAGTTGAAGAGAATATCGACATGCTCTCAGCATCCGCACACAAGTTCCACGGACCTAAGGGCGTAGGATTCCTTTATGCAAGAAAAGGCATAAGGCTTGCAAATCTTATCGAAGGCGGCGCTCAGGAGAAGGGCAAGAGAGCTGGTACGGAGAATGTTCCGGGAATCGCTGCGATGGTTACTGCTCTTAAGGAAGAAGTTGCAAATATCGATAAGAACACAGCGCACATCCTTCCTATCAGAAACAAAATAATCGAAGGTCTTAAGGAGATCCCTCATTCAGCATTAAATGGCGATGAGGAAAGAAGACTTCCGAGCAACGTTAACTTTTGCTTCGAAGGTATCGAAGGCGAATCACTTTTGCTCTTACTTGACGATAAGGGTATCGCAGCATCTTCGGGAAGCGCATGCACATCAGGATCACTGGATCCTTCACACGTTCTTCTTGCGATCGGCAGAGTACACGATGTTGCACACGGTTCATTGAGACTCAGTCTCGGCGAAGATGTTACTGAGGAAGAAGCCGATTACATCATTAAGGCTGTTAAGGAAGTTGTTGAATACCTGAGAGGTTTTTCGCCGGTATGGAGAGATCTCGTAGCAGGAAAAACACAGTTTATTTTATAAGGGGGCATCAACATGGCTTTATATAGTGAGAAAGTAATGGATCATTTCAGAAATCCGAGAAACGTAGGCGTTCTTGAAGACGCAAACGGTGTAGGCACAGTAGGTAACGCTAAGTGCGGGGACATCATGAAGATGTATCTCAAGATCGAAGACGATATAGTCAAGGACGTTAAGTTCGAGACATTCGGATGCGGCAGCGCTATCGCATCAAGCTCAATGGCTACAGAGCTCATCAAGGGCAAGCCTGTTGAAGAAGCAAGACAGCTTACAAACAAGGCTGTAGCAGAAGCTCTTGACGGACTTCCGGATTATAAGATGCACTGCTCAGTCCTTGCGCAGGAAGCTATTGAAGCTGCACTTAAGGACTACGAATCAAGACAGGAAGAATAAAGAAAATTTCCAATTCAAGAATAACCTATTGACACAGTAGGTTTATGTGGCATAATAAGTCCATGCCATAGAAAATCAAGGAGGCGTAAAAATGTTTAGGATCATGTGTTGTCGAATGCATTATACAAGGGCTGAATCGGCCATGGCGTTTGACTGCACGAATATGCGCCTTGTCGATGTACGATGTTGACTTCAATATAAAACATCAAACTCCACAGCCCGGGAAACTCGCTCATCCCGGGCTTTTTTATGCAAATTACGAAAAGAGGTAAATAAACATGACTTACAAAAGAAATTCTTTACTTATTCACGGCGGTATCGATGGAGATGAGACAACAGGAGCAGTAAATGTTCCCGTTTACCAGACATCAACATATAAGCAGGACGGCCTTGGCAAGAACAGAGGCTGGGAATATTCCAGAACCGGCAACCCGACAAGAGCAGCACTCGAGAAGCTGATCGCAGATCTTGAAGAAGGACAGTACGGTCTCGCATTTGCATCAGGTCTTGCAGCGATCAACACAGTGCTTTCTCTCTTCAAATCAGGTGACAAGCTCATCGTATCTGATAACATCTACGGCGGAACATTCCGTATTCTCGATAACGTTTTCAAGAACTTCAATATCACATATAAGATCGTTGATACATCTGATCTTGAAGTAGTCGAAAATGCTATCGACGACGATGTAAAAGCAATCTACATCGAGACGCCTGCAAACCCTCTTCTTACCATCACTGACATCGAAGCAGTATCAAAGATCGGAAAGAAGCATAACAAACTCGTTATCGTCGATAACACATTCCTCACACCTTATCTGCAGAGACCTTTGACTCTTGGTGCTGACATCGTTATCCACAGCGGTACAAAATATCTTGGCGGACATTCAGATACGATCTCCGGATTTGTAGTAGTAAACGACAAGCAGCTTGCTGACAGACTTTACTATCTCCAGAATGCGATCGGCGGCGTACTCGCTCCCTGGGACAGCTTCCTTATCATCAGAGGAATCAAGACATTGGGTGTGCGTATGGACAGACATGTGGCGAACGCAGGCAAGATTGCAAAGTGGCTTTCTGAGAGTGGCTACGTATCCAAGGTTTACTATCCCGGACTTGAATCAGATCCCGGCTATGAGATCCAGAAGAAGCAGGCTGACGGAGCAGGCGCGATGATCTCATTTGTTCTTAACGACAAGTACGATTACAAGAAATTTTTCGAGCAGCTTCAGCTTATAACGCTCGCAGAGAGTTTGGGCGGTGTTGAGTCACTCGTATGCCATCCCGCAACGATGACTCACGCAGCGATCCCTGCTGACATCAGAAAAGAAGTCGGCATCGTTGATGAGCTCATCAGACTTTCAGTAGGCATTGAGGACGTTGATGATCTTATCGAAGATCTGAAACAGGCAATCGAGAATTCAGTTAAAGCTTGAGGTGAAATATGAATAACGTATATGACAATATCAGAGAAATGATCGGCAAAACTCCGATCATCAAGATCAATCACATGGGCGTCAAGCCCGGTGTAAATATCTATGCAAAACTCGAATTGATGAATCCCGCAGGAAGCGTTAAAGACCGTGTAGGCGTTTACATGATCGATGATGCAAAGAAGAGAGGTCTTCTCAAAGAAGGCGGAACGATCATTGATGCTACCGCAGGAAACACAGGTATCGGAATCGCGGTTGCCGCGCTTAACCAGGGATACAGGGTAATCTTCACGGTGCCTGAGAAATTCTCTGTTGAGAAGCAGATTGTAATGAAGGCTTTGGGCGCAGAGATAGTCCACACGTCAAGAGAAGGCGGAATGTTAGGCGCGGAAGAAAAAGCAGAAGAGATGCTTAAGACGATTCCGGATTCCATTTCATTAAGACAGTTCAGAAACCCCGCAAATCCTCTGGCTCATTATGAGACAACAGGTCCTGAGATCTATTCACAGCTTGACGGCAAGATTGATTATTTTGTTGCAGGCGCAGGAAGCGGAGGAACATTCTCGGGAGTGGTTAAGTATCTGAAAGAGCAGAACCCCGGTGTCGTAGGTGTTCTTGCAGATCCTTACGGATCAACGATCGGCGGCGGTGAGCATTTCGATTACAACATCGAAGGAATAGGCAACGATTTCATCGCTGACACGATGGATATCACATTGGTGGATAAGGTCATAAAGATCAACGATGACGAGGCATTTGCAGCTTCAAGAAATCTCGCAAAGCATGAAGGCATCCTTGCAGGATCTTCATCCGGTGCGGCACTTGCTGCGGCACTCAAGCTTGCGGAAGAAATCGATGAAGGAAACATAGTAACGGTTTTCCCTGACAGAGGAGACAGATATTTAAGCAAAGGATTATATGACTGATGGAAACGGTATATGAATTAAAAAACGTATCCAAGATATATAAGAACGACGGTAAAGAATTCACGGCGTTAAAAGACGTAAGCCTTACGATAAACGAAGGAGAGATCTTCGGCATCATTGGAATGAGCGGCGCGGGCAAATCAACACTTGTACGTACGCTTAACAGACTTGAGGAAGTATCTTCAGGTTCGGTCGAGTTCTATGGAAAAGATCTTGCAACACTTAAGCCGGCGGAACTTCGCTCTGTGCGTCACAGCATCTCAATGATCTTCCAGGGATTTAACCTCGTTAACCAGCGCACCGTTATCCAGAACGTTGAACAGTCCATGAAGATAATCGGCCTTTCCCGTGCCGTCCGCCGCGAAAAGGCAAAGCAGATGCTTGAAGTCGTAGGTCTTCTTGAGAAGGCAAATGAATATCCCGCGCGTCTTTCGGGCGGCCAGAAGCAGAGAGTTGCAATAGCAAGAGCACTTGCCGTAGACCCGAAGGTGCTTTTGTGCGACGAGGCAACGAGCGCACTTGACCCGAAGATCACAAACGAGATACTGGATCTTTTGAAGAAGATCAACGAAGAAAGAAAACTTACGATAGTCATCATCACTCACGAGATGAGCGTGGTCGAGAAGATCTGCGACCGCGTTGCGATCATTGACAATGGTACGCTTGCTGAAGTCGGAGAGGTAAAAGAGGTATTCTCAAATCCCCAGTCGAAAGCAGCGAAAAAACTGGTCTTCCCGAGCAATCCTTTTGATCCGTCTGACGAGAGCGGACAGATCGTAAGGATCGTTTTCGACGGTACGCAGTCGAATGTTCCGTTCATTGCAAATCTCGTCGAAGAAACAGGTCTTAAAGTAAATATCTTAAGTGCAAATACAAGAAGTGTCGGCGGTATCGGCTACGGCCAGATGATCATCGAGCTTCCTGAGTTGGCAGAAGACCGCCAGACGGTCATCGACTTCTTCAAAAAAGGCGGACTGTCTGTATCGGAGGTGAACAGAAATGAGTGATTATATTAGAGATGCGATCATAACGGGTGTCTGGGAGACGTTTGTAATGACGTTCTTCGCTTCGCTTTTTTCATATGCGGTCGGAATGCCTTTGGGAGTCCTGCTCTATGCGACTTCAAAAGGACGCCTGCTCGAGAACAGGCCTGTTAACTTTATTATCGGAGCCATCGTAAACATCACGCGTTCATTGCCGTTCCTGATCCTGCTCGTGCTCCTCATCCCGTTTACGAGATTTATCGTAGGCCAGTCCATCGGTACCACGGCTGCGATCGTACCTCTAACGATAGGCGCTATCCCGATCGTTGCGAGAATGGTCGAGTCCTCGCTTAATGAGGTGCAGCCCGGCATTATCGAAGCGGCAACTTCCATGGGCGCATCGCCTTTATATACGATAATTCACTTTATTATTCCTGAAGCAACACCTTCACTTCTTCAGGGCGGTGCGATCAATGTGGCAACCGTATTGGGATACTCTGCCATGGCAGGTGTTATCGGAGGCGGCGGACTTGGTGCGATCGCCCTGCAGTACGGCTACTACCGCTACCAGAAAGACGTTCTCTTTACGACCGTTACATTGCTGATAATCATGGTAATGCTTATTCAGGAGATCGGTATCTTCATATCCAAGAAGAACAGGAAGACATAAAAGGAACCGTAAACATAAGAAGGTAATATAATTCATTTTTGCACCTCCAAAATGCTATAATTTTTCTATCTGAACGATAGTCTGATTATTGCCGGGAGGTGCTAAATGGATAAATCAAAAGTGTATTTTACTGATTTTCGTACGGGTCTTGGTACGCCTCTTACTGCCAAGCTTCAAAAGCTCATAAAGCTTGCGGGAATCCAGTCTATCGATATGGACAACAAGTTTGTTGCCATAAAAATGCATTTCGGCGAACTCGGAAATCTCGCTTATTTAAGGCCCAATTATGCCAAGGCTGTTGCCGATGTCGTTAAAGAATTGGGCGGTATGCCTTTCCTTACCGACTGCAACACGCTTTATCCCGGAAGCCGTAAGCATGCGCTCGAGCACATGGACTGCGCAAACATCAACGGTTTTAACACGGTTACTACCGGATGCCAGATAATCATCGCTGACGGACTTAGAGGAACTGACGACATAATCGTTCCCGTTCCCAATGGTGAGTACTGCAAGGAAGCTTACATCGGCCGTGCCGTAATGGATGCCGATATCTTTATCTCCCTTACGCATTTCAAAGGACATGAACAGGCCGGATTCGGCGGCTGTATAAAGAACATCGGCATGGGATGCGGTTCCCGTGCGGGTAAGATGCAGCAGCACCAGAGCGGTCATCCGCATGTCATTACGGAGCGCTGCAGAGGATGCAAGCGGTGTTCCAAGGAATGCGGTTCCGATGCGTTCATCTACGAGAATGGCAAAGCAAGGATAGATCCCGCTAAGTGCAAAGGCTGCGGCCGCTGCATCGGAGCATGCTCTTTCGATGCGATCGAAAACGATAACTGGGATGCAGCATCGATGCTCGGTAGAAAGATGGCAGAATATACTGCTGCGGTTATCAGCGGCAGACCAAGTTTCCACATCAGCCTCATCACTGACGTATCACCGAACTGTGACTGTCACGGAGAAAACGATGCACCCATCCTTCCAGACATCGGTATGCTCGCTTCTTTTGATCCTGTCGCTCTTGACCAGGCATGCGTTGATCTTTGCCAGAAGGCTGAGCCTGTAAGCAACAGCCAGCTCGGAGACAATATGAGAAGCGCACACTTCCACGACCATGGGGATGTATGGCATAACAGCAATCCTAATGTCTCATGGGCAGAAACACTTGAGCATGGAGAGAAGATCGGAATAGGAACTCGTGATTACGAGCTCGTGATCATGAAGTAATGAGAAAACCTGCAATATTCAAAATCCTGATATTTATCGTTGCAACGGCCATATTACTGGCTTCGTGCACGTCAAAGCCTGTTAATTCCAAGCCGAACAGGACAGCGGTCGAGAACGAGAGACAGCTGATCAAAGAAAGACTGATCAAGATCGAAGATGAATATCCGCGATTTGAATATTCAATATCCATGCCAATAGTCGAGAAGACTGAAGGCCGTTCCAGGGATGTGGTTTTTTACCGCGATGGCGGAGCGATCTACGGCAGGCTTACCGTGCCCAAAGGTCAGGGTCCGTTTAAGACGATAATAATCGTGAACGGCCTTTATGCTCCGCTCGGAAGATATTCTGATAAAGCCGAACATTATGCCGAGCACGGATATGCTGTAATCGAATTTCTCTGTCAGAATGGTACTCCTCCGGAAAGCGGCGATGATCCTGAGTGGCTCGGAAATTTTATTGTCGATCAGATCCTGGATCTTTATGCGGTAATCGATTCATGCTCGTATTTCGCAGAAGTCGATACTTCAAACCTTTATCTATACGGACACAGCATGGGCGGCATGGTCGCATCTTATGCCGGAACGTTCAGACAGGATGATATCAAAGGCATGATACTTGTCGATCCGAGTTTTTATGCTCCCGACATCATGTGGTTCGAGAATGACATAGAACTGATCACGACTGATATCTATCCGCTCTTTAAGACCTGCAAGATCCCTGTGGCCATTTTTACGGGAACTGAAGGAAGCTTCGGAGAAGATCCCGAATTCTTCAAGCCTGCATTGGCAGCTTTCCCGAATGTGGAGTTCATCGTTATCGAAGGGGCCACACATACGATGGACGGAGTGGAAGGCGAACATCTTGTCGATCTCTCTGTTGAATTAATCGCTTCCTGGGGATAAACTCTTTCCAAACCCCGGAGGAGACTTCTGATGATCATTCTGATTACAGGCGCATCACATACAGGAAAAACATTTCTCGCAAAAAAGTTTGTAGAGAAATATCACTACTCATGCCTGTCGATCGACCATCTGAAGATGGGGCTAATAAGGAGCGGATATACAGATCTTACTCCTTTGGATGATGACAAACTCACTGATTATCTCTGGCCTGTAGTAAGGGAGATGATCAAGACAGCGATCGAGAATAACCAGGACATGATCGTTGAAGGATGCTATGTGCCGGCTACCTGGCAAAAAGACTTTGACGAACAGTACCTTTTTTCGATAAGATTAATATGTCTGGCATTTACAGAAGAATACATTGAGAAGAATTTTGACAACATAATATCCAACGCATCCGTTATTGAGAAAAGACTGTGTGACGATTTAACAAAAGAAGTTCTTATAAGGGACAACAGGCAATTTCTTGAAGGTTTCGGTCAGCAGGTGACTCTGATCGAAGACAGTTACGAACAGACAGTAGATTCGCTTTTGCAAGATTGACGGGGAAAAGATTATGGAAAGAATAGACGAAGTATATGAGTTCTATAATGGCGGTGCGGAGATAGGACGTCTTGAACGCGGACTTGGTGTTGTTGAATTCTGGAGAAGCAAAGAGATCATCAGCAGATACCTTAACGGTAAGCTGAAGATATACGATGTCGGCGGCGGCATCGGAATGTATGCTGACTGGCTCGCATCTAAGGGCCATAAAGTAACCTTGATCGAACTCGCTCCCACGGCTGTTGAATACGCAAAGGAACACATGACGACACCTTATGAAGCTGAGGTCGGTGATGCGCGCAAACTCGATAAACCCGATAACAGCGCAGACATGGTTCTCCTCATGGGCCCTTTGTATCACCTGATGAATAAAGAAGACAGGCTGCTTGCATTGTCGGAAGCCCACCGTGTCCTTAAGCCGGGCGGCATTCTTATCGCGGCAGGCATCTCGAAGTTTAGCAGCGCAACTTGGGCACTGACGGTTTACGGTACTGCAAATGAGTTCCTCGATGATGACATCTACATGGACATGATAATCCGTGAGATGAAAAAAGGTGAGCACATAAGACCGAGGGAATATCCGTTCTTTATTTCGAATGCATATTTCCATACGATCGACAGATTGAGAAACGAAGTTTCCGAAGCTAAGTTTAAGATTATCGAGAGTGCGGCTGTTGAAGGATGCGCATGGATCACTCCTGATATCGTTGATAAGTGGAGTGACGACAGAAAGCGCGAACGGCTCCTTCGCATAATCAGGACAACTGAACATGAAGAAACTCTGATGGGCATAAGCCCTCACTTCTTAGTCACTGCATTAAAATAACAAAAGGTGTTTTGTATAATTAGGTAAGCATATTCTTCAAAAGAGGTTTTATCCATGAAGATCACTACCGGAGATACAATGCACGTTTACGGTGCTATCGGCGCCGGGGTTGATTATGCCGTCCGTTTCAAGGTCAGACTTAAAGATAAGATCGATCCTGATGCATTGAAATCTTCTGTGTCTTCTGCGTCTTTAAGATTCCCGTATTTCATGGGACGTCTGGTCTCTACGGCCGAGTCTTTTGAATATGCAGATAACGATCTTCCTATTGCAGTCATAAACAGTGAAGCAAGAGTCATTCTTAATTCTGCCATGACCAATTATCACGTGTGGGCGGTATCTTTTCTGGATGACTTCATTTATCTCGATTTCTTCCACGGAATAACTGACGGCACGGGCATGTACAGAGTGCTCGCTACGATCCTTTATCATTACTGCAAAAACGTTTATGGAATAGATCTGATTCCTGAACTGGAAGCATCTGATATTGAAGCAGAGATGGCAGATCCGCAGGATACCATCGAAGAAGTCCCCGCACCGGAAACGTCTTACACTCCTGCATTTACTTTGGAGACAGACGGCGGACTTACGAAGTCGTCACCTGTCATTTGGGACGTTAAGATCCCTGAAGACGCATTCATTAAATTCGTGCGCGAAAACGATTCCACTCCGGGTACGATGGTCGAACTCCTGATGGGCAAAGCTATCAATTCGCTTTATCCTGACAGGTCAAAACCCATCATCAGTTCATATGTCATAAACGCAAGACCG
Source organism: Oscillospiraceae bacterium (assembly GCA_902787975.1). GTDB lineage: Bacteria > Bacillota > Clostridia > Saccharofermentanales > Saccharofermentanaceae > Saccharofermentans. The sequence continues at coordinate 62,642 of CADAIP010000006.1, forward strand.
ATGGTCGGCGCTGAAGCTACTAATCATAACTGCCTCGGCATGTCCATCTTCGATTATTCTCCGCTCGTAAACTCCATGCCTCTTTCTACTCAGGGCACGGTTTACCGCGGCAAGACGTTCGTGCAGAGCAGGGAAGAACAGGTCGCAGCAGGTCTTGCGGTCAATGCTTCAACTGTTAAAGGAATAATGAATTCGACTCCTTCCCTCAAAGCTCGTAAAGATATCTTCACGGCGATGTTTAACGGCGGTGAAGGTTTCATAAGTTATCTTGTAAGTTATCCCGGCAAATGGAAATATCCGACGATCGGACAATACATGAAAGAGTTCTGGACACACCCTCCGTGCACTTTCAGTCTTATGGTTATCTTAGGCGCTGCCGGAGGCAATATATCGCTCTCGATCCAGCAGAGATTTTCCGGATCTTCCGTTGTTAATGCGTTCCTATCACTTCTTGAAGAAAACGGCATCCCGTATGAAGTTATATCTTCCGGAGCAAGTGATGTCGCCGGATTTGAATCACCCTGATTTTTCGGATCCTTATGTTATAATCCTCTAATATCGGAAGCGAAGTTATTTCTATTTGAGGATAAAGGAATTTATTATGAACATTAATGACATGACAGTTCCCTGTTGTGATGGTTTTATCAACATCAGGGTAGGGGCGATCATCCTGAAAAACGGAAAATTCCTGATGGTGGGAAACACTGGCGTTGACTATCTTTATTCCGTAGGCGGAAGGATACATTTCGGTGAGACTGCCGAAGAAGCAGTTATCCGTGAAGTTTTCGAAGAGACCGGAATAAAGATGGAAGTAGACAGGCTCGGGTTTATCCACGAGAATTATTTCTACGGAGATACCCAAAGAAACATGGGCAAACTTGTTTACGAAGTGTCGTATTTCTTCTACATGAAAGTGCCTGAAGATTTTGAGCCCGTATCAAGTGACTTTAATGAAGACGGATGCAAAGAACATCTCGTTTGGGCAAGCGTTGATGATGAGATCACAATGTATCCGGATTTCTACAGAAGCGAGTTATCCCACCCTTCTGAAGGGGTAAAATTTTTTGTGACTGATGAGAGAAAAAAGGGGAAATAAGAATGGAAAAACTTGAGTTATTTGTTAAGCAGCTTACACCTGATATTTATCTAATGGATGAAGGCCACATGGCTACGGGATATTTTGTTGTGGGCGAAGATAAGGTCTGCGTTATCGATACGATGAACGGTTTCAACGACCTCAAAAAAGTCGTAAGGGAAGTTACTGACAAGCCTATCGTTGTAGTAAATACACACGGTCATCCGGATCACATTTTCGGCAATGTATATTTTGATGAAGCGCTCCTCGACCCTAAGGATCTTGAGCTTGCGGAGTCATTCGTTGACGAACCTGAATTCAAGGAAGCATGTGATAAATACGGTTTTAAGATGCCTCCGTTTAAGTCGATCAATGAAGGTGATGTTATTGATCTCGGTGGTAAGACTTTGGAAGTCTTTGAGATTCCCGGACATACTCCGGGAAGCATCGTTCTGCTTCTCAGGGAAGACAGAATCCTGTTCACGGGTGATGCTATAAATCACCATCTCTGGATGCAGCTTGACGGTTGCTCAACGCTTAATGAATATGTGAAAGCGTTGGACAATATTATGTTCCTTGAAGATCGTGCTGACCGCATTCTTCACGGTCATGCACGCGACTTCGATGACATCTCTCTTATGAGATGCATGCGCAACGGAATCAAGGAAATATGCGACGGCAAAACATCTGAAGACAAACCTTATGAATGGTGGGGCGGTGTCGGCAAACAGCATTCATTTAGTCTTTTGGAAGGTAAGACATACAGCCAGCCTGACAGCGTTGTGTGCTATGTTCCTTCGAATATATAATTTGAAATTGTGAGGTTACAAGAATGATTTTATCTGACAGAACAATACTTAAGATGCTCGAAGAAAAAACACTTACTATCGAGCCTGTTACAAAAGAACAGATACAGCCTGCAAGTGTCGATATCAGATTAGGCCGCACTTTCAGTGTCGTTGACGATACACCTTCAAGCGTTATCACTCTCGAAAATGAGATCAAATATAAGACCATCACGACTGATACTTATCTCATCATGCCGGGTCAGTTTGTTCTTGCTACCACGATGGAATATTTCGAGCTTCCCGATAACCTCACCGCATTTGTGGAAGGCAGAAGTTCGCTCGGCAGAATGGGTCTTTTCATCCAGAATGCCGGATGGGTAGATCCCGGATTTAAAGGTGAGATAACACTTGAACTTTATAACGCAAACAGATGCGCTATTGAACTTAAGGCGGGAAGAAGAGTAGGCCAGCTCGTTTTCGCTGAGATGGATGATCATGCTCTTAATCCTTATGACGGAAAGTACCAGGGCCAGAAGGGCGCTACGGGCTCTCGCGTCTTTAAAGATGCCGAAAACCCATTGACAAAATAGGGAAATGATGTTAACTTTATCGCAATCATATTGAAGGAGGAAAGACAATGAAACGCATTACGGCCACTATGATCTGTATGTGCTGTACTGAAGTCGTCCTCCCGCATATGACCGGAGTGATCTGTTAAACGCATGATTAAGATCACAAACTGAATAAAGGTTACTGTACGGGAGTTCTGATGAATTCCCGTTATTGTTTTTGAAAAATATAGAATTAAAGGAGAATAAAAACATGAGCAGTAAAGACAATCATAAGAACAATTTGAAGAAGATAGCATACGCAGGTGTGCTTGCCGCATTGGTATTCGTAGGTACCGAACTTCACATTCCGACAGCAATCGGACACATCAATTTAGGTGACCTCGTAATACTTGTAAGTTCGTATATCTTAGGACCATTCGCATTCGTTCCCGCAGCTATCGGATCGACGCTTGCAGATCTTCTTGCAGGTTATCCCCAGTACGCAGTAGCAACATTCCTGATCAAGGGTATCATGGGACTCGTTGCAGGACTTTTGCTTAAGAGAAACAGGGAAGGCAAGACTTCATTTTTCAGAAAGCTCTCCGTCTCTTTAGTTGCAGAGCTCATCATGATCGCAGGTTACTTCGCATTTGAATCACTGCCGTTTATGTATGGTGTTGAAGCAGCATTGGGCTCTGTAATCCCTAATGGTATCCAGGCAAGTGCTGCAATCGTAGGAGCAGTTCCGCTTATGTATGTGAAGCTTTTCGACAAATACCAGCTCTCGCAGAATAGCGAAATTCATAAGAATAAAGAAAAAACAGCAGTATCTTAATAACCCTGAAACCCCTAAAAACAAAGCGTTTTCGAAGACATCGAAAAATATTTTCAATAAACCTATTGACACGGTAGGTTTGTAGTAGTAAAGTATCGCCATCACAACGAAAGGAGGAGTGAGAAATGTATAGAACAGATAACAGAACAACAGTCATGATGTGTTGTCGAATGTTCAGCTCCCGGGTGCGCAATATGGCACAGGGCGCAGGATACAATTCCTCACGCCTTGAGATAGATCGATGTTAAAGCAGTAACTTGCATTTGAAGATATGCCATGCGCCCGGGAGATAAATCTGACCCGGGCATTTTTATGCCAAAACAAAATCAATCTTAAAGCGAAAGAAAAAACACAAACTAAGGAGAACACACAAAATGAAGAACATATTTAAGAAGGCAATCGCCGCAGGACTTTTACTCGCAATCACAGGCTCATTTGCAGCTTGCTCACAGGCTAAAGCAACAACAGTTAACGCAGGAACAGTAGGAAGTGACACACAGGTAACAGAGAATGTCGTTCTCACGGTAGGCGCAAACATCACACCTCACGCAGAGATCTTGGAAGTTGCAAAGCCGATCCTCGCAGAGCAGGGAATCACACTCGAGATCGTAAGACTCGAAGATTCCGTTACACCTAACACAGGCGTTATCGAAGGCTCACTTGACGCAAACTATTTCCAGCACGTTCCTTACCTCGAACAGTTCAATAAAGAAAACGGTTCAGATCTTGTTTCAGTTGGCGCAGTCCACTATGAACCCTTCGGCATCTATGCAGGCAGAGTAAAAGATCTTAAGGACCTCCAGGATGGCGCAGTGATCGCAGTTCCCAACAACGTAACAAACGAAGCAAGAGCACTTCTCCTCCTCGCACAGGAAGGCATCATCAAGCTCAAGGACGATGCAGGAATCAATGCAACAGTAGAAGACATCGTAGAGAATCCTCTTAACATCCAGTTCAAGGAACTCGCACCTGAGCAGCTCGTTGCAGCACTTCCTGACGTAGATGTAGCAGTCATTAACGGTAACTACGCAATCGAGGGCGGTCTGCACGTAAGCGAGGCACTCGCAGTAGAGGCTAACGACGGTCTTGCAGCACAGACATACGGAAACATCATTGCAACATCACCTGATAAGGCAAACGATCCTGCAGTTAAGGCTCTTGTTGAAGTTCTTCAGGGACCTGAAGTTGCAAAGTTCATCGAAGATACATATGACGGTGCAGTAGTACCTCTCTTCGGTTAATCAGATATACAGGAGATAAGCACGATGATCGGATTTGAGTATTACAACCCCGCGAAAATAGTTTTCGGCGAGGACAGCGAAAAGAAATTGAAGTCTCTTTTATCGCAACATAAAGTCAGTTCACTCCTATTGGTATACAGCGGAGACTTCATCAAAACACTGGGCATTTACGACGTCATTACTGACGCAGTAAAGGAACTCGGGATCAAGTTCTCGGAGAGCGGTGAAGTAGTACCAAATCCGTCCATCGAGCTTGTCAGAAAACTTGTCGCAAAGGGCAAGGAAGATAAAGTTGACTTCGTTCTCGCAGTCGGCGGTGGCAGCTCCATCGACACTGCAAAGGCGATAGCTCTCGGTATACCGTACGATGGCGATGTCTGGGATTTCTTCGACAAGGGTGTTACTCCCGAGCAGGTCCTTGGTATCGGAGTAATCGCAACAACGGCATCGAGCGGTTCCGAGACGTCCAACTGCGCGATCCTCTCATACGGTGAGTGGAAGAAGGGTTTTGAAGATGACCGCATCATCCCCAAGTTCGCGATCATGAACCCCAAGTACACAGTAAACCTTCCTTCATATCAGACTTTCGTCGGAATCGCAGATGTGTTGTCACACCTTCTCGAAAGATATTTCTCTGATGAGAAATATTCCGATACGACAGACTACCTTATCGAAGGTGCCGTAAGAGCATTGCTCGTAAATGCAGACAGACTTATCGAAGACCCTACGAACATCAACGCAAGAGCAGAGATACAGTGGCTCGCATCAGTAGCACACAATAATTTCCTTGATGCCGGAAGATCGGCAGACTGGGGATCACACCGTATCGAGCACGAACTCTCTGCACAATACAACATCACACACGGAGAAGGAATGGCGATCGTTTTCACGGCTTGGACTAAGTACATTGCTGACATCAAGCCCTGGAGACTTGCACTCCTCGCAAGCAGAGTCTACGGAAAAGATCCGTACGACTATTCAGAGAAAGAACGCGCGCTTCTTTTATCAGACGAACTCGAGAAGTTCTTTAAGAAACTTGGGATCAAGACTCATCTTTCCGAACTCGGAATCGGTGACAAGGATTTCGAAGTAATGGCACAGCGTGCAACAAAGGGCGGCAACGTCGGACACTATGTTCCGCTCGATTCACAGAAGATAGTAGAGATCTTAAAGATCGCACTATAAAAAACACCGAGAGAAAAAACGCAAAAAGGAGAAACACAAAATGGCCAGAATCAAATTGGTAGAACAGAACGAAGCAACAGGTGCAGAGAAGGAACGCTATGATGAGCTCGCAGGAAGAAATGCAGTTACCAACATGAAGAAGGGACTTCTTAACGATGCAGCAACATATGATGCATACATGGCTTGGTACACTTCATGGAAGAGACTCGTTGAAGTAATTGGCGAAAAGGATGCGATCCTCTACGCTCACAAGATCTCTACAACAAACTCATGCCAGCTCTGCTCACTCTTCTTCATCAGTGACGTTAAGGGCTTGGGTCTCGATCCGGCTAACCTCGTTTACGATGAGAAGGAGACAGTCCTTGCTGAACTCGCTGAGCAGTATGTAAAGAACCCGACAGCAGTATCTGATGAACTTTTCGACAAGCTCAGAAAGTTCTTCAACGATCAGGAGCTCGTTGTCATCGTCGGCTTCGCAGGTCAGATGATCGCAACAAACAACTTCAACGCAGTATTCAAGATCGACGTTGATAAGCGCCTCCTCCCGTTGCTCGATGAGTTCAAGCCCGCAACATGGAGAGAGAACATCAAGTAATAAATTACGACAATTCATTATCGGAAAATCTGACAAAAACTTAAATTGTTTTTAGAAGATTCAGAGAACTAAATATTTAGGCGGAATGGCTTATTTTGAGCGATTCTGCCTTATATTTTTGTTTTCGAGCCGTTATAATATCCTTGCTTGGTTTTTTCGTGGGGGTATGTATGTTTAAGCGACTGTTTTTGATTATATGTTCACTGACTTTGTGTGTGGCTTTGTCTTCATGTGCAACAGCCGGAATGTCTGCTGATGCCAAGACTGTAATTGATGAAGTTTCTTCAGAAGATGCAACGACAGAATCAGAATCTGTTTCTGAAGAAGTTGCAGAAGTATCTTCTTCTGCAACGAGCAGTGAATATGTTGCCAATTCAGATACACTGGTAGTTGTATTCTCATGTACGGGAAATACAAAAGCAGTAGCGGAACATATCGTCTCCATGACCGGAGCAGATTTCTATGAGGTACTTCCTTTTGAGCCTTATACGGAAGCAGACTGTGACTGGACTGATGCAAACAGCAGAAGTTCCATCGAGCAGAATGATCCTGATTTCAGGCCGCAGATAAGCGGGGATCCGATCTCTCTTGAAGGATACAGCATTATATTTATCGGTTATCCGATCTGGTTTTCGCAGGCTCCGAGGATCATGGATACATTTGTTGAGTCATACGATTTTGGTGATGCGGTAGTCATTCCTTTCTGCACATCAGGCAGCAGCGGAATCGGCCAGAGTGCTGAGATCCTTGCTGAACATGCAGGCAGCGGCAGATGGCTTGAAGGTCAGAGATTTGCAGGCGATGCCACAGAAGACGAGATCAGGGAATGGCTTAAGGGGATTACTTTTTGATCATGAATAATCCGTGGAAAGAAATCGATCTTGCAGATTATGAGAATCACATGAAGCTTGATAACGTCATGCAGCTTCAGACGATGAATTCCATGATGAAAAACCAGTTCGGAGACTATCCGGTATCCACCGCAATGGTTCTTGGCATCGCAGGTGGAAACGGCCTGGAACACGTCAGCAAAGATAAGTTCGAGGCAGTATACGGCGTAGACATAAATGAAGATTATCTCCGTGTGGTATCAGAGCGTTATAAAGATCTTTCAGGTGTTCTTAAGTGCCTTTGCATCGACCTGACAAAAGATGCGGATAAGCTTCCTCACGCTGAGCTTGTCATCGCAAATCTTCTTATTGAATATATCGGTTACGAAGCTTTCGAAAATGCGGTCGCCAAGATCGGTCCCAAGTTTGTCTCATGCGTGATCCAGATCAACACAGACGAGAAGCAGTGGGTATCAGATTCTCCCTATCTTCATGCGTTCGACAGACTTGATGAAGTCCATCACCAGATGGAAGAAAATGCTCTGACTGATGCAATGAAAGAGATTGGTTATTCTCTTATCTTGCATGCTTGCGAGACGCTTCCCAACGGTAAGGCTCTCGTAAGACTTGATTACCAAAAGGTTTGAACTATCCCGATAAATGTGAAACAATAGCAGGCGGTAAATCTTTAAGGAAAGAGTGTGGCCGGTGACTAAAGTTATTGTCGGAATGTCGGGCGGAGTTGACAGCGCTGTTGCAGCTTTACTATTGAAGCAGCAGGGCTATGAAGTTATTGGTGTTACGCTCCGCACCTGGGGCTCTGAAGAAGAGGGCGACAGCAGGTGTTGTGAGATCGATGAAGCCAGACGCATCTGTGAGATATTGGATATCAGATACCATCCGCATAACTGCACATCGCTTTTCAGGCAGAAGGTAGTTACGCCTTTTGTTGATGCTTATCTTGAAGGCCTGACACCTAATCCCTGTATTGAATGCAACAGATACGTTAAGTGGGCAAAGCTCATGGAGCTTGCCGATATTTTCGAAGCCCGATATGTAGCGACAGGCCACTACGCATTCATCGAGAAACTTCCCAACGGAAGATATTCTGTCCGCAAGGCTGCACACATTGCAAAAGACCAGACATACATGCTCTACAAGCTTTCGCAGGAGCAGCTCTCACGCACGCTGATGCCTCTCGGAAAATACACCAAAGACGAAGTCAGAAAGATCGCAGAAGAAGCAGGACTGCCCTGCGCTCACAAAGAAGATTCGCAGGAGATCTGCTTCGTAACAGAGGGACGATATTCTGATTTCATTTGCGATAATACCGACAAGCCGATTCCCGCAGAAGGAAACTTTGTCGATGAAGACGGCAATGTCTTAGGCAGGCACAAAGGCATTTACCAGTACACAGTAGGCCAGCGTAAAGGTCTCGGCATAGCACTTGGCTATCCTGCATTTGTCACTAAGATCGACACGAAAAACAACACTGTCGTACTGGGCACCGAAGCAGCTCTTATGTGTGATACTTTCCTCTGCCGGGAAGTTAATTTCTTAAGCATTCCGGAGATGAGTGCAGGTGACAAAGTAAGATGTCTTGCAAAGGCACGTTACCATCAGACGGAGCGTCCCGCAACTCTCGAAATGTTAGAGGACGGACGAGTTAAAGTAACACTTGATGAAGCGGTAAAGGGAGTATCCCCCGGACAGTCTGCAGTGTTCTATGATGAAAACGGCTGTGTTGTCGGTGGCGGACTGATTGTTAGGGAATAAGGATTAGCTGTGCGATTCAGAATCGTAGCGAAATATATTACCAACTCCATAAAAACTTGATAAAATAATAAGAGCGTTTGGAATACGTGATAGATTAATTATGGAGGAATAAAAATGGAAAACCAAAACTATAATGCTCAGCAGCAGTATTATCAGCAGCCAAGCCAGCAGCAGTATGTATATGTACAGCCCAACGATCCTGCTTATCTGGCTACAGCAAATGAGTTTCTTAAGAATGCGATCATTTCCTGCTGTATCTCAAGCCTTCCCATAGGAAGCATCATTGCTATCTTCATGGCTAAAAAGTACAGAAAGCAGCTTCTGGAATTTCTCGAGAAGGGCGGCCTTCACACACCCAGAATTAAGGTCAGCTCCGCACTTCTTCGTGGAGGAATGTATAGCGGAATCGGATTCACGATCGTCTGGGGCATTTATTTGTTCTTCGTGATATTCTGGTTCGTCGCTATGATATTCGCTCTGGCTACGGGTTTGAATTATTAATGTTAAGGCAAAAAACAAATGAAAAAGAGGACTTCGAAATGAAGTCCTCTTTTTATTCCATCTGTTTGAAGCAAAATACATGGAATGTCAGGTGGAATTCCACCCGATTCCAACTTTTCTTCCACCTGATTGACCGTTTTTAGATGGAATAAAAGCTGGAACACTTAATAATCAGATGTATGTTCCCAAATAAGCGAACTCGGTAGGCTCCGCATCAAGTTCGCAGAGAAGTGCGATAACTTCCTCGGAATATGCGGATGCTTCGAAGTCGAGATAGAACATGAACTCGAAGTCTCTTCCTGCAATCGGTCGTGACTCGATCTTTGTGAGGTTCAATCCAAGTGATGAGAACTTAGCGAGTGTGTCTGCAAGTGCGCCCGGTGTGTGACCCAAAGCGAGCATTACGGAAGTCTTTGATGCGCCGGGGAAGATCATGAGTTCTTTTGTGATGCAGATGAATCTCGTGTAGTTATTGTCTGTATTCTGGATATCGTCCTTGATGGCTTCCAATCCGTAGAGCTGCTGGCAGTCAGCTGAGGAGATGGCAGCAACGTCTTTACGGCCTGAATCAGCAACGCTCTTTGCTGCGACGGCTGTGTTCTCAACGATGTTGACCTTGATGTCCGGATGCTCTTTGAGGAACTTGCTGCACTGGCCGATGGCCTGGTTGTGCGAATATACTTCTCGGATGTCTTCAAATCTTGTGCCGTGGTTAGCGAGAAGCTTGTGGCTGATCCTCAACTTGTAATCTCTTACGATGTGGAATTTATGGCCGACCATGAGGTCGTAGACCTGGGTTACTGAGCCGAAAGAACTGTTTTCGATAGGGAGGATGCCGAACTTGCAAAGTCCGGATTCGACTGCCTGGAATACGCCGTCGAATGTTCTGAAGTACATGATGTTAGCGTGACGGAAGATCTTATCTGTGGCGATCTGTGAATAAGCGCCTTCGATTCCCTGGCAGGCAACCATGGGCGACTTGGGGAATTCCTTGGGAGTTGTCTCGAGAGCCTTGTGGATCTGGTCTGCAAGCTCTGTGCGTGTGCCGTACTCCATGTTGCGGTAGGAGTGGCTGAGATTGAACATTGTGGTGAAGAGCACGCGCTCGTAGTTGTCGATAAGTGAGTTGGATGTCTCAAGTCCAGCAAGGTAGCTTCGCTCGTAGCGTCTGCTCTTCAGTGCAATCTCGGATTTGGTCAGAGTCTCGTTTGCAGCCTTGCTGGCTTCCAAACGCTCTGCGAAAAGTTCCTTGATCTGCTCGTCGATCTCTTCAATTCTCTTTCCGGCCTGTTTCTGTGTCATGTTCTTGTCCTCCGTCAAATTAAAAGCCCCGCAGTCTTGTTCACTGCGGGGCCCTATTATTCGTAAATCAAGTCGATATTTACATGCAGTGAACTATTAGCCCCTATTTCTAAAGGCAAAAAAGAACTCACGCCATGTAAATGCAAAATTAGTCATGTGGCAATTATATACCTTTGAACGTGTTTGTAAACACTTTTGTGTAAAACTGTTCGAAAACTTTTTCGGGCGGATGTTCTCTCATTGAAAAATCAGGCAAAAATATGATGTCCGTTAACACCAAGCCCCCTTAAACCGCTTGTAATATTAAAAGACCATAATTTATGCTACAATTTCTTCCTATGAAGATCAGAGCGTTTACAGCAATACTTGTCTGCAAGGTCATAAGGGGCCTCGCAAAACTGATGGGCAGGGGCTCGAGTTTGCCCGGCAAATATGCCCTCAAGATATGTCCGGATATCCTCTCCGAATTAAAGCTTCCGGAGCTTTCTATTGCTGTCACCGGATCTAACGGCAAGACATCGACAGTAGAGATGATCGCGCACATTTTAAAGAGTAACGGCCTTAAGGTTGCGTATAACAAAGAAGGTTCCAATCAGATCGAGGGAGTTACGACTTTCCTTATCGGCGATTCCACTATGGGCGGAAAGGTCAAGAGCGATGTTGTGCTGCTCGAAGCAGATGAGAGATATGCAAGACGCGTATTCGGATATTTTCATCCCAAGTATTTTGTGATCAACAATCTTTATAGAGACCAGATGACGAGAAACGGTCACCCGGAGTGGATCAGGAGCATTATCGGAGATGCGGTCTACGATGAAATGACACTCATATTGAATGCCGATGATCCTCTGGTCGCAAGCTTTGGCAAAGACAGGGAAGGCACCATATATTTCGGTGCAGACAATCTTCCTTCTGACACCACGGTGCATGAGGGGATCTATAACGACGGCAAGTATTGTCCGATCTGCAAACAGCCGATGGAGTATGAATATTACCACTATAACCACATCGGTAAGTTCAAGTGCACTTCATGCGGTTTTGAAAGACACGATACCGACCATGCTCTTACAGGTATTGGCGGATCAGAAGATCATGCATCCATCACCATTGACGGAACATATGAGATACCTGTTTTCTTTACGGGAATCTACCATTGCTACAACATTCTCGCGGCTTTCACGGCTTCAACCGTTGCAGGCATCGCGCCTTGGAAAGCGGCTGAATCTCTCGGAGGTTATATCTTAAAGTCAGGACGTATCTCCGATTTCACATTGGGTAATGTTGAAGGCAGACTTCTTCTCTCAAAGCACGAGAATTCAGTATCCTATGACCGTTCGATCGATGTCGTCGTAAACGACAGCCGCAAGAAGAGTGTCATGATAATAGTTGATGCGATCAGCCGTAAGTATTACACTTCAGATTCAAGCTGGCTCTGGGACATCAATTTCGAGAAGTTTAAGGATGCTGATATTGATAAGATTATCCTTGCTGGACAGTACTGTGATGACCTCGCGGTGAGGTTTGATCTTGCAGGCATCGACAGTTCAAAAGTCGAGGTTTTCGAGAGCGTGCAGGGAGCGGCAGATTACTGCAAAGAAAAGCTTGATTCATTTCTTTACGTGATCACGTGTTTCTCTGACAAAGAGAAGATCCTTTCCATCGTTACAAGGAGGGAGATAGCATGACCGTGAAGATCCTTTATCTCTATCCCGATTTTATGAGCCTTTACGGCGATAACGGCAATGTCAGGATCCTTGAGCGCAGGCTTAAAGACCAGGGTTTTGACGTCGAGATAATAAAGCGTACGATCACTGATTCGACCATCACTTTTGATGATGCGGATTTCGTTTATATGGGTTCCGGATTTGAGTCCAACAGGAACCTCGTTGCAAAGCATCTTGCACAGTTTAAGGACGGTCTCGTCAAGGCAATTGATGACGGCGTTCCGATGCTCTTTACGGGTAATGCTTATGACGTTCTGGGAAGCTGCATTGTGACTCCGGACCGTAATGAGGTCAGGTGTCTCGGCATATTTGATTTCAATGTCTTAGACCAGCTCGAAAAGCGCTATACCGGCGATGCCGTTCTGGCTGATCCGGATAAGAACGATATCTATGTCGGATTCGTTAACCGCGCGGGAACTCTTAAAGGGGACGGCGCACTTGCATTCGAAGTTACTAAAGTTATCGGCAGCGTTCCGCTTACAAAAGACGGTGTCAGAAAGAATAATCTCTTAGGCATCAGCCTCATCGGCCCGCTGCTTTTAAAGAATCCCAAGATCGCCGAATCTTTCGTTAAGACCATTTGTGAGCGCAAGGGTACGGAGTATAAGGAAATCAGTTATCCTCACTCCGAGAAGAGCCACGATAAGACCAAAAAAGCGCTCCTGAACGCAGAGGCCTGATTCTTCAAATAAAAGATATTTTATGGTATCCTTTCAAGTTAGGAGGGATAGTATGGCTGATACACTTAAATGCCCGAATTGCGGGTCCAATCTCACACTTAATGCAGATACGGGACTTCTTGATTGTCCCAATTGCGGTTCTTATTTTGATCCGCAAAAACTTGCTGTAACTGTAGAAGAACTTGAAGCGAAGCAGGCTGAACCTACGGATCCTTCACAGGCTCCTGCTCAGCCTGATGTACAGGCTCAGGCACAGGGGGAGGCGCAGCCCCAGGAAGCACCCGAGCAGACAGAGTTCGTCTGCAATGCGTGCGGCGCAAAGCTTGTAACTGACAGCCACACCGCTGCTACTTTCTGTGCTTTCTGCGGTTCGCCGGCGCTTGTCGGAAAGAGACTTACGGAGCAGTTCCAGCCGCAGTACATGATCCCTTTCAAGTATTCAAGGAAGTCTGCCGAAGAGGCTTTCATCCAGTGGGCTGGCAAGGGTAAGTGGACACCGTTCGGATTTGTCTCAAAGAAGAACGTCCAGAAGATGACAGGTCTTTATGTACCGTTCTGGCTGTTTAATATCAACGCTACCATCGATGCCAAGGGAACGGCTACAAAGAGTCACTACAGAGGCGATGACGAGATCGTTGAATCTTTTAATTTTGAGAGAAAAGCACAGCTTTACTGGAATAACGTTCCGCTCGACGGCGAGACGAGGATCGACGATGCTCTCATGGAAGCCATCGAACCCTTCGATTTCAGAGCACTTATGCCTTATGACTACAGATATCTTCCCGGCTTCTATGCCGACAGATATGACCAGACTCCGCAGGATCTTTCAGGACGCGCAACCAAGCGTGGAATCGACGGCATCAACCAGGCCCTCAACAGTTCTTTGAAGGGTACTTACGATAGATTCACTATCAAGGAGAACTTAAGCAGGATCGACTCGATGGAAGCAAATTATGCGTTGCTCCCCGTGTGGTTCCTTTCATACAAATACCGCAACAAGTATTACTACTTTGCCATGAACGGACAGACAGGCGAAGTTGCAGGACAGGTTCCTGTAAGCCCTGTTAAGAAGATGATGTTCTTCTTCATTGTTCTCGGCATCCTGGCCGTAATCACCAGATTTGCACTGGGTCTTATCATGAGGGGGTTCTGGGGATGAGCGAAAACATGGATATCAACGAGATGAACCAGAACCAGGGCAAGGGTCCCAAGCTCTCTGTCTTATCTGAGCTTAACGGAACTTCCATTGGTGTAGGAATCGGTCTTATCTGCATCATCATTGCGAGCATAGTCTTCTACGTCTTCATGAACCTTTCTCCTAAAAAGACGGTGAAGGTTGTAGATGATGCAAACCTCTTTACGAGCGAAGAGTTCGAAGAAATTGAAGATGCTGCAAAGAAGCTCTCGAAGGAAAAGGACATCAACGTCGTTATCGTCACAACAAACGATAAGGGCAAGAAGTATTCCAATTCCGACGAAGACGAGAAGAGATTTGCAGAAGACTTCTACATGGATAATGTTAAGACGGTTCCTTTGCAGAACAACTCCGGTGTCTGCATCCTGATCGACGTAACACTTGATTACGAGGGCGGAAGATTCTTCTGGCTCTACACATACGGCACGGCTCATTTTGCGGTGGACGATGACGACTGCTACAGCCTTTTCAGAAAGTATCTTTCCGAGCTCGGAGCAGGTGAGTACGGTACGGCAGTAGAGGGAATCACAAAAGATCTCAGCAAATTCTCTTATCAGAGCTATGGCGCGATCGTATTCTTCACGATCATCATTCCCGTCGGCATGGGACTTGTTATTACAAGCATTGCGACTCCGAGGAGAAGACTCGATAAGCTCCCTGCGATCAGCACGTATTCGAACCCCGGCACCAATAAAGTCGAAAAGCAGGACATTTTTACTGGCAAGAAGGTTATCCATCACGAATCATCTTCCGGCGGAGGCGGTTTCTCCGGCGGCGGTGGCGGTGGTTTCTCCGGTGGCGGCGGAGGAGGATTCTCCGGCGGTGGCGGCGGACGTTTCTGATGTGTTACAATATCACGAATTTGGTAATAGTGAAGGATAATAATGCTCAGTATCGTCGTTCCTGCCTATAACGAAGGCGAACACATCTACGACAACCTGATGATCATCGACGAGGCGCTTAAGGCGTTTACGTCGGACTATGAGATCATTGCAGTAAATGACGGCAGCTGTGACAACACGGGTGCAGAGATAAAACGCGCTGCAGCAGATAATCCCACCATCAAGGATTTCGGTTATGACGACAACCGCGGCAAGGGCGGCGCTGTCACCTGGGGTGCTGTCAACAGCAAGGGTGACATTGTCGGATTTATCGACGCCGATCTTGACCTTTCACCTAAGTTTCTCGGAACCTACTATGCCACCATGACTGCTGAGAATGCAGACATCGTTCTCGGTTCCAAGATGCATAAGGATTCCAAGCTCGAATACCCGTTCGCCAGAAAAGTATTCTCTTTTTGCTATTACATAATGCTCAAAGTTTTATTCGGTCTCAAGTGCCACGACACACAGACCGGCATCAAGCTTTACAAAGGTTCTCTTATCAGGGAGATCGCCCCTTTGAGAAAGATCGACGGTTATGCGTTTGATATCGAGCTTCTGGCACTCGCATCAAAGAAGAAGGCAAAGCTTCTTGAGATGCCTGTAGAGCTGAACTTTACGAGAGGCGAGTCTTTCGGCAGGATCAAGTTCAAGGACGTCTGGAAGATGTTCACCGACACCTGGAAGATCTGGTGGAATTTAAGAATTAAAAAATCTTATTTCAAATAAAGATCCTTTGCGTTTTCAAGGCCAAAAACCCTCTAAAACTTAACTGTATTTGAGCACTTAAGGGCATCTTTAAGTCTCCTTTAAATTGCCACAGTTTTTTCCACACATTGATAGCAAATTGTCACTTATTTTTAGTTCCAAAATGCGTTCTTTGCGTTATACTGTTCAAGGTGTGAAAATTAGGCTTTGATATTGTCAAAGCACAAGAGGTATAAATTGGCTTTACATTTTGCTAAACGCATAACTGAATACAGACTCGCTAAAGACATGTTTACACGTGGCAAGAGTATTATCTTAAGTCCCGAAGCGCAGGCCATGAAGCAATTTACCCAGCACGGAGAGACTACTGTTTTCGAACATTGCGTATCTGTAGCGAAGTTCAGTCTCCTTATAGCATATTTCCTCGAGAGGACACTTAAGATCGAAGTTGACAAGGACAGCCTCGTACGCGGCGCGCTCCTTCACGATTATTTCCTTTACGACTGGCACGTCAAGGATAAGTCCAGACGTTTCCACGGCTTCACACACGCATCTGTGGCAGCAGCCAATGCCAACAGGGATTTCGAATTAAACGATATCGAGAGAGACATAATAGCAAAGCACATGTTCCCGCTCACACCTTTCCCGCCCATGCACCGCGAGGGCTTCATCGTAAGCCTTGCAGACAAGTGGTGTGCATTGGCAGAGACTTTCAAGATCGATGTTTCTTCTTACATCATCTACCGTATCAATTTCCGTATCGCGCTTACAAACGGCGACTATTCTATCGATTACGGCGAGACAGCCATCGAAGCCTGATCCCTTATATTTTTAAACTGAAGATATCTCGTATATAATGTTTTCATGCGTATCGGGAATCTTACAACATTGATCTACATTACCAGAGGCAGCGACTGTCTCTTTATCCGCAAGACCAGAAAAGGCGACATGAACCTTGATAAGTATCTCGGTATCGGCGGACATTTCGAGTCTGATGAATCACCTGAAGAATGCGTATTAAGAGAGCTTTACGAAGAAGCTCACATTTCATCTGAAGTTCTCGAAAAGTTTTCCTACAGAGGTCTTATCACATTCATCTCATCCGAATATCCGACCGAATACATGCATGTTTTCACGGCCTCGCTTCCTGAAGATTTTGTTCTTCCGGAAGATGCTTGTGACGAGGGCGAACTCTGCTGGGTTCCTCTGACGGATATAAAGGAACTGCCGATTTGGGAAGGCGATAAGATAATGTTTGATTATCTGTTTGGGGATATGAAGGATTCCGGTATGTTTACGATGAAGTTCTGCTACGAAGGCAGCAGGCTTGCTTCTCATGTGGAGAAGAGCTGGTAACGTCTTTTGATTTAATCTGAAGATTATTGGGGAGGAATTAAACTATGGCAATTGACAAAGCAGAATGGCAGTACGATTCGGCACAAAAAGAATATTGTGAGAAATACGGAAAGAATCCTGATTCACTGACTGAACAGGATCAGGATATCATCTGGGAATATGCTGGCAATCACATCGCGTTCTTTATCACATGGTTGATAAGACATGATTATCTGGGTGAGATGCATTATGAGGATGATTTCGAGACCAAGGATATTGAAGCAGTAAAGAATCAGGAAAAGACCGGAATGGATATCTTCAGCAAGTATTGTGATATGTCATTTACGAGTGAAGATATAACTGACATGATCGCAGATTTTATCACTGAATATTACGACAAAGAATATCTTAAAGATTATGGCGATTACATGGGCGATAAGGTCCTTTCCACATCATTCTCATGGGATGACTATCTCGGCTTTGAACCGGTTATCGACAAGGCATTTGAGAAGTTCTGCGCTTAATTGAATAAAGGAGACCACACTATGAAAGAATCGTCATTCATGATCGTTATTCCGATGAATCCTCAGGACGTTGATGATCCCGAGATATTCTTGAAGAATGTTCAGGAAAGTGAACATGTCCGTGTTAAGGACCTTCACTTTGATGATGACCGCGGGATGATAATCAATTTTCTTGTTGACGATGCTGAATACGAAGCAGCAGTCGGACCCACACCGGTTGAAATACCGAACATGTTCAGACCGGAGCATACGTTTACTGAAGAGGAATTCAAACTGATAGATGAAGCTGAAATGGGCATTTATGTCAGCATTGAATTCGAGGGCGACTGCAATCAGTGTTTCTATGACCAGCTCCGAATAATAGATGCGATGTTCCCAGAGACACTTGCAGTTCTTGACTGTCCTTCCGAGAAGCTCCTGTCAGGCAAGTGGGTTGCTCTTGCTGCAAGTTCTTCAGTGCTTCCGGCACCGAGATATCTTTTCACGGTCCAGGCAATATCAGACGGCGGCGATGAAGTATGGCTTCACACGCACGGCCTTAAGCGCTGCGGCCTTTATGAACTTGAGATCTTAAATTCCAATAAAGAGTTTTTCAATGACCACTACAAGATGATCGAGTCTTTTGCTCTCCGCATGCTCGAGAGCGATGATCCCATCGAACCGGGCGACGGTGTTTTCGTAGCCCAGGCAGCAGGAAGAGTTCTTACGCTTACGGCGCTTGACTGGAAGGAAGCTCTAAAGTTCTATCCGGACGTTATGCTCGGGACAGAAGAAGACCGTAATGACGAAGTGCATGACAAAGACACATGCGTTCTCATGATCTACAGAAACGATTATGAAGAGCAGAATAGGATCTTTACTCCCATCCAGGACTTCAACCAGTTCCTCGGCCAAAACCCGATGTTCATGTTCTCGACGGAAGAGACAAAGCGTATGAGCGCCCTTGCGATCGAGAGGATCCCTTATATGCTCAAGGCTTTCGAGAACAAGGATAATACGGTCATCATCAAAGTCGGTCTTATAACAGACAAGGAACACTGGAGCAGCGAGGACAAGCCTGAAAGAGAACACATCTGGTTTGAGTTAAAGGACATAAAAGACGGTTCGATCGTCGCTGAGCTTACTCAGGATCCTTACTATGTTTCAGGTATTAAGCAGGGCGACATTGGAACTTATCCGTTCTCTGACATCACGGACTGGTTAGTCTTTACCAAAGAGTGCCGGATCTCGCCTGATGATGCATATCTTTTGAGCTAACTGAAGAACACCAAACCGCACCGGCTATTGTCAGAAAATGGCCGGTGTGTTATATTTCATCTGATTAAATCTTTAGAAAGGCGCTTCTTATATGCATTGGATTACACCTAACGTCCATCTTATGTTTGGTTCCATCAAGGTGTCCTATGGGAGAAGTCTGCCTGTTTGTAGGAAATAACACCTTAAAAACCAACTTATAAAACAGATTGCTTCTCCTTGATTTCGAATAGATTTTGAGGAGTTTTTTATGTCTAAATTAAATGTCAAAAAGCAGCTCGTTCTGCTTTATATGTCTAATTTTGTATCCAATATTTCGATAGCGGGAGCAGCGTGGGTATTGCTTTTGGTGTCAGATGGGTATTCGCTGGTGCAGGTCGGGTTTGCCGAGACTGTATTCCACATCGTAAGCCTTATGGCAGAGATACCGTCCGGCATGTTTGCCGATGTTATGGGCCGCAAGAAAAGTCTTATCGTAAGCTGCATCATGGGAATGCTGAGTGCGGCGGTCAGAGGTTTTTTGCCGGGCTTTCCTTGCGTGTTGATATCGATCGGTTTCGCGGCGCTATCGTATAATTTCGCATCGGGAAGTGACAGTGCGCTGGCTTACGATTCGCTTTTGGAAGAAGGGCAGGAGAGTAAGTACGACAAGTACATCTCGACACAGACGGCGATCTACAGAATATCGAACGGTATAGCAACGCTTTTCGCGGGCGTGGCGGTCATCATGGGCAACAGGAACGCGCAGATGCTCTCGCTCGGGATCTCTGCCGTGAATATGGTCTGCCTTCTTTGCCTTCGCGAGAATAAGGTCATCCAGAAGAAGAGCGGCGATTCGCTTGCAAAGAGAATAAAAGACGTCATCAGGGGCAGCTTCGGTTTCCTTAAGGGCAATAAGAAAGTTGCAGGACTCATCTTCCGTAACGCTTTGGTCGGAGGCATCGACGTATTGCTCTTATTCTTCCTTCAGGCAAAACTTCCGATGACAGGCATTCCCGACTGGGCTTTGGGACCTCTTCTGTTCATCATGTCGATGGGCGGAATAGCAGGTGCTTTTGCAGCCGGAAAAGTAAAGAAGATAACTCTCGGTAAGCTGTTTATCTTCTGTCTGTCGCTTGCTCTGACAGGCCTTGTAAGCGAGTTTACGGGCGTATGGTATCTGATGACGATAGGAGGATTTTTAACTGCATTTGCTGATGACCTTATTCAGATCAGATCCGACATTGCGTTAAATCAGATGGTACCGCCTGAGCAGAGAGCTACGCTGATATCAGTCAATTCGTTTTGCTTCTCGGTCCTCATGATAGTCATGTCGCCTTTGGCAGGATGGATATTTTCGCTTTGATGAAAGGTGCGAATTCTCTCACGGTAACTGTCCAGACCGTGAGAGAATGCTGCACTTGTTTTTGAGTTTTATTGACAACAATGAATGGTTATCTGACCACGATCAGCATTACGCCGTCCTCAACACTTTCAGGCACGTGACTTGGATCTCTCCGGTCATATTCCAGGACATGAATGTGCTTGTCGATATCGGCCTGCGCAGGATGAGGTGACAGTGTTTCATATCTGAATGTATAAGGCTTCTTGAAGACAAAACGGCTGTTGTCATCCGGTTCAAAAACCAGAGGGTGTACCTCAAAAGTGATCTGGTATTCACGGGAACTGTCCATTTCATAAAGACCTTCAAGGAATTCATCCAGTTTGCTTATCTGTTCCTTGGAAGCTTCTGAGGAAACATAGATCCAGATTTCATAGTTGGTGTCCATCTGATAAATGAAATCTTCATCGATATCCATTACATCGAATGAGTATTCTTCCATCAGTTCTTCGATATCACTGTTCAGTTCTTCGGTAATCGTCTCTTCCTGGTTCAGCTTGTGTTCCTGTCCCTTTTTTACTACGATGGGGCTGAAAATCAATACAAACGCGAGTATAGCGACTGATAATATTATGTTGATCACAGCCCATATGCTTTTGCGGTGGAGAAATTTTGCAGCGATTGAAAAACCCAGAGCTATGAGAATGAAATATAAATACAGCCCTAATGAAAACATCGAATATGTTTCGATGGTTGTTGCAGCGGTTCTGTGATCGGCAATTATCTCAAATGAAAATGCACCCCACAGTCCAAAGTATCCGGCCATCAGTACATTTGACAATGCACAAAATATTGTTGCCAATATCCATTTGAGATTGGAATTCGTTGGTTTAACATTCCTGTCTTCAGGCTTGGCTATATAATTGTTGTAGAGTGTGGTGTACGGATTATCGGCTGTGTTGATCGTTCCCGGATCATTGACCTGTACGTTTTGACCAATTCCTTTCTTCTGATACATTCAATTTACCCTCTTATTCGCTTTGATCTTTGTCCGTAGTTTCTTGTAATTATCATTATACAAGCTACTTGTTAACATATGTTATTGGGCATGTGAATTTGTTAAAATATCATTGATAATCAGAATGAGGGAAGATAGAAATGTCTGATAATAATAGTGTCATTGGCAGCATAAACGTTACTAGTACGCAAATTAAATGTCCGGGTTGCGGAACTTCGATCGGCATCCAGTTTGACCCTTCCACCGCGACTTTGACATGTCCTTTCTGCGGCTTGTCATCTAAGCTCGCTGCGGCTCAAAAAGGTGCCGTTGCCGAAGAACTTGATTTCAATTCGGCTATTCAGCGCGCCAGTGTCAACTGGGGTAAGTACAAGAAGCTGATCGTGTGCTCTAACTGCGGCGGCCAGTCTGTTTACGATACGGAACAGGTTACCGGTGCATGTCCTTTCTGCGGTTCAACAAGTGTTGCACCGGCAGCAGAGATTGACCAGATCATGGCTCCCAATGCAATTATTCCGTTTTCTGTCGGCAGGGAACAGGTACAGGATCTGTTTGTTAATTATGCAAAGAAAAAGACTCTGGTTAACAAAAAGGTATTGAACTGCAAGCTTGAAAATTTAGTTGGTATCTATGTCCCATACTGGACATTCGATGCATTTACTGCTTCGTTTTACGATGCGTACAGAAATCTGGGTCAGGCAGGATTTGTCCCTGCTAACGGAAACTGGTATCAGTATATAGATGATATTCCGGTCTTCGCATCTGCCAGACTCCGTCATCCTTTTATTTCCAAGGTTCAGACATTTGACTTTGCCAAAGCCGTTCCTTATTCACCGGAATATCTTGCAGGCATTCCTGCCGAGCGATATACATTCGGCTTAAATGACAGTTGGGAGTGTGCGAAAAAAGAGATCACCAAGATACTTAAGAAAGCAGTTCACCGTTTTAACCGGGATCTGAGAGTCGATGATATCTTCACGCGTTATTATGATGTCAAATTCAGATATGTTCTGGCTCCCATATACCTGGCCACATATAAATTCGGGAAACTTACTTTCCCGGTAGCGATCAACGGACAGACCGGTGAGACATATTGCGATGTGCCCACACATATCAAAAAGCTGATAATACTCGCTATAATAGCATTTATCGTAGCATCCGTTCTCACTGTGCTCTATGTGGTTTTCTGTAGTAAATACATACCGTATTTCTGAGTGATCTGCATTGATATCAGAACGGGTAGTCCTCATTAAGATTGGCCTGATTATCAAACATATTTGAAATTGGCGTAAAGCTCGATTATCATACTAATGTGTTTACTTGAACCGGAAGGTATATGGATATGAGATACAATTTGGCACAGGAAAGAATAATCATCATGGAGGAGATCCTCGACAATGGTACCGCTGTCATGGATAAGCTCGAAAAGGCTTTTGAAGCCGGTTCCGGTATCGATGAACTGATCCGGGAATTTGAGCAGATCCAGCCCGACATCCGGAAACTCGAGGAGTACTATACGGGCAAATATTGGCAGAATGATCTGAGGCTTGATGAGGAAGGAAAGCTTCCGCAGGACCTCAAAAGAGGGGTCCTTGCACAGGATTCGATACATGATCTGCTCGACAGAAATAGCGACTTGCTCGCCCGGATCCAAGATTATAAAAAGGCTTAAACCACTTATTAAACGGGCATAGTAACATTGTTACACGGCCCGTTTTTCATTTTATCACTCTTATTTCGGAGGTAAGAACGTGAAGATCTACGACATTACCCAGGAACTGTTCGGATGTGCGGTTTATCCCGGTGATCCGGCTCCGGAAAAAGAGGTGAAGATGAGGATAGCAGACGGTGAGGTCTGCAATCTTACAGCTTTCAGGATGTGTGCACATAACGGGACCCACGTTGATGCTCCTTACCACTTTATTGATGACGGCAAGACTATCGATCAGGTCGATATGAAGAGATTTATCGGTTACGCGTATGTCGTATCTCACGAAGGCGATATTACGGCTAAAGATGCTGAAGATATTCTGAAAAAGGCCAATAAGGCATCTACCGACGCTGACTGTGACTGCAACTTAAGGATCCTTGTAAAAGGCGATGCAACAATGACTGAGGAAGCTGCAAAGGTATTTGCAGCCCACAATATCTTCTTATACGGTAATGAGTCACAGACGGTGGGTCCCCTTGATGCGCCTATGGCCGTGCATCTCGTTATGCTTGGCGCAGAGATCGTGCTTCTTGAAGGAATCAGACTCGGCGGTGTTGAAGAGGGTGTATACTTCTTAAACGCTGCACCGATAAATCTGGGAGGCTCTGACGGAGCGCCATGCAGAGCAGTGCTGATAAGATTCTAAATATCAGTGGATCGAGGCAACGTAATTTTCTTATTTGTAAATTAGGTTAACATTCGTTAAACATACGTGGAAATCGTAGAATGCATCTTAAATGAGCGTATAATTAAACTATTATTTTATTTGAAGGTGTGCATGTTCGATTTCAAAAACATATTGGAAAGTTTTACAGGTGTTGCAGCCGTTCTGGCTGTCGATCTGACTGTTGAACATGGCGATGACAGGTATCGTGTAATAGATGGGAATGACGCTTATAAGAGGACTGTCGTTCAGTCTTTGGATGAGTTTGAAAAAGATGTCCCTTACACACGCTACATCGTAAAAGCTGCTAATTTTGAGGCTCTGTGCGACAGCGTGGCCAATACCGGAAAACCTGTACACTCTTATTTTGATATCGAACTTTATAACTGCTGGATGGAAGTTTTCTATCTTCCTCTTGCATCTGATGATCCAAATCGGAAATATATCCTTTTCTCCTATGAAATGAATCCCAAGGCTGATATAGACAAGCTTGCGGATATTTCTTCAGAGACAGCCACGAACGTTCTCAAGACATGTTTGAAGCTTCGTGAGACAGTTGATTTCCGTGAGTCAATGCAGTCGGTCATCAAAGATATCAGAAGACAGTGCGGCTCGGAAAGATGCAGTATCCTTCTTACTGATTATGAGAACAGGGAATATTCGCTTCTTTGTGAAGACTATAATCATGACGATCCAAACCAGAGGCCTTTGGATTCTTTCCTCACGGAGGAATTCTATGCTGTTATCGATACATGGCCGAGACTGATCAATAAGAGCAACTGTTTCACGATCACAAATGTGAAGGATATGGAAGAAGCTCATAAGATCGCGCCTGAGTGGATCGATTCGTTGAGGTATACAGGCGTGAATACTCTTGTTATCTATCCATTGAGATCAGATAACAAGACCATCGGCTATATCTGGGCAGGTAATTTCCCTGTAGAGAAAACTCTCATGATAAAGGAAACACTGGGAGTTACAGCTTTCATTCTTTCAGCTGAGATCGCTAACGAACAGAACGTCCGTAAGATGAAGATCATGAGTTCTACTGACCTTCTTACCGGTGTATATAACCGTAATGCGATGAACAACAGGATCAGTGAAGATGTCAACGGAACCAGGCTTATCAAGAAGCCGTTCGGTGTGTTCTTCATCGATGTAAACGGCCTTAAGACCATCAACGATACACAGGGTCACCTTGCAGGTGATAATCTCCTTAAGGATGTAGCTTTAACGCTCAAGGAACTTGAGGGTGACAACATCGAGATCTACCGTGTAGGCGGCGATGAATTCCTTATCATCACTCCGCAAACATCACCTGCGGTATTTCTCAAGCTTGAAGAAGAACTTAAATCAAAGTGTGAACTTCCCAACAGAGCTCATTTCGCTGTCGGTTCATGCCACAGCGATGAGAATGATGATGTCCGCAAGGCGATGCAGAAGGCTGATGCCAGGATGTATGAAGTAAAGGAAGAATATTACTCCAGACATCCCGAATACGAGTGGCACAGTAAGCCTGTATAACTTATCAGAATTCGGTCAGATCCCATTTCATGGGCAGATACTTTCCTTCTCCGTCAACATGGGGGAAGGAATTTGTTTTTGAATTCCAGGTCATGAAAGTTCTCTCAGTCTGCGAACCATACCATGAATCGACTGCGAGAACGTTGCCTGCGCAAAGATAGATGTAGTATCCGCTGCCTCCGCCGAGTAATTTATATGCACCGAAATCAGAATGCCATACGAGTACGTCTGTGAATTTGGTAGCCGTAGAACCATCGTTGAATCCGATGAGGAGTTCATCAACTCCGTCTTCATCAAGATCTACGAGAAGATAACCGATCTTTTTGTTGGGATCGTTTCCCTTAAGGTCATCAGCTATGTTTAAGCTTTTATATTCTTCCTCGTTTGCCCAATTGGTCTTCAGGCTTTCACGGTAAACATCCAGGGACACATTGTACCAGTCCTTGAGTCTGCTTTTGCGGCTGCAGCCCGTCATTCCGGGAAGCGATGCGACTAACATTGTCACTACCAGAATAGTAACTAAGATCTTTTTCATATTAAATTACCCCTTATTCATAAATGTAAGTAATATTTTACATTGTTTTCTGAACTTTTCCATATTTACTGTATAATCTTACGCGGATTACACGGATTGTCATATTAAGGTTAGGTTAAGGTTCGTGTGATTGTAGGTTAAGGTTGCTTTTGTAAGATAAACCTGCAAAAAACAAGAAGGGGAGTAGGAGTATGAAAAAAGTTGTAGCAATTGTTATTACAGCTGCGATGACTGTGCCTCTGTTGAACGGTTGTACTGCGGTAGTGGATGAGCCGGTGGCATCAACCACTGAGACAACTGTAAAAGAGTTAGGTCCGGCCAGAGCAGAGGACGATTATTTCAGGTTCGTCAATCAGGAAAGATTCAATACTACGGAGATCAAGTACGGCGATGTCTCTTATGACTATGCTTTCAATACTGAACTTATTGATGACCAGATCGAAGCGGTAATAGATGATGTCGCAGCCGGCAGCGGTTATGTTAAGGGAAGCGAAGAAGATATCATCAAGCACGCATATGATTATTATCAGGCATATGATTTTGAGAACGAGCCGATCCCTGAAGATCTCATGAACGTGATCGACAGGATCGACAATGCCGGCTCGGTTGATGAGCTTCTCGATATCGATGCGATGCTTGCGAGAGATTACGGTATGAGCAGCATGATCGGTCTCGTTCCGGATATCAATCCTTTCGATCCGAATGAAAGAGTCATGACATTCGTTCCGCTTTCAGGCATCCTTGATGCCACATTCGTAGATATGCGCGAAGATAATTACGCATTGAATTATGTTAAGGAAGATGCGCAGATCGTACTGACTACGAGAGGCTACGATAAAGAGACTGCCGAGCAGTACGGAAAAGAACTTGCATTTGTGGCACTCGATATCTTCAGTGCGACAGATCTTGATATGGCTGAAGATGATATGATGTCGTTCAAGTATTCAAAGATCGTTCCTGCTGATGAAGTGAACGGATATCTGAGCAATATCGATCTTGAAAAGTATATGAAGACAGTGGGCATTGATACCTCAAAGGTTAATTCATACTGTGTGACAGATGAGGGACAGCTTAAAGCACTCAACGACATTTTCGTTGACGAAAACATCAATGCTCTTAAGGCATGGGAATTATGCAATGTCTATAACGCTTTCATGAGATACATTGCGCCTCACTATGAGCTTTTGCAGTCTTATGTAGGCAGGAATTATGCTCCGGAGCATGACCAGATAATAGATGAGATCTCCGCAAATTTCTCGAAGGAGACTGATCCCATCTATGTTGAGCGTTATTATCTTCCCGAGACAGATGCGGCATTAAGAAGTATGTGTGACGACATCAGGGAAGGTTACAGAGGACTTATCGGAGGAGCAACATGGCTTTCCGAAGCAACCAGAACCGAACTTTTAAAAAAGCTCGATAATATCTCTTACATCACAGCAACAGATCTTAAGAGACAGGATACGGCAAAGTACGCTGATATCTGCGGAAGCAACTACTATGAGCTTTGCGTAAATTACAGAAGGCTGGACAGAAAAGAGCTTATCGATGATTTCAACAGCGGCAAGCCTGTATCAAGAACAGAGTCAAACATGCCGATGCAGATGATGAACGCATGCTACGATCCTTCGGGAAATACGATCACGATCACGGCTGCGATCACCAACGCACCCTTCTTCGATAAGGATGCCGATTACTTTACAAATCTCGGCGGTCTCGGTGCGGTTATCGCACACGAGATGGGACATGCTTTCGACAGCAACTGCATTCTCTTTAATTCAGAAGGTGCATACGATCCTTCCTGGATAGCCCAGGCCGATATGGATGCTCTTGAAGAACGCAACGAGCAGGCAAAAAAATACTTTGAAGAGAACTTCACGGTGTTCGGTATCTACCACGTTGACGGTGAGCAGACACTGGGTGAGAACTATGCTGACTTAGGCGGTGTTGAATGCATCTGCACACTCGCGAAAACAAATGAAGACAGAGTCAAGCTTTTCGAGAGCTATGCAACGATTTGGTGCGAGATCGCATCTGATGACGTTATCATCGATCAGATCGCATACGATGTGCACAGTCCGTCGTATATAAGAGTTAATGCGATCCTTTCTACTGTCGATGCCTTCTATGAGACATACGGCATCAGCGAGGGAGACGGAATGTATATTGCGCCTGAAGAGAGAATTTCTCGCTGGTATTAATGGGGGATAGAAGATGAATATTGTACTAAAGAATTCACTGAAAAATATATTCGGAAAACCTTTCCGTACGCTGCTGGTCGTTTTTGCGATCTTTGTATGCAGCCTCTGCGCACTTTTGTGCTTCGACTTAAGTGAAAGTATCACGAAAGTCCTTACAAACTTCATGGGAAACATCTCGAGAGCTGACTTCATCCTGATGGGAAGCGGAAGCGATGTATCAGTGCTTCCTGACGGATTCCCGGAAGCAGACACGATGAAGATCATCGGTAATTCCGAGACGCTCTATAAGCCGATCGAAGGCGAATACTGCTATGTCACAACAGAATCTTTAAGAATCTTCGGCCTTGATGTTGATGAGGCTGTCGATATGGAATTTATGGCACCGATCGATATCAAAGACGGCGAGATGTATGTTACCAGGACATTTGCCGAGACATACGGATATGAGGTCGGCGACAAGATCACTATCCATGACAGGGCAAGAGATGAAGTCGAGCTCACGATAGGAGGACTTCTTCCTGACGATAACAAGAACCCTCTTATCTACGGCAATACCGCGATCGTAAATCTTAACACGAGCGATATCATCTCCTGCGGATACAGGGAAGCCGACATCATCATGATTGATCTTAAGGACAACACCATGATCGAGGATGCGAAAAAGATGCTTGAAGAAAAGTATCCTGACGCAAGCATCACAGACTTGTTCCTGACAGATTCCGACATGGCAATGGTAAATGAGCTCAAGGCTGTCTTCTATATGCTTTTTGCGATCACATTCCTTCTCGTTATCTTCGTAACAGCATCTATCTGCAACAGGATCGTCAGCGAGAGAATGTCTTATATCGGAACGCTTAGAAGCCTTGGTATGAGCACCTCGAGAACAGGAAGGATCCTTCTTCTTGAGAATGTCCTCTACGCTGTTCTGGGAAGCGTTCCCGCAACTGTCCTTTATTCTTTTATCAGAGGACCGATCCTGGACCTTCTGTTCATTACGGATGACGGCACAGGCAATTCTATCCCGATCGAGCTCCCGCCTTATCCGGCAGCACTTGTTGCTGGTGTTATCATCGGTGCGGTCCTTATCGAATGCCTCATCCCTTTGAAGGCGATATTAAAGGCGCTCAAGACATCCGTAAGAGATATCATTTTCGACAACAGAGACACAGCATACAGATTCAGTAAATCAACATTTATCTTAGGTCTGGTATGCCTTGCAATTGCAATTGTGACATTCATCTTCAAGAAGAATCTCATCCTTGCAACTCTCTGCCTTGTATCATCAGTAGCAGCTCTTGCATTCCTTTTCCCGAGGATCTTGAAGCTTGTTACAGCCCTGATCAGGAAGATTGCCGACAAGAGCGAGAATGCTTCATGGTCACTCGCTGCAGTTGAAGCTATCTCACGTAAGAGTACTGTGGGAAGCGGTGTTCTCTGCGCAACTGCAGCTGCAATGTGCATCGTTGTTTACTCAGTATCAGGTGCGCTGACGGATTCCGTAAGCGATATTCCTTATGACTGTGATGTCGTTGCAGAAACAAGTGACAGCTACAAGTACTATACATATATCGATGACCTTGAAGGCGTGAATGATGTTGAGTTCGTATACCGTACAATGCAGGAATTCAGCATAGGCGATGAGGAAATGACAACGATCACATACTTCTATGGTCTTCCTGATGGCGGATATGAGCACTTCACAGGATTTAAGGATCTTCCTGCAACACTTGAGGAAGGCTCTGTCATCGTCGATAAGAAGTATGCAAACCGCAAGGGCCTTTCAGAAGGTGACACAATTAAGATCACGATCAATCCTTTAAGTGTACTTCCATTCGAAAGAGAGTATAAGATTGCCAAGATCACTGAGGGCAATTCCTACGACGGCGGCATCGAAGCTTTGATCGTAAATCAGAATGAGTTCAAGGCACTTTTCCATGACGATCCGGGCATGGCACTTATCAAGTGCGAAGATCCCGATGCAGTAAAGACATTGCTCGAGACATACGGTAAGGGCAAATACAACAGTGTCGATACATTTGCTGATATCGTTGAACAGCAGGATTCCAATAATGCAAAGACAGTTGCGGTAGTTACTGCGATCCTGGTCATCGCACTCGGCATGACAGCTATCGGAATGATCTCCAATCAGCTTTTGGGTTTCGAAGGAAGAAAGAAGGAATGCGCAGTTATGCTTTCGACCGCAATGGGAAAAGGCAAACTCTCAGGTATTCTTCTTAAGGAAGTATTTATCGCTTCCGTCACTGCATCCGGTGTCGGTGTGCTGGTCGGAACACTTCTTTCATTCGTTATCGATTCTGCTATGGCGAACGCACAGAGCATCGTTATGGAAGTAACGATCAACCCGCTTACAGTTTTGATCTTCTTTGCGGCAATGACGCTGGTATTTACAGGCACAGTCCTGTTCCCGCTCAAGAACCTCAGGAAAATGAAGATCGCTGAACAGATCAAGTATGAGTAATATATGGAGGATAATAAAATGACTAAAATAATTGAAGTAAATAACGTAAACAAGTCTTTTGGTAAGAACGAGAACATCAACCACGTTTTAAACGGCGCTTCCATGAGCGTTGACCAGGGAGAATTTGTATCTCTGATGGGTGCTTCCGGTTCAGGTAAGTCCACACTCCTGTACCTGATCGGAGGCCTCGACAGAGATTTCCAGGGAAACATCTCAGTGTGCGGAAGTGACATCGGCTCATTGAAGGACAGTAAACTTTCTGACTTAAGACTCAAGAATATGGGATTCGTATTCCAGTTCTATAACCTTGTCATGAACCTTAATGTCTCAGACAATATTCTTCTTCCTCAGACGATCAACGGAAAGAGAAAATCTGAACTCAAGAAAGATCTTGATGAGATACTTGAGATCACCGGCCTTACGGAGAAGAGAAAGGCTATGCCTAATACACTTTCAGGCGGTCAGCAGCAGAGAGTAGCGATTGCAAGAGCGGTTCTCGGTAACCCTTCGATCATTCTCGCGGACGAGCCTACAGGTAACCTCGATGCAACTTCAACAAAAGAGATTATGGAACTCTTCCAGAGACTTAACAAAGAAAAGGGAATGACCATTCTTCAGGTAACACACTCTGAGCAGTGTGCAGAATACGGTACACGTATCGTAAGGATCGAAGATGGTAAGACCATCGGTTAATAAGTTACCCCTCACAACCCCAAGACATAGATGCAGAAAGCAGCCTGTGCAACACGCACGGCTGCTTTTTGTATATGCATAACCGCATTAATTGTTAGCAAAAATAATAACTGATATAATCTCGTCAACTGAAAAACAACGGAAAATATGGAGGATAGTTTATGAAGATCTTGAAGAGGACCGTTGCAGCTTTGCTTGCTTCCGGAATGCTTGTTGCAATGACATCATGCTCAAAAGTGGAGCAGAATTACAGGAAGGCCGGCGCTGATTGGGCTATCGAGGCATACAAAGAACTTCCTGCAGAGTTTAATGAAGATACATGCAATCAGTTCTGGATCGGCGGAGATGTCTATGAATTCCCGATGAAGGCCGAGGAGTTTTTCGACAACGGCTGGGAGATCATCGATATATATCAGGAAGAAGTTAATGCGGATTTTCTCCTTGATCCCGAGAGCGTATATGAACTCTGCCTTAAGAAAAACCTTGGGCCCTCAGTAATGACGTGGATATATAACGAATCAGATAAACCGATGCCGGTCTCAGAATGTATGGTAATCTACGTTGCTCTTGCCTGGAATGAAGAGGCACTTCTCCCCGGAGGCGCATTGCTCTCAGCCAAGTATAAGACTTTGGATGATGCACTGGCAGCATTCAATAAAGATATGACCGAGTTCGATGCTGAGGATGATATCTACGGTTACGAATTCAAAGCTGATAACTGGGAAGAAACATGCGTCGTCAGGATTGATTTCTCTGAGGAACCCAGAGGCTATAAAGTCGGCTCTGTTAAGTACTATGCAGTCGACCCGGAACTGATCGAGCAGTAATAAGATAGCTCTAATTTGAATTAGTGCAGTACCCCTTATTCCGGTTTTGGAATAAGGGGTGCTTTTTGTTGCTGAGAAACATTCACAAGTGCCTTGTATAGCCAGTGCTAAAAAGGACACGATTTATATGAAAACGTGTCTTTATTTGACAATGAATAAGCTGAAGAATCAAATGACGTCAGCAATAAACTTGACAATGTAAAGATAGACGGTATAATCTCGAAATAGACAGTGTCAAGATTGGAGATGTCATGAAGAATAAATTGATAGTTGCTGCAATAGTAATAGTGGCTATTCCGCTGCTTCTGTTTCTTGCCTGGCTTATAATGAGCCCGGGAAAGATAAGAACTTATTCAGAGCCAAACAGCATATCCGAGAAGTTCGTCATGGATATAAATGGTGCTCCGAACGGATTCTTTATCAACAGTAAGGATATAAACAATCCCGTATTGCTTCTGGTATCGAGTGGTCCCGGAACAGACGATTATGTATTCACGGATAAATATAAGGACATGCATATCGAAGATGAGTTTACGGTCGTATATTGGGACTACCGGTATATGGGCATTGCGTATAACAAAGACTTCGATGTGGACAGTGTAAATATCGATAATCTTCTTAATGATACGTATACAGTAACCGGGTATCTGAAGGAACGGTTCAATAAAGATAAGATCTTCATCATGGGATTCTCTGGCGGCAGTCATATCGCACTTATGGAAGCACAAAGACATCCGGAGAATTATTACGCATACATCGGTATGGCGCAGTGCGTTACCGACTCTGAAGAAAACGATACGATAATGTATCATTTCATGAAGGATGTTTTCGGGAAGAGGGGAGATACTAAAAATCTTAAGAAACTTGAAGATTCTGTCAAGCATCTTGACAGTGGTAATATTAAGTGTAAGGATTGGTATGTATATGTTGCTCTTCTTCATGAAGCCGGCGGCGGAACGATATATAACCAAAGTGAATTTGAAGGTATCGTCTGGCCGATAATTACATGTAAGTGTTATACGGTAAAAGAGAAGATCAACTATGTTACTGCAATGAAGAAGTATCGCACGACTCCTCTTTCTGATGAGCTTGATGATTTCGATTACAGACAGAGCATTACAAGTTTTGATGTTCCGGTGTTCTTCATCAGTGGTGAATACGATTACAACTGTCCTTGGGAACTTGTGCGTGAATACTGCGATGTAATTGATGCACCGCAAAAAGGATTCTATAAAATCAGCGGAGCTGCACACAGTCCTTTGTGGGAGAATCCTGAAGAGACAGAGAAAGCATTAATTGAGATTAAGGAGATGACTTTAAATGGCTGACAGTTACCATCACGGAAATCTGAGACAGGCATTGATCGATGCGGGAATCAAGATAATAAACGAGAGCGGTGAAGAGAGCCTTTCTCTTCGTAAAGTTGCAGCGGAATGCAATGTATCTCATGCGGCGCCTTACGCTCATTTCAACAGCAAGGAAGAATTGATCGAAGCGATAAAGAGCAGCGTTACTGATCAGTTTATGGAAGAGCTCGAAGCAGGTGTTGCAGAGTGCGCAACTGCTGAAGAAGCGATCCTTGCTATGGGCAGAACTTATCTTACTTTCTTCAGCCGAAATCCTGATTATTTTGTGTTCCTTTTCGGTAAGCAGAATATCAATGCACATCTTCAGATGAATAAAGATTATAAAAACGATTATCCTCCGTTTGCTTTGCTTAAGCGGATGTACAGACTCTATCTGGAAGAGAAGGGTATTGAGAAGTCTTTTGAAGAACAGGAGATCGATCTCATTAAGATCTGGGCGATGGTTCACGGCATGGCTTCTATCGCATGCATGAAGGGCGTTAAGACCTCATTTAAATGGAACGACCCTGACGAGAGGTTGCTGGTATAAACAGGAGGAAACTGTTATGGGTCTTTTCGGATCGAAGAAAGGTAATGCTGGACATTTAAGTTCTTTCAGTTACAGTCCAGGTTACTGCGATATGACCGGCGAGAGCCACAGCTGTGAACTCAAAAAGAACGATGCGGGTGAGTGGGTATTCATCTGCAGAGACCGCGATGTGCATTCAGATCCGTTTACTATCCTGACCTATTCTGTTTCATCCGGAAGTGCTTCCGAATTTGAAGAACACATTAAGAAGATAAATTTCATCTCGCTCTCGAAAAGACTTAAGAGCAGTGAATTCGTTACAGACTACAGCCCATGGCACTTCACTGTTGTTTTCGACTGTTCTGAAATAGGCGGCAGCAGTTACGATGATTACGGTATTTCACAGTACAGGGTTTATTCACCAATGGACCAGAATCTGATGAAAGAAGTAAAGGAAAAATTTTATGCCCTTAAGGGTGAATTGATCTCCGAAACGACGGAAGATGACTGATAATTTATACTTGTTAGGCTGTCTGTTGTTTAGCCAACATTTTCGCATGTAATTGTTTATTGGATTGTCCTGATCTGCCTGTAATAATGAAGCCGGAAGTAGAAATAAAAATACTTAAGGTTTCATAAATGGAAAGAAGGGCAAGAAAATGAAAAACATAACAAGTAAGCTAATAGCACTCGGACTTACCGGTGCACTCGCGGTAGTAAGCTTTACCGCATGCAGCAAGGCAAAGGAAACAACAGCTGAAACAACATCAGATACGGTAGTTGAGAAAATGAGCGGAAACAAAAGAGTAGGCGGATGGTCCGTTCCTCAGGATACAAAGATCACAGAAGAGGAGCTTAAGATCTTCAACAAGGCGATCGAAGGACTTACAGGTGTCGGATATGAACCTGTAGCTTATCTCGGATCCCAGGTGGTCGCAGGAACAAATCACTGCTTCCTTTGCAAATCCACAGTTATCTATCCCGGAGCAACGAACCGATACACACTCGTATATATCTACGAGAAGCTTGACGGAACAGAAGAGATCCTGAAATTCGAAGATGTTACTCTTCCCGGAACTGCAGATGCAGATGGCGCACCTATTGCAGGCGGATGGAACTATGCAGAAGATCCGTCAGTAGATGACAACATTAAGGCGGTTGTTGATAAAGCAACTGAAAAACTATTAGGTGCAGAATACGAACCGGTAGCATATATCGGATCACAGGTCGTTGCAGGAATTAACCATGCACTGCTCTGCAGGATAACAGCGGTAACTCCTGATGCTGAGAGCGGATACGCACTCGTATACATTTACGAGGATCTGAACGGCGGAGTTGAGGTGCTGGAGATCAACGAGATTACACTTTCGATCGACGCATAATAAATATACGGAAGAAATCTAACAAATTCCCTCTGTTTTGTGGTAAAATTTCTTTAACAATTTGGAAGGCTATTTGCTTTTCCTGTTAGAGAGATCGGGTAATCACAACAGGGGGAATCATTATGAAGAGATTATTGGCACTGGTACTTGTAGGCGCAATGTCACTGGCATTGTTCGGATGCGGCAAGAAAGATTCCGGAAGCGGTAAAAACCGTGATGAAGATGATAAGCCTAAGGCTACGACTGAAGAGGTAGAAGACGACGAATACGGAGATGATTCCGGAATCGGTTTCTCACAGAAAGGCGAGAAAACCGCATTTTCAGTGAGTGCTGATATCGAGCTGACACAGGGTGCTTGGATGGGCTTTATTCCCGGTACAAAGGGATACAAGGATGAAGAGGAAGCAGATGAATACGATGTCCTCTACACATATATCGAAAACCCTGAGAAGAAGGATTCCGAAGATTATATCTTCCAGTTTGATAATGATTCAATAAATGCTTTGGATGACGGAGATTACATCATTGTCCTTTGTGATGACGATGACAACGGAAAAGTCATTCTTTATATCCCTGCAGTTATCAAGGGTTCAAAGGTAACCTGCGATTTCGATAAGATCGTTATCAACTGATAAGGCACGAATCTTATGACTGTTCTCAAAGCTGAACAAAAAGATCTTCAGGAGATCCTGGAGCTTCAATACCTCGCTTATCAAAGCGAGGCAGCTTTGTTTGGCAATAAAGATATTCCGCCGTTGAAGGAAACGATCGAAGAACTGACTGAAGAATTCAATAAGGGCACGATCCTGAAACTGGTAGAAGACGGTAAAATCATCGGTTCTGTCAGGGCATATGCGAAGAACGGAACTGCATATATAGGAAAGCTTATGGTCCATCCTGATCACAGATGCAAAGGCTATGGAACGCTGCTCTTAAATGAGATCGAGAAATGTTTTCCTGACTGCAGGTTTGAATTATTTACGAGTACGAGAAGTGAAGACAATATCCGTCTTTACAAAAAACTCGGTTACATGATCTTCGACACCAAGAAGATAACCGACGAACTGGTTTTCGTATATCTGGAAAAACAATAAAGATCAGTCAACTCTTTTATAGATAGTTCCGTCGTAGGCGAAAAGGACATAGATGTATTCGTCTGTGCCTTTTATTTCCCATACAAACTTGGGATCTGTTTTATAGTCGTTCTGATCTATGTAGACTACGCTGCCGAGATAATGTCCTTTGTCGGAGGCGGAGTAGTCATTGTCATAGTTTTCCGCATATGTGACACCGTCAATGACTATTTCATCAGATTCATGTCCGTTGTATGTGCCGATGACATGGTTGATGTCATAACTGAATTTGATGACGGCTCCGATGATTATGCATGCGATAGAGACGGCAACATATATGGCTGCCTGTCTTCTTTTGCCGCCTGCCTTTATGCCTTTTACAAAAAAGATGATTGCAGGGACGATTATTCCTGCCGCCAGATGCATTAAAAACATGAGCGTGAAGCCGAACATGTGAATTCCTTTCAGATCTTCTCGAAGATTTTATTCTCGTCCTTTATGGACTCATGAAAATCTTCGATCATACGGAGATGTTTTTCTTTCTTTTTACGTGCGACAAATATGCCGATGATAAGATCGAGAGCCGTTATGACCAGGGGAGACCTGCGGAAACAGTCGATCCAAAAGTTGGCCGTTGTAACATCCATTTCTCCTCTGGCAACAAGCATGTAAAAATATATATTGGCCCATACATATACGATGCACAACAATACAAACAGGATAGGAGCAGCAATAACAAACGGCCTATAAAATCTGTAAAATGAAACTTTAGATTGTTTGTTCATTGATTTCTGCCTCCTTTTGTATTTGTTCGGTTTAGATGTCTTCGTAAAGAATGTATCCGCCGTTTCCGTCTTCTCTGATCTCAAGGTCAGAAAGCGATGCGCCGAGCATCATTTCACGTGTGTATTCGCCGTCGATCTCGTGAACTTTGCCGTCGGTGTCAATGACGCTGAAGGTGAGTGTAAGTTCGAATGTGTCTCCTGTTGCGACCTGATTGCCGATCATCTGTTCGGTGAATTCGAAGTAAAGCAGCTCGCCCTTTTTGAATGCTGATTTATCTGCATTTTCCACACCGCCGGTTCTCTCTGATTCTCCGTTGATCGCAAGATCATAGCAGACGCTCATAACGTTCTCCGCGTTACAGACAACATCGATATTTACTGCGGACATCTCGTAATGAATTCCCGAAGAACCCCATGATTCAAAACTGCCTGACCTGATGTAGGAGGGAGTATAGATATCCTTGTTCTTCGTGTCGGTTGCCCTTAAGAATTCAGGCTGGTCCATGATGCCGCCGACGTGCTTGATCATGAGGTAGTTATCGAGAGGATCTTCATTAAGTGAATAGATGCGTGTGTTCTTGTCGTCGTCCATGTAACCGACGCATTCTCTGATGGAGTCATCAGACATCTTATCGTTCAGTTTTCCGAAGTAGGAATATGTCCTTCCCTGATAATTGAACAATGTCTCTCCCTGGTCTTTGTCGTAGGAACTTTCGATCGATGTCGCATTTGGAGGGAGCTCCAGGCTGCCGTTATCCCTGTTAAACATTGAACAGCCTGAAAGCAGTACCGCTCCGCACAAACTCACTATCAAAACCTTATTCCATTTCATTTTTCTATTCCCCGCTAATCCCTTTGCACTTGTTATGCTGAGGTAATGATACACCTCGAAAACTCGTTTTGCAACATAAATTTATCGCAAAACAATAATTATTTGTTGTTTGACTTGACAAAAGAACTTTGCTGCTTCCGGGATGTAAGGATTAATTTATACACGCACGGGAACAAAAAAGACTCATTTTCTACAATGCTTATTCATAAGTTACGTTTATAATCGTCTTATAAGGAATAAGGAGGCTGTAATTATGCAACAGCGAAAAGGTATCTCCATTTTAGGTTACGGATGTATGAGGTTTACAAAGAGCGGCGCTAGCATCGACTTTGATAAGGCTGAGAAGGAATTCATGCGTGCGTTCGAACTCGGAGTCAATTATTACGATACCGCATATATCTATCCGGGAAGTGAAGAACTCGTCGGCCGCATAATCGAGAAGAACGGCATCCGCGACAAGATCAATCTCGCTACCAAGCTCCCGCAGTATCTCATCAACAACCGCGCAGGTCTGGATAAATATTTCAATGAGGAATTAAAGCGCCTCAGGACCGATTATGTCGATTACTACCTGATGCACCATATGACTGATTTCCAGCAGTGGGAAAAGCTTCAGGCACTGGGCATTGAGGAGTGGATCGCTGAGAAAAAGAAGAGCGGCCAGATCAGAAACGTCGGCTTCTCTTTTCACGGCGACACGGCAACATTCAAGAAGATCCTGAACGCATATGACTGGGACAGCTGTCTTGTCCAGTATAACTATTTCGATGAGCACACACAGGCCGGCCGTGCAGGTATTCAGGCTGCTGCTGAGAAGGGCGTCAAGGTGTTCATCATGGAGCCTTTGCGCGGAGGTAAACTTGTTGACCTTCTTCCTGAAAAAGCCAAGAAAGAGATTGCCAACGAGCGTCACGGAAGAACACCTGCCGAGTGGGCCTTCAGATGGCTCTGGGACCAGCCCGAGATCACATGTGTTTTGTCCGGCATGAACTCCATTGCAATGGTCGAAGAGAACTGCCGCATCGCATCTGAAGCCAAAGCCGGAGATTACGGTCCTGAAGAAAAAGAATTCATCGAGAAGATCAAGTCTTACATTATCGAGAGCACGAAGGTAAACTGCACCGGCTGCAGATACTGCATGCCTTGTCCCAAGGGTGTCGACATCCCTACGATCTTCTCGTGCTATAACCACATGTATTCCGAGAGCAAGAGCTCCGGCCGTCTCGAGTATTTCCAGACGATAGGCCTTCGAATGACACCCGCCGATGCCTCGCTCTGCGTTAAGTGCGGCAAGTGTGAGAAGCATTGCCCCCAGAACATCCCGATCAGGGAAAAGCTCGTGGAAGCAGACAAGCATCTCCGCCCCTGGTGGCAGAAGATCTACCTCAAGGCTGCTCGCCGTGTCATGGTCGGAAAGAAAAAATAAGATAATCACCCGTGCTGATTAAATTCAAATTAACCATTGAAACGTGACATCTTTTCATAAGCTCGCGCGGGCACATTGCTTTTGTATCTGCAAGGTGTTACTTTATGCTCAATAGTTCTGAATGCGGAAGGTATTTCCTGACGCGGAAGGCTTTAAGTAAATTTTCATACTTAATTGCTTCAGAACCTTGTTTGCGTTAGAGGCGCAAAAGGAGGTCAAATGGAGACGAGAGTTGCAATTATCGGCATCATTGTCGAGAATCCCGATTCAGTGTCACAGATCAACGACATCCTACACGAAGTGAGGGATTATGTCGTCGGCAGAATGGGTATTCCTTATCGTGAAAGGAATATCTCCATTATCAGCGTCGTCGTCGATGCGCCGGAGAGCCTGATAAGTTCAGTGTCTGGCAAGATCGGCATGCTCGAAGGCGTCTCGGCCAAGATCACTTATTCGAGACTGACCAATGGCATCTGATGTTCAGAGCGTATTAGAAAAGCTCGTTTCAGGCGGAGATATCTCACGCGAAGAGATCATCTTACTTCTCGAAAACCGTAACGGAGAAATACAGTCTTATCTGGCTCAAAAAGCTTCCGCGGTTGCAAGAGAAAACTATGGCAACAAGGTCTTTGTAAGAGGTCTTATCGAGTTCACCAATTACTGCAAAAACGATTGTTATTACTGCGGCATAAGATGCAGCAATAAGAATGCATCCAGATACAGGCTTACCCGTGAAGAGATACTTGAATGTGCTTCTCATGGATACGATCTGGGTTTCAGGACGATAGTCATGCAGGGCGGTGAAGATCAGTTTTACAAAGACGATCTCATAGCGGATATCGTAAAGTCAATTAAGAGTGAACATCCTGACTGCGCAGTCACATTGTCTATCGGCGAGAAGAGTTTTGAATCCTACAAAAAGTTTTTCGATGCCGGCGCGGACAGATACCTGTTAAGACATGAGACAGCAGATGCTGAACACTATGCAAAACTTCATCCGTCTAATCTTTCTTCAGAGAACAGAAAGCAGTGCCTTTTTAACCTCAAGAAGATCGGATTCCAGACAGGTGCGGGATTCATGGTCGGATCACCTTATCAGACTAATGAGAACATCGCTGACGATCTTTTATTCCTGAAAAAACTCGATCCCGAGATGATTGGTATCGGCCCGTTCATTCCACATAAGGAGACGCCTTTTGCGGACATGACGGCAGGTTCGCTCGAACTCACGCTTTATCTGCTGAGCATTATCAGACTGATGCTTCCGACGGTCCTTCTGCCGGCAACGACGGCGCTCGGCACGATCGATCCCAGAGGAAGAGAACTTGGAATACTTGCAGGAGCAAACGTAGTAATGCCGAATCTGTCGCCTGTAAGCGTTAGGAAGAAATACGATCTTTATGACAACAAAATATGCACAGGTGAAGAAGCTGCCGAATGCATGAACTGTCTTAAGAGAAGAATCGAAAGTATCGGCTACGAGATCGTCACCGACAGAGGCGACAACGTCAGATATATTAAAGAACATTAAGCTTCAACATCACATCGATTTATTTAAGAAAGAGGTATGGAATATGTACGATCCTAAATCATTAAAAGCAGAAGAATTCATCGACAACGAAGAGATACTGGAATCTCTTAAGTATGCAGACGAGAACAAGAGCAACGTCGAAGTCATCGACGCAATCCTCGAGAAAGCCAAGGAGCGCAAGGGCCTTTCTCACCGTGACGCATCCGTTTTGCTCGCATGCGACATCCCCGAAAAGAACGAGGAGATCTATGCACTTGCAGAGCAGATCAAGAAGGATTTCTACGGCAACAGAATCGTTCTTTTCGCACCCTTGTATCTTTCCAACTACTGTATCAACGGATGCACATACTGCCCTTATCACGGAAAGAACAAGACCATTCCGAGAGTTAAGCTCACACAGGAGCAGATCAAGGCTGAGGTTATCGCATTGCAGGACATGGGTCACAAGAGACTTGCGATCGAAGCAGGTGAGGACCCGGTAAACAATCCTATCGAATACATCCTCGAGAGCATCAAGACGATCTACTCAATCAAGCATAAGAACGGCGCCATCAGACGAGTAAACGTTAACATCGCAGCTACTACAGTAGAGAACTACAGAAAGCTTCACGAAGCAGGAATCGGAACATACATCCTCTTCCAGGAAACATATCACAAAGAGTCTTATGAGGTTCTTCATCCGACAGGACCCAAGCACGATTACGCTTACCACACAGAGGCTATGGACAGAGCGATGGAAGGCGGCATCGATGACGTCGGACTCGGCGTTCTCTTCGGACTCGATAAGTACCGTTATGAATTCGCTGGACTTCTCATGCATGCAGAGCACCTTGAGGCAGTTCACGGCGTAGGTCCCCACACGATCTCAGTTCCCCGTCTTTGCCCCGCTGACGATATCGACGTAAACGATTTCTCCAATGCGATTGACGATGATATTTTCGCAAAGATCGTAGCATGCATAAGGATCGCAGTTCCTTACACCGGCATGATCGTTTCCACACGTGAATCACAGAAGTCCAGAGAGCGTGTTCTCCACCTCGGTATCTCACAGATCTCCGGCGGCTCCAGAACATCCGTCGGCGGTTACACACACGAGGAAAGAGTCGACGAGACAGCACAGTTCGACGTATCCGACACGCGTACTCTTGACCAGGTAATGAAGTGGCTCATCGACATGGATTACGTTCCTTCATTCTGCACCGCATGCTACCGCGAAGGCAGGACCGGCGACAGATTCATGGCCCTTTGCAAAGCAAAGCAGATCCAGAACTGCTGTCTGCCTAACGCCCTCATGACACTTAAGGAATATCTCGTTGACTACGCATCTCCCGAGACACGCGAAGTCGGCGAAAAGCTCATTGAGAAGAACATTCCTGACGTTACAAACGAGAAGGCAAGAGCAGTGCTCAGAGACAGACTCGTTAAGATCGAGAACGGTGAGCGTGACTTCAGATTCTGATGTTCTGATATTTTTGCGCTCGCTAAGGTCCTCCGTGCTTCGCTTGTGCGGAATCGCTCGCACAATAAATATCAGAACAACGGAAGATCAAACACTGGAAGCAGATAAAAACTCTTTTTAGGTTTCAAACTTGAGGTAGAAAATGGAACGCACACACATCGCTTTTTTCGGACGCAGAAATGCAGGCAAATCGAGCCTTGTAAACAGGTTTACTTCACAGGAACTGTCGATCGTATCTGATGTTGCAGGTACGACGACCGACCCTGTCAGAAAGACCATGGAGCTTCTTCCGCTGGGACCTGTCGTAATCATTGACACGCCCGGAATCGACGACGAAGGACAGCTCGGTTCACAAAGGATCGAGAGGAGTCTTCGTGTGATCGACGAGACTGACATTGCCATTCTCGTTGTAGATGCAAGTGCGGGCTTGGGAGATGACGAGAAGAGCCTGATCGATGCTTTTACCAAGCGCAAGATTCCTTATCTTGTCGTGTTCAACAAGAGCGATCTAGACGTCACCATTCCGGATGTTGAGAATTCAATGTCCGTTAGCGCCCTTAAAGGCGAAGGCATTGAGGAGCTCAAGGAAAGAGTTGCAGTCATCATCCGTGAACGCAAAACGCGTCCCCTTGTATCCGATCTCGTTGATGAAGGCGACCTTGTAGTGCTCGTCGTTCCCATCGACAAATCAGCGCCGAAGGACAGACTCATCCTTCCGCAGCAGATGGTAATAAGAGATCTTCTTGGCAAGGGCGCGATCCCTGTAGTCGTTAAGGATACAGAGCTTGCAATAGCTCTCGAAAAGGTCGGCAAGGTAAGAATGGTCATTACCGACAGCCAGGCTTTCGGCAAGGTGTCGAAGATCGTACCTCCCGAGATCCCTCTTACATCTTTTTCTATCCTGATGGCAAGATTCAAAGGCATTCTCGACCAGTCAATAGAAGGCGCGAACATGCTTGATAAACTTGAGAGCGGAGCCAAGATCCTCATCAGCGAAGGCTGTACCCATCACCGCCAGTGCGAAGACATCGGAACAGTAAAGCTCCCCGGCTGGGTCAGGGAATATACAGGCAAGGATTTTGAGTTTTCGTTTACTTCAGGACTCGAGTTCCCCAAAGACCTGTCGGGCTTTGATCTCATAATCCACTGCGGAGCATGCATGCTCGGCGAGACCGAAGTAGCGAGCCGTTACCGCAAAGCTTCTGAGCAAGGTGTGCCCATGACAAATTACGGTATAGCCATAGGTAAGATGAAGGGAATACTTGCAAGGGTTATCGATTTCTGAATATGAATTTGCTAAAGGGATGCTATTAACGGCATCCCTTTTTCGCCATGTTGCAACTTTACGTACCTAAAAACGAAAATGTTCGTTTAGGTACGTAATTTTCTTGGTTTTGACACCTGACAAGTGTTCCATTTACGTACCTGAAAAGGGAAAATGCAAATTAGGTACGTAAATTTCTCTTTGAAAACGTCAGATGACTGGCTAATTTACGTACCTAAAACAGAAAAAGACTTTTTAGGTACGTAATTCTCGAAAATTAGTCTTATGAATTTAGGAATTTTACGTACCTAATTGAAGAAAATGTTTTTCAGGTACGTAAACATTGAAGTGCTTTACTTACTGAAATTCGAAAAACTGATTTCAGTAAATAATTAACTTATCTCGATAGTTTTATAGCAGCCAAGTGTGCTACTTCATGAACTGTATATTCGATGATAAGTATTGCTGTAATAAGGGCAAGCAGTCCCAAAAGGTAAAACTTTTCGCCGGTAAAGCTAAGCAGCCATTTCAGTGGCGTATCAGAAGGCGGGTAAGACAGGAACATGTAGTTCTGGCCTGTCCTGCTGTTAAAAAGGTATATCGGAGGAACCGTGATAAGAAGGAAAAGATATGAGTACCAGAAATGTCTGAAAGTTACATATATCTTTCCGCGGAAGAGGAAGACTAAGGATATAAAAACGGTCAGAGAATGAGTAAAGAAGCAGAGCAGTGGCAGATAAGACCAGAAAGGTCTGTAGGTCCAGTCCGGGAAAATAAGTGCAGCAACGGATCCGGGCATGATCAGCACCAGGGATATCTCGGCAAAGAACGACTGGATCTTTCCACGCGATAAAACAGCGATCAGGTTAACGAATAATCCGAGATTGCAAAGGTGAAGCGGCAAGAAACCAATGATGTCGCCTCCTTCTCTTATGAGCAGGATGTCCTGGACCACTTCACCTGCAAGTGCTGCTATGGACAGGAGGATTACTGCGATGG
The DNA here is from genome assembly GCA_902787975.1 of Oscillospiraceae bacterium. GTDB lineage: Bacteria > Bacillota > Clostridia > Saccharofermentanales > Saccharofermentanaceae > Saccharofermentans. Next base: position 107,221 of record CADAIP010000006.1, read on the forward strand.
AAACTTTCTGTTTTGACAGATTCCGCATGAACAGAAGCCCTGCAGTAATTGCAACAGCGATAAAAATGAGCATTCCGATGTGCTCGGGACAGAAGTGCCTGAATGAGTCCATCTGTAAAACCGCTTTCAGTATTGATTGATTTCATTGTATCACTTAGCTTTTGTGCAATAAAAAGGGGCGTGCAAAAAAGAGTAATTCCAATAGCCGATACTACAACATTATTCCCATATGCCTGTCGCTTTTTGGTCAATCGTTTTCATCAGTTAACATGTTCAAAGTGATATTTTTACTGTGGGTTTTATACCCGGGATAATAACGTTGAGGTAAAAACAATGAAGAAAACGATACTTACAAAGGTTGTTTCAGCAGTTCTCTGTGCTTCCATGGCTGTATCATTTGCATCCTGCGCGACAAGCAGCCCTAAAGATACTGACGACGTGGAAGAGACAACTCTTTTATCAAAACCTGAAAATGAGGGAACTACTGAGACCTCAGAGGGGACTTCTGAGACCACAGCTGAGACTACGGAGACAGAGGCTGCAACTGAAGTTACAACAGAAGCTACAACCGAGGCAACGACTGAGGCTACAACAACGGCGACTACGGCTCCAAAGGTCAATCCTTATGAGAGATTCATTGAAGATTACATAAACGCGATCAAAAATCAGTCGGACACCTGGTATTATGGACCTGATTACGATGGTGATACCGTCATTCCTCCGGAAGGTACGGTCGGACTTCTTCTCGTTCCGGAACGCGAATCTGTCAGCTATACGCTCATTGACCTCGATAAGGACGGAACAGATGAACTCATTTTCGGCAGTACATGTGAGTTTAGTAACGGAGAGAAATTTGTGAATGTTACCGGTGTTGTTGTCCTGACCGGTGAGGATGAGTACAAGATCGTTGCGGCCGGGTGGGATAGAAGCACTCTCACTTATGCCGGCGGAGTCATGTTCGTTAACTCCGGATCAGGCGGAGCAGCCCTTCATGTCGACACGATTTATCAATATAACAGTGTTACAAAGTCGATGGATACGGTATGTGAGCTCATTACCGAGTATCTTGAGGAAGATTCTAAAGGAATTCCGATTCCGAGCTATTCATTGTTCGAAGGCGACAATTTTCACTATGACGGATCGGCTTATGAGAGCGCAGATGCCACCTGCCACGACGATGAAGCTCTGAACAGATATAATCAGATGCTGGATGCTGCCAACCAGAACATAAAAGACATTTCCGTGATCGAGTGGACCAAAGTCCCGATAAACTAAGGATTAAACAAAACCTATCGAAGCCCTTGGATTATTCCGATTCAAGGGCTTTTTTATTGCAGTTTGCGCGAAAAATCCTTCTGCAAAAGCAAATTTCCATTTTATTCATCAAAACAGATTGAAAAGTGATTTTATTCATATAATAATTATATAGAAATTAAATTGTTTTGAGGAACATGATGAAGACCAACAGAAGGACGCTATTTCTCACACTTGGCGCAACATTTGTTTTAATAGCATTGCTTGTTACTTATACGTCCAGCCTGGTGTATATATCGTCTTATACATATATCAATGAGCTTGGTAATGACAAGACTTCAGCCGTTGCATCTGATCTTGAGAATTATCTTGAGAACGCAAGCTCGGTCCTCTGGATTACTGCCGATACAGTTGACCACATGGTTGCCAATGGTGCCACCAAAGAAGAAATCGTCGAATACATCACCCGTGAGTCCACAAATGCTGCAGACCAGTTCGATGACAGCTATACGGGATATTACGGTGTTATTAACGGCGAATACGTAGACGGTGTCGGCTGGGTACCTCCGGATAATTACGATGTCACAGAAAGAGACTGGTATAAGGATGCTATTGCCGCAGACGGCCAGACGCTGGTCGTATCTCCGTATGTCGATTCGCAGACGGGTGATGTCATTCTCTCGGTATGCAAGGCTCTTTCAGATAATAAGAGCGTTCTGGGCATGGATCTCATGCTTTCAGATGTTCAGGAAAGAGTTGAAGATATAACGATCAACGGCAACGGATATGCGTTTATCGTTGATTACGAAGGTACTGTCATTGCCCACTGTGACAGCAAAGAAAAGGGTAAGAACTACTACGAAGATCCTGACAAGGATGAGATCTTCGACCAGATCATGAGTTCCAATAAGGATAATTTCGTCATGGAGCTGGACGGCAAAAAGTGCACCGTCTTTGTCGATGATATCCTTTCACAGTGGCACATTGCGATCGTAGTCGAGAACAGCGCGCTCTATAAAGATACGAGAAATGTCCTTATCGTAAGTTTGCTCATCGGAGTCGTTGCTTTCTCGTTGATTGCCGGTTTCTACATCATCGGTTACAACTATGAACGCAGGGTCAATAAGCGTATGGAAGAAGTTAATGCGCTTGAGCAGAAGAGAGAATACGAGGCTAAGATCCTCATGCTCGAGAAGGCTGCCGCTGACAGTGCTAACAAAGCGAAAAGTGATTTCCTTGCAGATATGTCACACGAGATCAGAACGCCTATCAATGCCGTTCTTGGTATGAATGAAATGATCTTAAGAGAGTCAAAAGATGACCAGATCCTCGAGTATTCATCCAACATCAAGAGCGCGGGCAATACGCTGTTATCGATCATAAATAACATTCTTGATTTCTCTAAGATCGAAGACGGCAAGATGTCTCTGGTGCCCGTTGAATTCGACTTTGCAGAACTCATTAGCAGTCTTGTTAATTCGATAAGTGAACGTGCACGTTCCAAGAAACTCGGCTTCCTTGTTGATATCGATGAATCAGTTCCTTCGAAGCTTTATGGTGATGATGTAAGGATCAGTCAGGTAATAATGAACCTCCTTACAAATGCCGTTAAATATACGGAGACCGGCAGCGTTACGCTTATGGTCCGTAACATCGGAATCAATGAGGGTAATGTCAAGCTCAGCTTCGATGTAATCGATACAGGTATCGGAATCAAGGAAGAAGATCTGGGCAAGCTCTTTGAGTCTTTCGAGAGAATCGAAGAAAAGCGCAACCGTCATATCGAAGGAACGGGTCTTGGTATTTCAATCGTCACCAAGCTCCTTGCGATGATGGACAGTAAGTTGGATGTTGAGAGTAAATACGGTGTCGGTTCGGTATTCGGTTTTGAGCTGGAACTCCGCGTAATCGATGAAACACCTATCGGCAAATACGAGGAGAAGAGAAAGGCCGGTCAGTACAACCGTGACGATTCCGAACGTCTCTATGCGCCCGGTGCAAAGGTTATCGTTACTGACGATAACGCAATGAATCTCAAGGTTGCTGTCAACTTCCTGAAGATCTTCGGTATTGATCCTGTCACAAGTTCTTCCGGTATGGAAACCATTGAGCTTATGAAAAATGATAGGTACGACATTCTTTTCCTTGACCACATGATGCCTGTTCTGGACGGTTTTGAGACACTTAAAGCATTGAAGGACGAAGACATTCTTAATGATACAAAGGTTATCGCCCTGACTGCAAATGCCGTTGTAGGAGCAGAAGAAATGTATCTTAATGCAGGTTTTGACGGCTATCTTTCAAAGCCTGTTACGATAGATAATTTCGAGAAGGCACTCAGGAATTATCTGCCGCCTTATCTTATCTCGGATGCGAAAAGAGTTACTGAAAAGCAGGAAGATGCTCACTCTCTGGATAAGATGCGTGCTCTCGGACTTAACGTTGACGCAGCTCTCGGATATGCCGGCGGCGAGGAAGACTTCTATCTGGAACTTCTTACCGACTATGCAAACAGCGCAGATGAGAAGTGCGAATCACTCGATTCTTTCCTTGCAAATAACGACCTTAATAACTATGAGATCCTTATTCATTCTCTTAAGAGTACATCCAGGATGGTCGGTGCCGACGATCTGTCTGATATGGCCAGGGACCTTCAGGATGCTGCAGGCAAAGAGGAGATTGAATATGTAAAGGATCATCATGCAATATTTGTCAGGGACTTTAAGGCTTTGTCAGAGAAGATCCTGGACTGATCTTGCTGATTCAATAATGAACTGATTTATGCGGGGTGTCTCAAGCAGATGAGACACCCTGTTTTATTTGGTTGAGTCATTCTCAACTGCACGTTGTTTGAAAAAGAACCCGATTAGCAATACGATATCATCAAGATGCATGCACGACTAAAACATTACGACAACAGAAGGAGATATAAAGATGGGAAAGACAATAGGAAATAACATTAAATCTTTCAGAAAGAACAAGGGTTTTACTCAGGAAGAATTAGCAGACCTGTTAAGCGTTACACCACAGGCGGTAAGCAAGTGGGAATCAGAGAACAGCCTTCCTGATGTATCGATGCTGATCCCCCTTGCGCAAGTCCTCGGAGTAAGTACTGATGCTCTTCTGGGATACGATTCGCTGTCAGAGAATGAAGCGGTTATAGCACGTGTCAGAGAGACTGTCGCAGGCATGGACAGCAGTGATGAAGGCAGGGCTCAAAGAGCACTACGCATAAGCGAATACCTCTCGACTGAGACAGCACTTAATCCCGGATGCTTCGAGATAATCAAGGACTTCGCAGAAGAGACGGCAAACCTTAGTATGTACGCTGATCCGGTCCTTGAAGGCGCATTCCCTGATGACATGGACCGCATCGAAAAACTCTATAAAGATGCCATCCGCAAAGGAGCATATCTTATCGGTCACTGCACTGATAAAGTGCTTATCGACCAGACGCATTATGCACTTGCATGGATCTACATTCACGAGAAAGATTTTGATAACGCGAGAGCGCACCTCAATGTTCTGTCTGATATTTCTACTAACAGGATCAAGGAAAAGCTCAGCATGGAGCTGACATTTTTCGAGAGCGGATTCGGAAAGATGAAGGAAGACATTGAAGCAAATTCGATCGTGTTGTTCGACCTCGTTGCCAGCATGCTCAACACTTACGGCGAGAACTACGGATGGTGGGGAGAAAAGGAAGAGGCACTAGAGATGTGCGAGTGGTGCGAGAGAATTGTGGATGCGTTCGAATCAAGAAAAGGTGCAGTTGATATGAATCATTATATGAGAGTAAAAAGAAGCCTTGCCTTCTTCAAGATGGTGGCAGTCAAGAGAGCCGGTGACGACGAAGGAGCCGAAAAGCTTTATGGGGATTATGCAAAAGAAGTTGCGGCATCGGATCTGACTGACGAGCAGAAGCAGGTGATGATGGATCTCATGAATAATGACATCGCGCACTATGGAAAGTATTCACAGTGAAAAGGAAATTAAACTCCTGATTTGATCCTGCTCACGTCCATGACTGCCTTGCGGTCCGGATCCGGCATGACCTTGACCTTTCGGCCTGCTTTGACGACGAGTACGCCGTCGCCGGGTTCGACTTCTTTGAAGACTTCAGGACTTACGGAAAAACTCATGAGAGATTCGTCTTTGTCTTCCATGTAGATATCGAAAATATACTGGTAAGAAGAGTTCCTTCCATCCCTATTTTCCATCTCTCTTGAAGCAGTGAGAACGACACCTTTCCTTATGCCTTTGATGCCGGCGATGATCTCATAAACCAGCATGCCGCAGCCGAACATTCCGGCACCTAAAATGATTAAAGAAAGCAGCTTAATGATCAGAGTGTCTGAAGGCGTGATGAGGAATGCGGTAAAGAAATATGTGCAGGCAGTAAACCCGATCGAAAAGATTACGAGAAAGCCCATGTTAGCTTTAATGTGGGCTTTCTTTACTCTTTTCAAAAGAGCCTTGTCTTCCTCTCGGATCTCGTCAAAAACAAGATCTTTTACTGATACGTTTTTCTTCAGATAATATGAATAGTGATTGCCCATGTTACCGCCTTAAGGTTTTCCTGAATAATACCCGCAGCCCAATTATATCATTGTATATTTCCGGCTATATTTATCGGATTTTCCTGATAAATATGCCGCTGTAGTTAATTATACAGAAAAATATAGTATACTTTGAAACTGTAATTCCTTTGTCGGGATTCAGATTATCAAGGGTGGTCAGGTCTTAATGGTACTTGCTTATTATGTTTCCATGTTAGCGCTGTCTCTTTTGTGCTGTGCCATATATTTTTTCATTAAGCGCAAGTATTTTCCTTTCCGTTATGCGACGGTATTCATCCTGGCTCTCTTATCGCAGTTTTGCTATGTTCTTCTCGCGCTTTCCAAGGATGTCAGGGAAGCGCTGGTCATTTATAAATTCCTTTACATCGGCGGATGCTTTTTGCCTTTGGCAGGCCTTTTCATGATCTTGTCCGTATGCAAGATCGAGCTGCCGAAGTGGGTGAGATTCCTTCTGGTATTATTTTCCGGAGCAACCTATTGTCTTGTTTTATCTGCCGGTTACAGCCCGCTGTTTTACAAGAGTGTCGACATTGAATTCAAAAACGGTGTTACCGTGCTCGTAAAAGATTACGGTCCGCTTCACATCCTTTTCTATATCGAGATAGGTATCTTCCTTGTGCTGACAATTTCTGCCGTCGTTTACGGATGGATAGAAAAACCTAACGCATCAAGAAAGAATCTTGTGTTAGGCTCTTGCCTCGAGATCATCGCGATCATTGCATTCTTCGTCGGAAGAATATTCACTAAGGATGTCGAGTGGATGGCATTGGCTGACCTGATCATCGAGATCGGGTTCCTCTTCATCATGAATAACATCGGCCTTTACACTGTTGATGACATGGTCAGCAGTTCCATTTTCGCTGATGGCGGATTCGGATATATTTCTCTCGATTTCAAGAAGCGTTATTTAAGCTCAACTGATGTGGCTAAGAAGTTTATCCCTGAGATAGCGGATAACCACGCCGATCATCACATTGAAGATGAAGAACTGAGAATGCTCTTTGAAGGCTGGATTGATGAATTTAAAGAAAATAACGCATCACAGAATCACAAATTCAAAAATGGTGATACCGAATATTATGTCCGTGTAAGTTTCCTTTACGACGGAATGAAAAAGCGCGGATATCTTCTGGAGATCGCAAAGGAAGCTATTAATCATCCGGTACCTGCACCGGTTGAAACTAAAATTTAATCGAACCACTGCTTCTCGAAATCTTCGAGCGGAACAGGCTTGGAGAAGTAATATCCCTGATAAAGTTTGCATCCCATTGCGTAGAGTATCTCAAACTGTTTTGCAGTCTCAACACCTTCCGTGAGCGTTGCGATGTTGAGCTCTTCGGACATGTTGATTATGTTCTTGATGATTATTCCGGACTTCATGTTGCGCTCGGAATCTTTCAAAAATTTCATGTCGATCTTGATGACGTCGATGTTCATGTCCTTAAGCAGGTTAAGGGATGAGAAGCCGCTTCCGAAGTCGTCCATCTCAACGATGAATCCTGATGCGCGAAGTTCGTCGACCGTCTTCAGGATATCCATGGAATCAGACATCATGACAGTCTCAGTTATCTCGACTCTGAGCTTGACAGGGTCGATCCCGTGTTCTTCAACGAGTGATTTAAGTGTCGGGACAACATCCATGTAGTAGAAATCTTTAGGTGAGATGTTGATCGAGATGAAAGCTTCGATGCCTCGCTCTTTCCAGTTTGCAAGTATCTCGCATGCGCATCTCCACATGTGCCTGTCGACTTCTGCGATAAGTCCGTTGCGCTCGAAAACAGGGATGAACATTCCCGGGTTCATGAAGCCTTCATCAGGATGTATCCATCTTACAAGTGCTTCTGCACCTGCGAGCATTCCGCGTGAATCTACGATGGGCTGGAGGTAAGGTCTGATCTGTCTTGTCTCGATCGCGTTCTTGAGCTGGTTTGTGATCAGCTGGTTATGGATGATCTCGTTCCTCAGTTTATCGTCATAGTAAACGATTATGTCGTGATAGTAGTCGCGTATCATCGTTGTGGCAAGACGGGCACTGTCGAAGAAGAGCGGAACATCGATATCGTCTTCGGGTGTGATGTCATAGATTCCGAAGTGCATAAGGATCTGATGCTCGAGATTGTCATCCTTGACGGTAAAGTTCTCAAGATGTGTCTTGACCACGTCTTCATCGAACTTTGACTTGTCAAACAATATGCCGAATGAATCATCGGAAAGTCTGCCGTAAAGACATTTGCTGCTGACGTTGCCTGTGATGAATCCGGCGATCTTCTTTATCGTGAGTTCGGCGAATTCTTTTCCGAAGACATCGTTGATCATCTTGTAATTTGAGACTTCAATATAACCGATCATGTAGTCTGTCTCATGATCATCCTTAAGCCTCTTGCTTATGTTCTCGTAAAGGTATTCTTTTGTATAAAGGCCCGTCAGGTAATCGTGAGTTGACCTGTACATCTCACGTTTGATCTCGCGCTGATCATCGGTAATATCACGTATGCTCAAATAGGAACCCGTAATCTTTCCCTTTTCATCAACAGTGGAACGCATTGCAAGATGCGTGTACTGTTTGTCATCGCCCGTACCCAAAGTGACTCTCTTAAACCATCCGCTGCTTTCGAGATCGAGTTCATCACCAAACAGATACTTGAGATTATCTTTTACGTTATCGTAATTATCTTTGGACACGCCGATGAGTTGTCTCCCGGGTTCGTTTGTCCAAATGCATTTGCCGTTCTTGTCGAAGAAGAAAAGTGCATCCGGCATGTCTGATGCCATTCCGGCAAGCATTCTGTCCAGAACTTTCATTGATCTGAAATGTATCGAGAAAAAGTATACAAGCAGACCCAAAAGACCGAATCCTATCATGGACATGTCCATCGGCTTTCTTGAGAAGATGTAATAGGATTCTACTGCACCGGTCATGATGATCGACAAAACGATTACCCCGTACTTGTCTCTATATACCTTGGGTGACTGTATCATCTTAACGACGAAAACCACGAGCACCGCCAGGAACAAACCGTAACATACGATCCTGTGATAAGTCTGTCCGAGCTTTGGGATGAGTCTGAAATATGATTTGTTCTCAACAAGGATCTTCTCTGTTGTGAAACTAAACTTCAGGAACGGGTTCATGGCGTACTGGATTAAATCAGCAACGAAAAGGGTACATACAAGGATATTCAGTCCTCTCTTCGGCTTGCCCATGTCGCAATAGACATGTGTGAAATACCACAGAGAGTAGATCGCGCAGTCCATTCCGATAAAGTAGATATAGTAGCCTACAGTCGATATAGTTTTTTGAGTGGAAAGGATAAGTATGAGGTTGCCCAGCACCGGAATGGCAAGTCCGGCAAGGAGGAATGACAGGGCATTACCGATAGGCTTCCTGGATTTTTTTGCAATAACCATACAAACAAGAAGTGCAATTATCAGTATTCCGAATGCTACTGACAACCCGGTTCTCATAAAATGCCCACCCTTTCGCTATTTTATACATATTTTAACATCGTATATATAAATACTCATTCACACGCGTGTTACTTATTATTAATAATCTGTATTTACCAGCGGCAGTTTTTAGACGTGGAAACTAAGCGACATAAGGGTTTGACGCTGATAAGCGACGGCAGAGCCTTTTCCGGAGTTGTTAATGAGTGAGTGAAATTTTTGTGTCCGACTTTCAGGTAGCATATGCTAACAAGTCTTACAAATGTTTTTTCATATATCAGGATTATTAGTACAAAATGTCTGTTTGACACATGTTTTCCTAAATGTTAAATTCAATATGTAATTCCCATGGGGGAGTAGCAAGCGCTCCGGCGTAGCAAGTCAACATCCTGGCATCACTGCCTGGCTTGTTTTAAATTGCGAGACTCATGTATAGCTTAACTATACATGTGTTATAAATTGCAAAACATATTTACGATTAATAGCCCAAGTATAGTCCCGCTGTACTTGGGTCTTTTGTTGTTTAAAGGCTTTAGGGAATTGAAAAATCTATAAAGTCAGGAGAACAGCAGTATGGAAGAAAATTTCCTGGAGATCAAAGATCTCAAGAAGAGTTTTGGCACGGGTGAAGCAAAGCAGGATGTTTTAAGGGGCATGAACTTCACTGTCAAGAAAGGCGAGTTCTGTGTCCTTTTGGGACCCTCAGGTTCCGGCAAATCCACGCTTCTTAACATCATCGGAGGAATCGACACACCGGATTCGGGCTTTGTAAGCATCAGGGGAGACAAGCTCGAAGACATGGATGAAAAGCAGCTTACGATATACAGAAGAAAGCACTTGGGTTATGTTTTCCAGATGTATAACCTCATTCCCAACCTCAACGTAAAAGAGAATATCGAAGTCGGCGCATACCTTTCAGACAAGCCTCTGGATGTTGAAGAAGTAATCACTACATTAGGACTTCAGGATCACAAATACAAATATCCGAACCAGCTCTCAGGCGGACAGCAGCAGAGAGTATCTATCGGACGTGCGGTAGTAAAGAATCCGGACATCCTCATGTGTGACGAGCCTACAGGCGCGCTCGACTACAAGACGAGTAAAGAGATCCTCTCACTCATCGAAGACTGCAACAGTAAATACGGCAGCACGATCATAATGGTTACCCACAACGAGGCGATCAAGTATATGGCAGACCACGTCATCAAGTTAAGAGACGGTGTCGTACGCCACAACGACATTAACGACAAGAAAATTCCGGCTTCCGAGCTCGAGTGGTAAGGAGGCGTGTCTATGAGAAATCCTTTGATAAAGCGAATTCCCAAAGAACTCGCTTCAGACTGGCATAAATATCTTGTAATCATTCTCTTCATGGTCGGCATGATCGGTGTCATCTCCGGTATGTATGTTGGCCGTGAGAGCATGGTCTCCGCCATTAATGCAGGAAAGACAGAACTTAATCTTGAAGACGGCTGCTTTGAATTATCGCACCGCGCCACACCCGAACTTCTCGAGAACATAAGCTCCGGAAAGAAGGCTGACGTAAGACAATACTTCATCGACAAGGGGTTTGAAGAAGCCGATAAGGAAGTTGCCGATGCGGTTGAAAAAGAACTTAATGAGCAGGTCAAAAAAGCAATAGAAGACGGCGTCCGCGCACAGTGCACGGCTATGGGTATAACTGACGAAGATGTGATCTCCGGCTACATTGATGTGGCCATGGAAGAAAACTTCGACACTGCTCTAGAGGAAGCAAGAAAATCAGATGAGTTCAAAGAAGCAGTTGATGAAGCATATTCCGAAGCTCACGATGCCGTTATTGAAGCAGTCGATGAAGAGTGGAATGACATCTCTGAAGAATACAAACTCAATGACGATAACTTCAGACCGGTAACGGTTACCATCTACGAGCACTTTTACCGCAACGAGTCAGAAGATAACAATAACGACGGCGTTGAAGATGCAACCGTAAGGATCTTTAAGAGCGATTCTGAGATCGACCTCGCATCGTTCGTTGAAGGCCGTGCGCCTGAGAGTAAAAACGAGATCGCGATCGACAGAAACCACGCAGATACTGTCGGTGTGAAGATAGGTGACAAGATCACCGTAGGCGGCAAGGAATATGAGGTTGTAGGCCTTCTTTCCTACGTCAACTATCTTACGATGCATGAGTCAAATACTGATCTCATGTTCGACGCATTCGGATTCGACGTTGCAATGCTGACACCTGAAGCGTTCAATGAACTTACTTCAAGACTTCACTACAACTATTCGTTCCTTTACGACGTAAAGCCTGACGGTAAAGTTGCTCAGGCAGATTATTCGGAAAACTTCCTTAAAGCTCTTATCACACAGACGCTTGTTGATGATAATGAGATCAAGGATTACCTCCCGACTTATTTGAGCCAGGCAAGAAATTTTGCCCCTTCCGATATCGAAGGCGACTCTGTAGGAACGGCAATCTTCTGCTACATTCTTATCGCAGTAATCGCATTTATTTTCGCTATCACGATCAGCAACACCATTGATAAGGAAGCATCCGTAATCGGCACCCTGCGCGCATCAGGATACAGCAAAGGCGAGCTTATCGTTCACTACATGTCCATGCCTGTCATCGTGACTTTGGCAGGTGCTGCGATAGGTAATGCCCTGGGATATACGGTCTTCCGTGACATGGCGGTTAAGCTTTATTTCAACACATACAGTCTTCCTCTTCCGGAAGTCGTATGGAGCCCTTCGGCACTTGTTAAGACAACAGTCATTCCGCTATTGCTGATGTTCTTTATCAACCTTTTCGTGATCGTAAAGAAACTTCAGTTAAGTCCTTTGAAATTCTTAAGACACGACCTTACAAAATCAAGACGCACAAAGGCGAGAAGGATCCCTGCATGGTCATTCTTAAGCCGCTTCAGATTAAGAGTATTGTTCCAGAATATGCCGAACTATGCTGTCCTTATCTTCGGTGTCATACTCTCGGAACTCATGCTCTGCTTCGGATTCGGAATCGTTGATTCCCTCGAAAACTACGGCAACAGGGCTCCTGAAATGATATTCGCAGAATACCAGTACATGCTCATGGGATATAAGGACGAAGACGGAAACGTGATCGTTACTGATGAGAAAAGCGCAGAGAGGTTCAGCTGCACGAATCTCCTTTATCCCAAGGAGAAGACTTCAATGCGTGAAGGCATGGGAAGCGGCGGTGATGAGAGTGTAACCATATACGGCATTTCTGACGGCAGTGCATATGTCGATCTTGCTCCGGATATTCCTGAAGGTCATGTATACATCTCCAGTGCATTCGGAAACAAGTTCTATATTAAGAATGGTGATGTCATTACTCTTCACGAGGAATACGAGAACAAGTCATATGAATTCACGGTTGACGGAATCGTTGATTATGAAGGCGGTATCGCCGTATTCATGGACAATGAAAGCTTCAACAGGACATTTGATAAGAAGGATGACGAATTCTCCGGATACTTCTCCAGAAACGAGATCACCGATATCGACGAACAGGACATTGCGACAGTCATTACCGCTGAAGACATCTCAAAGGTCACAACACAGCTGATGCACTCTGTCGGTGAATTCATGAATATATTCAAGTATGCGATGATCGTCCTTGCCGCAGCTCTTATCTATCTGCTTGCTAAGATCATTATTGAACGTAACGAGCATTCGATATCAATGGTTAAGATCTTAGGCTTCAAGAATGGCGAGATCGGATCTCTTTACATCGTTCCGACTGCTATCGTGGTAACCTTTTTTACCGTTATCAGCCTTGGCATCGGCTACTTCATGATGATCTGGATCTTCCATGAGTTTCTCATGCAGATGGACGGCTACTTCGCATTCTACATGAGACCTGTATCGATGGTATTGTCGGTGGTATATCTGCTCTTGGGCTATGCCTTCGTATCAGTGATCGACTTTATCAGGATCAAGAAGATCCCCATGGATGTTGCACTCAAAAATGCAGATTAAGGCGGCCGTGAGATTCAAATAACAACGACTTTTTGGTTGAAAAGCAACACACCGGCCATGATGTGTTGCTTAATCAACATTTCCCTCAAACATTGGTCATAGTATGCCCTGCGTATAGGTGTTTTAATGAGCTCAAGTTAAAACAAACAAAACTTAAAACACAGGGAGGACATGAAAATGAAGAAGTCAATTAAGTCAAAGAAGGGTATGACACTCGTAGAGATCGTAACAGTAATTGCAATCATCGTAATTCTCGCATCTGCAGCACTCTACGGATATCTCAATATCTATAAGCAGCTTCATCTCGAAGAATACTTCGTAGAACAGACAGACGATCAGCGTTTTTGATCAGGACAACATATAAGATATAAGGGGTGTCTCATAGGTGAGGCACCCCTTTTTATATGAACGGCTTACTTGTATTGCGCCCGCTGCTAAGGACAGTTCCAAGATTATCAATTATTAGAAGCGTTTTTGGAATTTCATGGCAATAATACCATTTTCACTTCCAATTTATGCGGAAAACGGAATTGAATTAAGAATCAGGCTATCAGGCTAATAGTCCGGCTATAGCCGTATTTCGCAGTTTCTTTTACAAAGACAAATCCATATAATTAAATTGTATGGTTACACGCGTTGTGTATTAGAGAGGATTATCTGATTAGGGTGTATGTATGGCGGAAAACCAAGATAAAAAACCTAAAACAATAAGCAAGTGGAAATTCGCGTTGACTATCTTTGTCACGTACTTTTTCAGGTCGTTTATATTCCTGACCGTACCCGCATTGATCTGCCTTATTTTCGGTGCTTTCCGGAAAGAATTGTTCATAGTCGGAGGAGTGCTTTTAGCACTTGACCTGTTTATAACTATCTTCTTCACGGTTAAGACTGTCAGACTTAAGGGCAGCCACGAGATGTTCAATGCGATCGTCAATGCTGCCAATGATGAAGATTCTTTAGACGATTCCTATGATGCCTTCAGCAAGCCCGATAAGGAAGATCTCTATAGTGAGAAAGCACATGAACTCAGAAGGGAAGCTACTTCTGCTAAATCAGTAAGAGAGGTTTTCGAGCTGTATAAAAAAGACATTGCAGACATGGCTCTCACGGATGAGACGTACACGGTGTATATCAAGAAGGAAAAGTATTTCTTCGATGATAAGATGCATTATGTGATCTCTTTTGACCGCATGCGTGAGATCAATGACGATATTGAGCAGCATATGTATATGGACATTCTCTTTGAGCCTGACAGATTTGAAAGCAGTATAGAGAAGTCATTTGAAAGTGACGTGGATGGCGATGCTACTGCATTTTTTGAGACGGTCGGCACATACCTCGAATCAAATGAACTCATGGATCTTCCGGTCGACGATATCAATGTCGGCGCATCTTACTGATCTTTCTTCCGCAAAAATGAGATTCCACAACACTCTGATTTCCGAGTGTTGTTTATGCATCACATCCGTCTGTTATTAATGGTTGGATTGACTCCTTTTGATTGTGATAATGAAGCCAACAAAAAGCAAAGGAGGATTTCAATATGACTACTACATTAGATTTAGAACTCTTACCTGAGAATAAAGAGTTGGATAGAGTCGTCGGCGGAGGATACGAGCGTATCCCTTTGGATCCTAACAGAAAGATAAACGGCTGGTCATACACCGAATTACATTCTGTTCTGTGCTGGACTTATGAATCCTATTTTACCGGCACAAAACCTTGTGATTACGCAAAGTACCTTACTGTCGATGTGGCAGACAGTATTATCTCTTCTGTGCATTGGGACGAATGCCTTATTTACGATTATCCGGAATTTATAAACGAGGCAATGTACAGAATCTGGTGTCCTTACGCTTGGACATAACACAAGTGAATATTTGAACCGCTATAAGGGATGTCTCAAAGCAATGAGGCATCCTTTATTCTTGTTTCTCAAGTCTTATATTCCGAATAGACTCTGTAATTGTTCCTCAATTTTAACGGCAACAATTACAGAAAATGGCGATTTTCTGTAATTGTCGGTCCTGTTTTGAGCAAACAATTACAGAAAGGTTCAAACCGGAAAAATGATTTCAAAGTAGAAATGCTATAATGAACTGAAATATAGGAAACATAGTGTTTAGGGGATACAGGAATATGGATACATTTTCAGATGCATTATTAAGCGAAAAGACAGATAAGATTCCGGAGTCATTTGACTGGTTTGCGCCGCTTTTGGGAGACTGGAATTGCGATTATTACGATGAGTATGTTAAGGGCGAGAAGCGTCACGTAAAAGGCGAATGGATCTTCAGACGCGTGCTGGAAGGCACAGGGATCCAGGACATTTTCATCTTCCCGTCCAGAGCTACCAAGGAAGCTGAACCGCAGCCTGACGGCGAATACGGATCATCACTTCGAATGTTTAACAAAAACAAAGAATGGTACGATGTTGTTTATACCTGTGCCGGTACTATGAAGAGGCTTACCTTTAAAAAAGAAGGCGACAGGTTAGTCGGTAAGGTTTTGGATGAGGAGGCCACATACTGGATCTTCTCAGATATTACGGGAAACAGCTTCCACTGGGAGTATGTGATGGATCAGCAGGACGGTTCTCGTGAACTTGTTTGTGAGATATTGGGAAAAAGAATCAATGAATGAATGCAAGTCTGTTGGTGTCAGAACTTTCGATTCTTTTAAATGGGTATTGCTGATTATGATGATTTCACTTTTTTCATTTTTCTCGTTCGGATGCGGCAAACAAGTTGAAACGGAAACTACGGTTCCGCCGTCTTCGCCTGAAGAATGCATTACTGCAGAAAACCAGGTTTTCTCATATTATGAAGCCGTCGTGGGAACACAGGACGGAGATGAGAGCATTTCATACAGACTGTATAAATACACTGATTCTGAATTGGTGCTTGTAAGAACCGATAGTGATACTGATGATAAAGTGACCACGAATTACCGTATCGTTCCTTCATCTGTTCTTGATGACTGCCTGAAGCTCGCTAAGAAATATAAGATGGGCAAAGGCAAGTGGATTGATGGCGACGGGATTGTCGGTGGAGAGCTTTCGATCAGTTTTGTTAAGGATGGGGAAGTAATATCCGTCAGTTCGTCTCACATGCCTGATAATGGTATGGAAGCTTTTCATGCTGTCAGAAAGGTTCTTGGAGAAGCCTGGAGCCAGGGAAAGTAAGGCATCAAATTGCAGCATGGTCTCCGATGAGTTTTTCCATCCAGATCATGCTGTACCATTTATTGAATTTTCTTCCGCAGTTATTAAATGTTCCTACGGTCCTGTAGCCCATATGACTGTGGAAATCCCTGCTGTTGTTTGTGAGGTATCCGTCTTCTTCCGAAGGCACTCCGATGCATGCGTAAAGGTTGATTATCCCCATCTGTTTGAGCCGGTCTTCCAGTGCTTCATAAAGCAGTTTTCCGAGACCGCATCTTTTGGAATCGTGATCTAGATAGATGGTGGTCTCAGCAGAGTATGAATAAGCATCCCTGCCTACGAAAAGATGTGCATACGCATAGCCTTTGACATCGCCGTCTTTTTCGATGACAAGGTAAGGGTAATTCTTTTGGATCTCGGTCAGGCGGCGCTTGAATTCAGAGAGCGAAGGCGTAGTGAGTTCAAAAGATATTGCCGTGTGTTCCACATAATATGAATAGATCTCAAGAAGAACTTTGGCATCTTCTTCTCTGGCATCACGGATGGTGATCATTTAATAACCTCGTTTCTATAATATACAGAAGGGGTGCCCCAGATGAGACAGCCCCTCCTGCGAAAGAAGAAACACACGAAAGCTAGCTGAATCTAACTTCGGTATGTTGTGTATCAAACCAAACGTTCAGGTCGTTTGCACCCCTCAATCCTACGGATCCTTTGCCAAGATAGATGATAAGCGGAGAACGGTAATCACCGGCTTTATATATCTTGCCGTCTGCCTCTACGCGGGTCTGAAAAGTGGTGAAACTTAAGAGGTTGCCGTCTTCATCAAATCTTGCGGAAGCATCTTCGGAGTGAAGCATATGCTTTCTTACCTTGAACGGTTTGGCATCGCCGTATTCGGTTTTAAATATCGTTCCAAATGAAGGTTCGATACTTCTTATTTTTTTGTCTTCGTAGATCTCGATTCCGAGTTTTGTCGCAACCGGACCCTTAGGCGTGTTAACGGTAATCTGATCACCGGGCCACAATGTTATGCTTCTGATCTTTCCTGAAGGGTAAAAGTAGATGCATTGCGGGCGGATATTTATCATCTCGTCACCGACGGTAAAGACATATCCGGGAGCATTTACGATCTCATCTTCGACACTCCAGTAACTGCTTAACTGACCGTAAAGAGGGAAGAGTCTTTTTATGTTTCCGTCTTCGTAAAATGTGATCAGTTCTGCCTGGAACTTACCTTCCGGAAGTGATATCTCTTCGGGTTCCTGAAGGTAGATGCTCTTGATATTTCCGTTCAGGTGGTATTCCACCGGGCAGCGATACTTTTTTCGAAGATCGGAAGCATCGTTGCACGCGGTGAATTCACCATATTTTGTCTTTACCTTATCCATTGCTCCTTATCAGCCGAGATCTACAACAGGGATTACTGCACCATTGTAGTTATCCTGGATCCACTGCTGTGTTTCTTCTGAGAGAAGAGCATCAACGAGTGCCTTGACTGCAGGATTGTCCAGATCTTCTGTTCTTACTGCGATGATGTTTGCGTAAGGGCTGTCTTCACCTTCGCTGAAGAGCTTGTTTGATGTGATGCCTGCTTCGAGTGCTTTGTTTGTGTTTGTGATGAAGAAATCATAGTCATCCTTTGTAGGAATGATCTGTGCTGAATCGATCTCTACGATCTCGATGGGCTTAACATAAGAAACGATATCATCTACTGAAGCGGAGAGAGAATCTCTTGCTGCATCATCGAGCTTGATGAATCCGTTGAGCTCAAGGATCCTGAGTGCCCTGTATTCGTTTGTGCCGTCATTGGGGATTGCGACTATAGCGTTGTCGGGTACTTCGTCAACAGAAGCATACTTATCAGAATATGCTGTGATGGGTTCGATGTGGATACCGCCTGCGCTTGCAAGATCATAGCCGTTTGCTTCTATTTCGCTCTCGAGATAAGGAAGATGCTGGAAGTAGTTGAAATCGATCTCGCCGGAATTAAGTCTCTCGTTTGTTGTTGAATCTGCAGCCGTAGAAACGAGCTCGATGTAGATACCCTGTTCTTCAAGCTGGGGTCTTACGTGTTCGATGATCTCAGAGTGGGGAACGAGGTCAACGATACCTCTCAAAACGATCTTTTCTGTTGTTTCTTCGCCGGAAGTTTCTGCTTCAGACTGCTGCTCTTGTGTAGCAGAAGTATCTACCTCAGCTGCATTGAGTGAAGTGCCTGTGCTCTTTGAAGAGCAGCCTGCAAGGCCTAATGCGAATGACGCAATCGTTGCGATTGAAATAAATTTTGTTGCAATGTTCTTATTCATAATGTTTTTCTCCTTTGGTTGTTAAATAAGATTTCTTGTTTTTAGTATTTGTTTTGATATAAGATTTCCGATCCCCTGGATCAGCTGAACCAGAATGACCAGGATATATACACAGGCGAAAAGTTTGTCGTGCTGGAATCTCTGGTAACCGTATCTGACTGCAATGTCTCCGATACCGCCTGCACCGAACATTCCCGCGAGTGCCGTCATGGAAAGGACCGTGATGACCGATACTGTGAATCCTCTGATCAGGGAAGGTAATGTCTCCGGAATAAGTATCCTGAAGATGATATTAAGATTTGAGCTTCCCATAGCTTTGGCTGCTTCGATCTTTCCTTTCTCGATCTCCAGAAGGCTGCTCTCGACGATCCTCGCATACATTGGGATACAGCTTGCTGCGATGGCAATAATGCATGCATTTGTACCGTATGCTTTACCGAAGATGAGTCTTGCTACAGGTATCATGAGAATGATCATTATCATCTGCGGCAGTGATCTCAAACAGTTGATTATCCAGCCTGATACCGAGTAGGAGATCTTGAGCGGTACGAGTCCGTCAGGATTGGTAACAGTGAAGAAGACTCCGATTACCAATCCGAAGACGAGCATTATCAGAGAAGATATCGCCGTCATGTAAAGCGTCTCGCCGATCGGACCCCAAAGATCTTTCCAGATTTCAGGGGAGAAGGATGCTACGATAACATCCCATAAAGATGAATCCAATAAACTCATTTTCTCCTCCTCAAATACCGCCGCCGTGGGTCAGCTCGACATTCTGCATCTGCATGAATACTCTTGCAAATAGTTCTCCGGTCTTGCTGTGCGGATTCTCAAAGATATCTCTTACCGAACCGCTTTCCGTTATCTTGCCTTCTTCAAGAACAGCCATCCTCTTACATGAATATCTGATGGCATCAAGTTCATGAGTGATCATAAGGATCGTTATGCCTTGCTTTCTGTTTATCTCCTTAAGAAGGTCAAGTATCTGGATGGTGGTCTGCGGATCGAGTGCTGATGTCGCCTCATCTGAAATGATGAAATCAGGATTGGTGACGATTGCTCTTGCGATTCCGACTCTTTGCTTCTGTCCTCCGGAGAGTGCTCCGGGATGGGCTTTGAGCTTATCTGTAAGACCTACCAGTTCTGCTGTTTCCAAAACTCTCTTTTTGATCTCGTTCTTGGGAACACCTGCGATCTCAAGCGGGTAAGCTATGTTCTTGTAAACAGACAAACAGTCGAAAAGATTGAAACTCTGAAATATCATTCCGATCTTATGACGTTTTTTGAGGATCTCTTTATTAGAGAGCGACAATATGTCTGTTCCACCGAGTTTTACCGATCCGCTGTCAGGCTTTTCCAAGCCGTTGATGCATCTGGCAAGTGTTGATTTTCCTGCGCCGGAGAATCCGATGATTCCGAAGATCTCGCCTTTCTCAATCTCAAGATCGATACCTTCCAATACTTTCAGCGGCTGACCATGAGGATAAAAAGTTTTGTGCAGATCTTTTATCTTAAGATATGTACTCATTGTCTTAACCGTGGCTGAAAGTATCAGCGGCCCTTTCTTTCCTGTCTTTGTAAAGTTCGTTATGAAGGTCTTTGCCTTTGCCCGGAATTCCGAGACTGTCTGCACGGCAGTGCTGGCAGTGGCGGAAGACTTCAAGATATTTGCCTGCTTCCTGTCTGACTTCTTCAAGATCAGCGCAGGAGGGAGCCTTGATATCTTTCATCTCGTTTTGCGGGATAAGAGGAATGATATTCAGTATGGAAGCGCCGAGTTCGGCAGTTTTCTTTGCTACTTCGGGTATATGCTTATCGTTAATGCCCGGCACAAGCACACTGTTTATCTTTACTACTATTCCTTTCTGGGCTGCTAGGCGGATGCCTTCCAATTGCTTCTCGATGAGAAGCTTTGCACCTTCTACGCCATCGTGTCTCTTGCCTTCGGAATCGATTACGAAGTTGTTTATCTGAGCTTCGATCTCAGGATCTATGGCATTGACTGTGACAGTAAGTGTCTCGATTCCGATTTTGGCGATCTCCTCGACCTTATCGGGAAGACGGAATCCGTTTGTGGAAAGACAGCAGATAAGGTCGGGAAAGTTTTCTTTTACTAATCTGAATGTCTCAAGAGCGCTGTCCGTAGCAAGCGTATCGCCGGGACCTGCAATTCCGACCACTGTTAGTTCAGGGCAGATCTCTCTTGCTTTCTTAACTGTTTCCACTGCTTCTTCCGGCTTCAATACGAGTGAACTTACACCCGGTCTGATAACCGATTTGTCAAACCCTCTGCTGCAGAACCTGCATCCGATGTTGCACACGGGGCTGACGGGAAGGTGAAGCCTTCCGGCGGTCACATTCGAATGGCCTCCCAGGCATGGATGTCTTTTTTGAAGGTTTTCAAAAGAATGGTTTTTATTGTCTCCATTGTTTTGTTTCCTTTCTTTCTCTTCTTTGTATCGTGGATCTACAATGTCCACACGGGCAGTGAAGAGTTTGTTGATAACAAATTCAACTTCACGCTCAATGTCGACGCTTTGTATTTTTCTGTCGTAAAGGATCTTTCTTGCGTGCTCGCCTGATCTTGCTGAGAAAACGATGTTGCAGTCATCTATCTCGTCAGCGAGTCGTTCAAGAAGGGAATCGTCATGCTGCAGGCTTACACCGAGGCTGTCGATCCTTCTGGTATCGACCTTGACGAATGACTTGTTATCTCTGTCAATCTCATAGATATCAAATCTGTCAGCCACACCGAAGTGCCGGTTGATATTGATTCCGTCTCCTGTTGCAAATGCTGCTCTTAACATGTTTACTTCCTTAAATGTGATAATTGTCTTTAATGCTTTCCATAAGTCCGAATTCTACGAGGATCTCTTCCAATCTTTCCTGCGTCATCGGCTTGGGGATCACGAACTGTGTGTTATTCTCGATTGCTTCGGCAAGTTTTCTGTATTCTTTTGCCTGAGGATGGTTAGGATCGTGATCGATAACAGTCTTTTTATTGATCTCTGCTCTCTGTACTTCGTTGTCTCTGGGTACGAAGTAGATGAGCTGGCTTCCTAATTCCTTTGCGAATTCTCTTAAGAGTTCTTCTTCTCTGTCTACCTTGCGGCTGTTGCAGATGATTCCGCCGAGTCTTACGCCGCCCTTGAGAGCATATTTCTGAATACCCTTACAGATGTTGTTTGCTGCGTAGAGGGCCATCATCTCGCCTGAAGCTACGATGTAGATCTCCTGCTTCACGGATAGGCATTGCGAATCCTCCGCATACAACGTCGCCTAATACGTCATAGAAAACATAGTCGAGATCATCTGTATAAGCACCGAGATCTTCAAGCATTCCGATGGAAGTGATGATGCCTCGTCCTGCGCATCCTACGCCTGGTTCAGGTCCGCCTGATTCAACGCATCTGATGCCGCCGAAACCGACTTTCTCGATCTGTGAGAGGTCATCAACTTCGCCTTCTTCACGAAGTGTGTCGAGAACTGTTTTCTGTGCAAGACCGTTAAGCAGGAGTCTTGTTGAATCTGCTTTGGGGTCGCATCCTACGACCATGATCTTCTTGCCTAATTCGGCAAGACCTGCCGTAAGGTTTTGTGTTGTTGTGGATTTTCCTATTCCGCCTTTTCCGTAAATTGCTACCTGTCTCATTTCAAGTTTCTTCTTTCTGTTTGTTTTTATCTGTATGTTGCAAGGACTCTGTCGTAGATATCTTCTATTGCTCTAAGTCCGCCTTCATAACCTAAGTAACCGCAGTTCATAACGAGTCTGTGCTGTACGGGAACTGATATGATCAGAAGATCCGCGTGAAGCTCATCTGCTATGTGTTTGTCCCAGGAACTTCCGAGTATGAGAAGTCTCTTGTCGGAATAATCCTTTGCGTCTTCCAAGATCTTTTTCTGGGCTAAACCTGCGTCGGGATCGAAAACAACCTGTACCGTTCTTGTCTGAAGATCTGATATCTTCGAAAACTCTTCGAGGATCCCTTCCTGATATTTCTCGGGTACGTCATCAACGATGAACTGGATACCGGGAATGATTCCGAGTTCGTTTAAAAGGAACTTCGAGAAACCCAGTGAGTAGGAACTGTCAGCGATCGAATAGAATCTTCTCGGGATGCCGTATCTGAACTCGAGCATGAAGCTTGCCATTTTATCGATATGCGTATAGAACTTTTTCTCTTCGCGGTCGACATAAGCTTCGACTTCATCTTTATCAAGGTTTGCGAATTCACCGACTTCTCTTAAGAACTTTGAAGTTTCCTTTGCTCCGATAGGAGTGTAAGGGAAGTGGAGATAAGGTGTTCCGTACTTTCTCTTAAGGTGCTTTACGATATCAAGACCTGCCCATGAACCTACGAAAAGGTTGAACTCTGCCTGAGGGATTGTCTTCCATTCGGATACGCCTTCTGATTCGTTGCCGAAGAGGATATTAACTTTAAGACCGATGCCGGTAAGTATTCTCTTAAGCTGCTCTAAGTTTCCGTTCCAGAAAGGATCCTGGTAGGGAATGTTGGCAAATACGTTTACGAGCTTCGGAATGACTTCGCGGTCTTCATTAAACTTATCGACATACTGGTCGATTATTGCCTTAACAAGTCTTGAGTGGCTTGCGTAGTTATTTGATTTAAAGCCGCCTTCTTCGACATATACGATGGGCTTGTCGTCGTTCTGGAATTCACCAACCACAGCAGCAACGTCATCACCTGTTATGGCTGCAGTGCATCCTGTGATCACTACGTAAAGATCACCATCGATAACTTTAAACGAATTCTCGATAACGTTTCTGAGTTTCTTTTCTCCGCCGAAAACTACGTCTGCTTCTTCCGCGTTGGTGCAGGGCATTGTTGATCCGCCGGCATATCCTTCGCCTTGTCCGATAAGTCTTTCAACCTGGACTCCGCATCCGGGACCTGAATGAAGGATCGGAACTCCTTTTTTTATTGCGACTACACTCTGGCATGAGCCAAGTGCACATGTAAATCTTGGTTGTTCGATTGTTTGAGCCATTTTAGAATCCTCCGTTTTCTTATCTTGCGCAGCCTCTGCCGGAACCGTCGCCCTGGAAGTAACCGGGATCCTGTTCAAGCCACCACTTTGTGTAGGGGTTTGAAGCGTGCTTGGAGTAATTCTTTATGAACTCAATTGAGTCCAATGTATCTTCAATTCTTCTTGCATAATTCAATGCGCCCTGGTAACCGATACCAAACTGCTCGTCACCGATGAGAAGGGAAGGAATGCCGAACTTTGCTCCCCAGAGTGTCATTCCGCCGTGTCTTGCGAGAATGAAGTCAGGCTTGATCCTGTTGAGTGCATTTACGAGCTCACATGCCTGCTTGTTGCATACCCTGTAATCGGGTACGTCACCATAGTTTTTAACTGCCTGGCCTAAGATATCGAGCTTATCGTCACCGCTGTCATATACCGGATCGTGATGGAATACGGCAGCACCGACAACTTCAAATCCGAGTTCGTTGAGAAGTGTTATGAGAGCCTGACCATGTGCGGCACCTGCTGTTACATATGCTCTCTTGCCCTTGAACTTTTCCTTGAGTTTATCGATCTCGGGAACGTACTTTTCGTGGCCTTCCTTGATGATCTCTTCAGCGATATCTTCTTTGCCAAGTACCTTGCCCAGAGCTCTGAGCCATCTGTCTGTTCCTGCGACACCATATGCCGGAGGCACGAGGACTTCAGGTACTCCGTGGAGCTGGTTCAATCCGGCTCCCATGTATGTTGAAAGTGAAGGGCAGATGTGGATCGTAGCAGCAGCTTCGCTTGCGTGTGAGAGCTGTTCTACTGTTGAGAAAGGTACGATATACTGTGCTTCGTAACCGAATCTCTCGATGATCTCATCGAAAACATGGCTGCCCCAGAAATTGATGATGTTGATCTTGTTTGTTTTCTTTTCTGCAGGCTTTACTATGCCTCTTAACACTGTATGGTATGCAGCATCAAAACCTGTTGTCCAGATCTTTGATCGGAAGCCTTCGCAGTTGCATGTGACAACCGGGATTCCGAGTTCTTCTGAAGCTTTTTCAACTACTGCTTCAATGTCTTCTCCGATGATGCCTGATGCGCATGAAGTTGTTACGAAGATTGCATTCGGATGAACTCTGTCATATGCAAGCTTGATTGTTTCTTCGAGCTTTTTTGCAGCTCCGAAAACAGTATCCTTCTCAGTAATGTTAGATGAGAAGTATCGTCCTAATTCGGGAGGAAGATTTCTTCTTGCCTGTTCTACTCTGTATGTGAAATTGAAATCTGCAAATTCTCCTGAGCAGCCGATGGGAGCGTGGTTGATAACTGCTGCATCCCTGATCATTGCGAGCTGGCAGAAAGCCTGCTGCTGGTTGCAGCCGAGGCACTGTGAGAATTTTCTCTTGCAATCTTTGAGTTCACCCTTGGCAGACTTTTCTACGATTTCAGAAGCTGTACCTGTGAACGCGTTGATCGTTCCGAGTCTCTTTTCGCGTATCACTACGCTGGGCTCTTTAATGTTTATTGTTGACATGTGTTTCTCCTTCTTCGATATGCGCACATTGTGTTTGCATCGCAATTTTCGAATGAGGAGATAATAACGCTGTGATCCGGTTTGCGATAATACGCAAAAGCGATACTGGGTTATAGACGCAGCCTATAACCTGTAAAGGAGTTTTTACCTCTTTGTTTGAGAGCTTATAAAGTGCTGAAAATAAAGCATGTTACAATACATAAACAACACTGCTTGACACGTATTATTTACTTGGATATAAACATATTCACAAGATGATATGGATGATGATTTGAAAGCAGGATTATGGGGATAAAAACAGATGACGGACACAATTACAAAACAACAGGCTAGACAGTTCATACTTGCAAAACAGGGTCTGATAGGGACTTACCGTTTCACGGGAAAACAGGGAGCTTACGAGTATGTCCGTCAGGCAGGATGCATACAGTACGATCCCGTTGACGTATGCGGTAAAAATGCTGAACTTACCTTGCAGTCAAGGGTAAAGGGTTTTAAGAAGACGAT
The DNA here is from genome assembly GCA_902787975.1 of Oscillospiraceae bacterium. GTDB lineage: Bacteria > Bacillota > Clostridia > Saccharofermentanales > Saccharofermentanaceae > Saccharofermentans. Next base: position 132,982 of record CADAIP010000006.1, read on the forward strand.
GCTTCATGAGCTCCTTTATAAAGACCGCCTTTTTGTGGATTATCCGGATAAGGAATTATCCATCTGGCCTTCGGAAGACTGGTCGTATTTCTCGTCTTACAGGGAGAGAAGCATTAAGTCCGGCAAGTCATTTAAGGGACTTAAGAGACTTGAGAAAGAGGCAATCGAATATATAGATAAGCACGGTCCCGTAAGCAGTGATACGCTCCCGATCGAAGGTGAGATATTCTGGCATTCTTCGATGCATTGGAGCGGAAACTGGGACAAGAAATCTCCTGCGGCAAGATCAGTTCTTGAGCAGCTTTATACGGACGGAGTCCTAGTTATACACCATAAGAAAGGAAGCCGTAAGTTTTACGATCTTGCGGAAAAACATTTGCCGAAGAATTATCTTGAAGCTGACAATCCCTGTAAGGATGAAGAGAGTTTTCTTTCATGGAGAGTGTTAAGAAGGATCGGTGCCGTGGGACTTCTTTGGGATAAAAACAGTACGGCATATCTGGGTTTGTATCTGAATGCTGAAACGCGCAAAACGATTCTTTCTGATCTGCTGTCTTCGGGAAAGATCATTGCTGTCATGGTAGAAGATATCAAGCAGCCGTTTTATTATCTATCTTCCGATGATGAACTTATGCAGAAGGTGAAGAGTGGAAGTGCGGATCTTAAACCGCGCATGGCTTTTGTAGCGCCGCTCGATCCGTTGTTCTGGGATAAGTCATTGATACAGGCATTATGGGATTTTCAATACACCTGGGAAATCTATACTCCTGCTGCAAAAAGAAAGTATGCGTACTATACTTTGCCGGTCCTTTACGGTGAAAGGTTTGTGGGACGCATCTACGTCGTTCCGGATAAGGACAGATCTGTTCTTATGGTCAAAGGTCTTTGGTGGGAACCAGGTGTCAGACAGACCAAAAAGCTGGGAGCTGCTTTGGAGAAGACTCTTAATACCTTCAGTAAGTTTAATTGCTGCAATGACTTTGAGATAAGTACTGATTTACTTTAAATATTTGAAGTTACAGTTTTAAGTCCGTTGCCCAGAAAATCATTGCCGTAATCTTCCAGAACACGCTCGGCATATCTTTTGCCCGTGCCGTCGATCTTGGCTTTCTGGTAAGCGATGATCTCAGTTATTTCAGATGCCTGCTTTTCGGATAATTCTGAATATAAACCGCCGTAGAATTTCTCAATGTTTTCGAGCAATTCCAGTGAGGCTTCCCTCAAAGTTACAAACCTTCCGTCACTTAACATTATGCGGTTTGTATCCAGATTAAAATGAGCAGCATTCTTGAAATTGATCGCGCTTTTTATCTGGCGTTCCTCGCTAAGTGTTTCAGCGGGCCTGGATGCTTCGTAAAGCGCGAGCATTCTTATGAACTTAAGATCACGGACATCAAGTCCGCCGTATGCATAGGGATTGATGTCGATGTTGCGGAGCTCTATGTGGTTAATGCCTTTTTCTTCCAGGATCTCAAGTGAATTCGGACCTCTAGGCTTGATCCTTACAGGATAGTAAAGTTCCGTCTGGGAAGTGATCAGGCCATCGTTAATGTATTTCCTGATGCTGTCTGCATAAGCTTTTGTGCCGGTGTAATCAAGCACGGGTATGAACAGATTCCAGTAACCCAGTTCGCTGCAACGGACAGAAGCCATGCCGAGGAAATCCGTTTTCCCTTTGACACCCTGTTCCAGAAATGAACCGTCCAATACAGGTGAAGCAGACAAGAGTACGTTGATAATCCAGCCGTCGGATACGAGGTTCGATGCAAGATCCAGATAGATCCTGTCTTTAAATTCTCGTAACGGCAGATCAGATCTTGAGGCATCGTATTCAGCCATGATCAGTTCTTCGCCTAACGAGAAGTTTACATGTATGCCGCTGAACGTCATCTTGTATTTACCGTACATTTTCGCAAGGTAATCCCTGTAGAGCGTCTTGTCGTATAACGGACCTGTGAAAGTTGCAACCGGAATGTCTTCTTCATCTTTTATATATGGCGGATTGGAAAAGTGCCATACATATTCTTTTTCAGGAAGATTGCGTAAGACTTCACGAACATGACGTTCGTAAGATTCGAGTTCATTTATTGTGTCCTCTTCATTTGACGATACACCCGTATTTATCTCAATCTGGTTCTCGCAAAAGTCTCTTACTATATATTTGTCGACAGGGAATGGGTGAGGAGTATGCGCGAAAGTTCCGTCTCCCAAAACTCTGAGAGATTCTTTTTCCAAACCGAATTCGTATTTGGAGAATTTGGCGGCTACTCCCGGATCTTTGTAGTGCAACATATGGAGCTCCTTTTATTGCAGTCAGATCTCGGCGTATGCCTTAATGATCTCGGTAAGAGTCTTGCCCTCAGAAAGCATCTTGAGCTTATCTTTTCCGGCAGAAGACAATCTGTCGGCGCGGTCGTAAACAGGAGACAGGAGTGACTCTTCGCCCAAGCCTCTTTCCTTAAGGCCTTCTTCTGACAGATTAACGATCTTGATGAGTAATGATCTCAGATCATCACGGTTTACAAAAGCCGGGAGCTCTTTATAGCTGAACAGTCTTCTTAATTCATTTGCGTTATAGCTGTGTCCGTAGATGACTTTATCATTGGATAAAATCTCATCCAATTCCGGGAGCTTAGATGCAAGACCCAGCTGGAATGCGATTCCTGCCAGTGCTTCGCTGAATGGCTGAGTGCACATGCTCCTGTATTCGATAGTTCCTCTTGCAGTAAGTTCGATGAACTTGTAAGAACGCAAAAGTCCGATGTCTTTCTCGGCGTCGGGCACGAACAGAGTTTTATGGTATTCACCGTTATTATAGAATTCGCCGTCTATGAAGTTGCGCGTTGCATATTCGGTAAAAGGAACAGGGCGGAAGAAGATATATCTTTTATCTCTTTCAGCACAAAAGATGCTTGTCGTTGAGATGTAATCGACAAGAGCATCGATGTCTCTAATGTCGACATCATATATGCCGATATTATGAGGATTGATGCCGTGTGTGCTGTATTCCCACAGCATGTCGCGGGCCAGTATAAGATCAGGCTCGTCTTCGGGCATGTCTGAATTTGCGAACAGGACTGCTTTAAGCGGTTCGAGAAGTGAGAATACCCTGAGTGTTTCTGCAAGGTTTTCTTTCTTTACATCCAACTGGATCTGGGTCGCACTTGCAAAGGTTCCAAAGCCCGGATACTTATGGAATCCGCCGATCCTTTTCCATGCATCAGCTTTGCGCAGATACCCTTCAAGCATCTTATAACGACCGCAGTCGATATAATCCTGTCTGCACTTTTTGTAGTAAGGCTGAATGCCGAGGCCGGTCAGAATGTGATTGTCTTTTCCGAGTTCTTTGTTAAATAGTGTGATGTATTCCCTGAGTCTCTCATTGACATCCAGAAGACTGCCTTCTTTGCCGAATGAGATCTCGAGATTGTTGTACGAACAGTCAAAAGAGAACAGGTCGCCGTTTTTCTCGTTCAGCGCCTCATGATTGTAACCGCGGTTATCGAACTTGACCTGTTTGAGGCCGAGCTGTTCAACAACGCTGCTGAATGCCTTTCTGCTGACATTGTGGGATGTAGCTTCACCTGAGAGGTTTACTACGGGCATCTCGATCTCAACGCCGACATATGTTTTTCTGTCAGCTTCAGTAGGTTTGATGTATTTGTCGTAGATTAATTCTCTTATGTCTTTCATAAGCTCACCCCACTATTAAAGTCCCGCATAAGCCAGATAGAGAGCCCTGATAGCCTGCTCGTCCGGAATGTATTCGCCTTCGTGTTCCCTGCCTGACAGATATGGCTCTCCGTCCTTGTAAGATACGAGCGTCTTGAAGGGCAGGTGATCCCATGTTCCTTCTGACAGGGGATTGGTGGAAAAGATCGCGCCGTCATCAGTCTGATTAACGTAAAGTGAATCTTTATAGTTGGTGTGAAGATAAGTCTGTTCACCATCGAAAAGGATTATGTTCAGTTTGTTTTTGGGAGAAAGCTTTGTGACGATGGCATCGATCACGTCAAATCTCTCTTTTGAGGTAAGCTCGCGGCCGGCATCATCTATCTTCGCGTTGATCTTGTCGATCAGATAAAGGAAGACTCTCTCACTGTCCGTGTGTCCTTTCTGCTTATACGAGTAGATGCTTAAGTCATCACATTCGAATATCGTACCGTTATGCGCGAAAGTCCAAAGCCTTCCGGACTTGTCATAGCCGGAAAAAGGGTGGGAGTTGTTGTAGTCATCCATGCCTATCGTGGCAAGTCTTATGTGTCCGATAAGGTTTTGGGATTTACCGGTCTCTTTGATTATTCTCTCGAGATTGCTGCTCTTATAAGCTGCAACGCGTTCTTTGTATATGAAGGATTGTCCGGCATCGAAAGAAGCCAGGCCCCAGCCGTCGGGATTATTTACCGAATGCGAGAAAAACTCGGTAAGCAGACCAGTGAGGTCTGTTCTTTTCTTGCCTGAAAAACCGAATATCTCGCACATAACTTACTAATCCTCTAATTAATAAACACCAATTAAATCAATAGGAATATTCTATGTGTTTGTACTGTCGTGTGCCAATACAGAGTGCCAATTAAGAGTTATAGGTAAAACCTATAGCTCGCATCAGACCTTATTCAGATACTCGTTGATCTTCTCGATATAGAGTTTTCCCAGTCTGCTCGGAACGGTGTTTTTGCGGGTGATGTAACCGATCTGCATCTTGCTCTCGCTGTCGTCTTCTTCAGCTTTGAATGGAATGGCAAGATAGTCGTCACCGTTTAATTCTTCGCAGATGATTCCGGAGCAGAGCGTATAGCCGTTAAGGCCTACCATGAGGTTTAATATCGTAGCTCTGTCGCACGCTTTTATGATCCTTGAATAATCTTTTGTACTGAGTATCTCTTCCGCATAATAAAAAGACGAATCGCCCTGCTCAAAAGACAGACACGGATATTCTTTTAAGTCTTCAAAAGTAATGGATTTCTTTTTCGCCAGAGGGTGACCCGACCAAAGATAAACATATGCATCGCAGTTGATCAGCGGATGGAATTCAAGACCGGCTGCCCTGAGAAGTTTGCCGATCGCTCTTTTATTGAATTCGCTTAAGTAGATGATGCCGATCTCGCTCTTAAGATTTGAGACGTCAGAGATTACTTCCTGTGTTCTGGTTTCCCTGATGGCAAGCTCATATCTGGATGTATCGTTATCTCTTACCAGTTCGACGAAAGCCTTTACGGCGAAAGAATAGTGCTGTGTGGAAACGCCGAACTTCTTTTTGAAGTTCTTTGAACTGTCAAAGCGCTCAACAAGTTCTGAATAGTCGTTTATTACCTGTCTGGCATAAAGGATAAAATCAGAACCTTCGGGCGTCAGGGTAACGCCTCTTCCGCTTCTGATGAAGATGGAGATGCCAAGCTCTTTTTCCAGTTCCTTAACTGATTCTGTCAGGGATGGCTGTGAGACATACAGAACCTCAGAAGCCTTGTTGAGAGAACCGGCTTCAGAGATGGCAATGGCATAGCTGAGCTGTTGCAGAGTCATGGCAGTAGATCCTTTTCTGATAATTTTTAAGCAAGTATAATACATTTTGCGCGAAAAACCTATCAAAATAGTATGATAATAATGCCGATTTCTTTAGGCAATTTCTATAAGCCTGGTTTCATGGTCGGATCGGTGAACTAAAAAAATAAATCAAGCATTTGATATAATGATTGCGTGTATATAAGCCCTTTTAGTTAACCTTTGGAGAGATAAATGGACAGGCCGGTAACGACTCTTTTTATGCTGGTGTCAGTAGACGGTAAGATCAGCACGGGTTCTACGGATAACATGGATGTGGATAAGGATCTTCCCATGGTCGAAGGCGTCAGGGAAGGACTCCATCAATACTATGATATCGAACAGACAACGGATCTGTGGTCATTTAATACCGGACGTGTCCAGGCAAAGATGGGCGTCAATGAAAAGCCCGCCCCCGGCAAAACACCAGTGTCTTTTGTGATCCTGGATAACCATCATCTGACAGAACAAGGAGTGCATTACTTCTGTGAATTCTCCAAAGAGTTTGTTCTTGTAACGACTAATCCCGAGCATCCTGCATTCGGCATCAAGGCTGATAATCTTCACATAATCCTTCAACAGGAATTATCGCTTGCGGATATGCTTAGGACCCTTAAGTCAGATTATGGATGTGAGCGCATTACGATCCAGTCAGGCGGAACTCTGAACAGCATGTTCCTGCGCGAAAAGCTTTTCGACTACATAGACATAGTCATGGCGCCGGTCCTTATCGGAGGAAAGAATACGGCAACTCTCATTGACGGAGAATCTCTCCGTGATGAATCTGAATTGGGTAAGCTGGGAGCACTTCAACTTGTGGAGTGCAAACAGTTGGAGAATTCATATATCAGACTGAGATATAAAGTCCTGAACTGATCAATACAAGGAAAACAGGAAATGAGCAAGAAAATTATCATCACAGTCCAGCACACAGAATCTGAACATCACCTCAATGGTCACGCCGGCGCATGGGGTAACTGGAACTTAACTGAAAACGGAAGAAAACAAGCATATGAGACAGGCAAGTGGCTTCAGAAAGAAGGCTGCGGTGAAGGCTATATCATGTACTGTTCTGATCTTGCACGCGCTGTGCAGACAGCAGAAGAGATAAACAAAACCCTTCATCTGACACCCATAATGTCTGAAGCGATAAGAGAGGTTAATGCAGGCGAAGGCAACGGGAAACCATGGGGCTGGTACGATGAACATAAGATTCCAAGTAACGGTTACGATCCTGATTACAGACCTTTCCCTGATGCGGAATCTGACCGAGATCTCTGGAACAGGGTTAAGCCTTTTTATGAAGAAATCATCGCAAGTTCAGATGAGAAGATCCTTATCGTATCTCATGGATGCCTCTTGGGATTCTTGCAGGCTATGCTCATGGGATTTGAGTTTGAAGATCTGAGGAAAGCAAGATTCAGCGGAAGATCAGGTTCTGTCTCTAAGTTCGAGATCAACGATGAGGGAAGAGTTACAGCGGCATATATTAATCGCAGGGCTTATTGAATATAATCATGTTACTTAGAAGAGAAATACAAAAGTGCAGTAAATGTGGTTTGGAGAATGGATTTATTACATTCGCTTTTGAGTTCGGCGGTTATGGTTATCTTGCAGGAAGAAATGAATCCGGCACGAAATACTGCATTGTTGAACTGCTTGGAAATGATATTTACGATGAATTCTGCAAGTTATATCAGAAGTGCGGTTACAGTGATATAAGAAGAATGCAGCGCATGTTCGCGATTGCATGCGATCCGGTAGACGGTAGCAGAGTTTTCTTCAGTGAGAAACAAAGAGTGTGCAGTGGTTGCGGCAGCGATGTTTTCGAAGGTGTTATCAAATCTGAACCTGCAGCTGACATTGAGTATTTCGATGTGAGTTATGCAAAGTGGAACAGCTTGGATATTAATGAAAAGCGTTTGCTGATTAATGAAGCGTACAATGATTATATTGATGTGTTATGAATTCCGGAGGACTTATGTATGAAAAAATGGTATGACGAAGAGTACGAATTTACAGTTGAAGTTACAAGCTTGCTTCACTCAGATACAACAGAGCATTATTGCCGTAACGGTGAAGAAGTAGGCGATAAATATACATGCACATACGGCTGCCCGGTAAATAAGGATGGCTATGGTATTTGCTCCAAGGCCATGATGATGCTCTATCCGCTTATGGAAGCTGTACGAAGCGGCGGAGATCTCGAAAACCTTGGCGGCGACGGCAAGTATTCCAAGACCATTGTCTGTCCTGACGGCTGCGTTATGTTCAAGCTGACAGCAACTCCCCTCGGAAATGAGAACTTCCACAAGGGCGGGTTCTGGACTTACCCTGATGAGACCGTTTAATTATTAAATAAATTAAAGGATTAGCTCTTCACATATATAAAATCGCTTTTATAATATATCTGGAGGGATAGATAAAATGAGCAACAAGGGTAAGTATAAGATTCCAAAGTCCCATGCGTTGTGGCCTATCTTGTGGCGAACGATCATTTTCCTGGGCATTATCGTAATGATATTCGCTGTCTTGAATATTCTCGCAGAATACGTAAAGGACTTCCGTTCCGAATATGACACTACTTATGTCCGTGAAATGGCGGATACCATAGATCAGGGTACTGAAGCTGAACGCCAGGAAGCATTAGCGGCTATAGCAAGTGATGGCCATAATTATTGCATAATCGATCTTTATGGCGAAGTGGTTGAACACTCGGGCTCTATCTCGGTCAGCGGTTATAATGATAAGAAAGGTGAGTTTTTCTCAGGCGACCTGAAGGACATCCTGGATGAGGCAGGCGTAGCTGATGACGATGACATCCGTGAGATCACTTTGGATGCAAGGAGCAATAACACTTTCCTTCTTGATGACTACAACACCAAGATAGATGCTTTTTCAGAAGTATATGATATGGCACGCAACAATCCGGGCATTCTTTTCGGTGCTGCCGGCAATGAGGTATTCTCGTTCCCATATTGGATTGCAGCACCGATGAGTGAGTCATCTCAGATCCTCATGGTCAAATCCATACTCACCGTTAAAGTAAAAGATTACACATATCTTGCAGCTGGCATTATCATCGCAGTGATAATAGCTTTCTTCGTATTTATCCTCATGATAGTCAGCGTCATCATGAATCTTTCCTCGAACAGTAAACTCAGACGCTGGCTTTACAGAGACGATATCATCAAAGGTCACAACTGGCTTTGGTATGCTGTGACAACGCAGGATATCCTCTGCAAGAGAAAGAACGCTCATAAGACTTATGCAGTCGTCGATCTTGTATTCGTCAGATACAGAAACTTCGTGCTCTGCCATTCCGTGAAAGAGGCAGAAGCACTCCTTCGTCAGGTGGTTCTTGTCATTTTCGGAAAACTCAAGAAGGGTGAGCTCATCGCTCACAGCACGGCAGCCGCTCTCCCGCTCCTACTCGAAGTAAAGGATGAAGACGATGCAAGAGCAAGACTTCAGGACATAATCAGAACACTCGAAGCAATTCCCTGCGGACACAGGCTGACTTTCAAAGCAGGTGTGTATCTCGTAATACCTGCGCAGGAAAAGGTTGCCCTCAATCAGAAACATTATATTCCGGATATCGATCTCCTGTACAACAATGCATGTGCGGCCAGCCTCTCACTTTCAGAAGTTGCTGACTCCGGCATCGCATTTTTCGACAGCAATCTCGTTGATGAAGAAAAGTGGATCGACACCGTTACGAACCGTCAGCAGGCTGCAGTCAATAACGAAGAATTCCTCGTTTACTATCAGCCGAAGTACGACCCGCGTACCAACGAACATGCGGGTACCGAAGCACTCATCAGATGGCAGACACCGGACATGGGTCTCGTGCCTCCTTACAAATTTATTCCGATATTTGAAGATAACGGTTTTATCACTCAGATAGATGACTACATGCTGACACATGTTGCGCGCAATCAGGCCAGATGGCTCAAAGAAGGCCGCAAGTGCGTCCCGATTTCCTGCAACGTTTCCAGAGCTCATTTCGGTACGGAGAATCTTGCCGAATATATCTGCAACCTGGTTGACAGAGAAGGATGCCCCCGTTCACTCATTGAGATAGAGCTTACCGAGAGTGCTTTCTTCGATGACGAGAATGCCATGATAACAACGATCAACCGTCTTAAATACTACGGATTCCTTGTCTCCATGGATGACTTCGGAACAGGCTACTCGTCTCTTAACTCCTTGAAGGATATGCCTCTCGACATCCTTAAGCTTGATGCCGGATTCTTCCGCGGCAGTGAAGATAATCCCCGCACCAGGATCGTTGTTTCCGAAGCTCTCGCTCTCGCGAAATCGCTTAACATGAAGACTGTTGCAGAAGGTGTCGAAGATAAATCCACAGTAGACTTCCTTGCCCAGGAAGGCTGCGATATGATCCAGGGTTACTACTTCGCAAAGCCGATGCCTCAAGCTGAATATGAGAATACGGTAATTCCTGTTCCCGGTCAGCAAGTGCAGGCTCCTGCAGAAGCGCCGGTTGCTCAGGCAGTTCCTGTTCCTTCAGTCGAACCGGCTCCTGCAGCCGAACCTGATCAGGGAGGAACGAAAGAGTAATCGTTCACAAGGACTGCATATGAAGATATTGGTTTTGGGCGGCACGAGATTTTTCGGGATCCATATGGTCAATGATCTTATCGAAAAGGGCCATGATGTCACTATAGCTACAAGAGGCAATACACCTGACGATTTCGGTGATTCGGTTTCCCGGATACGTTTTGAGAGAACGGATGAGGATAGCATCAAAGCTGCGATAGCATGCACGCATTACGATGTGATCATTGATAAGATCGCTTATTGTTCAAATGATATCCGCAAGCTCATGGATTCGGCCGACTGCGATAAGTATATTTATATGTCGAGTACGGCAGTTTACGATCCCAAACACATCAATACCGTTGAAGAAGATTTTGACGGTACGGATGGTGAACTTATCTGGTGTGACAGAAAGGACTTTCCTTACGATGTGATAAAGAGACAGGCCGAATATGCTCTGTGGCAAAAGTATCCTGAAAAGAATTGGATCGCCGTAAGATACCCGTTCGTAACCGGTAAAGACGATTACACAAGAAGGCTGTATTTCTACGTTGAACATGTCTTAAAACAGCTCCCGATGAAGATCGATAATGTTGATTCGCAAATGTCATTCATCAGGTCAGATGAAGCCGGCAAGTTCCTGTCTTTCCTGGTTGATAAGGATTTCAAAGGCGCTGTTAACGGAAGTTCAAAAGGCACGGTCTCCATAAGAGAAGTCCTTGATTATCTCGAAAAGGAAACAGGTATGAGCGCTGTTATCAATGACGATGGCGATCCGGCTCCTTATAACGGTGAATCCGAATACAGCATCAATACTGAAAAGGCTGAGTCACTCGGCTTCGCTTTTACTGATCTGAAAGACTGGCTCTATCCCTTGCTTGATTATTATATTGACGTGGCTCACGAAGGCATGCTGGGATTATATGACAGTCTGGATTGACGGTTTGGAAAACTAAATGATTAACGGATGAAGCTTATGGTTACAAATATCGGAACACAGACAATTGAAACTGAACGTTTGATACTCAGACGTTTTGAGTATTCGGATATAGATTCCATGATCCGCAATTGGATAGCTGATGAAAAGACGCAGTGGGATTACGGTGAACCATGCTATTCAACTCCTGAAGCCGTACGTGAATTATTCGATACGAAGTATATCGCTTCTTATTCCAGAGATGATTATTACCGTTGGGCGGTCATCGAGAAAGCATCAGGAGAATGCATCGGACAGATCGCATATTTCTCTTTTGATACAGATAATCAGCACGGCGAGATAGAGTATGTTATCGGTCCTGGTTTCCAGGGAAAAGGATATGCTACTGAGATTACGAAAGCAGTCATTGCATTTGGATTCGAAAAGCTGAACTTACACAGGATCGAGATAGATTGCAGGACAGAAAACGAAGCATCACGGAGAGTTATTGAAAAGTGCGGACTGACTTATGAAGGCGTATTCCGTGATTTCTTCTGGCGCAAGGATCACTTTGAAGGAAGAAGAGTATTCTCGATCTTAAAAGAGGAATGGAAAGGGTATGGCGAAAACAGGGAAGTATGATGCTTTTATAAGCTACAGGCATTGTGAGCCTGACAATGAGATAGCATCAAGGCTACAGAAGAAACTCGAAAGCTTCCGCTTTCCAAAAGATATAGCAGATAAGGTAGGCAGGACAAAGCTCTCCCGCATCTTCCGAGATGAGACCGAGTTTGCCGTATCTGATGATCTGACCAAGGCTATAGAAGAAGCGATCATAAATTCAGATTATCTTATTGCGGTCTGTTCTCCCGAGTATCTTAAATCCCCATGGTGCCGTAAGGAGATAGAGACGTTTTTGAGGTTCCATGACAGAAAGCACGTCCTGCTCGTTCTTGCAGATGGCGAGCCCATGGAGACATTCCCTCCCGAGATAATCTATGAAGATCTTTACAAGATCGGACCCGACGGAAGACCATTCTGGACAAAAGTACAAAGGGAGCCGCTTGCTGCTGATTGCAGAGGAGAGGACTCAAAAGAAAGAAATCCCAAGATAGATAAAGCCGTAATCCGAATTGCTGCAGCGATCTTAGGTGTAAGGTTCGACGACCTGCAGCAAAGACACAGACAGGAGCAGTATAAGCGCACAAGAAACCGAGTGCTTATTGCTTTCGGAGTCCTGGCAGCATTCCTTGCGGTCTGTATAGGGTTCCTGTTCAGGATTGCCGGACAGAACCGCGAGATAATGAAACAGAACGAGATAATAAGTCTCAAATACGCAGATACACTTGCAGCAACATCGGATAATCTTCTCCGCGACGGTAAAAGGAAAGATGCCGTATACGCTGCAAGACTTGCTCTTCCGGATGAAGAGACCGATAACTACAGTGAGCTTGCGACAAAAGCTCTTGTCAATGCACTTGGTATCTATGATCTTCCAAACACGTTTGGATGTGATAACGATGTTCTGCTTCCGTGTTCTGTGCTTGATGAAATGTTCATATCTCCAAACGGAGGATATGCCTCAGTTAAGGACCTTGAATATGTCAGATATGTTATAGACATGAATACCGGTGCAACTGTATTCAGTTTTGAAGAAGATGACTTTTCCTACTTCGCTTTTGACGGGGAAAAAGGTTTTGTTTTCAAAAGAGCGGACGATAATTATTTTTATTTCGATTTTGAATCAGGAACCGAGACAGATCTTGGAGTGAGCAAGGCATTTTTATATTCAAACATTAACGGAGAAGGATATGCCACGAGGAACGGTGAGTCTTTCGTGCTGTATAAGGGCAGGGAGCAGGTATGGAATCTCAACTATTCTTCCGAGGGGCTCTCTGATGAATCCAGGCTTGAGATTGCGGTGAATTTTATTCCCGGATCTGACGAATGCTGGGTCTTTATTACTGATTATGATAACCGTGTAACCAATGCTTTTGTGATTGATATGTTGAACGGCAGTTCCAGCAAGATTTTTATTGCCAATACCGTATGCTTTGATATTGCAACAGATGGAAAGAACATTGTCTGGAAGGAAATCGAGAATTTTGATGATGTTCAGCATATCGAGGAATATAATTATTCTCTCTGGATCATGGATATTAACAGCGGAACGGTAAAAAGCAGGTACGTCAATGACAGTTATAGATTAGTTGTCCTGAATGATTATGTTGTCACTATAACCGACGGATCTGTATCAATACTGGATAAAGATCTTAATGATGCAGATCAATTTGAAGCAAGTGGTTATATCAGGACGTTTGTTTCCTCTGATGAACTTGTTTTACTGGATGGTTCCGGCATGATGTATAAGATCAGGGATGGCGAATATAACAGCTATGATACAGGCCTTAATAGTGACACTTTTACATGGATGCTGGAATACAGAGGCGGGAAACTCTATGCTGCCATAACAGGTGATAACCACATCTATACATACACATTCAGACAATCTGATTACATGGTGGTTACCTCAGGCGATTATGAAGATCTGATGTCAGATTACTATGATATTATTCAGATTCATGAAGATCCCGATGTTTCAGATTTTGTTGATCTTGTAATGCAGAATGAGACTGAATTTCAGGAGAACAGGATAATCAGAGTTGTTATGTGCCATAATGCCGAACTCGGACTAATCCAGTTATATGACGGTGCAGTATTCATTTACGATTCTTCCACGGGCGAAAAGATCAAGACGATTTATTCATTAGAAAGCTTCGTGAACGTGTTCTATTATGACGAACAGAGCGGATACTACTATCTCAGTTCAAACAACGTGGATGTATATGACAGTAATTTCAAGAATATCTACAGTATCCGCAATTGTATTCTGTCAGGCATCGGAAAACAGAGCGGTGCCATAGTCGTATTGGATCTTACATTCAGTGATCCGAATAATTACACAGGTCACTACACCGTTTATCCCGTAACTTACGATCAGCTTATCTCCCTGACCGATGATTACCTGTCAGGATATGAACCTGATGAACGTGTAAAGGAGAAATACAGCTTAGGCTGAAAGGATCGATCATGTGGTAATATGGTTATTCATTAAACCATATGATCACCATGTTATGAAAAGACCGGAATTTGACAGCATAAAGACATACGCTGAATTTAAGAAATACAAGTGGACCTGGAATGATCTTGTCAGCATCTGCAAGGAGCATGGGCTTAAGTATCAGGCTACTGAAGAAAAACTCCTTAAGGTGATAGAAGCCTACTTTAACGGAGTTAAGATACCACCGAAACGCAACTGGTATTCCAATGTGGTTCTTAACTGTTATGTTAATGATAACGGCATGACGCTGATCTTCGACTTTGTTGCTCTGCTGGTATCGGCAGTGTTGCTTGCGACCGGCATCATCAACATGATAATGGGAAAAGATGAACTGACTTATGTACTGCCTTTGGTATTCGGGGCTCCTGTTTTCGTGCTTGCATTAGTGTGGTCTTATTGCGGCAGAGACATAGACGTGATCAAAAGTTATTTCCCGGCGTGCGGAGATAAGAGATTTACCAGAGCGCAGGTGGATGAACAGGCAAATTCAAAAGAAGCCAAACTTTTGGATTACGGAGACATTATTCTTGCACCGGATATGCTGATCGGAGTATCTGCAGGAGTAACCGCAGTTGCATATGAAGATATACAATCGTTGCAGGTAAAGCAGACATGGCATACCGAACGCATCGGACCGAGGTACAGCACCCGCTACCGCGAATATTACACATATAAGATCATCGTCAGGACAAACAAGGGAAAGAGTGTCGCCATATCACGAAGCGAGACAGATGCATGCTACGCCGTAAAAGCGGTACACGAACACTGCTTGACACATAATCCGGATGTTAAGCTTCTTGGTATGAAAAAGAGCTCCTTGGCACCGGACAAATCTTCGAAGCAGGTAGTATCAGGGAAAGGTGTAAGAAGCTCAGTGAATAAAGCTGTCAGCGATCAGTTCCTTACAAGTGTAACGGTGCCGAAAGATATGAAAAAGAAACTCATATGGCATCATCTCAAAACGGCACTCATCATAATCCCGGTAGCATTAGTTGTGGGCGCAGGCGCTGCTTTTCTTTTGAATCTGTTTTTGGGACGTGTGCATAATACCAGAATCTTTTCACCTCTGATACCAGCTTTATTCTTTCCTGTATATGCAGTTTATAATCTCATATCAACTTTGATCACGATCGTGAAAGATGATGTTGAATTCTATTCAGGCGAGATCGCCGGCATATACGATTCGGATTATGTAGTTAAAGGCGTGAATGGTTACCGGTTTGGCTACCTTAAAAGTTTAAAGCCTGATACAGAGCCCAAAGAGGGTGACAAGGTTATCATTGCGAGATTCAAGGAGGATTTCAGCCTGATGAAATCAATACTGCAAAGCTGATTTGGAGGGTGAATGGAAAATACTATGGTAAAAAAAGCAATTCGTACTGTTTCTCTTTCGCTTGTTTTGATCATGGCGTTTTCACTTCCTGGATGCAAAAGAAAAACAGCGGATAATGAGTATACTGAAATTACTATGGTTACTGTTAACACAGAAGCAACTGTAGTAACTGAACAGACCACAATTATTGAGAGTACAGAGATCCCGCAAACTAATGAAACGACAGAGATCACTGAAAGCCATGTGGCAGATCCTGAAGTAGTACAAAGCATCGTTGAAGAGATCGTCATGGACTACGGTTATAACGGATCTGAGGCAAATGAGAGAATCGATTCTTTGTTAATGGACCTTACGGCAGAAGACGAGAATGCCGGTATGAAGTGGAAGACAATAATGGAGCTGTGGCGTTCTCCTGAACTGGGTGAGAATGTTAACTATGATGTTTTACCGGACGGCCTGCCGGATACGGATGAGCTGTGCATTGTTGTTCTGGGATTTCAGCTTAACCCTGACGGCTCCATGAGAGATGAACTGATTAACCGTCTGACTGTTGCACTAAGAAGTGCCGAGAAGTACCCGAATGCATATATCGTATGTACCGGAGGCGGCACAGCTTACAATAACGATTCTGCAACAGAAGCGGGTGAGATGGCCGGCTGGCTTGAAGATCATGGCATAGCAAAGGAACGTATCATCGTTGAAGATAATTCGCTTACCACGGCTCAGAATGCAATATATACATACGACATACTCGTATCTGATTATCCGTCTGTCAGATATCTTGCAATCGTATCAAGTGACTACCATATTGCTACCGGTGAATTGTTATTCTCTGCTGAGGCGGTATTGAAGGCAACGGTTCCCGGAGAAGAGAAACTGATAGTAATATCTAATGCTTCGTGGGATGCACCGTCCGATGATCTTTCAACCATGTTCCAGGCAGGCGCACTGATAGAGCTTTCCGAGGTGATATAATTATCTTATTCACGAGAATTGCCTTTGATCGTTAGTTTTTCAAACCAATCATTACGAGGAAGATATATGAAAACAATTGTGGCGAGATCATTAGCGGTGTTTTTGGTTGCTGCCATGATGCTGTCATTTTCCTCCTGTTTTAAGAAAACTGTATGGATTAATGATTCTAACTGGAAGTTTGAGTCGATGGAGGCCAATGGCACTAAACTGGCAGCAGAGGATTTCAGTGAAGATCAGATACCGGTTTTTATTTGTGATAAGAATAACAATGTCTTCCTTTACTATAACGGGATTATCCGTTATGGCAGATTGGCCGGGAATGTAAATTACTCTTATCTTTTGGATTTTACAGATTCCGAGAAATATATTGATGCATTTAGCTCCGGCGATAAGCTGACTGTTTATTATGATGGAAGTAAAGACAACAAGATGATCTTCAGGGCAACGGAAGAAACTTCATATATTCCGGTGGTTGATGAAACAGAAGGTTCTTATCTGATAGATGTAAAAGCAATCGATAACGGAGTTGTTGAGTTTACTAACATGGACGATGAGACCTGGTATTTTGGCGAGTACTATAGACTTGAAGTTAAGAGAGGTGATATCTGGTATTACGTGCCTTATACAGAGCCTTATGTGGTACATGATCTCGGTCATGAACTTGCTCCCGGTCAGAGCATGAATTTTACATACGATATGCATTTCTTCGGAGCATTAGAACTCGGTGATTACCGTCTTTCCGTGGGTGATCTTGGGAACAGAAACAATATCTATTATGCATACTTTAAGGTCAATGCAGATGGAACATATAGTTACGATTAGTAACTCCAAAACACATATGGATTCAGCTGAGTTCTCTGAGAAATTGACATGATAAAGATTGAGATATAAATGAAAATAAGAATATCTTCGATAATTGTATTTACGATTCTCATATCGGTAATTGCAACTGCACAGTCAGAATAAGTTCACTGTTATTCGTTCTTTGCAGGTTTTCCGGTTGCAGGTGCATTGCTTCCTGCAATGACTGCCTTCTTACTGGGCCTATACTCTATGAATCTGATCCTTATGACTGTATCCGTAATCTGGGGAACCGGATTTATAGGCGCCCGTGTTTACAATCAACGATCAGCAGCGCCACGGGTGTGACGCTGCTGACAGAATGAGGGGATATTAAGTTAGGATAGTTAGCTTGTTATCAAAACTCAGGAGCCACTGTGAAGCGGGAAACGTACTTCTCCATCTGAGCGGATGTTGCATTCTCGGCGAAGACAGCGAAGTAAGAATCTGTGCTTACCTTGGTGATATAGATCATTGTATTGTCTTCCTGGAACATCAAGCCGCCGTTAAACTCTCTTTTGTTTGTATCTTTTTCAGCTGCCTTGAGGTAATCGCCGTAAACTTCTTCTTCGAGTGTGGTTCCAAGGGCAACTGCTTCAACGTCTTCTTTGTTCTCCTGATCGTAAAGGTAAACTGCTCCTCTGACGAAATCACAGGAATAGCCGTCTGAAAGATCTACTGTAGTCTCGATTGTGTTGCCGTCCTGATCGAGATAAGCTGATGCTGTCTGCTTGTTGTCATTTTTCTTAGCGCATCCTGCGAAGCATCCTACTGCGATAGCTGCTGTTGTGACTGCTGTGATTACTGCTGTTGCGATTGTCTTCTTCATTTTGTTTGCCCTCCTTGATTTGGCATTTAATTTTTAGTTGATGAGCAAAGTATGTCATGAGGAAAAAGCCCGGACAATCAGTAATTCAGGACTTTTCTGATGCTTAAACAACACTTTGGTATTCGTGCGTTGATTATCTGTGAAAATGTTGTTCCGTTAACCGAAGTCTGAAGATACGAATGAGAATGCAACAAATAACTCTTCTTAATTGTATGTAAGATATATGCCTAAAAAATACAAACAGAGATTCATCAGAGGAGTATGTATGAAGAAGTTGTCTTGTGTGTTGTTATCGGTCGTTCTTATGCTGAGTATTTCTGCGTGCTCCAATGAGAAGACAAGACTTTATGCGGGAGCATGCACTTATTATGCTGACGGCGGCCTGATGAGCTTCAGTGAGTATTTGTATAAGTATGACAAGAACGGTAATCCGGTGAAAGAATGCGAATACTATAACGGCGAACTGAATACAACAATAGAGCGCACGTTTGATCTGTCAGGAAGCTTCACCGAGAAGAAGACCGACTTCAGAGATAATGCCGAGTATTTGAGAGAGTACGATAAGAACGGTGTCCTCAGAAAAGAGACCACCTATAGCTATACCGGCGAGGTCGAAGTAGTTACTGAATATAATGAAGCCGGATTACCTATCCGCAAAGAGTCATTTTCGAGCACATATACTGTTGAATATGAATACGATGACGAAGGGATACTTCTAAAAGAGATTGAAACCGATTACGACGATAACAAAGAGGTGGATAAGATATACGAGGATATTTATGACTCCGATGGAGAAATGATTCAGAGAACCATCACATCAGCTGACGGAAGCAGCATTCTGGCCTCGAGGACCGAGACGGTTGAAGACGGCAATAAGAAGACACTTAACACTTACGGCAGTAATGATGAGCTCCGGTATGTTACCGAGAAAGAATATGATGAGAAGGGAAATCTCCTCAAGGAAATAACTTACAGTATTGAGAACGGGGAAAGAGAGTTCCTGTCTTCTTCTGAATATACTTATGACAGTGAAAACCGGGTCATTAACCATGTCTTCGAACTCGTGGACAGAACCGAGATCAAATATGAATATTCGGATGAAGGTTACCTTAGCAAGGAGAGCATCATCAAAGAGAAATGGATATCAAGCCAGGTTTTCAGTGACGGATCAGATGCTGTGCTTACGGAAGTCATTACGATCAACTATTACAACGCCGATGAGGAAAAGACGAGATCGGAATATTTTGTCGGAGGAAAACTCAGTTCATATACCGAGTATTATTATGAAACAGTGAGTGTGAAGAGCGGAAGCAAGTCACAATTTGATTTCAGGGACAGAACCAGGAAACTCGATGACAGGGCAACCGTAGTTTATTGATGAGCATTTCTTTATCAGATAAAATGGAATACGGCAGGTTTTAATTGAGGTTAATGAGATGAATACATTTAAGAAGTTAGCAATTGTATTTATTACATTTACGCTTATTGTGCTTTGTTCATGCTCAAATTCTGACAGCACCCTAACAACCAAGAGCAACCGTTCAGTGCCTGCCTTTATTCCGGCTACATATGAGAAAAACATCACCGGAAGTGATGTTTTTGATAATGGATGGTATTTCGAATCCCTGGATATTCACTCTAAAGTTAAGGTCAGCAACTATGAACCTACCAAGGGAGTTACATGGAACGTATACTTCACTGAGGAATTATTATCAGAAGAAGAAATCGAGAAACTAAAAGAACGGGATCCGGATATTATCAATAGCGGCGAGATAAATGCTTCCAAATACTCATATATTTATGTTTATTGCGACATTAATTCAACGAATGCTCCGGCACCGACATCCGATATGCTCAAAATATCATATCAGACTCAATAACAGGTGAATTTCATGATGGAACTGGATTAGCTAAATCGGTGTTGTATCTGTAAGTATGGTAATAACATCTGTGAAAGCATCATAAAAAGTTTAGTCTTGCCCGGCAGCTCAGGATAAAATCTCATTAACAGCCGGAAACTGCATCTCTAACATCAGCACAGCGCCAACGGTCAGGACAGAAAACAATAATACTGCAATAAATTGAATCCTCTTGAATCTTTCAGAAGTCCTACTGCTAATAAATAAAGATATCAGTCCGCTTATCAGGCACATTGCGGTAAAAAGGAGGATCATAAATGCAGTCGCGAACTGACCGCCTCCGGATGGTCTGCCATACCCCGGATATACCCAATTCAAAGCTCTGATCGAATAGTCCGTAATCCTGAAATATTGAAGAATAAGAAACGAAAAAGGTATGGATACTCCCCACTTAAGCAGCCATGCTCTTTTATTCCTGCTTACCAGAGCAAATCCATATAAAGCGGCAACAAATACCATGTAAACAAGTGAAACGGTAAAGTTGAATTTATTGCCTGTGAGCGGAACAATAAAAATATTAGCTGTAAATATTATTGCAATTTCCAGTGCATATATAATTTCTAAGATCATATCCGACTACAATAAACCTTCTTTTTTTACCGCAATTGGCACTCCTGCCTATCACCGCAGTTAAGTTTATCATACAGACCGCTTACTGATAATATATCGAACTAAGCGTTAATTAACGGCATCAGATTTTTAAGAAAAAAGCAGTTAAGGGTATTATTAAGGGTATTAGAAAAAGCAAAAAGCCCCGAAACGCATTGTTTACGGGGCTTTAGTCTAAAAAATGCTTCGTTATCGTGCACATCCTCGGGTGTTGACAGCTTTTGATTCGCGATATAATATAAACAGGATTATATAATTTTGTTTATGGAAAGTGACTCCTATGGCGCGTAAAACTACTATATCAAGAGAAGTTATTTTGGAAGCAGCGTTGAAGATGCTCATCAGGGACGGCTATGCATCGGTCAATGTTAAGACACTGGCATCTGAGATCGGGTGTTCAACTCAGCCTATTGTATGGCATTTCGAGAACATGACCGGACTAAGGCGGGCCCTCTCTGAATATGCGATGGCTTATGCCGCGAAGAAGGCTGCATCAAGTTATGAGAACAAACTTGAGAGCTTCGAATTCCTGGGCAGGTCCTATGTGAAGATGGCGCTCAAGGAACCGAATCTTTTTAAGTTCCTTTATCTGGGCGAGAGCCCTATGGGCAAGCCCTATAACCTTAAGGATATCGGCAGGGCAAAAAATAAAGAGATGATCGCCATGATCGCAGAGCAGACCGGACTTAATGAGGAGCAGGTGATCCGTTTTGTGAGGAATACCATCATTTATTCACACGGCATTGCGACGATGCTTGCGACAGGCGTTCTTAAGGGAACGGAGAAAGAGATGATGGAAATGATCAATAAAGCTGCTGATGCGTTCATTCTGAATGAAGGCGCCGATCCTGAGAAGATAGCGGTGAAGGGAAAATAATATGGTATTAACTGTAAGTTCAATAACAGGCGCAGTACTGCTCCTGGCAGTTGCGGTAATGGAGATCCTTTTGATATTCGGTCTGCCGTTGGGTGAGTTTACTATGGGCGGAAGATATAAAGTGCTGCCGCCGATGTACAGGATGTTTGCGGCTTCATCCGTTATCCTCCAGCTCTTCGGAGCAGCAATGATACTTCAGGGCGGCGGACTTATGAATATGTGGTTTGCAGGCAAAGTGATAAAGATCATCTGCTTCGTTTTCGCAGGCTTCTTTGCAGTGAACACGGTCATGAATATAATATCTCCAAGTAAGAAGGAAAAATACGTGATGACGCCGCTTGCGGCAGTCGAAGCTTGCTGCTTTGCAGTAACAGCGTTCTTAATTTAAAGGGGATAATCTATGATCTATGAAAAAGAACGCATTGATAGGTAACTGACAATGAGTATTTTCGACGACGTAAATAAATGGGAGAAAGAGGAAGGTGCAAATATCTTTTCTTCGATCCTGAATGTAAATGATCCTGTGATTCTCGACTATGGCTGTGGTGCAGGTAATTATTCTTTTGCGGCATCTTTTGCATTCGAACAGAAATGCAAAGTCTATGCTGTGGATATCAACAAGCAGTGTTTGGATTACGTAAACGGAAAGGCGAAGGACGAGGAGATCAATTGCATTACAACAGCTGTCGGAAGAGAAGATTACCGTCATGATTTTGACGATGATTATTTTGATCTTGTCATCTATGCAGATATGTTTCATGGAGAAGAGAAAACATATAACGGACTTCACCGTTTCGTGATGATTGAAGAAGCGAAAAGAACGTTGAAGACCGGCGGCATTCTTGCTGTACTTCCTTTCCATCTGTCGAATTTCAGAGATAAGAATAAAAAGAAATGCAAGTACACATATAAGAAACTGATCGATGAAATAAGTGAATACGGATTTAAGTTCATCGAAAAAGATCTGCAGGGAATCCACTTTGAGAAAGTATACAGCCCCTATTATCAGCAAAAGGGCGGTGTTACATTCGACAGTCTTGAACGCGGTAAGATACTTGTGTTTGAGAAATAAGGAGAAGACATATGGAACTTAAGAAACTTTCAGAACACATATGGTATATGCCTTTCGAGGAGGAACGTGACCGTCCGAATCTCGGTTATGTTAAGGGAGAAAAGATGAGCCTGGCGATCGATGCAGGCCACTCAGAAGCGCACCTTAAAGAGTTTTACGACCTTCTTCAAAAGGAAGGCCTGCCTTTTCCTTCGATTACGGTCCTTACACACTGGCATTGGGACCATACATTTGCAATGCATGCAGTAAACGGCATTACAATAGCCAACGAAAAGACAAATGGCTATCTTTTGGAATACATGAAAAAGATAGAGACGAACGGTCCGGACGATTTCCTTAATATGTACGACAGCATACAGAAAGAATATGAAGGCGGCAGAGAAGTAATCGTTGTTCCTGCAGATATTGTTTTCGAGGGTGACATGACGATCGACCTTGGCGGATGCACGGTCAGGTTGATTCTGACACAAGCACCTCATACTGACGATTCAACTCTTGTTTGTGTGTGTGAAGATAAGACGCTCTTTGTCGGCGATGCAGCTTGTCCGCAATTCCCGAACGGCAGTAAGGATAAGACATTAGCCGGCAAGCTTGCAGACACGATCCGCTCGACCGGTGCTGAAACCTGCGTTGAGGGACATTGGCATCCTGTCGGGATCGAAGATACATTGGCTGATCTGCTGATCTAATAGAGCATATTGGCTGCAACATTTATTAAATTTCATCTGTATACATAGTAACTGCTTATTTAAGGATATGTATGCAAGATGATAACTGATTAATAAGTGGGGGATTTGTTTATGAAGAAGACTTATGGCTTTTTACAAGGATTAATTGCTGTTTTGCTTTGTGCGTCAATTACACCTTTCATGCTTACAGCTTGCAAAGGTTCTGATGAAAAGAAATCTGATTCTGTTCCGGCAACACCTACAACAATAACGGTCAACAGTACTTTCCCTGATCAGTTTCTTGATTCTGATAAGCTGGCATTTACAGCTTCATGCTCGTGCTGCGGGCCTTTCAACTGGGGATGTGATTACTGGACCGTAACAAGTTATTCTGTGTATTACAACGGAACTATTGAGATAACAACCAGCTATTCATTAAGCGGTGATTCAAAAGTAACCAAGCCAATCAGTTTTAACGATCTTAAGACGATCAGATCTTTGGCTGATTCTTTCGTTGAAAACGAGTCCTCATACGATCTAGATTATTCCGACACTTATGACGGTTCACAGTGGGGGTTTACTGTTTACGACACCAATGGCAGCAGTAAATCTATTTATGGCGGATATACTTATGGGATTACCGAACTCATAGGCATACAGGATATTCTGGGCAGATATGAAGAAAATGAGACACTGGACGAAAGAGCATATGAGCTGTTTAAAGGCACTTATGTCTGTCCGGATGACGAAAAGCAGTCTGTAACACTTTGTAAGGCAAACGGACAGTTTTATCTTCTGATTACGTCGGCTGATATGCCCGGTGGTTATGTTTATGAGCTTGGAGAAATAGAATTGCAGGAGGATGGTGTCTTCTTCAATTATGTTGAAGATGATCGCTGGGAATCTTTTGGATACAGTTATTCGGCAGATAAGACCCAGCTTACAAACTTGGAAACTTCTGTGGTTTACAACAAGGTGATGGAGACTCCTGAAGATGTCCCGTCTGAAACATCAGTTAGAGATAACCCTTATGAACCCGGTTCCACGGAATATATTTTCGAGCAGTTCTTAAACGGTGAGATTAATGCGGAGCCTTTGAAGTCATCGCCGATAGTTGAGAGTGAAAAGAGTATTAATTTCAATGATCTGAAAGGTGATGACGAGGATTGGAGCTTTGAGCTTTTCAGCGCCGGTGAGCAGATAGATCTTGATAATGACGGTGAGAACGAACTGATCCTTAACGGCCCTTATGGCGGAATGTATCTTGACGTGATCGATGGAAATCTTTATGTTTTCGCTGCGGCATCCGGTAATGCCGGTGCATTGTCATATGTCTATTATGACGATGCTGTGTGGATAGTCATTTCAGATACAACGCATTCCGGACGCCTTTATTATTCATTCTACAAATTCGAAGGCGGAGACAAAGTAGTCGACACTATGACTCTTACTGCAGAGAAGTATTACGAAGAACATGCAGGTGACTATCAATTTAATGATAAATATATTACCGAAGAAGAATACAATAAGATTCATGAAGAGATTTTCGGTACATAAATAGGAGAATATTATCGGTGATTAAGAAAAGACTGCTCGCACCTGTACTTATAATGCTGATGCTCTGTATGCTCAGCGGTTGTTTTTTCAGTTTGCCGCTGGATCATATGGACAAGATCGAAGGCGATATAACCTGTGATTTCCGTGCAGGTGAGGATGCATCACATTGGCAGGAGACAGTTAATACGGATGCCGTTTTCGATAAGGACAGATTTGTAGAACTCTATAACGAGTTTAATAAGTATGATCCTGCATTTTATAAGGATCATCTTGATAAACTTGATCTGAGGATCGTCCGTGAGGATCAGTTCGATGAGTATGAGGAGATGGCTGCTTCTGAAGTAAATTTCATGGCATACTTCACTGATAAAAACGGAAACGAAGTATGCAGAAATGTATCGGTATTCCGTTACGAATCGAAGATGTATTTTTTCATACTGTGCATGGGCGGAGGCAGAAATCCTGAACTTAAAGGCTACTACTACAAAGAGGTGCCTGCTGATATGGTTTCATACTGGGAGCCGATCTACGAGAAGGTCCTGGCAGACAAGGCGGCTGACCGTAAGGCTCAGTACGGAAGCTTTACTGTGGATAAGACATTCAGTTTCGACAACCAATACTATTCCAAGTGCATGCCGCTCAGTACCGATATGATGGAAATAGAGATCTTCGACAGAGACGAAGACCTGATATGCGAGTTCCAACCCTGCAGGACGTGGGATTTCTGGGGTATATGCTGGGAAAAGGACACCTATAACATATGGGTACAGTCAAGTGATATCGGCTGCGTCTGTTATAAGAAGATAGGCAATGAATGGGTGGAAGACAAAACGGCGGTCAAACCGGATTATATAACCGGAAGACACGGATGAAATTAAAGCAAATAGCCGGAGGAGTGATGACTCTTCCGGCTTTATTCATATGTTGCTTCTAGCTTTGAGGGATTTGCAGATATTGAGTTAGGATTCCTTTACATGTTTTGTTGCATTTTTTGTTGCAAGTTGGGTTTTGCGAAAATGAAAAAGCCCCAGAAATAAAGCTTTCTGGGACTCCTTAGCCTGTTATGGCGGAGAAGGGGGGATTCGAACCCCCGCGCCAGTTGCCCGGCCTAAAGCTTTAGCAAAGCCTCCCCTTCGGCCTCTTGGGTACTTCTCCGTTTGCCTAGCGAAAAGTATATTAACATAAAGAGTTGTTATTTGCTACACCTTAAAATCTTGAAAAGAAATATATAAAGTCTTTTCAGATACTGTTTGAGAATATAAAATAGCGTCTGTTAATGATGTGTTACTTTTAAATATAAAGAAAAAAAGTTTTCAAATCATGAAAAAAGTCCTTGACAGAATAGGTCTGCCGAATTAAAATTATCAAGCACTTTGACGGAGGCACACAAAAAAGTGAGCGAGAAATCAAAGGAAATGCGCGGATCTTGAAAATTGAATAGAATGCAAAACTTGAAGTAAAACGGACCTTTTTCAATTCTAAGAATTGAGTTTTTATTAAA